>NZ_JBNJQR010000005.1:0-409398 GCF_050113715.1 Brevibacillus ginsengisoli
CTAAGCGTGAAGCCCCCTTCAAGATGAGACTTCCCATAGCGCAAGCTAGTAAGACCCCTCATAGACGATGAGGTTGATAGGTTCGGTGTGGAAGTGCGGTAACGCATGGAGCTGACGAATACTAATCGGTCGAGGACTTATCCACGTTTTAATCTCTTAGCATATCGAGTGTATCCAGTTTTGAAGGTACAAACCTTCTATGGAGCTGTGGTGAAGTTGGAGTTCACGCCGGTCTGTCACACCGGAGGTCGCGGGTTCGAGTCCCGTCAGCTCCGCCATTTTACTTGCCTTACCGATAAAATGGCCTGACAAACAAACCTTAGTACATATGGCTCGGTAGCTCAGTCGGTAGAGCAGAGGACTGAAAATCCTCGTGTCGGCGGTTCGATTCCGTCCCGAGCCACCATCATGTACGAGCCATTAGCTCAGTTGGTAGAGCATCTGACTTTTAATCAGAGGGTCGAAGGTTCGAGTCCTTCATGGCTCACCATTGTTTTTCTTGGTGAATTGAATAAGACTTACATTTTGCGGACGTAGCTCAATTGGTAGAGCGTCGCCTTGCCAAGGCGAAGGTCGCGGGTTCGAGACCCGTCGTCCGCTCCATTTGTATTTCAAGGTCTCTCACCCGTACCGGGTTCACTTAATAAAATCATAACTCAATGAGATAAAACACCACTCTGCTTCGTAGGCAAGTGGTGTTTGTTGCTTTTTCCCCAAAATGATTGTTTTGATAAGTGAGCATCAGTGTTTATACTTGAGGCTCAGAATTGGATTTGGTACGATACAGTAGGGTATAGCTTCAAGAAGTACGGAGGTCATATGAAAATTAGTAGTAAAGACGCAAAGAATAACACGATTATCACCTTCCAGCGTGATGCGTCCTTTTTTATAGAAAGAGGGCTGCGCCTGTCAAGGCGTTTTGAGTACGACAAAGCGATAAGATGTTTTCGTCGTGCGATCGAACTGGATCCAAACAATGCAACCTATCAATGTCATATGGCCAGTATCCTTGCAGAGATGGGCAAGTTTGAAGAATCAAATGAGCTGTTGCATGATGTTCTTGACAACATCGATCCGAAAATGGAAGATGTCTATTTTTATTTGGCGAATAATTACGCGAACATAGAGGATTTTGAGACGGCTGAAGAAATGACGCTCAAGTACTTACAAAACACCAAGAATCGGACATTTGTAGAAGAAGCTGAGGAATTGCTGGATTATATCTATTTTGAATTAGACATGCCTCCCCGTCATTTTCTCGACTTCTCAGAAGATGCGATTGCTGCGAAACATGAGCAAGCGAGAAAATGCTTGGAAGAAGGACGTTTTCTTGAAGCGATTCTGCTTTTATCGGAAATAAACGAATTAGACCCGAAGTTTATGCCAGCCTGGAACAATCTGGCGTTGGCTTACTATTATTCAGGTGATTTTGATAAGGCGCTTAAGATTATTTTGGAAACGATTGATCGGGACCCGGGGAACCTGCATGCGCTCTGTAACCTAGCGGTATTGTTCTCCCACCAGAACAATGTATCTGATTTGCTTCCGATTATTTCTCAACTAACAAAGGTTGTTCCTTTCCATCCAGAGCATGCCTATAAACTGGCAACGACAATGGGGATTCTAGGTCAGCATGAGGATGCGTATCGTTTTTATTTGCGATTGATGAGGTTTCCCTATTTCGTGGATGCAGCGACATACCACTATGCGGCGATCTCCGCTTACTTATCGGATCATGACCAGCAAGCCATGAAGTGGTGGATGAAGGCGAAGCAATTGGATCCTCTGTCCGGGGTTGCCGACCACTATCTGAACATGCTGCGTAACAAGACAACAGAGGGAGTGAAAGAGTCTATTCCCTACCAATATCAGCCGATGATTAAATCCAAGCAGGATAACTGGACAAATTTTGATGAGATGCGGGATGACCCGATGATCCGGGCATCATTGCTTTGGGCTCTCCAGCATGGCAAGGAAGACGCCAAGCAGATGGTGATCCAGACATTGGCTATGATTGGAGATGAAGAGGCCAAGACAACCCTTTATCATTTTAGCCAAACGACCACGAACCCTGAATTACAAAAATTAGCTTTGTTAACCCTGAGTGAATTAGAGGAACAATATCCTATAGATGGAGAGACACCTGTATCCATCGAAAGAACGCTGACGGAATCGGAACAAATGGTCATTGAACTGATCCAGGATCAGGTGGAAAGAGGGGACAGGGAGTTCGGGAAATGGGCAGATCGCATTTGGAAAGCGTATTGCAATCAAGTCTCTGAAGCGAGGCCCGAGAAAACCTCTATCCGTAAGATTGTTGCCTGGATCGCAGCACTGGAGTACCTATTCGCCAAAAAGAAACAAGCCAAGCAGACACAAGAAGAGCTTGCCCAGAAGTATAATGTATCCTCAACCACGATCTCGAAATGCATAAAAGAATTAAAGAGTATTGATTTATATAAATTCTAACTTTATAATAAATCTAAAGTAGAACCTAAATCTTCTTTCAAAGATTTTTCCTCGGAGGTAGTTAGAATGAGTG
This sequence comes from Brevibacillus ginsengisoli, assembly GCF_050113715.1. NCBI lineage: Bacteria > Bacillati > Bacillota > Bacilli > Caryophanales > Paenibacillaceae > Brevibacillus > Brevibacillus ginsengisoli. The sequence continues at coordinate 2,543 of NZ_JBNJQR010000005.1, forward strand.
AACAAGCTAAAGTATATGACGTGATTATTGCTGGTGCTGGACCTGCTGGAATGACAGCGGCTGTATATACATCTCGCGCGAATATGTCTACGCTAATGATCGAGCGTGGGATTCCTGGCGGTCAAATGGCCAACACAGAAGATATTGAGAACTACCCAGGTTTTGAAAGCATTCTTGGTCCTGACCTCTCCAATAAAATGTTTGAGCACGCGAAAAAATTTGGCGCCGAGTATGCCTATGGAGACATTGAAGAAATCCGCGATGGTGAACCCTATAAAACAGTAGTGGCAGGCGGCAAAGAGTATTTGGCCAAATCCGTCATTGTGGCAACAGGGGCAGAGCACCGTCTGCTTGGCGCACAAGGTGAAAAAGAATTATCCGGACGCGGTGTATCCTACTGTGCAGTATGTGACGGGGCTTTCTTCCGCAATAAAGAACTAGTGGTTGTCGGCGGTGGTGACTCGGCGGTAGAAGAGGCCGTATTCCTCACTCGATTTGCGACCAAAGTAACGATCATCCATCGACGTGATGAGCTTCGCGCCCAAAAAATCTTGCAAAAACGTGCGTTTGAAAACGAAAAAATTGATGTGATCTGGAATTCCGTAGTAAAAGAAATCCGTGGTGAAGGTGTTGTTCAAAGCGTTTTGCTTGAGGACGTTCAAACAGGCGAGCAACGTGAATTTCCTGCCAATGGTGCTTTCATCTATGTAGGAATGGATCCACTTTCTGCTGCTGTTCAAAACCTCGGCATTACCAACGAAGCTGGTTATATCTTAACCGATGACCAAATGCATACCAAGGTAGCTGGAATTTTCGCGGCGGGAGACGTACGGGAAAAAACTCTCCGTCAGGTAGTAACGGCTACGGGGGATGGTTCCATTGCTGCTCAAGCGGCCCAACACTACGTTGAATCCTTGAACGAAAAACTAAAAGAGCAAAACGTCACAATCTCTTAATCCGTTTGTAACATTCCTGAAATATTAGAGGGTTACTATAAAGACATGAATTAACCCCCTTTTCTATACGTTACTTTAAAGCGAGGCTGACGATAGCCTCGCTCTTTTTTTTGAAGAAGGTCCTGTTTTCTTTGTCAATAAACAACAGGCAATCAAGACTTCGAATAGATGTGTGAATGTGGTATTCTTATTGAAGAATCAGAGGAGGCGAGAACGTGAACGAACAAAGTAAGGAACGCGCAGTTAATCTTTTGATCATTACGGGGATGTCCGGCGCTGGCAAAACGGTGGCTGTACAAAGCCTTGAAGATCTAGGCTTTTTTTGCGTAGATAACCTACCCCCGATCCTGATTCCAAAGTTTGCCGAATTAATTAAGCAATCGGGCGGTGGAATTGAACGAGTCGCCCTTGTCATTGATTTGCGAGGTCGTGAATTTTTCGAAAACCTTTTTGGGGAAATTGATAAATTAAGCGAGATGGAGGGTATTACCTTCCAGATCCTTTATCTTGATGCCAACGACCAGACACTCGTGACACGCTATAAAGAAACAAGGCGCAGACATCCGCTCTCTCCGAATGGATCGCCATTGGAAGGAATTCATCTGGAACGAAAAATCCTTCAGGAAATCAAAGGACGCGCAAGTCAAATCATTGATACATCTCAGTTGAAGCCTGCTCAATTGCGGGAGATAATCATTAATCAATACTCTCAACAAAGCTCGCAGCTAACGATAAACGTGCTTTCGTTTGGCTTTAAATACGGGATCCCGATTGATGCAGACCTGGTATTTGATGTGCGTTTTTTGCCTAATCCGCATTATGTTGATGATTTGAGGCCCAAAACAGGCTGTGATGCGGATGTCTCCAATTACGTCATGAAATGGAGCGAGACACAAGAGTTCTTAACGAAGCTTCTTGACTTCCTATCCTTTACGATTCCTCATTATCAACGGGAAGGAAAAAGTCAACTGGTGATCGGCATTGGCTGCACAGGAGGGAAACATCGATCGGTCGCTATTACCGAATATATCGGGAATTATTATAGCAGGGAATATTCTGTTCGTGTTTCTCATCGTGACATAGAGAAAAATAAATAAATATACATGAAACAGAATCGGACATTGTCGGGAGAGGACGCATGATCATATTCCCATGTGGGGAAATTGAGGTGAACTATGACAGCAAGGAAAAGGGGAAAACAGACACAAGAACAACTGCGAATTGTTATAATTGGCGGTGGAACGGGGTTGTCTGTTCTTTTGCGTGGACTAAAACAAGAGCCGGTTCATATAACGGCGATTGTTACTGTAGCCGATGACGGTGGGAGTTCGGGACGGCTGCGGGAAGAGATGGATATGCTTCCGCCAGGAGATATACGCAATGTGCTGACGGCATTAGCAGATACAGAACCATTGATGGAAAAGGTAATGCAATATCGTTTTGCCAATGGAACTGGATTAGCAGGGCATAATCTGGGAAATCTATTAATTGCTGCAATGAATGAAATCACCGGAGATTTTGTAACTGCGGTCAAAGGACTGAGTCGTGTTCTCGCAGTGCGCGGAGACGTATTGCCCGCAGCCAATCAATCTATTCAGTTAAAAGCCGAAATGGAGGATGGCTCCATCATATCTGGTGAGTCGCAGATCCCGAAGGCGGGAAAGAAAATCAAACGTGTCTTTCTGGAGCCGGAAGATGTGGTTCCGCTTGCGGAGGCTTCCCGCGCAATTGCCGATGCGGATGTCATTTTGATTGGTCCTGGAAGTCTATACACCAGTATCTTGCCGAATTTGTTAGTAAAAGGCTTGTTTCAGGAGCTGCAAGCCTCATCAGCTCCGAAGATTTATATATGCAACGTGATGACTCAGCCCGGTGAGACGGATGGTTTCTCCGCTTCCGATCACGTCAGAGTCATGATCGACCATGTGGGAATACCATTTTTGGATATGATTGTCGTCAATAATGCAGTTGTTCCGCCTTATGTATTAGAGAAATACGCCGAAAAGGGAGCATCTCCTGTCCGCTGTGATATGGCGGAGCTAAAAGAATTCGGTGTTCCAATAATTGCAGAGAATTTAATCGCATACGGAGATGGGTATTTACGTCATAATGCAGCAGCCGTCAGCGAACGCATAGTCGCTCTATCTAAACAACGAAAGAAGTGAAAACATGTCATTCGCCGCACATACCAAGAAGGAATTAACAATGCTTGAAGCTCCGGATTGTTGTAGCCGTGCGGAACTTGCTGCACTAATCAGGATGAATGGAAGTATACAATTTGGAACGGGACGATTTGTTCTTGATGTTTCAACCGAGAATGCGGCGATTGCCAGACGCATCTATACGTTAATCAAGAAGTTGTTTCAGGCCCATGCGGAATTGCTAGTCCGTAAAAAAATGCGACTCAAGAAGAACAATGTCTACATCGTGCGGGTTCCGTATCACGCAATGGAAATCCTCGAAGATTTGCGCATTATGGATAAGACCTCGTTGTCATTTTATCCGGGGATTTCCACTGACATTGTGGCCAAATCTTGTTGCCGCGGCGCTTATTTGCGCGGAGCGTTCCTCGCCGGCGGATCGGTTAACCATCCGGAGGCATCTAGCTACCATTTGGAGATTTTTACGTCCTATCAAGATTTCTGTGAAGCACTGACCAAGCTGGCTAATCGTTATCGTCTGAACGCCAAATGCATCGAACGCAAAAAAGGCTATGTGATGTATATCAAGGAAGGCGAGAAAATTACCGATTTTTTAAGCCTTATCGGCGCACACCAGGCCCTGTTGTATTTCGAGGATGTACGGATCGTCAAAGATATGCGCAATTCGGTCAATCGACTGCACAATTGTGAGATTGCGAATATTAACAAGACGGTCAACGCCGCGACAAGACAGATGGAAAACATCCAATTAATCGCGCGTGAGATTGGCTTGGAGAATCTTCCACCAAGACTTCGTGAGGTAGCCGAGCTCCGTTTGGTGCATCCTGACATTAATCTGAAGGAATTGGGAGAAATGATTCCCAGCGGTGTTGTCAGCAAGTCAGGAATTAATCACAGACTTCGAAAAATTAATGAAATCGCTGACAAATTGAGAGAAAAACAAAATATTTCTGTACCATAACATGGTATACTACTGATAATCAGTTGAATGTAAGGAGGTTCACCGATGGTAAGACAGGAAGTTCGGGTCAATTTAAAAACAGGTCTACAAGCGAGACCGGCTGCATTTTTCGTGCAGGAAGCTAATCGTTTTGCTTCGGAAATCTTCGTAGAGAAGGATTCCAAAAAGGTCAATGCCAAAAGCATTATGGGGATTATGAGCTTGGCTATTAGCTCTGGTACGGAAATCACCATTTCTGCTGAAGGCCCTGACGCGTCCCAGGCAGTAACCAGTTTGACTAGCCTTGTAAGCAGGGAAGAATAAAGATTCATTGGAAAGATAGTCGGTTGCGAAGACTATCTTTTTTCAATTATTCAAGAGAGAAAACGCGTCACAGCGATTTAACAAATTTACCATAGTGAATAAGGTAATCACGTTATTAAAGATGGAATATAAAAAATTTTTAAAAAACTGTCGTACTTTCTTTGATATTCGAATATAATTATGGTAGAGGATTTATAAATTTATCTGATATCCTCATTTAAGTATGTGAAACATTTCACTTACATTATTTAGAATTGATCTTCTCTTCCGAAAGGAGTGCTTCCATGCACATCGTAGTTTGTGTCAAGCAGGTACCAGACACGAAGATCATCAAGGTTAACCCGAAAACAAACACATTAGACCGAAGCAGTGCTCCTGCCATTCTGAATCCGTATGATGCTCATGCGGTAGAAGAAGCTGTACGATTGAAGCAGCAACATGGTGGAACTGTTACGGTATTGTCGATGGGACCGCCTCAAGCTGTTAGTGCCATCCGCAAATGTGTAGAGATTGGGGCAGACGAGGCTTACTTGATTTCTGACAGGGCTTTTGCCGGAGCAGATACACTGGCTACCAGTTACGCTCTCTATAAAGCGCTTGAGAAAATCACCAAGTTAAAGCCGGTTGATCTCGTTCTTTGCGGAAAAATGGCTATTGACGGAGACACAGGGCAAGTAGGACCTGGTATCGCAAGAAGATTGGATATTCCTCCACTAACGAACGTCAAACATATCGAAGCAATTGACCTGAGTAATAAACGAATTATTGTTCATCGCAAACGTGAAAACGGTCATGAAGTAATCCAATCCACACTACCTTGTTTACTTACTGTCGAAAAAGAAATCAACGAAGTCTCTTACTCTCCTCTTCCCAACATGATTCGTGCGGCAAGATTCAACCCAGTCGTATGGTCTGTTGACGACCTTGAAAATGTGGATCGTTCCCAGCTAGGTCTGAAAGGTTCTCCAACGATTGTAGGAAAAATGTTTGCTCCTCCTAAACTTGAAGGCGGCAAAAAAATCGAAGGTACCTCTAAAGAGCAGGTGGCCAAAGTTCTTGAGTTGCTAGGCGAACGCAAGGAATTGTTCACTGCGAAAGGAGGAGCATAAGATGGCGCATAATTTGGATGAACATAGAGATATTTGGGTGTTTATCGAGCAGCATGAAGGGCAAATCGCAGGTGTTTCGTTAGAATTATTGGGTGCTGGCCGCGCGCTGGCTGATAAAATTAACGCGAATCTTTGCGGTGTCTTGCTTGGTTCCAACATCAAGGAACTGCCGAAGACCTGTATTGCTCACGGAGCGGACATCGTATACATGATGGATGCCCCTGTTCTCAAAGATTACCGTACCGAGACGTATATGCGCGGTGTAGGCGATCTTTGCAACAAGTACAAACCAGAAATCTTCCTTTACGGAGCTACTTCGACAGGGAAAGACCTCGCAAGTGCTGTAGCAACCGATCTGATGACGGGATTGACAGCAGATACAACTATTCTGGATGTCAATGTTGAAGGTCGGTTACTGGAGGCGAGCCGTCCGGCATTCGGCGGTAACATTATGGCGACCATTCTATGTAAAAACCATCGTCCACAAATGGCTTCCGTACGACCAAAAGTGATGAAAGCCCTCGAACCAGACTCCAGCAGAACGGGCCGAGTGATTGAAGAGCCGTTTGGTGTAGAGGAAGAAAGCCTCCGCACGAAAGTTCTCAAAGTAGTAATGGATGCTGGCAATAAAGTGAACCTCGAAGATGCTCACATCATCGTAGCAGGCGGTAAAGGCTTGCAGGATGCAAAAGGCTTCGATCTCTGCTATCAGCTTGCCGACGTATTGGGCGGCAGCGTAGGAGCAACCCGTGATGCGGTGGAAGCAGGTTGGATTGACCATCATTACCAGATCGGTCAAACAGGTGTAACCGTTACTCCGAAAATTTACTTTGCAATCGGTATTTCTGGTGCTGTCCAACACGTGGTGGGCATGCAGAACTCCGAGCTGATTATTGCCATTAACAAAGATCCGAACGCTGCCATTTTCCAAGTGGCTACTTATGGAATCGTGGGAGATGCGTTCGAAATTGTACCTCTGCTCACTGAAGAATTCAGCAAATGGAAGTCTCAAAAACAAGCTCAAGAAGTAGCTGCTACAGCTGAGTTGGAAGGAGAGAGTGTACGTGGCTGAAAAATTTGACGTAATCGTAGTCGGTGCTGGTCCAGCTGGTTCCGCCTGTGCATTGACAGCTGCCAAAGCAGGTCTCAACGTATTGTTGATTGAGCGCGGAGAATATCCAGGCGCCAAGAACGTAATGGGTGGGGTCCTATACCGTAAACAAACCGAAGAATTCGTGCCTGAATTCTGGAAAGAAGCTCCAATTGAGAGACCTGTCATCGAACAGCGCTTTTGGATGTTGGGCGAAGAGTCCGTGGTGTCTTTTGGCTATAAAGGCATGGAGTGGGCACAAGAGCCATATAACTGCTTCACAGTATTGCGCGCGAAGTTCGACCAGTGGTTTGCGAACAAAGCGGTTGAAGCTGGTGCATTGTTGATTAATGAAACAGTCGTAACCGAGTGTATTGTACAAGATGGCCGAGTTATCGGCGTACGGACAGATCGCCCGGATGGAGATGTCTATGCAGATGTGGTTGTCTTGGCGGATGGGGTAAACTCCTTATTGGCCAAACAATTGGGTTTCCACAAGGAGCTTAAACCAGACCATGTAGCGCTTGCTGTTATGGAGGTACTGAAACTTCCGGCTGAGAAAATCGAAGAACGCTTCAATTTGGAGCCTAACCAAGGCTGCACGATTGAGTTATTCGGTGACGCTACCAAAGGTGCCGTTGGTACTTCGTTCATCTATACCAATAAAGACTCCATTAATATAGGGGTAGGTACGACGCTGTCTGGCTTAATTAAATTGAAGCTCCGTCCATATGATTTATTGGAGTATGTGAAAAATCACCCAATGATCAAACCGTTGATCAAAGGCAGCGAAGCTCAGGAGTATGCGGCGCACTTGATTCCAGAAGGTGGCTTTCATGCGATTCCGAAGCTTGCGGGCAACGGCGTAGTTGTTGTCGGGGATGCCGCTCAACTGGTTAACGGAATTCACCGCGAAGGTTCCAACCTGGCGATGACATCTGGTAAACTAGCGGCTGAAACGATCATTTTGGCTAAACAGGCGAATGATTACAGCGAGAATATGCTCGATCGTTATCGCACTCGTCTCATGGAAAGCTTCGTTGGCCAAGATCTGAAGAAGTACAAAGACGCAACCCACACGTTTGAAACCTTCCCTCAATATTTCAAGGAGTACATCCCAATGATGAACGAGGCTGCAAGCTCTTTCTTTACGGTTGACGGTACATCGAAAAAAGAAAAGCAGCAGAAAATCATTAAATCCATCCGTGAAAAACATGGCACCATGAAACTGGTGAGCGACTTCTACCGAGCATGGAAGGTGATGAAATAATGAGCCAAGTGGAAAAAACAAATTCTCTCGAAGCGAAACAGTACACGGTTCGTTTTCGAGCAAACAATGAATCACACCTTCATGTTCTAGATTATGATGTGTGTGCTACCAAATGCCCGGAGAAGTTATGCACGGTCTTCTGCCCAGCAGAAGTGTATAAATGGGAAGACGTTGGTCGTATGGCGGTAGGGTATGAAGGCTGCCATGAATGCGGTAGCTGCCGAATTGGATGCCCTTATCAAAATATTAAGTGGGAGTATCCTAAGGGCGGACACGGGATTGTATTCCGTTTGGCTTAGTGATTCTTCTATAAGTAAGAAAAGGACCTGTGATGACAGGTCCTTTTTTATTGGATTTGGAAAGAATAAATTTTCTTAAGGTAGAAAGAAATTTATTCTTTTTTCCTTTCGCGTAAGCCCGCCAAGAAAGGACTTCGTCCGCTTGCAGCCTCCTTGGAAGTGAAACCTAGCGAAAGAACGGAGAAAGGGAAAAGAGTCGCCACCCAACCCCTTTAGGGGCGCGAAGCGTTTGGTGACTCCCTTTCGCAGTGAAAGAGCGGACTTTATTTCTTCTATGCAAGCTTCCACAGAGCGAAAAGGGACGAAGTCTTTTCTTATTGGATTATGTTAGGGGGTTTTGGACAAACTATTGCCAAGCGTGGTTACAGGAGGAATAGCATGATGAAGATCAGACAGGGCCAGAATGATTCCTTGAATGAGTCACGAGACGATGCCTTCATGGACATTGATCGAATGGTAAACGAAGGGCTTGGTGGAGGTACTGTTAGCAACCAAAACGGTTTAATCGAAGAAACCACTACTGATACCATGTCTGGATCATTCAAGATGGAGCAAGAACAAGAATAGGAGGGTACATACAATGAATGCTAATCGAGCGTTACAAATTATTAACTCGGAAGAAAAGATTCAAGTTACTTTTCAAGGTACTCCAGTCTGGATTGACGGAGTAGAGGAAGAAACTCAAACGGCTCGAGTGCACACAGAAGGGGATCCCAAAGACACCAAAAGAGTCGCGATTAAACAGTTGGTTGAGCAGTAAATGGAACACAAACAAGCCCAGAAAATCAATCTGGGCTTGTTGACGTTTATGAGAAAACAAATAGGTTCGAGGAATTACCTGTTTGGTGAAAAAATTCTGATGTTAAAAAAATTCCATTCTAATTAAAAGGCCAGTTCTGAACAAGATGTACAGCGAAGTCAAACCAAAATAGAAGATAGAGGTAACGATTAACTGATAGGAGTAAGCTAGAGAGAAATATGGCATGATCAATTGAATGACAACGATACTAAGAAGGATAAATAAAAGAAGAAAAATGGTGTCTAACACCATGTGAAATAGTTGAAAGGGTTCTTTGGTTTTCGTATATAAAACGGTTAGATTCCAAGCGGATGCGACTATTTCCAGATTTAGAAGTCCAAGAGCCACTCCTATTAAACGGTACTCGGGAATTGCAATGATGAAATAACTGATCAGAAATGAGAGAATCGCACCTATAATCAATCCGTACAAGGGAACCTTCTTTTCATTTATTGACCATAGAATAGAGGTTGATAATTCTCGCAACCCGGTTACCCAAGGAATAATCGACAGGTATCGAACGGCAGTTCCAATAGAATTGTCCCCCATAATCGCCAAGGAAATTTCTTCAGAATAACGAAATAGAAATAGAGATGAAGTAATTCCCCAAAAGACTCCCAGCTTCAACGCCTTGGAAACCCTCCGCTGAAAATGATCAATTCTTAAGGCTTCCCAGTCTGCGGTGATTTTGACCGTGAGAATATGGGAGATAGCTGCCGTAATCATCGTCGGTATATATACAATCGTAGAGGCCATTCCGGCAAAGATACCATAGATCGATAAAGACTCGTGGCTGGTAAGTCCTGAAGCCATTAAACGATTAGGGATCAGGATCGAGTCTATAAAATCGGTGATGGGTCCAAACAGACGAACTCCTAAAATGGCAATCGACATTTTTAAAAACATGGGAGTATCCACGTGTCCAAATGGCTGCGAAGTTCGGCTAATTGAATATTGGTGTATCCGCAATTCTCGTGAGTACCGTTGAAGCATTACAACTAAAAATAATAGGGAGGCGAATCCGCCAGCTACAGCCGCAAAGGTTGCTCCTGCCACAGCATAAGACAGCCCTGAATCAATTAATAGAAAGGAGAGAACGATCATCGCAAATACGCGTATGACCTGTTCGACCAATTCAGAAACGGCGATGATCCCATAGTATTCTTTTCCCTGTAGGAATCCTCTGATCAAACCGAGGATTGGAACAATTAAAAACGCTGGGGCTAAAAATCGGATGGCCGGAATAAGTTTATCTTCACCAAATACCTTGGAAATGACAGAGGGGAAGAAAAAGCTAAAGCAGTAAAATATTACACCTAAACCAATCATGATAACCGCAGAAAGCTTTAGCAGGCGGATACCAATCCGCTCGTTTTTGGCAACAGCCAAGGAGAGGGCTGTCGGGAAACCACCTACAATAAAGGTTAAGATAAGACCGTAAAAGGAGTAGGTCATTTGATAAAGCCCAATACCTTCCGCACCAAGGAGTCTGAATAAGGGCAGGCGACCAAACGCTCCAATTATTTTAATCAAAGAAATGATGGAGAAGCGCATGAGCAGCTGCTTCAGTAATATGGACATAACATGATTGCTCCCTTACACACTTTGTCCTATAGATTTATTGTATGAAGGGTTTATTTCGATATGTCTTGTCTTACCATCGCCGGGCTTTGGTTCGTCAAATGGGAGAATACCACTAACCGCATCGCGTGCTCTTGGGTTTTCTTATTGAATTTGCCGGCACAGGTAATTAAATTAAGTTGCGGAACAGAAGAATCTCCAAATATCTCTTCGATTGGAGCATCCTTTGTTTTGAACACAGCTACTCTTGATACAGTAAAGGTAAGTTTGTTTCCTTTTGAATCCGTTAGATAGATGTGATCTCCGGGATTCACCCTTTTCAGATGGTAGAAAATAGCGGGTCCAGTATAATGGTCAAGATGTCCAGCAATTACAGCATTTCCGTTTTCACCAGGATTGGTCCAGGGATCCAATAACCCAACCTTGTCAAACGCATGTGGGACTTCCATTTGCCCCTTATGGAGGCCAACCTTTTCGATCTTGGAACGAAGGTGTATGGATGGGATTTCCAAAAGGTCAGGGGAGATGCCCTTGTGTGGAGAAGCCGCTGTTTTTGTGGTTAGTTGATGCTTGGAATTACCGGGATAATGTTTAATGTAATTCGAGATAAAATGACTAGCTTGGATTGATCGCGCAGTTTGCTCAGTAGTTGTTTCCAGATTAGCAGCGGCTGAATTGTTGGAAGATTGAGGGGTTTGAGGATATGCGCATCCTGCCATGATTGTAATGAAAAGTATTAGGGAATAGAAGCCAAATGGATTCATCTTGGATTACCTCCGGATTAAGGGAGTAAGAAAAAGAGGAGAGGGGTAAAATACCCCTCGTTCTTTACTCGTCGGTTCCGCCCATGCCTGTTTTAGGCATTTTGACATTGGTTGCTTTGTTGGTAGCTTTGATGTGGACTGGTTTGGTTTTAGCTTTGGTGTGGACTTTATGATGGGCTTTGGTGTGCATTTTGTCATGCTTGCCTCCACCAGTCGTTTCGGCAAATGCAGCTGTGGACGAACCAACAATACAAATTGATAAAACTAAAGCAGCTAATTTGTTCATTGGCGATATACCTCTCTTCTTCTGGGTAGTGGTCTTACAAGACTTAGAATTGTCCATTCACGATGAGTTTAATAAGGAATATCTCGCCATCATGAAAAAACACGAAGAAGACAAGGATTCTTGTCATAAAAAAGAACAGAAGCTCGGTTCGCTTCTGCTCTTTGGAATTTCCATTATTTCGTTGGCGTAGAGGTAATCACGTCATCGATTAAGCCATATTCTTTGGCATCTTTGGCGGACATGAAGTTATCGCGATCAGTATCTTGAGCGATACGTTCAATCGGCTGACCTGTTCTCTCGGCATAAATGCTGTTGAGGTGCTCACGCATTTTGACGATACGCTTAGCGGCAATTTCAATGTCACTGGCTTGACCTTGAGCCCCGCCTAGTGGTTGGTGAATCATGATTTCACTATTCGGAAGTGCGTAACGCTTTCCTTTTGCCCCTGCGCAAAGAAGGAAGGAGCCCATAGAAGCGGCAAGACCGATGCAGATGGTGGAGACATCCGGCTTAATGAACTGCATCGTATCATAAATAGCCATTCCGGCGGTGATCGAACCACCCGGGCTGTTTATGTAGAGGCTAATATCCTTTTCCGGATCTTCAGCTGTCAAAAAGAGTAGCTGAGCAACCACGCTATTGGCCACCACGTCATTAATAGGGGTACCAAGGAAAATAATCCGATCCTTCAGCAGGCGAGAGTAGATATCATAAGCGCGCTCCCCGCGGTTGGTTTGTTCAATTACGGTAGGTATCAGGTTCATATTCATTCCTCATTCCTCCTCTCATTTCAAGATCATTCTACAATAAAAGGTCAACAAAGGTCAAACGTTTCAGAACCATTCTTTATCTAATGTATCCCAAATGTGGGCAACTAAACCCTGCCAACAGAGTTTCGACGTAGAAATCCTTTACTTGATTCAGCAGTTATTAGAATGACGGATAGCAGTTGCAGAGGCTCCCAGAAACAACATGGTGATGATCAAATTCAAGAGCCACCCCAGAAAAGGAATTTGCAGGACTCCATATACAACCAGAACGCCAAGAAACTCGGCCATTAACGGGTGAAGTGGCCACTGAAAACGTTTGGCTATTCGTGAACCCAGCCATGTTCCAATAAAAATCTTGGACACGTAAAACAGTATAAAAAGTGAAAAGAAAAGGGTCAACGAGATCGGAATCCCGATGATGCTTAACAGTAAAATAATCGAAATGATGGGAACTCCAAAGATAAACAATGCGCCTAAACCAAACAAAGGCGTCCATTCTCCGTCAAACTGCCGATGGATCTGATGAAGGGCTTTGGGAAACAGGAAACGGAGGAGCAGCCAGATCATGATGGTGCTGAGTAACGACATCAAGAGAAATAGTACGGGTAAAAACGTAAAGGAACTTTTCTCTTTGGGTTGATCCAGTGTGAATCGTTCTTGTCCGTTGACTGCGGCTCCAGGATGAATGACCGCTCGTGCAGGAGCGGAGTAAACCAGATCTCCGTTAATTTTGGCGGTCGAATCAATCGTCAAGTTATTAACCCTCATGAAAGAAGTGCCCTGGCCAAGCTCACCACCGACACGCATGACGTTAACAAACCCGTTCGCTTCCCGATTGACCTTTCCTTTGATATCTAACGATTCGGCAAAGGTCATGACGCTCCCCAATACATGTGCCCCAGGGGAGACCAAAAGATTTTGGTTAAAAGAAGAGATGTTGCGAGTAATCGTACCGTCAATAATCGCATGTTGGGTAATCGCTCGTAAATTCCCGTCGATTTTACCGTGAACGAGGGTGTTCGCCGCAAAAGCGATCACATCCCCTTTGACCTCACCATTGATTTGGACGCTCTCTGCGAAGACATACAAATCTCCATCCACTTTACCATCTATTACAGCCTTTTGCGCGTTTACAAATAAGTCGCCAGGATAAGTCGCGTCAGAAGAGAGGACGAATGATCCTTGATCCACTGAGCCGAACGCATAGACAGCAGAGCCAGTGAACCCGAACAAACAAAGTACAGTGATTAGAAGGATCCCCCAGCGTTTCATTTTTTCAACACTCCTTTAGATTCGTTCCAGTGTTGATAGGGGTCCTTGTATATATTCAGGAAAAGCAGGCAGCTTAACAGGAAGATAAATAATGTGGATACCGTATAGATATCCGGTAAGTCCAGAAGGGAACCAGCCTTTTCCTTGATCCAAAAGGTAGAGACCCAGATAACCGAGTGCTGCCACATATCCCAAATCGACTCGATCCAACGGAACATCCAGCCTTGGAAAAAGAAGGCCAAATAGACCAACGCACCCGTAACAAAACTGAATAAGAGGGTGAACCGATAAGTAAATCGTCTGTTGCTCTGCTTGTGCAACTGGGCAATTTCATTGATTTGATGCAACGTGGATGCGGATAATTCAATCTCCTGTACATGAAATTGTGTGGCAAACGAATGCTGAAAAAACGATTGTTCAGCTTGCCAGTGAGCGAGTAATAACTGACAACCCGGGCAATCGACGAGATGACTGGCCACCTTCAAATTCTCTTCAGAACTCAATTCGTGATCGATATACATCATCATTGTCAACTCATCAATATGCAGCATCGATTACCCTCCTTTGTACTTGGTGTTCAAACAGCTGCTTCAATTGCTTGCGGGCACGAAACAAACGCGTTCCGACTGTGTTTTTACTCATCCCAACCAATTCGCCGATCTCATCGTAGCTTAATTGATCCGTGAAGCGAAGTGTAACAATCAACCGATCCGTCTCATCTAAATGATGGAGAAGCTCGTGAAGCTGAGAAACAAATTCTTTTTGGATGAATTCTTCCTCGGGGTTATTATTAAGAACTGCTTTATTGATTTGATGGTGAAGTTGATCATCTTCCATCGTGATCTCCCTCTTTTTTCGTAAAAAGTCGATACATGTATTGGAAACAAGACGGTATAACCATGAATGAAACGGGTAGGTTTGATCATATTTGTGGAGATTTTGAGCAACTTTTAACCAGACTTCGTTATTTAAGTCTTGGACGTCATGATAGGAATAGATCATTTTTTGAATGATTCGCAGAACCCGCTTCCCAAACATCTGAACAAGCTGTTGAAAAGCTGTGGAATCACCATGGAGAAACTGCTGTATGTATTGGGATGCGGTATGGTTTAAACGGAACAATTCATCCCTTTGTGATTCATCCATCGTTATACCTCCCTTCATTTACTGAATACGGAAACCCCTTACAGTTAATTTCAGACAAATTGGTGAAAAAGGGGAGAGTTATCCACAGAATTATCAACAAGTTGTTAACAAAAACATGTGTTCGCTGGATGGAGTTGGTGGAAAATAGCGAAAAAAAATAAAAACGCCTCAATCATTGATTTAATTATCCACAAACTTATACACAGATTCCACAACTTCTGAGGATAAACTGTGGAAAAATAAAAAAAGAGAAGGCATTACGCCTTCTCTTTCAGCTTTTATTATCGTCCACAGTGTGGGCAAGGTTCAATTTCTTTGGCTTTGCACTCTTCACAAAAAATAGGAAGGGGAGTTGGTTTGTTTGTCATCCATATGACTCCTTTCAAACGTTCCTTTATTTGTGTTTCGTCAACTCTCTTAACACTTGTACTGTATCATTATTTTAGCGAGAAAGAAAGTGTTTGTACTGTGTCCTTTTTTAAATCGCTTTCTATATGGTTTATTTTACTTCGAAGGCAATTGTGCATATAGGGCTTAAAATAATGTTGTAACTGCACCCGAACTTGGATTGACAATATAGTAGCCGTACGTGCTGGTGTAACTGTCTCCGGTTTGGAAATTGTTGACGACCTCTTTGTAAATATGAATCACATAATTGCCTTTTTCATCCTCGTGGTCGAATTCGATTTTGTAATCGGCCGAAATCTTATTCAAATATTTCTTTTTAACCAGATCAACAGCCTCCAACTTGGAATACATCTTCACAGTCGGTATTTTTCCGATGTAGATGGACGCGGTTTTGGAGTCATACAGCACGGATTTGCCCAAATTTTCCGCCACGAACCGGATCGGAACATAGACCGAGTTCTTATAAAGAATCGCTTGCTTGTCCGTATTCGGGGATTTCGGAACAGCGTCAAAATAATACGTGTAAGGCTTCGTAACCTCGACATTCGGGGTGCTTGATGTTGCGTAAGCAAATCCTGAGAAAAGAACCGACCCGACGATAATTCCCCCGATAAAAGATTTCAACTCCCATTTCATCTCGTAACGACTCCAATTCTATCATATTCAATAAATTCCATCTTATATTATGACAAAACTCCCTTTTATTCGCTATCGAGCGCAGGTAATAGGTGGAATTTACTAACATACGGTTGCAATTAAATCGCTCGTAGGTCTAAATAATTACCGAGAAAAGGCAAATAAAAAACCTCCGTTTCATTCAACGGAGGTATAACGACAAAATTAGGTTCTATTCGATGTGTAAATGGTACGCCCGAGAGGAATCGAACCTCCGCACGCGGTTCCGGAGACCGCTGCTCTATCCACTGAGCTACGGGCGCATGATCATAGACAGCAAAATTTATTATAAATCAATTTGCTTAAAAAGTAAAATGGTAATTCAAACATAATAAACTACCTACACAGAAGTAGGTAAGAGAAAGAGCCTGCAACGAATGACCCGCAGGCGTTTTTGAGTTATCTGAATGTAAACAACACCTGCTAAGGTCGATAGCCTAAATCCGCGGACATGTTTTGCACGGTAGCTAAGATCTGTTGGAGGATAGTCTCTTGTTGCGGCTGGATTCGATCGGAGGGGCCGATTACACTGATCGAGGCGACGACCTGCCCGCTGGCATCAAAGATTGGAGCGGCAATTCCAGTGACACCGACATTGCGACGGTTCGCACTGATTTCATAACCCTGACGGCGGATCTGGGCGAGGTGGGACTTTACCTCCTCGGGTGCGGTGTAGGAATAAGGTGTATAGGTTTTAAGTGTGCCTCTCATTACCTCGTCTTGATAGTTCTCCGTCTGATGGGCTAGTATCACCCGCGAAGCAGAGGTCGCGTAAGGCGGAAACCTACGGAAGATTTCTACGTTAAACCGGATGGGATGTTGTGACTCGATTTTGGCGACGTAAATCGCATCTTTCTTGTCCAAAATGCAAAGGGCAACAAGCTCGCTGGTACGCGCGGCCAAATCTGACATGTATGTTTGGCCAAATTCGACGATATCGTGATTCTGGATCACTTTGTTTCCCAGCTCCAAGAGGGTGTAGCCAAGTGTGTATTGCTTGGTGTGCTCGTTTTTCCGGATGAAGCCCTCTTGTTCCAAGGTGGTTAGTATCTTATGTACTGCCCCTTTGGAAAGTTGGAGTTTTTTGCTTAATTCCGTAACGCCCAGTTCCTTTCGCGAGTCGTCGAGGAACACCTTTAACAGTCTGGCGCTGTTGCGGACGGATGAAAGAACATTGTCCATTTGCTGAAACCCCTTTAGATAAAATGAATTCAGGGAAAATAATCATTAGTCTACCACAAAAGTAGAAATCGGTAATGGGTTGATCCAGTTTATCAGAAAATAATTTTGACTTAGTTGAATTTTCTGTCATAACATGGTAGGATATGCCTATCGTTCTCTTATTAGAAACTACGTTCTCTATTCGTGAACAACAATTAGATTGGGGGATCTATTTACGATGAAAAAGAAAGCGCTATCAGTATTGTCTGTTCTTTCGCTTGCAGGGATGTTGCTTGCAGGATGCGGTAACTCACCTGCATCACAACCGGCTGGTAAGTCAGCAGAAACTGCCGCAGGAAGTCAATCGCAGTTGGAGGATTCACTTGTGATCGCCGGTAACGGGGCGACAGTTGAAAAATTAATGAAGGATCAGATTTTCAAAAAATTTAATGAGAAGTATCCCAATGTAAAGTTGAGTTATGTATCCGGTGTATCTACCGAAATTGTGGCGAAGGTAAAAGCGCAGAAAGCTGCGCCGCAAATCGACTTGACGGTTATAGAGGGGGGCGAGCAAGAAAAGGGCCGCGTGGAAGGTCTTTGGGAGCCGCTCACCGAGAAAGATGTAGCGAATATGAGTAGTGTGTTGAAAGAACTGGCGGTTAAGGATAACAGCGGGGTAGCGGTAAACTTTACGCCGATGGGGATTTCCTACAATACCGAACTGGTGAAGGAGAAGAATTTGCCAGTGCCGACTTCATGGAATGATCTTGCGAAGCCAGAAGTAAAAGGAAACATTACGATGACTGACGTGGCAAGCAACTTTGGGCGTTCCACATTGATCATGCTGGCTTATGCCAATAGCGGTTCCGAGAAGAACATTGACCCTGGTTTTGAAAAAATGAAAACAATTGCCGGTTACATGCCGACCTTTGCCAAGAGTGCGGCACAGCTTCAGCAAAATCTGCAAAACAAGAGTGCGGCCTATACCACCTGGACAATGGCCCGCAGTCTGACTCAAAAGGAAGCGGGATTGCCACTGGAGTTTGTTTTCCCTCAAGAGGGAGGCAACCTCGTACCGAATGTCGCGACGCTTGTGAAAGGTGCCAAGCATCCTGTCGCAGCCAAGGAATTCATCAACTTCCTGCTAAGCGATGAAGTGCAAACCTTGTATGCGACCAAGTTGTTCTACAACCCGGCCAAGGAAGTTGATCTTCCGAGCGACCTGAAGAAGAAACTTGATTTTGACCGCAAAAAGGTCGTGATCTTCGATTATGAAGTAGTAGGCAGCAAAACGGCTGAATGGCTGGATCGCTACAACAAGGAAATCGCTCCAAACGTAGGAAAGTAGGTGCAAACGTTGACAAAGAAAATCGATGTTGAACTCGTAAACATCCAGAAGCGATTTCAAAACAACATCGTCGTAAATGATTTCAACCTGCAAATCGAGCAAGGAGAGTTTATCTCCTTTCTGGGTCCTTCTGGTTGCGGGAAAACGACTACGCTGAACATGATTGCCGGGTTTTTAGAACCGGATGAAGGGGATCTCTTCATTAAAGGACAACGGATGAACGGCGTGCCGCCCTATAAACGGGAGCTTGGGATGGTATTCCAGACTTATTCACTCTTTCCTCACATGACGGTGGCAGAAAATATAGCCTACGGTCTGAAGTTGCGCAAGGTAGGGAAAACGGAAATGCATGAGCGGGTCAAGCGAGTTCTGGAACTCGTAAAATTGCCGCATGTGGCAGACCGTTATCCGAAACAGCTTTCTGGAGGCCAGCGTCAACGGATTGCGATTGCTCGGGCACTGGTGATTGAGCCCTCCTTACTGCTGTTGGACGAGCCTCTTAGCAACCTGGACGCAAAGCTACGGGAGGAACTGCGCGACGAATTAAAGCGTCTTCATCAGGAGATCGGTGTCACCACCATCTTCGTCACCCACGATCAGGAAGAAGCACTCTCGTTATCCGATCGGATTGTCGTACTGAATCACGGGTTTGTTGAGCAGATTGGTTCACCATTGGATATATACAACCGCCCGGCCTCAGAGTTTGTCCATACATTCATCGGAAAAACCAATCGGATGACCGGACACGTCGTATCACAGGATGGAAACCTGCTTACGATCAAAACGGATTCCGGGCTTGTAATGCGTGCTCTAACGGAGCAACAATCGTTTGCTACGAATCAGGCGGTTACGGTGTTTGTCCGACCAGAAAAAATCAAGCTTCAGACCCTTGCAGGTAATAATGCAGATTACAATATCACGACAGGAACATTGTCCATGACAACCTTCCTTGGTGCTTTTACGGAATGCGAGGTTAACGTTGCCAATGGACAACCGCTTCATGTAAAGATGCTGGATAAGCTTGCGGGACTTACCGCAGGACAGCATGTCGTGTGTGAGTGGGACGTTGCGGACGTGTTGGTCATGCCGTTGGAGAGGGGGTAGCATATGAACAAGCGTCTCGCTATTCTTTTGTTGCTTGCCCCTGGTTTGGCAGTACTGATCGGCGTGTTTTTGATTCCGATGCTTATGATGTTCCTGCTTAGCATTCAAAATGACCAACAACATTTCAGCCTGCAAAACTATCTGTTGTTTGTACAGGACAAGTTTTATCTGGATATTTTGTGGCGTACGATCAAGGTTAGCCTTTGGACGGTATTGTGCACACTGGTGCTTGGTTATCCGGTCGCTATGTACATGGCACAGGTGACAGGACGTATGCGCGGGATCGTCACAATGCTCATCCTTGCGCCCCACCTGATTAGTGTTGTGATTCGTAACTTCGGCTGGGTGGTCATTCTGGGAGAAAAGGGCTGGATTAACGAGCTGCTTTTGAAGCTGGGTGTGATCAGCTCGCCATTGAAACTGTTGTACAACGAGCTTGGTGTCGTAATCGGTCTTACAGATGCCTTTATTGCCTATATGGTACTGTCGATTGCCACCAGCTTGTATGCGGTTGATCCGTCTTTGGGCAAGGCCGCTTCGATTCTGGGTGCTTCTAGGCTACGTGCCTTTTGCACTGTAACTTTGCCACTCAGTCTACCAGGGGTAATCGCTGGTACGACGTTGGTATTTAGCCTGTCAATGAGTGCTTTTGTCACACCAGCACTGATGGGGGGAACCTCTGTCAAAAGTATGCCGGTCATCGCTTATGAACAAATCATGTCTACACTTAATTGGCCGTTGGGCGCGGCGTTGGCGTTCCTTTTGCTGGGCAGCACGATTCTTCTTGTAACGCTGTTTACGAGACTGGTTGAGACGAAGCGATATCGGGAGGTGTTTACATCATGAAAAAATGGAATGGAACAGCTATCGTTACTTTTCTGGTGCTGCTCCTCGTAAACGCACCGTTTCTCGTGATTATTCCCAGCTCATTTACTGAAGCGGGCTATCTTGCGTTTCCGCCAGAGGGCTTTTCCTGGCAGTGGTATTCAATGATTCTCGATCGACCGGAGTTCGTGGAGTCTTTTTGGTTCAGCCTTCAGCTGGCAGTCATCTCCGCTGTGCTGGCAACGGTGATCGGAACGCTTGCGGCGTTTGCCATTTCGAAATATAAGTTTCGTGGAAGTCGCTTCATCAACAGTCTTTTGTTATCTCCTCTTACGGTTCCTTCACTCATTATCGGGATTGCGGCGCTATTGTTTTTCACTCGCGTTGGATTGGCTGGAACGTTTACGGGCCTTCTGCTTGCCCATGTTCTTATCTCCATTCCATACGTTGTAAGGCTAGTGCTCACTGGGCTAACCAGTTTTGACTTTACCTTGGAGAAAGCAGGCTATATGCTAGGCGCAAGTCCGCTGCGTGTATTCTGGGATGTAACCTTGCCGCTATTGCGTCCGGCGATCATCTCGGGAATGATTTTTTCGTTTCTGACTTCGTTTGACAACGTGACCATTTCTCTTTTCCTAGTCGCACCGGATACGACAACCTTGCCATTGGCGATTTTCAGTTATATGCAGGAGACTTTGGACCCTTTGGTAGCGTCCATTTCGTCGGTCGTCATCCTGTTGAGCCTTCTGTTCATCCTGCTCCTAGAAAAGATGTACGGACTGGACCGCATGTTTGGGCTTAACTCACAATCACACTAATGGAGTTGTACGGATTCATGTCGATACTATCTTATATTGAAGAGCAGAAGCCAGAGTTTCTCCGGTTGCTTGAGGAGAGCGTCAATATCGACTCGCCATCCGGTAGCAGAGAGCAGGCAGCCGTCATGGCTGATTGGTACACCCGGCAGTTCGAGCGTTTAACGATGGGAGGCAAGGTAGAACGCATTTTTAATACGGTTTATGGCGACCAATTGCGCTGTATCGTTGGAAATGGGAAGAAACGGGTACTGCTCCTTGGTCACTACGACACAGTCTGGCCGATCGGTGAAACAGATATCCGTCCTTTTACCATAAAGGATGACAAGGCGTTTGGCCCAGGAAGTTATGATATGAAAGCAGCGCTGTTGCAAGCGATGTTTGCCATACGGGGGCTGCAGGAATTGGGACGCTTCCCGGCGGATAAACAGGTTGTGCTGTTCATCAACAGCGACGAAGAGATTGGCAGTCCCACCTCGCGGGAGTTGATTGAACGCGAAGCGCGTGCTTCAGATGTTGCATTTGTTCTCGAGCCGCCGATGGCACCTAACGGAGCACTCAAAACGTGGAGAAAGGGAAGCGGCTGGTTCAAGGTGCAAGTTCAGGGAATATCTGCCCATGCCGGAGTGGATCATCAAAACGGGGTGTCGGCCATTGAAGAGCTGGCCCATCATGTTCAATATTTGCACAGCCTGACTAATTATGAGTCGGGTACTACTGTCAATGTAGGGATGATAAAAGGGGGAATTGGCGCCAATGTAGTCGCTGATTACGCGGAAGCCGATGTGGATGTCCGTGTAATGACCGCAGCTGAAGCCAAGCGTATCGAAGAACTGATACTCCAATTGAAGCCGGTGAGGAAGGGAACGCGTCTCACCGTGACGGGAGGCATCCGTCGTCCACCGATGGAGCGAAGCAGCGGAACCGCCGAGTTGTTTGCTCTAGCTAGACGGATTGGTGAAGAGGAGTTGGGTCTTCACTTGGAGGAATCCGGGACAGGTGGTGTCAGCGACGGCAACTTTACCGCAGCTTGCGGTGTTCCTACGCTTGACGGTCTGGGAATTGTCGGGGATTACGCCCATTCTCCAGATGAATACGTCAACCTACGGGAAATTTCTCGGCGGACGGTCCTGCTGGCACGGTTAATTGAAGAGTGTTGATTGAAGATTACATCGATAGTGACTCGATTGGAAAAGCCTGCGCATGTTTAACTGCGGCAGGCTTCTAGTATTTGTAAAGAGAGATTCATGATAAACCAACACTGGCTTAACAATATCCCTAAATAATGTTAACAATTGAACGGTAGAATCTGAATTGTTTGATAGTTCTGTTGTTTACTAGATTAATGGGGGGAAACTCACGTGAAGAAGCTAGTTGGTCCTATTCTTAGTTTATCTCTTTTATTACCGGTGGTGGCTCCTGTTACTGTCCAAGCTGATTCAACACAACAAGTGCCAGAGTCGGCGCGAGGTTCAATCAAGTCTGTTCAGTTTATTGGAATGGAAGCACCGTCTACAGTTGAAGAACGGACACAAGCCTATTCAAAGGCTCAGGTAGAGGTTACATACAGTAACGGAATGAAAAAATCAATCCCGCTCTCTTACAATACCTTGTACAAATCAACAGATGAAATTGGCGGAATGAATCCTGGATTAGCGATTGATGTTAATGGCAAGCCGATCATGGACACCAGCGTCCCAGGCAAAACTACGCCATTTATCTCAGACGATCCTGACAGTAATGACTTACTACAAGTAAAAGGAGCCCCTGCAACAGGCAAGGGAGGCAATCCTTTGTATCTCGTGACTCACTACGAATATATCACCAAGGACGCTTCCGGCGGCAGTGCCTACGGAATTGTCCCGGCATCCATGAGTTTGACAACAGTGGATCAAAACAAAAAAACGGGTGAGCTTTCCCCAGTGAAAGTAAAGAAAATCGATTTCTCGGGTGTCGATGGCTTATGGATTCCGTGTAATGGATCTCAATCCCCATGGAATACTCACTTAGGCAGTGAGGAATATGAGCCAGATGCTCGCGCATATGAAGCGGACCCAACGAAAACCTACGTTGGTCCATTCACCAAAAGTTACTTCGGTACCAATAAGCCAGGAAATCCTTATCATTATGGATTCCTTCCTGAAGTGACAGTCAAGCCGGATGGCTCCACCAAAGTGGCCAAGCACTACAGCATGGGACGGATTTCTCGTGAGCTTGTTAAAGTGATGCCGGATGAGCGGACCACTTACATGGGGGATGACGGCAGCAGCACCATGATGTTTATGTACATTGCGGATAAGGCGAAAGACCTTTCAGCTGGAACTTTATACGCGGCCAAGTGGATTCAAACCAGTGACAAGGACGGCGGAGCAGCCAACCTTAACTGGATCAAGCTTGGACATGCGACAGATGCAGAAGTGAAAGAATATGCTGATAAGCTGAAATTTAGTGATCTGTTTGAAACAGCAGACAAGGATACACCTGGATTCACCAAAATTAAAACGTATCCATCTGGCAAGGATGAATGGCTCAAGGTGAAGCCAGGTATGGAAAAAGCTGCGGCCTTCCTGGAATCCCGTCGTTATGGAGCCATTATGGGCGCCACCTCCGAATTCAACAAGATGGAGGGTGTAACCTTAAATGCGAAGGATAAGAAGCTGTATATCGCCATGTCCTATTTGAGCGGAGCTATGCAAGCTGACGATAAGGCACCAACAGATGATATCAAACTTCCAAAAATCAACGCTGGTGTAACATTTGAAGTCTCGCTTACAAATAAGCAAAAAGATTCGAAGGGCAAAAAGATTGACAGCGACTACGTAGCATCCTCTATGAATGGTTTGATTGTCGGGGAAGACATGAGCGCTCCAGATGCGGTGGGAAATACAGCGGTTGTCGACAAAATCGCCAACCCAGACAACCTCTCCTTCTCGGAAAAGACGCGTACCCTCTTTATCGGTGAGGACAGCGGCATGCACGTGAACAACTTCATGTGGGCTTATAATGTGGATACGAAGAAACTTTCACGGATTCTGTCTCTTCCAGCTGGAGCGGAGTCTACTGGATTGCAGGCAGTGGACAACATGAATGGTTTCATGTACGTGATGAGCAATGCGCAGCATCCGGGCGATCTGGAAGAAATGAAGACAATTCCTGCTGATTTAAAAGCGCAATTAGCCGCCAAGATCGATTCGAAAGCTGGGGTTGTAGGATATATTTCCGGTATTCCTGCAATCAAGTAAATAGTATAATAATTCTAGCGAGAGCCACCTCGTCACATTGATGAGGGGCTTTTCTATTTGGAAAATTGCTTGGCAATCAATAGAGTTTTCCAAAATAGGTTAAAATTTTTGGTTGGCAGGAAAATTGCATGATTAATCGAATAGTATGTAAAGAACCGACAAATTTAAACATGAAGTAAGTTTCAACAATATAAGGAGGCGGAGCCAGTTATGAATATGGGATTTGGATTGTATCAAGAGCAAACTCTTAAACTGGTGATGACGCCAGAGCTTAGGCAAGCTATTGCGATCTTGCAATATTCCGCTACAGACCTTCTCAATTACCTGCAAGAGCAAGCCAATGAGAATCCGGTAATTGAACTGCAGGAAATTAGCGCCACGCATGAGACAAATCTCGAGAAGCGTCAGAAGGAAGCGGTAGAGATCGATTGGAAAGAAGTGATCTCCAATCGAGCGACTGGTGATTATAGCGTAAGTAAAAATGAAAGCACTTACAATCCGCTTGACCATGCGCATTCTTCAGGAAAAACCTTGTATGAGCACTTGGAGTCGCAGCTAGGCTACCTCAAAGGATTATCAAGCAGCTATCGACAATTGGCGCGATTCCTGATTGGCAATCTGGATGAGAAGGGGTACCTGGAGATTACGCTGGAAGAAGCGAGTGAGCGATTGAACGCTCCAATAGAAGAATTGGAACAGGTACTTGCCATTATCCAACGATTTGATCCGGTTGGGGTTGGAGCACGCAGCCTGGAAGAATGTCTCTTGCTGCAGATGGACTATGAAGGCTTTCATGATGAGCATTCTGTGCGAGTAGTTCGTGAGCATTTACAAGACCTGGCGAATAATCGGTTTACCCGTATCGCGGATAAATTGCAGATCAGCGTCCAAGAGGTTCAAGAAATTGCGGATATTGTCCGCTCGTTGAATCCCCGACCGGGAGCAGCCTTCGGATCAGGAGATACTCGGTTTATCATCCCTGATGTAACCGTAGAAAAAGTTGGTAGTGAATACGTCGTATTAGTCAACGATGCGTCGGCTCCACGCTTATCCATCAGTCGATTTTATGAGCGAATGTTAAAAGAGGGCAAGACTCGAGAAGATGCGAAAGAGTTCATCCAAGACAAACTAAATTCAGCCCTCTGGTTGGCCAAAAGCCTAGAGCAGAGACGAATGACATTAATGAAGGTTACGCAGGCGATTCTGGAGACGCAACGGGACTTCTTTGATAAAGGCATTCATTATTTAAAGCCGATGACCCAGAAGGATATTGCGGAACGTGTTAGTTTGCACGAATCTACAGTGAGTCGCGCCACTAGTAATAAATACGTCCAGACTCCCCGTGGAGTGTTTGAATTAAAGTACTTCTTTACCTCAGCGCTCACTACAGCGTCGGGGGATTCGGCATCCTCAGAAAGCGTCAAGAAGCGGATTAAATCATTGATCGACACGGAAGACCGCAAGCAGCCATTGTCGGATCAGAAGCTTTCGGAGCTGCTTTCTCAAGAAGGAATCGAGATTTCTAGGCGGACAGTCGCCAAGTATCGAGAAGAAATGTTGATTGCTTCCTCGGCCAAACGCAAACGCTTCTAGACAGCGTTCGTGCAAGAAGAGAAAGAGACAGGATGGATGTGGATGAATAGGCTCCCATTTCAAATAAAAGTATATGGACGCCCAGGCTGTCATTTATGTGAGGACGTCGAGAAAATGATTCAGCGAGTAGCCAAAAAGATTCCGCTGATCATGACCTCAGTAGATATTACGGAGGACGACGAGCTTCATATGAAGTATATGTTAACCATACCGGTGGTGGAGATTGACGGTGATGAGGTGTTCCCGTCAATTTCTTCCGTTGTATCAGAAAATGAATTTAGGGAAGAACTAAATAAGCGTTCGAATTTGTTCACATAAAAAGCAAAACTCCAGCTTGTCATGTAACCCGGGATGCGGTACTATACAGGTGTAAGGCGATTGCTTTTTTTTGCAAGATGCGGGACAAAAAATGCACAACAGGGACTTAAGCAGTCCCACTCCTATTCAAGGAGGTGAGTTATGCGTCAATTAATTGAAATTCAACAAAAGCTAGTACCTGATTTACTGGAAACTCTGCGTAAACGATATACTTTGCTTCAATCGATCTACCATCTTCAACCTATCGGACGGAGGGCCTTAGCCCAGATGATGATGACGACCGAGCGAATTTTGCGAGCTGAAGTGGATCTGCTAAAAGAAATGGGTCTGCTGGATGTATCGTCCATCGGGATGAGTTGTACGTCTGAGGGAATGCGCATCCTCGAACGAATGCAAGAAATGGTTGATGAATTATTCGGCCTTACAGAATTGGCGCAGATGCTCCAGCAACGATTGGGAATCGAGCAGGTTTTCATTGTACCCGGCAACGCCGATGCCTCGGAGTGGGTGAAGCAAGAGCTTGGTCAAATCGGAGCCAGGGTGTTGAAGCAAACTGTACAAGAAGGAGATGTAATCGCCGTTACCGGTGGTTCGACCATCGCAAGTGTTGCTTCTCATCTCATGCCATCCCCTGTTTTTCGGAGCGCACAATTCGTGCCTGCGCGAGGCGGTCTGGGAGAACGAGTTGAGTTCCAAGCGAACACCCTTGTCTCCATGATGGCATCCAAAACAGGCGGTACCTATCGACTGCTGCATGTTCCTGACCGTTTAAGCGCTGACGCGTTTCAATCACTCGTGACTGAACCTCAGATTGCGGAAGTGCTGTCGCTTGTAAAATCTGCAAGGGTAGTGCTTCACGGAATCGGTGATGCTTTTACTATGGCCAAACGGCGCCTGTATGATGACAAAGAACTGGCAGAACTTCAAGAAGCGGGTGCGGTTTCAGAAGCCTTTGGCTATTACTTTGATTCCCAAGGCGAGATCGTTAAGCGAATGCCAACGATTGGTCTGCATCTGGAAGAAGTCAAACAAGCCGAGGTCGTCATCTCTATCGCAGGTGGAAGCAGCAAAGCGCAAGCCATTCTTTCCTTCGCAAAACAAAATTGCCAAAATGTCCTTATCACGGACGAGGGAGCGGCACGAGCGTTGCTAACGAAGACCGAATAAGGATTGGAAGTTCGGCGCAAATCAGTTATTACGATCCTGTTTGCTTATGTACCATTTGGGAATAATACCAGTGATGTAGCAAGCCCACGCAAACAGAGAATCTTAAATAAATAATTTTGCTTTACAAATAGAAGGAGGTCTTTACTCATGGTTAAAGTAGGTATTAATGGATTTGGACGAATTGGACGTAACGTATTCCGCGCAGCGCTTAAAAATCCTAATGTACAAATTGTAGCGATTAACGACCTGACTGATGCAAAAACTTTGGCTCACTTGTTGAAATATGATAGCGTACACGGCAAATTGAACGAAACTGTTGAAGTATCCGGCAACAACTTGATCGTAGGCGGAAGAGAAATCGCGGTTTTGGCTGAGCGTGATCCAGGCGCTTTGAAATGGGGAGAATACGGTGTTGAGATCGTAGTAGAATCTACTGGCCGTTTCACAAAACGCGAAGACGCTGCGAAACACTTGGAAGGCGGCGCGAAAAAAGTTATCATCTCCGCTCCAGCTACTAACGAAGATATCACAGTGGTTATGGGTGTTAACCATGAACAATACGATCCAGCGAAACACACTGTTGTATCCAACGCTTCTTGCACAACCAACTGCTTGGCTCCATTCGCAAAAATATTGCTTGAAAAATACGGCATCGTTCGTGGCTTGATGACAACTGTTCACTCTTACACCAACGACCAACAAATTCTTGACTTGCCACACAAAGACTTGCGTCGTGCTCGCGCGGCTGCGGAAAGCATCATCCCAACTTCTACTGGCGCTGCAAAAGCAGTTTCCCTTGTTCTTCCTGAATTGAAAGGCAAACTGAATGGTATGGCAATGCGTGTGCCTACACCAAACGTATCTGTTGTTGACTTGGTAGTAGAACTGAACAAAGACGTAACAGTTGAAGAAGTTAACGCTGCGTTTAAACAAGCGGCTGAAGGCGAATTGAAAGGTATCCTGGCTTACTCTGATGAGCCATTGGTATCTGTTGACTACAACGGTGACCCAGCTTCTTCTACAATCGATGCGTTGTCCACAATGGTAATCGACGGCAACATGCTGAAAGTTGTTGCTTGGTATGATAACGAGTGGGGTTACTCCAACCGTGTAGTAGATCTTTGCACATATATTGCACAGCGTGGCCTCTAAACCTTACAATTAGTACGGTATGAAAATAAAAGGGAGAGGATGAATACTCTCCCTTTTGGCTTTAACCATTCGTTTACCCAAACCTGAGGAGGATTTCGTCGTGAACAAAAAGTCTATCCGCGAAGTTGATTTAGCCGGAAAACGAGTGTTTTGCCGCGTAGATTTCAACGTTCCTATGCAAGATGGCAAAATTACGGATGATACGCGTATCCGTGCAGCATTGCCAACCATTCAATATTTGGTGGAGCAAGGAGCGAAAGTGATTCTCGCGAGCCATTTTGGACGTCCAAAAGGCCAAGTGGTTGAAGAAATGCGTTTGACTGCAGCTGGAGAACACCTCTCCAAACTTTTAGGCAAACCAGTGAAAAAGCTCACGGATTCCATTGGTCCTGAAGTGGAACAAGCTGTTGCTGCCATGAACAATGGCGACGTGATTTTGTTAGAAAACGTTCGCTTCCATGCAGGCGAAGAGAAGAACGATCCAGAGTTGGCGAAAAGCTTTGCCAATCTTGCTGATGTGTTCGTAAATGACGCGTTTGGTGCGGCTCACCGTGCACACTCCTCAACAGCTGGAATTGCCCAATATATCCCTGCTGTAGCTGGTTTCTTGATGGAAAAAGAAATTCAATTCCTCGGTGGCGCATTAAGCAAGCCTGAGCGTCCATTCACCGCAATCATTGGTGGAGCGAAGGTAAAAGACAAAATCGCTGTTATTGAAAATTTGTTAACGAAAGTAGATACATTGATTATTGGCGGAGGTATGGCCAATACTTTCATTAAAGCCCAAGGCTATGGCGTTGGTTCTTCCTTGTGCGAAGAAGACAAAGTGGAGCTTGCACAAAGCTTGATGAAACAAGCGAAAGAACGCGGAGTCAACATGCTGATGCCTGTAGACGTAGTCGTGGCGGATAAATTTGCGGCGGATGCGGCGACACAGGTTGTTAGCATCGATACGATTCCGGATGGCTGGATGGCACTCGATATCGGTCCGAAGAGCTTGGAGATTTTCCGCAAAGCGGTGGAAGGCTCCAAAACGATCATCTGGAACGGCCCAATGGGTGTATTCGAAATGGACGCGTTCGCAAAAGGAACCATCGGTGTTGCCGAAGCAATGGCGACTTCTTCCGGAGTGACGATCATCGGTGGCGGGGATTCTGTTGCAGCGGTTGAAAAAGCTCATGTTGCGGATAAAATGTCTCATATCTCCACTGGCGGCGGTGCCTCCCTGGAATTCATGGAAGGCAAAGAGCTTCCGGGGGTAACGGTTTTACAAGACAAATAAATTGATGATGTGTGTCAGGGAGGAAGTTTGGATGAGAACACCAATACTGGCAGGAAACTGGAAGATGTTCAAGACGATTGCGGAGGCAACCGAGTTTGCTAAACAACTGCTTGCCAAACAGCCGATTTCCGGAGTGGAACAAGTCATTTGCGCGCCATTTACGGCTTTGCCTGCGTTAGCAGAAAGCCTTAAAGGTTCATCCTACGCTTTAGGCGCACAAAACATGCACTTCGAGGAACAAGGCGCGTTTACCGGCGAAATCAGTCCGTTGATGTTGAAAGAATTAGGGATTGCCTACGTAATTCTGGGTCATTCCGAGCGTCGTCAATATTTTAACGAGACCGATGAAACAGTGAACAAGAAAACCAAAGCGGCATTGGCTCACGGCCTCAAACCGATTGTTTGCGTAGGGGAATCCTTGCAAGAATACGAGGCAGGCCAAACAGAGCAAGTGGTAGAACGTCAAACCAAACTTGCGCTGGACGGAGTGGACAAGGCTGAACTCTCTCATGTGGTAATCGCCTATGAACCGATCTGGGCGATTGGAACCGGTAAATCTTCTTCCGCTGAAGAAGCGAACAAGACAATTGCTTACATCCGTCAAGTGATTGCCGGACTTTATGACCAAGCGTCCGCTGATGCTGTTCGCATTCAATACGGTGGAAGTGTGAAGCCTGAGAATGTGGAAAGCTACTTGACTCAATCAGATATCGATGGGGCTCTTGTTGGTGGAGCAAGTCTTACTGTTGATGGATACACCAGCCTAATCGCTGGAGCAAGCGCAGCTAGGAGGTAAGTCAAATGGCAAATAGACCTAAACCTGTAGCGTTAATGATACTTGACGGCTTCGGTTTGCGTGACGAGTCATACGGCAATGCTGTGGCTCAAGCCAAGAAACCGAATTATGACAGACTGTGGAACGCTTACCCGCATACGACGCTAGGAGCAAGTGGTATGTCAGTAGGACTTCCTGAAGGACAAATGGGGAACTCTGAAGTAGGGCACTTGAATATTGGTGCGGGACGTATCGTTTACCAGGAGCTGACCCGTATCACCAAAGCCATTCAAGATGGCGAGTTCTTCAAGAATGAAACAATGCTCAAAGCCTTTAACCACTGCAAAGAAAAAGGCAAGAAAATGCACCTGTTTGGACTTTTATCAGATGGGGGTGTACATAGCCACATTACCCACCTGTTCGCGATTCTGGAAATGGCGAAGCGTGAGAACTTCCATGAGGTTTATGTTCATGGCTTCCTTGATGGCCGTGACGTAGCTCCAGACAGCGCAGTGAAGTACATCGAAGAACTTGAAGCGAAAATGAAGGAAATTGGTGTCGGTAAAATTGCGACAGTCCAAGGCCGTTATTATGCAATGGATCGCGATAAACGCTGGGAGCGCGTAGAAAAAGCATATCGTGCGATGGTATACGGTGATGCTCCAAAATACACCGATCCGATTAAAGCGGTCAAAGAATCCTATGAGAAATCCATCATGGACGAGTTCGTCATGCCGACCGTTATTGTGGATGAACAAGGACAACCGGTAGGAAAAGTAGAGAGTGAAGACGCGATTATCTTCTTCAACTTCCGCCCTGACCGTGCAATCCAAACATCTCAGGCGTTTACTAACGATGATTTCCGCGGGTTTGATCGCGGTGAAGGAAGACCGAAGAATCTCTTCTTTGTCTGCCTGACCAAATTCTCTGAGACTGTGGATGGATATGTTGCTTATAAACCAACCAACTTGGACAATACATTGGGTGAAGTGCTTTCTCGCAACAACCTAACGCAATTGCGTATTGCCGAAACGGAGAAATATCCACACGTGACGTTCTTCTTCAGCGGTGGACGTGAGCAGGAATTCTCTGGTGAGAAGCGCATTCTCATTCCTTCTCCAAAGGTTGCAACCTATGACCTTAAACCTGAGATGAGTGCTTACGAAGTGACCGAAGCGGTTTTGAAGGAGATCGAAGCCGAAAACTTCGATGTGATCATCCTTAACTTTGCGAACTGTGATATGGTGGGTCATTCTGGTAAAATGGAACCAACGATCAAAGCGGTTGAGACCGTGGATGAATGTATGGGCAAGGTAGTAGAAGCGATTACTGCCAAAGGTGGCGTAGCGCTTGTTACAGCTGACCACGGCAATGCAGATGTGATGCTTGATCCGGAAGGTCGCCCGATTACTTCCCACAGCACCAACCCTGTTCCTCTGATCGTGACGAAGGAAGGGCTTACGCTTCGTGAAGGCGGAGTGCTGGCTGACCTCTCACCAACTATGCTAGAACTTCTGGGTATTCAACAACCTCAAGAGATGACTGGCCAAACACTCATCAAGAAATAATAGCAGGTAAAGTAATTAACCCTATTAAAGGAGCTGGATATACAATGGCAATGATTACAGACGTTTATGCTCGTGAAATTCTTGATTCTCGCGGTAACCCAACAGTAGAAGTTGAAGTTTATTTGGAAGATGGCGCTATGGGTCGCGCAGCGGTTCCATCCGGAGCTTCTACAGGAGCATATGAAGCAGTTGAGCTTCGTGACGAAGACAAATCCCGTTACCTCGGTAAAGGCGTTCTCAATGCGGTTAAGAACGTAAACGACATTATCGCGCCTGAGATCATCGGCATGGATGTTTTTGATCAAGTTGGTATCGATATGACCATGATCGAATTGGATGGTACACCGAACAAAGGTAAATTGGGCGCTAACGCAATCCTTGGCGTTTCCATGGCTGTAGCTCGCGCAGCTGCGGATTCTTTGGGTGTTCCACTCTACAACTACCTTGGTGGATTCAATGCCAAAACACTTCCAGTTCCAATGATGAACATCTTGAACGGTGGTAAACACGCGGACAACACTGTAGACATTCAAGAATTCATGGTAATGCCTGTAGGCGCTGAATCCTTCTCTGAAGCGCTTCGCATCGGTGCTGAGATTTTCCACTCCTTGAAAAAAGTGCTTGCTTCCAAAGGCTTGAACACAGCAGTAGGTGACGAGGGTGGTTTCGCGCCAAACTTGAAATCCAACGAAGAAGCGATCACAACTATTCTCGAAGCGATCAAAGCAACTGGTTATGAGCCAGGTAAAGATGTATTCTTGGCGCTTGACGTAGCTTCTACTGAAATGTACAAAGACGGCAAATACCACTTCGAAGGCGAAGGCGTTGTGAAAACAACAGAAGAAATGATCGCTTTCTACGAAGATTTGATCAGCAAATACCCAATCATCTCTATTGAAGACGGTTTGTCCGAAGACGACTGGGATGGCTGGAAAGCACTTACTGAACGCATCGGTCACAAAGTTCAATTGGTGGGCGACGACTTGTTCGTAACCAACACAGAGCGTCTTGCTCGCGGTATCGAGAGCAGCACAGCCAACTCCATCCTTGTAAAAGTAAACCAAATCGGTTCGCTTACTGAAACATTTGATGCAATCGAGATGGCAAAACGCGCTGGTTATACAGCAGTGATCTCTCACCGTTCTGGTGAAACCGAGGATTCCACTATTGCGGATATCGCAGTAGCGACCAACGCTGGCCAAATCAAAACGGGTGCTCCTTCCCGTACAGACCGCGTAGCGAAATACAACCAACTTCTCCGCATTGAAGACGAGTTGGGCGAAACTTCCCGCTTCGGTGGCCAGAAAGCTTTCTACAACTTGAAAAAGTAAGGGAAGCGCCTGGCAAGAGCAAAAACAAAAAGCATGCTGTCTGATTGACGGCATGCTTTATCTTTTAATGTGTGAACAGATCCATGAAAAATAAAAAAACCCTTGAGGATCAGGGTTTTTTTAGATGTTCAACTTACTTCTTCTCGGATAGCCATTTGGCTACTGCCTTGACTTGAGCATCGTCTTTCAGCAGTCCAGGTGGCATGCCGCCTTTACCATTCTTCAAAATGTTCTCAATTTCTTCTGGCTTGTACTTGCTTCCGATTTTGGTCAAGTTCGGTCCCATAGCACCTTCGAGGTTTTGACCGTGGCAAGCCGTACAAGTTTGTTTCACGATCTGTTCTGCGTTCACTTCTTTAGATGGTGCGGTAGCTGCTCCGCCGTTTTTTGCTTGTTCGCCGTGTTGTGGAGGGTACATGACAGAAACTACAAGTGCGATAAGAAATACGAGAAAAAGAATACCGAAGGAAGTGAAAAAGGCCTTTCCAGAATCGATTACGTCATTCTGATTCATATCCTTTTTGAAATTGGATCCAGCCATGCAATAAAGACCTCCTAATGAAAAATAGACGACTCAAAAGCAATTTTACGGTAAATTATGGGTGGTTGCAAGGCAAGCCTTCATCCGACAAAAAAAATCCATATTTTGATGAACTTGATGAATACAGGCAACTGTGATACATTTAGATAGATGTTTATTTTTGAGAATCTCTAAACTTTTTTCGATATGTACCTGTACATGCCAATATGCGAAAATGATCAAACTTTTGAGGTGAATAGAAGCATGGGTATTACGCTTATTAAAGTGTTGCTTGCTATCTCTAGCATTGGACTAATTCTTGCCGTATTGCTTCAGTCCGGTAAAAGCGCTGGTCTCTCTGGAACGATTTCCGGTGGAGCGGAACAATTAGTTGGAAAACAGAAAGCTCGCGGTTTTGACGCGGTTTTGGGTAGATTGACTACTGTTTTGGCTGTACTTTTCATGGTATCTGCCATTTTATTAGGTTACTTCCTGAAACGATTCGGTGGCTAATATGGATAGCTAGAAGGGCAGCAAGTTTAGTACTTGCTGTCTTTTTTGTGCTTTTCGGGAATTTATCATAGGAAAAGGGTACCATTGTGCTGAAATCAGGCGTACGATGAGATTACAGGGGTTGTTTCAACAGTTAATTGCAAATACTTATAGTATAAATAAGAAAAAAGGAGCCTGCCTATGAAAGAAGAACAAATTCTTTCGTTTATGCGAGAGCAAGCTTACCATCCGATGACGGTGCAAGAACTGGAAGAGGCCTTTCAGTTACAAAACTCCGATGATTTCAAGGAACTGGTAAAAACATTAAATATATTAGAAGATCAAGGAGCCATTATTCGTACACGAACAAATCGTTATGGCGTTCCTGAGAAGATGAATCTGATTCGTGGACGATTGCAGAATCATCCCAAAGGGTTTGGCTTTGTCATTCCGGAAACAGAAGGACAGCCAGACATCTACGTCCATGCCAATGATATGCATGGTGCTATGCATGGGGATATCGTGCTGGTCCGAGTGGAGAAGGAATCGAATGGAGCTCGTCTTGAGGGGCGGATCATTCGAATTGTCGAGCGTGGAATTACCGAGGTAGTTGGGACATTCCAGGACGAGACGCATTATGCCTTTGTCGTGACCGATGACAGACGGATTGCCAAGGATATTTTCATTCCCAAAGCAGCTTACAATGGAGCGGTTGACGGACATAAGGTCGTCGTAAAAATCGTTCGTTATCCAGAGGGACGCGCCAATCCAGAGGGAGAAGTCGTTGAAATCCTTGGTCACAAGAACGACCCGGGTGTAGACATTCTTTCGATTATCCGCAAATTTGGATTGCCAGAAGCTTTTCCGGCAGATGTATTGGCAGAGGCTGAAGATGCTCCAGATGAAATCAGTGAAGAGGAAATCCGCGGACGTCGCGATTTGCGTGACCGCATGATGGTGACCATCGACGGAGCGGACGCCAAGGATCTTGATGACGCTGTCTCATTGGAGAAGCTGGACAACGGTAACTATCGATTAGGTGTACATATCGCCGACGTCAGCTATTACGTCAAGGAAAAATCGGCCTTAGACAATGAAGCCTATAAACGGGGAACCAGTGTCTACCTCGTGGATCGGGTAATCCCGATGATTCCACACCGTCTTTCCAACGGAATCTGCAGCTTGAATCCCAAAGTCGATCGCTTGACGGTCAGCTGTGATATGGAGATTGACCGAGAGGCGAATGTCGTTAAGTACGATATCTTTTTAAGTGTGATTCGCACGAATGAGCGGATGACGTATGCGGATGTCAGAAGCATTCTCGAAGATAAGGACGAAGCTCTAATCGAGAAATATCAAGATCTCGTTCCGATGTTTCAACAGATGGAAGAACTTTGTCTGAAACTTCGCAGCAAGCGGATGCGCCGTGGTGCGATTGATTTCGATTTCCGCGAAGCCAAAATCTACGTCAACGAAGAAGGCGTACCAACAGATATCGGCTTCCGTACCCGTTCCATTGCCGAACAGATGATTGAAGAGTTCATGCTGGCCGCCAACGAAACGGTTGCGGAGCATTTCCACTGGATGAAGCGACCCTTTATTTATCGGATTCACGAAGATCCCAAGGAAGAAAAGCTGCAAGCGTTTATGGAGTTTGTGACCAATTTTGGATACAGCGTACGTGGAAAAGGAAATTCTGTTCATCCACGGGCCTTGCAGCAACTCCTCGAAGAAGCCAAAGGCACACCGGAAGAAATTATCATCAGTACCGTCCTGCTTCGCTCGATGAAGCAAGCCAAATATTCGGCGGAGAGCCTCGGACACTTCGGGTTGGCAACGGAGTTTTACACACACTTTACTTCACCAATCCGACGATACCCTGACCTTATCGTGCATCGCATGATTCGGGAATGGATTCAGTTTGGCGAAATGAGCGGTGAGAAGGAAGCCTATTGGGCAGAGCAGATGCCGATTATCGCTGAGCATACCTCCCAACGTGAACGATTGGCGGTAGATGCCGAGCGCGAGACGGACGATCTGAAAAAAGCGGAGTTCATGAAGGAGCACATCGGGGAAGAGTTCGAGGGTGTCATCTCCAGTGTGACGTCTTTCGGGATGTTTATTGAGCTGCCGAATACCATCGAAGGGCTTGTTCACGTCAGCTACTTAACCGATGACTACTACCATTACCACGAAAAGATGTACGCGCTGGTAGGGGAACGAACCCGCAAGCAGTTTAGAATCGGTGATGTGGTGCAGGTGCGGGTAGCCAATGTAAATGTAGATGAACGCACCATTGACTTTGAGATTGTCGGCATGAAGAAGAGTGCGCCTCGCTTTGACCGCAAGCCCAAAGTAATCGAAGGCCGAGGCGGAGGCAACTTCCGTGGTCAACGCGGCGGTCGTAATGAACGCGGCAAAAATAAAGAGATGAGCCCAGCTGCAGCTCGCCGTAAAAAAATCAAAGACAAGAATCCGATAACCGCTAAACCAGGGTTCGACCTGGCATCCTCGCGAGATGATGCGGGGAACAGTGAAAATGAGGCGAAGCGGGAGAAGCCGAAGCAGTTCTGGGAGGATCTGGTCGCTGCCAAAAAACAGCGCAAAAACAAAGTGGCCAAATCCGCCAAGCGTAAGAGAAAATAACCAACTTGCGAGTATGCTCTTTTTTTGATAAACTAACTGATACCATTCAGGTCTGCGAGGTGATCTTCATGTCTACTATAAAAGCGGGAACCAAAACCGTAGCTCAAAACAAAAAAGCCAGACACGACTACTTCATTGAAGAAGTGTATGAAACAGGAATCGCTCTAACCGGTACGGAGATCAAATCCCTGCGCGCTGGACGGGTACAGTTAAAAGACAGCTTCGCCCGAATTGAGCATGGTGAACTCATGTTGCACAAGGTGCACATCAGTCCATACGATCAGGGCAACCGCTTCAATCATGAGCCTGAACGTACGCGCAAGCTGCTTATGCGACGTAATGAGATCCTGAAACTCATTGGGCTTACGCGTGAAAAGGGCTACTCCCTTGTACCGCTCAGCATTTACCTGAAGGGCGGCTGGGCCAAGGTTGAACTGGGTCTGGCGAAAGGGAAGAAGAACTACGACAAGCGGGAGACGTTGAAGAAGAAAGATGCAGTACGCGAAGTCGAACGTGCGTTACGTGATCGTCAAAAAGCGTAACTGGTTCTTTTTACCCCGTTTGGCTATAAACTAACATTGATACCGTCTATACGATATGCTATATTAAGTGTACTACCACGACAGATGCCTTACCTCGTATGGTCATCTATCTGTTAACAACTTTTTAATGAATTTAGGTCATCAGCAGATGATTTAATTGCTGAATTTAGGTGGAGAAGACCCGTTCTTGTCCACCTAGATTTTCTTATCTCTCATATTTTTTGGTGGAATGTTTCAAACCTTTTCATGCTAACCTTCTAACCTCTAATTTTCTAACCTTACCAAAGGTTAGACTTCTATCATGGGGGCGTTCTGGATTCGACGGGGATGGTTGAGCATAAGAAGCGAGCCGGGGGGCTGCGGACCTCGTCATCAACGCGGAAAGCCATTAACTGGCAACAAACAACTTTCTCTCGCTGCTTAATAACCAGTGAGGCGCTACC
The DNA here is from genome assembly GCF_050113715.1 of Brevibacillus ginsengisoli. Classification (NCBI taxonomy): domain Bacteria; kingdom Bacillati; phylum Bacillota; class Bacilli; order Caryophanales; family Paenibacillaceae; genus Brevibacillus; species Brevibacillus ginsengisoli. Next base: position 40,718 of record NZ_JBNJQR010000005.1, read on the forward strand.
ACTCCATCGCCCATGTGGCGTGAATAGCGCTCAACTTTAGTGGGATACGCCGGAGACCTCCGCCTGGGGTCGAAGGAAGAAGATCAATCAGGCTAGGTGCTGGGTCAGCGCGTCACTCCGCGAATCCATCACCGAAACTTAAATGAGTGACTGCGCTCGGAGATGCTTATGTGTCGCTGTTTTCGGACGGGGGTTCGAATCCCCCCGCCTCCACCATACATAACAAACAACACCGCTCAAATTGAACTGACCCCTGTCAAGTAGACAGGAAATAAAAAGCCATTTTAAGCAGCTTGAGTCCGATATTCAAAAGGACTTAAGTTGCTTAATTTTTGTTGAAAACGTTCATGGTTATAGAAATGGATGTAGCGTTGGACTTCATGTTTTACTTCCTCAACTGTACGGAACGTACAGCGGTTAAAACATTCTGTTTTAAAATGGCTAAAAAAGTTCTCCATACATGCGTTATCCCAACAGTTTCCCTTTCGGGACATACTGGCTATCATCTTATATTTTTTAAGCAGGTTGTTATATTGACGGGATGTATACTGGAATCCTTGATCACTATGGAGCAGGATTCCTCGAACATTCCGTTTCTTTTTTGCCTTCTTGAGTGTATCAATAACGAGCTTCAAATCATTTCTTCGGCTGATCTGATAAGCGATAATTTTGTTATATAGGTCTTTAATGGCGGATAGGTATAGTCTTTGTCCATTAAAAATCAAATAGGTAATGTCTGTGATCCATTTTTCGCTTGGTCTGAAAGCATGAAAGTTCCTGTTCAGGAGATTGCTTGAAATTACATACGCTTCTTTTTTACCGTAATAAGGCTTTTTCTTGCGGATGATCGCTTGAATCCCCATCACGTTCATCAATCGTTGAACACGTTTGTGGTTTATTTTCAGTCCGTATTTCTTCTCAAGCCATACTTTGACCCGTCGATATCCATAGATTCCCCGGACTTTTTTAAAGCACTCTGCAATCCTCTCCATTATCTGCTCGTCCTCAAGTTGCTTGGAAGAGGTGATCTTTTGCCTTTTTACCCATTTGTAATATCCACTTCTGGAGACTTGGGCTAGTTGGCATAAAAGTAGAATGCTGTATCCCTTCCTGGCTAATTCCTCGATGACAGCAAACTTTCTACCTTGCGGTACCGAATCCATTCCACCTTTCACATCTGTAAGAGCTTTTTTAACAATGCATTTTCTGCTTCCAATCGTTTGATTTTAACCTCAGGATCCTCTGGTTTCGTTCGTGGTCTACCTATACCAGGACCTTTTGCTTTTCCTCGTTTTCTTCAAGACCAGCCAACCCTTCGGCTTCGAAATGTCCCACCCACCGACGCACTACAGAGGGATCGATCCCTAATTCTTTAGCTACGGTTTTATAACCCATTCCATCTATCAAGTATAAATCTACTGCTTTTTTCTTGAATGCAGCGTCAAAAGTTCTCTTGATCTTTCCCATAAGAAATCCCCCCATAATAGACAGAGTAAAGTGCTTACTTTTTTCTGTCTACTATGAGGGGATCATATCAAATTGTGAGTGGTGTTTTTTATTTGTGATGAACAAAGGAAAATTATTAGTCAGTGTAATTGTCTGGGACATAGGGAAAAAAGAATATGCGTGAAGAAAAAATCCAGTTTTCCCATTACTCACCTCGTCCAATACATAATTCCGATGCTATCCTTTATGCAGTCAAATCTCAAGCCTGTCTTATTTATATCACCTATAAATGGATATAAATTACAGATAGCGTTATAATATTTCTATAATTTTTAATACTCCTATTTAATAAAGAGAGGAACCCTTATGAAGAAAAGTTTAATCTTATTTACCTGTTTTCTAGTGCTTTGTGCAACATGGTTTTCTTCACCAGTTCTACAGAAAGCGGAAGCAGCAAAAAAAGTGCTTCAAAGTGAAAAAGTAGCCCAAAGCATTACAGAGTGGGTACTTGATGATGAGAGAGGCTATATTTACGCTATCTCTAAAGAAAGCAATCAATTATTATTTATCTCACTAAATAATTTGCAAGTGGAAAAAGAGATAGATATTGGGTCTTATCCAACTAATCTTGTTTTACAAAATACGAAATTGTATATCGCCTTATCGGGAAGTACATCAATCGCTGTTGTTGATGTAAACAACAAAGTAATTGAAAATAAGTTGATTACAAGTAATAAACCGTCTCAACTTGCCATTGAAGGAAATAAATTGTTTTATGTATCTGGAGATAAGGGTTGGCAAGAATTGTATATGTTTAATCTCGATTCTTCAAGTGATGAAAAAATAGATATTAATAGCGCACAATTTTTTAGCTTTACCGATCCAGATATTGTTGCTGATCCGGTAAAGCATGTACTTTACATTGGTGAATCTGGAACTTCGGGTGGAAATTGCATTGCACTAAGTACGAAGAATTATGGGATTTTGCATCGTTCAACATACAAAGAAGGATATGGATTTAGTTATCCCGAACGTAAAATTCTATTTGATGGGACTAGTGTATATTACGCCGGTCGCAAGCTAGACGGTAGTAATTTGGCTACTATAGATGGAACGTACAAGACAAGAGCTGACAATGGCAATAGCCGTGCGGAGACTATTATCTACGTAAAGGGAAAATACGTTATATCAAACACGACTGTTTATGATCGCGATTTGTTCATTCCAATTATGGAACTTCCTGTTAATAAAAACGACCTTAACTCTAGAGATACTAGAATAAAAGTTTTAATGGATAAATCAGATAATCTTATTATTTATAATTCTAAGGAACAACTGTTAAAAAGACTTCCTCTGAAGAAGACATTGCCGAAAACTGATTTTAAAATTCAAAAAAACAAAATTACATTTGGTGACAAAATTACCGATTGGGCCTATGATAACAAGCGACAAATGATTTACGCCATACAGAGAGATACGAATAAATTACTCTTTGTCGATAGCGGTGATTTCACTGTAAAAAAAGAGTTATTTATTGGTTCTGAACCTACGGATATTGAGTACTATAAAGAAAAGCTCTATGTAGCATTGTATGGATCGACTAAGGTAGCTGTTATAGAATTAAACAAAAATAATAAGGTTGATGTAATCGAATTAATGCAGTCTCCTTATCGAATCGCAGTGTATGACGATAAAATGTATTCTATAGGCGGAGATCAGTGGGGATATCTGTATAGATACTCATTTAAGAAAAAAACAAGTGAAAGAGCTATGAATGTTAGGTTTTACCCACCCTTCTTTGCGGTTGATCGAACAAATAATTTACTATATTTAGCTGACCATGAGCTTCACGTGATAGATACGATAAAAGACATACAGTTAGAAGAGATTGGAGGCACATACGGTGAAAAAGTAGTGATAGATGGAAACGATCTGTTTTTTGGAAAGCGAAGATTTGATAAAAATCGTTTAAGTTATAGTAAAGGAACATACAATGAGCCGATTATTTATGCTTATAATGACTATATCTTTTCTTCTAAAAATTTGTATGATAAAGAATCTTACAAAGAAATATTTGAGTTTCCCTTCGAGGTAACAGATGTGATCGTTGATGATAATGGTGGAATTCTACTGTATAACAACAATGATAAAACGATCTATAAGTATAAATCGGTTACAGAGTTGAAAAAGAGTTTCACAGAATCTAAATTAGAAGCTTCATTGAGTGACTTAAAGATAAAAGCAGGAGAAAGTACTAATATCAAGATTTTTGCTATTTATGAGGATGGTAGAAAAGAGGATGTCACAAAACTTGCAAAATGGTCAGTTCATGATAGGGGTATTTGCTGGATCTCTGAAGGAGAGGTGTACGCGGAAAAATCAGGAAATACCGTTGCTACTGCAACTTACAAAGGATTAAGCATAGATATTCCTGTAAAAGTAGTAGATACTACTCAGTTAAAGATTTCAACGGGGGATCTTAAACTAAAGCAAGGTGAAACGCAGAAACTAAAAGTGATTTCAGTTTACTCTGATCAAACAGAAGAAGATGTGACGGAGCTGGCGAATTGGTGGTCGAGTAACAGTGGTGTTGCAGAAGTTTATAGAGGTAAAGTCAGAGCAATAGCTAATGGAGAAGCTATCTTGACGGCAAAATATAGGGGACAATCAATTGAAGTTAGGGTCTCCGTCGTTTCAACAGAAAAGAAATTGAAAAATCTTGTCCCATCCAGTAAGAAATTAACCATGAAAATAAATCAGAATAAACAAGTAAAAGTAAAAGCAGTTTATGAGGATGGAAGCAGTGAATATGTTACGGAAAAGGTTGAATGGAGTATTGAAAATCAAGAGATTGCGGATGTTACAAACGGTTTAGTTGTAACGAAAGCTGTAGGGCAATCAATTATTAGCGGTACATACCTGGGGAAAAGTGTAAAGATTCCACTTACCGTAAAAAAAGACTAGGTGCTACAACTTCATTCCCATGTGGCGTGACTAGCGCTCTTCATTTTAGGCTAATGCCTGAGACCTCCACCAAGTAAAAATCAGAATTTAATTAGCGGTTATGATAGATGTATAAACTGAATTGTTTACAAAAATAGACATCAAAAATTGGTGTCTATTTTTTTTTTTTACCTGTTCCACCTTCACCCTGAATAAGGATGAACTTATGACTTTTTGCCACTAACCAATATGACTTTTATAGAAGAAAATTTAAGAAAGCTTGAATACGTTCGTTTTTCATTACATCAGTGGAGGGATTTGTTTTGAAGATGGAAGAATCATTCATCATTCAACAAACAAAAGTGGGAAGGAAAAAAGTTAACCCGATTTTTGCAATTATTTTGCTTATTGTTTTTATTGTAGGAGGCCAGGCGATTGGAGAAGGCATCCTCGTCTTACTACACTCTCTGAAAAACTCTGAAAATGTATTTTTACAAAATGTCTATTTTAGCTCTGCCGAATTTGTTTACTTTACAGCTGGTGTTGGAATTTTATTTTTATGGATTCGATATGTTGAAAAACGTCCAATCCATACAATTGGTTTTACGAAAAAGGCTGCTTTTCAGAAATATACCAAGGGCTTACTGTATGGATTGATCCTTTTTATTGTTATTACGGGAGCAATGTTAGCATTAGGGTACTTGAAGCTTGATTTACAAAAAGTAGATGGTACCGTTTTGAGTTCGATGTTTATTTGGATGATAGCTTTTTTGATACAAGGTGCTGGAGAAGAAATTCTCTTTAGAGGCTGGCTATTTCAAGTGATTTCGGTACGAACTAGAGTATGGGTGGGGGTTGTTGTTTCTTCTCTTGTATTTGGTCTTCTCCATTTGTTAACACCTCAGTTTAGCCTATATACGTTTATTGCCATCGTTTGTTATGGAATCTTTTTTTCACTTCTTTTTCTAAAAGAGGGAAATTTATGGGTTAACTGTGGCGTTCACACCATATGGAATTGGGCGCAAACATGTATTTTGGGATTTGGGGTGAGTGGAGAAAAAGCGATTGGGGGTAATACATTATTTAACCCTATTTTAAAAGAGGGACCTGAATTTATCACTGACGGTACCTTGTTTCTTATCATTACTTTGTTAATAGGCTCGGGTTTGATTCTAAGATCATTGTCAAAAAATAAAAAAACATATGACTTTTCCTCAATAAAATAAGCATAGAAAACGACCAGAAGGAATTATGAAAACGGGATGGCCCCAATAAAGAATGAGGAGATAATACAAAAATGAAAAAACGTATGCTACAATGCCTGGTGCTTGCCACTTTTACTTTCTGTTTTTCCATGATTACGAGCGTGACAGCCTTAGAGAATAATACGTACAAGAATAAGGTATACACACAACCAATTCAGGGAGCAAATAGTATTGCTACCTTGGAAAAGGTCATGATAGGTGGCACTGAACAGTGGATCACAATCAGAGGTGAGGATAAAAACAATCCGATTTTGCTCTATCTGCATGGAGGGCCGGGAAATGCAGAAATGAACAGTAATCCACGTTTTAAGCTTTTAGAAAAGCGATATGTCGTAGTGAACTGGGATCAAAGAGGTTCTGGAAAATCATTTTCACCTAGTCTAAAGAAAGAAACATTACATGTCGAACAATATGTATCGGATACTCATGAAATGGTGGAAATGTTGAAAAAAAGGTTCGGAAGAGAAAAAATTTATTTGGCAGGCCATTCGTGGGGAAGTCTTCTTGGAATGTTGGAAGTGAAAAAGAATCCGCAATCCTTTTATGCGTACATTGGAATCGGGCAATTTGTCGATGTAACCAAAGGAGACAAAATCGGATACGACTATACCTTAAAAAAAGCGAAGGAAGTAGGGAATCAACAAGCTGTTCGTGAGCTGCAGGCAATAGGGGCACCACCATATAAATCCTTCACCGACTTCTTAATGTACAGAAAGTGGATCGTCCAATTGGGAGGAGTGTTTTACAGTCCCACCTACATCCAAGACGTCATGATTCCAGATGTGCAAAAAGCGACTGAATACACGGAAGACGAGAAGGAAAATTTTGAAACGGGTGCAATCACGCTCTTTACCGCAATTTCGCCAGAGTTGCCGAAATACAATTTGCTTGAAATGATCGATCAGGTAGAAGTGCCAGTCTATTTTATGACCGGAAGATATGATCATAATACTCCTTACGAGCTAACCGAACAACTTTATCAAAAGCTCAAGGCCCCACAGAAGGAATTGATTTGGTTTGAGAAGTCCGGGCATGCTCCGAATTATGAGGAGGAAGAGAAGTTTGCAGAAGTGTTGAATGAGCATATTTTTTCTCAAACGTTCACGTTCACGAGCAAAAAATAATTCAAAGATCCATCGTATAAAAGACGATCCTTTATTGGAAAAGGGATCGTCTCTTTTGTGTACCTTTCAGTTTTAACAGATGAAGGAGAAGCAACATATCGGCAAAGAGTGCAAACCAGAATGGAATGCCAAGTTCGTTTGCTTTTGGTGTGGAACCGATAAAATCAAAATACGAAAGCTGGTTAATCGGACCCAAATACCAGACCAGCAAAAATATGATTTCGAACGGTCTGCTGTTACCAATATAGGTGCCAAGAATGATGGCTAGCCCTGAGATAAAACAAGCGCTTGCTAATAAGGAAAATAGCGTATACCAGTTTAGAGAGAAAGCAGAGGAGAGCAGCATACCGCTTGTAGCAAATAGGCTAACAATGATACCGCATCCCCATACAAGGACCGTATGAGAAACGGGAAACCGTGAAGAAGAGTGGATTATCTCCGTTACCTTATGTATTTTTGCTTGGCTCCCCATTTTCGCCCAAATAGGCATTGACCAGATCATAGATAAAGGGACAAACCACCTAAGTGCGATATCACTAGACAGGATGAGACAGCAGAATATGAGCGCCAGTTGGATCGCATACCAATAAAGTGGCATGCCTTTGTACAAAATTTTTAGTTCATAGCATAGCAATTGGACGAAACGAAATCCGTTTCCATATGACAATAAAGGTGTAAGAGTAACGGTCGTACGTATAGGAGAAGGTTGCTCATTTTTTACAGCCTCACGTTCCGAGAGAGATGGGAGCTTCTGTTTCTTCCTTTTGGCTGTATGGCGTACACGATTTTGGTCAAATCGCTGAAAAAGAAGCGATCCGCACAATACGAGCAAGATGGCTGGCAATAACCAAGCAACACGCGCTGCGATCATGCCGACAGACCAGTCGATACCATTCCAAAGAAATGTCTTCGGCAGACCGGTAACTTCGATAATACCAATGCTCCCTGTACCAGTCCCTGAAACGTTCATGCTAGATAACGGAATCGTTAAAGCGAGAGGGTCTATGGGGAGTGAGGGTGTGGTGAAGTGGCTAATGAGCATAGATCCAATCCAGAGAAAGAAGTAAACAACATTACCAGTAACGCCCTTTAAAAAACCAACCATTTCAAATAATATGGCGAGTGCACTGACCGATGCTAGTAGTGGAACAGTAAGAAACAGAAAAGGGGAAAGCAATGGCCATAGCTGTAACGAATGATCCTCTCCACGTATCTGCTGCATCACAGCAGCGGCAATCATCAGAAAAAAGGTTAGAAAAAGGAGCAGCATGAAGTTACTTGTGGTTTTGCCAAGTGTGTATTGAAAGTTGCTAATGGGTGAGGAAGCGATTAGCTGACCGGTTTTCGTTAGTTCATCTCGTTCCACCGAATTTTTTACTGCATAAAAACCGATGAGAGAAATGGCAATGTTGGATAAAACAGCAGTCATGCTACCGATCCATGCAGAATTATAGATACCTCTCGTGCCGCCTAAATCCAAGGTGAGGTAGCTGGCTTCTTTTGGGGGGACAAAGAAATAGCCTAATAGGAGTGTAAAGGCAATGAGAATATAAAAGTTTGTTCTTCGAATACGTTCGAAAAAATCAGCGAGAGCAATTGCAAAGATAGTCGTGATGTTGTTCATGCAGTGACTCCTTTCTTGAGGGCGGCCGTTCGAAATAGATAGGCATCCTCCAGTGTAGGAATCACCCGCCAAGCGGTATGATCTGGTGGTACTTCAGAAACGATCCTGACTAATAGCCCATCATTTTTTCTGACAGAGTGGCTAATTTGAAACATATTTTGGAAGAGATGAAACTGTTCTTCCTTAACCGAACATTCCCAGACATGTCCTTCTGCCGCTTGAAGGAGTGCATCCGGGGTAGTATGAGTAAGCAATTTTCCCTTTGCCATAATCGCGATGCGGTCTGCCACCGCCTCGATATCTGAAACGATATGCGTCGATAAAATGACAATCCGTCCTTTGGAAATGCTAGAGAGCAAATTCCGAAAGTGAACGCGTTCTTCCGGATCTAATCCAACTGTGGGTTCATCAAGGATGAGGCATTTGGGATCGTTTAACAAGGATTGTGCAATGCCAACCCGCTGTTTCATCCCGCCAGAATATCCACCAAGGGGGCGTTTGCAGACTTCTGTTAAATTGAGCAATTGCAGTAGCTCTTCAATACGTTTTTTGGCGGCCTTTCGATCCATTCCTTTGAGGGCAGCTATATATTGTAGAAATTCAATTGCGTTTAAATTTGGGTAGACACCAAAATCTTGCGGCAAATAACCAAGCTGTGAACGGATCGTATTGGGAAATTGAGTAATGTCTTGACTGTTCCACGATACCTTCCCTTCGGATGGCCGTGTCAAAGTCGCAAGTATACGCATCAACGAGGATTTACCTGCTCCATTTGGACCTAATAAGCCCGTGATGCCTTCCTCTATCTGTATAGTAATTTCGCGTAGAGCCCACGATTGTCCGAGATATTGCTTTCCGACGTTTTCTACTATCAGCTGTGCCATGAATAGTGATCTCCTTTACTTGGAAAGTTGTTTAACGCCAAAATTCCCACTATTGGTTAATACCGAAATCTTAGGTTTTCCGCTTCCTAGTGTTCCAATCATCTGGTGGTCAGTGTTCGTTGAGAAAAGCATATCGGGTATGAAGAGGGTTGCCTTACCTGAATTCGAGCGATAATCGATAGCAAGTGATACTGGTTTTTCGGTGTAGCCAATTGACACATTACCGCTTGAGGTTTCTACGTTGATATCGTTAAACAACTGTTCATTTGAAAGGGTAACTTGACCTGATTTGGTACTGATTTGTAATACCTTGGCTTGAACATTGGAAGAGGTCACGTTACCACTGGCAGTTTCTACGACAATTTTTTCATAGAGGGTTTGCGGGACTTTGAGTTGGATCATTGGTTGATCTATCGTGACCCCTGTTAAGGAGAAAATTGGTTTTGGCCCTTGAATAGTAAGGGTTTTGTTACTTTCGCTGACATGCATTTGGAAATCATCAACATATTGCTTATTGATTTTTGTGGAAAAGGAGACAGTCACATGGGTAGTTGTATCGGGAATAAGGGTAACGCCTGTAGAGCCTGTATTTACAATTTCAATCTGGTTCACCACTTCTTTCGAGACATACTCTTGATTGATTTGTACCAGAGCGGTATCGGAGCTACAGCCTGATACTGCGATGCCTACGAATAACAAGAGTAGAAGCTGTTTGATTTTTATCATAATGACACCCCTTTCAAAGATTGCGGGAAATCGAGTTTTCATAACTGCCATGGTTATCGTAGCAAGATCAGGCAATGGAAATGAGTGTCGTTAGGATAGAAAAAAGTCATAAAAAAAGGTGCCCTTTGGACAAAAAAAGAGGGGCTTGCTCTCACTTCCTAGAGCAAACCCTCATCAATGGCTTTTTTGGTTGCTGCAGCGCGATTGCGCACATGCAGCTTGGAGTAAATACTGGAAACATAATTTTTAACGGTTCCTTCTGAGATATACAGCTTTTCAGCAATTGCCCAATTTTGCAATCCTTCAGAGATGAGTTGCAACACTTGCAGCTCTCGTTCAATCAAATCGTAGAGGTTCTTCTTGCCTGCAGGTACGAACGATTGCATTGATGTTTCATTGTTATGCAGGAGGGACACATGTGATAGAAAAATTTCCTTTGCTAACTCTTGCGGGATCATCGTTTTCCCTTTATGCACCAAGCGAATAGCGGTACTTAGATCTTGTGGATCGATTGCCTTCAGAAGATAACCTTCTGCTCCAGCCTGCATGGCATTGACAACGAAATGAATATCTTCAAAAGTGGTAAGGATTATCACTTTTACGAGCGGAAACCGTTTTTTGAGGATTTTTGTGGCTTCCACACCATCCATTTCCGGCATATGGATGTCCATCAGCACAATATCAGGTGGGTGCTCCTGACATTTCTCTATCGCTACTCTACCATTTACCGCAGTCGAGACGATCTGAAAGTCTTCTTCTAAATCAAGTACAATTTGAAGACTTTTCCGAATCAAATCCTGGTCTTCCACAATGCAGATACGAATTAGCTCCATATCATCGTCCCCTTATTGGTATAGTGCAAGTCACTTTTGTTCCATGTGATTTTGACAGAGGGGAATGAATCGTAACCGTCCCCTGTAAAGCCGCCAATCGTTCCTTCATGGATGTTATCCCAAAACCAGGGATGATTTGCTCTTTTCCATGTCCATTATCGATAATAGTCATCTCAACCGCATCATCAGTAAAGCTGAGTTGCACATGAATTTCTGTCGATTCGCCATGTTTTTTTGCATTCGTTAACGATTCTTGCAAGCAACGAATCAATGTATGCTTCATCACTTCTGACAGTTCGCTTTCCGAACCTTGCAGATTAATCTGCACCAGTGTTCCTGTATGTATGGAAAATTCATTCGCAATGGTCGAAATACTGTTATGCAATCCACCTTCTTCTAGTTTGGCAGCTATTTGGTGAATGTGATTACGTATCTCATCCAAACCGTTTCGGGTAATACAAAGCAATTCCCGCATGCTTTGCTTCGCTTCCTCTGGTCTTTTGTCGATCAAAGCAAGTACGGCATCCATTCCAACAATCGTCGTAATAAACGTGTGGCCGATAGTATCATGTAACTCTCTCGATAAACGATTTCGTTCTTCTATAATTGCCATTTTTTCAATCTGTTTTGCATATTGCTCAAGTATTTTGTTCTTTTCCTGAATAATTTGCATGGAATGTACGATTCGTGTGAGACAAAGACCCAAACCATAAAACACCGCAAACTTAAGTAATTTGTCCGAGAGCGAGAGCCATGTTAGTTCTATTCCACCTATCCAAAAGGCAGCCAGGGTCAGACCTAACAGAGCAGGAACGATCACATAATGCGATTTTTTGTTGGACATATAGGCAATTGTCAAAATCGGGATATACATAAAAGTAAACGCGCTTCCTGCAATGTTAACTAAATACAGAAAAAAACTGCCAGAAAAAAGTAGTTCTGTCGCTTGGAAACGGAACCTATGAATACTGCCAGGTCGAGAGGAGAGTAGGGGGATAACATAGGCGGATGAGATCCATACAGTCATTATCCAATAGGTAGAAATCGGATATACGCCTTCCATGAAGTAGATCGTAAGCAAGCTTAAGACAAACCAAAAAGAGCGTATGAGTAACATAACTCGGTCAACCCAATGCAAATTTTGAAGTTGCAGCATATTGAATTACACCCACTTTCAACCTTCATTGTAACAAAAATACATATGACTATAGCAGTGCCGTTTGGTCATTTTTGTTTTATGACTCCAAGCAACTGTTTTTCAATACATAAGCGAAATCAGGCCGATGGAGATTCCGACTTGGCTGTTGGAGGGGTTTCACCCCTAACATTGCACTTCCCATACCTTCTATAAGCCGGCAACACTATTCGTAGGGGAATCAACAGTGGAGCACCGCCTCCACCATACATATTTGAATTTAAATATAACATCTACGTGTTCCTTGCAGACGATGACCTTATCAACGTAGTGACTGATAAATTCCTTGATTTCTGGCAAGTTTCTCGATGTTACATAATCCTTGAACGTAGCGAACAGTTGTCGCAGGATATCCTCTGTGATGACTGTTTTTTGTTGTAGAGATCAAGTTCTTCGATGCTACCCCCCTTACAAGGCGGACAACTCCTCCTGCCGTACAGTGTTTCTCTTTATCATCAAAATGATAATTCGAAGGGAAGGGAAGCGACACTTGTCAACGCGGCTTCGTTTACGTCGGGCTGGGAAGAGGATGGGACATTATTCTGCTATCATTCAATTCGCTCCAAGCTGGAGGTCTAACTGGAGAGCAAGCCCGTCCTTTTCGATCAACTGCGTCTCGAACCATAAGAAATGCTATCTCTACAATATTTCGCACATAAACTTAACTTTAGTTAGGTTCTTTTTTAAATTCGAATTGATACAATTCTTAAATCACTTAAAGATGCAGTTGTTCAACCAGGGCGCGACGATCACGTGATTAACTGTGTTTAAAGGGAATGGAGGATATAGATGAAGCGAAATCAACGATGGATTGCAATCATTCTTTTTTTTTCAGTGGTTGTCGGGTTGCTGCCTACCGGATTTGCATCCGCAGCGGAATCACCTGTTTTGGACCAAGAGCAGGCAGTTGCAGTCGGAAATGTTTTGGTTAACCGAGATTATCCGAGATATCAGACATTTACCCCGGCAATTTCCGGTAATCTCAATAAGGTTGAGCTCAACATATTCGATTATTACGCTTCAACAGGAGCCATACGGTTGAGTATCTATAAGGAAGGCGATCTTGGGACGCCGCTGGCTGCAGCTGAAGTGGCGTCGTACAGCCCAGGCTGGGTAGCGATCGATTTTTCTGGGGCATCGCCTTATTTGAAGAAAAATACGATGTATCGAATGGTTGCCTCTACCGAAAATGGCGGAGCGAGTGCCGGTTTTGGGTGGTATGGCAGCGCGAACGATCCCTATAAACGGGGAAGATCGGCCGCTCCAGGGTATGATTTTTCCTTTAGAACGTATATGGTTGCGGATTATTCGCTATCCTTGGAGGAAAGTGGGATTTCTCCTGCGCAGTCCAGTCTCGCAGCCGATGGAGCAAGTCAGACGACTGTCAGTGTGAAGCTAAAGGACGCACAGGGCAACGCTTTGACGACCGGAGGGAAGGCGGTCGCCATCACGTCGACGTTGGGGACTGTAGGCCTCGTGACAGACAACAATGACGGCACCTACACAGCAACGTTGACGGCGCCGACGACGGTAGGCACCGCAACGATCAGTGCAACGGTCGACGGCAGTCCAATAGCGTCAACGGCAAGCGTCCAGTTCGTGCCTGGAGCGGCATCGGTAGCGACCAGTACAGTTGAGGTAGGTAGCGCCTCCCTCGCAGCCGATGGAGCCAGCCAGACGACGGTGAGCGTGAAGCTGAAGGATGCGCAAGGCAACGCTTTGACAATCGGAGGAGCTGCGGTCGCCATCACGTCAACATTAGGCACGGTTGGTGCTGTAACGGACGAGCGAAATGGGATCTATACTGCAACACTTACGTCGCAGACGACGCCAGGCACTGCGACGATCAGTGCGGTGGTCGACGGCAGTCCGATAGCGTCGACGGCGAGCGTCCAGTTCGTGCCGGGAGCTCCGTCGGCAGCGACCAGTACAGTTGAGGTAGGCAGCGCCTCCCTTGCGGCGGATGGAGCCAGCCAGACGACGGTGAGCGTGAAGCTGAAGGACGCCAATGGCAACGCACTACGGAGCGGAGGCGAGACGGTCGCGATAACGTCGACGTTGGGGACGATTAGCACCGTAACGGACATGCAAAATGGCACCTACACAGCGACTTTGACGGCACCGACGACGGTAGGCACCGCAACGATCAGCGCAAGTATCGGCGGAAGTGCGATAGCGTCGACGGCGAGCGTCCAGTTTGTGCCGGGAGCGGCATCGATAGCGACCAGTACAGTTGAAGCAGGCAACGCCTCCCTTGCGGCGGATGGAGCCAGCCAGACGACGGTGAGCGTGAAGCTGAAGGATGCGCAAGGCAACGCACTACGGAACGGAGGCGAGACTGTCGAGATAACGTCGACGTTGGGGACTGTAGGCCTCGTGAGAGACAACAACGACGGCACCTACACAGCGACTTTGACGGCACCGACGACGGTAGGCACCGCAACGATCAGTGCAACGGTCGACGGCAATGTGATAACGTCGACGTCGACTGTCCAGTTTGTGCCGGGAGCGGCATCGGTAGCGACCAGTACAATTGAAGTAGGTAGCGCCTCCCTTGTAGCGGATGGAGCCAGCCAGACGACGGTGAGCGTGAAGCTGAAGGATGCGCAAGGCAACGCACTGCGGAGCGGAGGCGAGACTGTCGTGATAACGTCGACGTTGGGTACGATTAGCGCCGTAACGGACATGCAAAATGGCACCTACACAGCGACTTTGACGGCACCGACGACGATAGGCACCGCAACGATCAGTGCAACGGTCGACGGTAGTCCAATAGCGTCGACGACGAGCGTCCAGTTCGTGCCTGGAGCGGCATCGATAGCGACCAGTACAGTTGAAGCAGGTAACGCCTCCCTTGTAGCGGATGGAACCAGCCAGACGACGGTGAGCGTGAAGCTGAAGGACGCCAATGGCAACGCACTACGGAGCGGAGGCGAGGCTGTCGAGATAACGTCGACGTTGGGGACTGTAGGCCTCTTGAGAGACAACAACGACGGCACCTACACAGCGACGTTGACGGCACCGACGACGGCCGGTACTGCGACGATCAGCGCAAGTATCGGTGGAAGTAAGTTGGCCGCTATCGTGACGGTTACGATGCAGCCTGCTCCGACCTACATGATCCAAGCCCTGCCCGATCTGACGTTGAAGGAGCTTACCGCAGGTTATTCCGCGGGCGAGCAACAAACGAAAGCGGTCACTTTGACGCGATCGGGTACAGGAGACCTGAACAACCTGGCAGTATCACTTGACGGAACGAATAAGAATTACTTTACGATTTCGACACTAGGAAGTACGAAGTTGAACGACACGATCCCATCCACGACGTTCACTGTGACGCCGAAAGCAGGCTTGTCTGCAGGAACGTATACGACGATGGTCATCGTGACTGCGGACAACATGACGCCGATAAGCTTTTCAGTGACACAAGTGGTGAACGCAGCAGCGCCTGCGAAATTAAGCAGCTTGCGAGTGAGCCAAGGAATACTCACTCCTACTTTCTCACCAGACATAAGCAATTACGCTGTCAATTTGGGTAACGGTGTAACTTCTATTAATGTAACGGCTGATTTGGCTGATTCAAAGTCGGCGATGACGATCAACGGCAACCCTTTCACCAGTGGTATCGCGTCTACTGTCGATCTCGACGTGGGGACCAATACCATTAGGATTGAGCTGACGGCGGCTGACGGGGCCACCAAAAGTTTCTACACAATCTCCGTAAAACGAGGTGCCTACATTCCGCCGTCGTACTATCCGGTAACAAGCGTCACCATGAGCAAATCAGAGGTTACCTTGACGGCAGGGGGAGCAACGGAGACGTTAACCGCTACTATAATGCCTGACTATGCAACCAACAAGCAAGTAACGTGGCGCAGCAGCAATCCGACAGTGGCACAGGTTGACCAAAACGGAGTCGTTACGCCACTGACTGAGGGAACGGCGACTATTACCGTCACCACCGCAGATCAGACGAAGACCGACCTCTGCCAGGTAACAGTCTTGTCGAAGGCCGACGAGGTCACCGGCATAAAAGTATCGGAAAAGAATGTCGTGCTCAAACCGAAACAGTCGTTGCAATTGCATATAATGGCTGTCTATACGAGCGGTGAAACAAAAGAGATCACCACAGACAAAAAAACCAAATACAGCAGCAGTGCAACCAAAATCGCCACTGTAAAGGAAGGCCGTATCACCGCTGGGAATAAGGAAGGAACAGCAACGATCACCATCCGTTACCTGGACAAAACGGTTCAAATTCCGGTAACCGTGTCCAAGCTTGACGTGCGAGAGCTTACGACGCCAAAACCAAGCGTCCAGATAGAATTGAAAGCAAGCATGCAACTGAGCGTAACGGCAGTTTTATCCAATGGGAAAAAGAAAGACGTGACCAATTCTGTTTTCTGGTCATCGGATAACGAAAAGGTTGCCACTGTGAGCGAGAACGGAAAGGTTAATGCAGTCGGAACCGGAACAGCCGTGATTACGGCGACCTATGGTGGCAAAAGCGTTACGGTTGAAGTGAAAGTGTTTGATCTAAAGACAATAAAGAAGCTGACCGCTAGTCAAAAAAAGGTCATTCTGGACAATGGGAAAGAACAACAGATTGAGCTTACCGCCACTTTGATGGATGGCAGTGAACAAAGCGTCACTGAAGAAGCTGAGTGGTCAACAACGAACGAAAACATCGCAATCGTAAAGAACGGTCTGATCACAGCCGTTTCCGCAGGCAAAGCTACGATCAAAGCGAAGTACAAAGGTAAAACGATCACCATTTCCGTCAGAGTACCCTGATAATCAGGCAAAACGGCTATCCTTAAGCAATTGCAAACAGGATAGCCGTATCCTTTGACTACTACGAGAGCATAAACTCTTATAAGGAAAATTCCCACTTCAGAGGTGATCATTTGTGGGCCGTGTAAACGTCTTTTAGACAACCGACCTCTTGCAGGAAATTCGCAGGAGGCTTCTTTGTTGTGTAGGGTAAAATCAATAGCAATCTAAAATCTAAAGCAACGGTTTCACATGACTTGTTTAAAGTGACGGGCATCCTCCTGGCATATTTTCCTCGCACCAATAAGAAAAAAAGAAGCTGGGGAAAAACGAAACGGTTTCCCCGGCTTCTTTAGTTTTAGGGACTTTCAAGACTGCCCCGCCCATTCTCTGTAACTTATTGTCCGTTTTGACTGTCGAGCTTGGTTTCAAACTGGCTTACAAAGATGGAAGGTGCACCTAATGGAGTATAGAAATCAAATTCGACCGACTGAGCAAATTTACCATTACCTGTAACTTTAATCAGCATAGGCATGGGAGCGTGACCTTCTGGCTTCCAGATAGCGGATATTTTGTACCGGCCGAGCGGTATTTTATCTACTCCGTGACCGCCTGTTTGGAGTGCCATTGCACGTGTTGTGATCGTTTTACCCGTGCTTCCGTCAAACAATGGGCCGACAGGTGTGAGTGTAACTTCTAAGTCGTTCATTTCAAATTGAGGCAAGCTATCGTCAAACGACCAAAAATCGGGATTGATTTCGATATGTCCCACGACACCCTTCAAGGTGAAGTTACGAATAGCCCCTGAACTTGAAGCGAATGGTTGATCGACGTCAGACCTTAAATAAAGCTTTTGCTCCTTGCCGTTATAGGGGAGAGAGAAACTTGTAGACATAATCCAGGTCGTCGGAAGGTGAGGCAATTGGATCCGATAAAATCCATTTTTATCAGTCACCGCTCCTAAGTTGCTGTCATAGAACAATTGGTTATCCGCATTGATCGTAACTCCTGGAATTGGCTTGCCCTGCGCGGTACGTAAAAAGCCTTTCACAACGTAGGGCTCTACTTTCCCGGCAGAGGGGAGGGGCTTCGGAGCAGGTGCAGGTGTCGGCTTCGGTTTCGTAGCAGAAGTAGGGGCTGAAACAACGGCAGCCACTGTATCTAGCTGGCTGAACTTCTTCATTTGCATGCCAGCCTGCGTTTCGCCAAAGGCATCCACAATTCCGGTGAACGCAAGACAACTTGCCACCAAAAGGGATAAGCCCATCAATTGTTTCCTAAAGTTAATCATCTCATCATTCTCCTTTTTGGAAAATCTTTGTATCGGTAAGCTATGTCAATTATCTTATCGCATCAGTGTTCACGTTTCATGAGTAACGGTCAGGAAATACATCGGGAAAAATATAGGATGATGTTGGGAATGAGGCTGGGAATTACACTAAAAAAAATCCCGTTCTCACCCCGGAAAAGGACTATAATTGATTCATTGGTAAATTAAACTATCGAATGGAGACGACAATGAATCAATCCTCTTCAAACATCAAGATGATCTCAATTCTTGCAATCTTTATTGCATTATCGTTTGTTGGAAGTTTGTTGAAAATACCATCCCCTATTGGAACTGTAGCATTGGATTCATTTCCTGCATTTGTTGCAGCGATATTGGTATCTCCGCTGGCTGGAGCTATTGTTGGCTTTTTTGGTCATATGCTGACGTCCCTGAATGCAGGGTTCCCTCTAACTATTCCCATCCATTTGTTTATCGCATTGCAAATGGCAGGGGTTAGTTATGTTACAGGGTTTATCAGTCGGAGAGTGAATCTCGTTCTTGGTCTTATACTGGGTACTTTTTTAAACGGCGTTATTGTTCCAGCTATGTTTATCCCGTTTGAAGCCTTTGGAAAGGCCTTCTTTCTGTTAATGGTAGTGCCACTGACAGTTGGCTCATTGGTTAACTTTATTTTGGCTGGTTTAATTGTCAAAGCGATTAAGGGGAAAATCAATGTATAAAATCAGACGGTTTCGTGATTTGACTGTAATGGACTATATGGATAAAGAATTGGTTATCGCTTGTGATTCAAGCGGAGCCATAGGGAACAAGCCAAACGACATCATTAAAGTTGATCCTTACGTGCTCGGCAGATTTCTCGTGCGAGTACCTTTGATGGAGCTGTTGTCTGTTGGTGCAAAGCCTTTCGGCGTCATGAATACGCTATCTGTTGAAATGGAACCAACCGGGCGAAGCATCATTGCAGGAATCATTGATGAACTTAGACAGATTGAGTTAGACGAGAATGAAGTATTAAATGGAAGCACGGAAGACAATTTTCCGACCCTCCAAACGGGTGCAGGAGTTACAGTAATAGGAGTGGCAACCGAGATCGCAGATAAAAGCATGGTAGGAGATATTCTCTGTTGCATCGGTTATCCAAAAGTCGGAGATGAAGTCAAACTGGACGATAGTGAAATATGCGATTTGCCAACGATGAGACAGATTAGGGCTACTCTGGGTGTCCATGAAATCGTTCCGGTTGGTTCCAAAGGAATCCGATATGAAACAGAGGAATTGCTGAAACGAAATCAAGCGACCTTATTGTGGGAAGATACGCATTTACCATTGGTGAAAGCGGCAGGTCCAAGCACATGTGCGATTGTTACCGTAGAGGAACACTGTTTGGAAGAGTTGAAAATGACAAAACGGCCTGTTTTTGTGCTGGGGAGAATCAGTAATTAAGATAGGTCGTTGATGAGCGTACAGAGAAAATGTAATAATTCACCAAAAAAACACCGAATAATGGTGTTTTTTTTGATTTAATGATCAGTAATCAGAAACTAACTCAGATATAGAGATGGATTTAATTATGTAATATAATGTAAAAATTAGGGGGTGTGTTGTTTTAAAATTATGGGTGTAAGGATGTACAGCTCTATGACAGGGAATATACTATACATGTTTTATTCTGTATTTATTACAGTTAGCATGATTATATTAAGTGTCACTATTAGGGTGAAAAAAGGCAGTTCATCATTAAAAAGTTTTATCATTTTAAGTCTCCCAATTCTATTATTTATTCAGGTTTATTTTTGGAACTCAAAATTTAATGACTTTACGAAGAGCCTCCTTTTTCCCAGCAAGGTCTATGAATGTGGTTACGTGGAAGACTTGAAAAATATATCAATTCCACTTCCCAAAAGAACTGTATTTCATG
Source organism: Brevibacillus ginsengisoli (assembly GCF_050113715.1). Classification (NCBI taxonomy): domain Bacteria; kingdom Bacillati; phylum Bacillota; class Bacilli; order Caryophanales; family Paenibacillaceae; genus Brevibacillus; species Brevibacillus ginsengisoli. Next base: position 60,740 of record NZ_JBNJQR010000005.1, read on the forward strand.
GGAAGGAAGATGCATGTTCGTCTCGTTATTCAACGTATATAAATGATCATGAGTTTACTCATTTCTATGAGAATGAACTGAATAAATTAACAAATAAAAAGGAGATAAAGAACTACAGTTATGTTGAAAAAAATGACGGTTTCTGGGTAGAAGAAAAGGGATATTCAATAAATTTATTGTCAGGTTCAAAACTTGAAATATTTATACATCGAAGAGAAAGTGAGAATAACTGGTCTATTAGTATTGATTTTTTCCACAATAAAAAGCCCGACCTCATGAGGTCTGGGCTTTTGTTATCAGTTAGCGGTTTTTTCATTTTTTGAAATTACAGCAAAGTTGTGGCGGGATTGTATGGGAATCGAACCCACCAAAGACGTCACGCGCCTCTCGGACGGTTTTGAAGACCGCGGGGGACACCAGTACCCCAACCAACCCCACATTATATTCTTCGACCAAAACTATCAAATTTCGACCAAAACTATCATACCTGATGATGGTTTAAAATTCAAATGATAAAATGATATAGTTTAGCTTATGCCTACGAGTTACTTTCACTGTGTGAAAGATTGGAGGAAATAGATGAAGCATTATACGATTGGCATCGCCGGGCACATCGACCATGGAAAAACATCGCTTACTAAAGCGCTGACAGGCGTCGACACCGATCGACTGAAAGAAGAAAAGGAGCGCCAAATCTCCATTGAACTCGGCTTCGCGCCACTAACGCTATCCCGTCCGGATATGCAGGTGTCCGTCATTGACGTGCCTGGTCACAAGCGTTTTATCCGGCAAATGATCGCAGGTGTTGCCGGAATTGATCTAATTCTATTAGTTGTTGCCGCTGATGAAGGCGTAATGCCGCAAACGAAAGAACATCTGGAAATCGTCAAGCTGCTCGGCATTAAAAAAGGCATCGTTGTTATCAGCAAAATCGATCGCGTGGATACCGAGATGCTGGAACTCGCTTACGAGGATATTCACAGCGAATTAGAGGGAACGGTGTTTTACAATGCACCTACCGTATACGTCAACAATTTGCAAAAAACAGGCATTGTCGAGTTAAAGCAAGCCATTGAGCAGCAATTGGATCAAACTGTGCCGCGCAATGAATATGGCGCTTTCCGTATGCCTATTGATCAGGTGTTCACGGTAAAAGGCCATGGAACGGTAGTTCGCGGCACTGTATACGAAGGCGAAATCCGCCAGGGCGACGATCTCCTTATATTGCCGGAGGGAATTCCGACCAAGGCTCGGCAATTGCAGGTACACGGCAAACAAGTCGTTGCTTCCGGCGCCGGTCAGCGGCTAGCCATTAACCTGAGTAATGTCGATAAAGACCAGTTGCGGCGCGGCCAAGCGCTTGTATCCACCGCTGATTACAAGGTCACGCAAGTAATGGACGTATCTTTGCATTGCTTGAATGTCGGTTATCCGATCAAACAACGGATGCCTGTCAAATGCCACTTAGGGACGTCGGAGGTAATGGGGCATCTTGTATTTTTTGACCGCCAGAAAGTAGAACAGGAAGAAGAAAATATTTTGTGCCAATTGCGATTGACGGAACCTGTCGTGGCACGGCGCGGCGACAGGTTTATAATTCGTCGGTCAAGCCCGGTGGAAACGATCGGCGGTGGATGGGTTATCGATGTTTTCGCGCAAAAACATCGCTTTGGGCCGAAAACAATGGAACTATTGCAAAATAAACAGTCGGGTACGCCGCTGGAACGGATCCTCCGGCTGCTTGAGGAACAAAAGCTGATGACAAAGAACGATATTCAATTCTGCACGTCGCTTTCCGAAGAACAATTTGCAGCGACTCTGCAATCGGGACATCTATTGTCCGTAGATAAACAAAAATTCACTTCACAAGAGGTCGTGGCGGAAGTTATCGCGCGGACGGAACGCAACTTGCGCGAGCATCATGAACATCATCCGATGCTGATCGGGCTTGGCAAAGCGGAATATATGGAGAGATTTTCACAAGCGTATCCGCGGCAACTCCTCGAATATGCGCTTACCCATAACGATGTTTACGCGATCCGACAAGAGCAGTATATTGCCTGCACAGCATTTCACCCTCATATGCCCAAACAGTGGGAAGTGCGCATGCAGCGGTTGTTTTCAGCGATGGAGCAGGGTGGCATCAAAGTAAAGCCATGGCAAGAGTATGTGGACGAATTCGGTTTGCCGGAGGCGGTAGCTCAAGCATATCGTCAATATTTGCTAGATAATGGTTTGGCCTATGTGTTCGATCCGATCCATCTCATTGCGCAGTCGTCGGTACGTCAGGCCATCGCTTTGTTGCAGAAGCAGACCGGACAGCAATTTGAATTGGGTGTCGTCAAAGACTTGTTTGGCATTACCCGCAAGCATCTTGTGCCATTCGTAGAGCTACTCGACAAACTGCAAGTAACGGAAAGAACGGATAACGGTCGAAGGTGGAAATGATAGTCGATCGAAAGATATGCTAGCTTTTCGTATGATTGTGAATTATTTCACATGAATAGCGTGTGAGAAACGTCATACTAGCACTAGTAAATAATGCTTATAATTACGGTTGGGGTGCGTGCTATGAATCAAAGAGGTTGTCCAGAAGAGTATCCGATTGTACTGCGATTAAACGGACATGAAGTCGCTGTGTTTCAGTTAACGAATCGTGATTTGGAAGACTGGGCATACGGCTATTTATATTCGGAAGGGATGATCGACTCTACAGCGGATGTCAAGCAAATTGTTGTTGCCAAAGACCGCTCACGAATTGATGTCCATTTGCTCACATCATTTGATGTTGAAAAATTTTTTAATAAAAAAGCGCACTATACGGCCGGTTGCGGGCGTGGCGTTACCTTTTTTTCGATGACTGATGTGAAGCAATTTCGCAAGATCCAAACAATCCGTCAGGCTAAATTGTCCTACTTGCTTAAGAAGCAAGGTCAATTTGCGCAGAATTCACCAATATACCTGGAAACGGGCGGTATGCATGGCGCGTGCATCGTGTTTCCAGATGGCGAAATGATCGTGCGCGAAGATATCGGGCGCCATAACGCGGTCGACAAGATAATTGGTTATGCGCTCAGAAATCAATTGTCGGCTGAGGATTTGATTCTGCTGACGACCGGACGTATTTCGTATGAAATGTTGTCCAAATGCGCCAAATTTGGCGTAGGCATTGTTGGTTCGCGTACAGCTGCGACAAAACAAGCGATTCAGTTAGCAAATGTGCTTCAAATCGAAGTAGTGGGGTATTTACGTGGGAAAAGAGCGATCGTTTATACCGCAATGCAAAGAGTGCAAGACGATATTTTGAGAACAACAAACGACTAATACTTCAAGAGGAGGAGAAAAAGCATGAGCATGACCAGACGTGACTTTCTTAAAGTTGCTGGTGCCGCAATTGCGACTTTGGCCGTAGCCGATCTTGGTTTTGACCAGAAGCAAGCTTATGCGGAAGCAAGAAAGTTTAAAGTTGCCAATTTGAAACCGTCTCCAACGATTTGTCCTTATTGTTCGGTAGGATGCGGCATACTTGTATATTCTGACGGCAATGATGTCGTGTATACACAAGGGGACCCGGATCATCCTATCAATGAAGGAACGCTTTGCAGCAAAGGGACAACAGTGCGTCAGGTGTATACTACCGAGAAGCGCGTGACGAAACCGCTTTATCGAGCTCCTGGCAGCGACAAGTGGGTAGAAAAAGACTGGGATTGGATGATGTCGCGCATCGTCGAGAAAATAAAGAAAACACGCGATGAATCATTTGAAACCGTTAGCAAAGGAATTACCGTCAACCATACCGAAGCCATTGCTTGCTTGGGCGGCGCAGCGCTTGACAATGAAGAAACCTATTTGCTCTTCAAGCTGATGCGCGGCATGGGTCTTAACTATCTCGAACACCAGGCACGAATATGACACTCCTCTACGGTTGCCGGTCTGGCGCCTACATTCGGTCGCGGTGCGATGACAAATCACTGGAACGACTTGCAATATTCGGATGCTTTAATGGTCATTGGAGCCAATCCTGCTGAAAATCATCCGATCAGCTTTAGATGGATTATGAAAGCAATGGAAAAGGGAGCCAAGTTGATTTCCGTCGACCCCCGCTTTACAAGAACTTCCTCAAAAGCGAACATCTACGGACAGCTTCGTTCAGGTACGGACATCGCCTTTATTGGCGGTATGATTAACTACGCTTTGCAAAACAATTTGATCCATAAAGAATATGTCGCTAAATATACGAATGCTTCATTCATCGTCAATGACGATTACAAATTTGACGAGGGCTTGTTTAGCGGATTTGATGCTGCAAGTCAAAAGTATGATGTGACGAAATGGGGCTTCAAAAGGGATGCCGATGGCAAAATCTTAAGGGACGAGACGCTGCAAAACCCGCGTACCGTTTACCAATTGATGAAGCAACACTATTCGCGTTATACCATTGATAAAGTTACGGGCATTACAGGCACATCCAAAGAAGTTTATGAGCAAATTTGCAAAACCTATTGCGCTACGAGTGAAGTCGGCAAATCCGGTTCCATTTTGTATGCAATGGGCGGAACACAGCATACGGTAGGTTCGCAAAATGTCCGCATTTTCGCGGTACTCCAGTTATTGCTGGGCAATATCGGCATTGCGGGCGGCGGTGTCAACGCGCTCCGCGGTGAATCAAACGTACAAGGTTCGACTGACTTTGGTCTGTTATACCACAACATGACCGGTTATTTGGACGTTCCATATGCAAAGCCAGAACACGCGGATCTGAAAAGCTTTCTGGCGGACGTTACACCAAAAGGCGGTTACTTTAAAAATAAGCCTAAGTTCTTTGTCAGCTTGTTCAAAGCGATGTATGGCAATAATGCCACGAGCGATAACGAATTTGGTTATCATAATTTCCCTAAAGCTGTAAAAAAAGACTATTCTTACATGCGCATTTTTGAAGCAGTTATGAAAAAAGAAATCAAAGGCATGATGCTATTCGGGACAAATCCGATTGTCGGCGGGCCAAACAGCAATCAAGAACAGGCAGCGCTTAAAAATTTGGATTGGATGGTAGCAATCGACCTTTGGGAAACGGAAACAGCCGCATTTTGGCAAAAAGAGGCGGGCTCTAATCCGGCGGACATTCAGACGGAAGTATTTTTCCTGCCTGCGTGCGGTTCGTATGAAAAAGAAGGTTCTGTATCCAACAGCGGTCGCTGGATGCAATACCGCTGGAAAGCTATTGAGCCAAAAGGTCAATCTAAGGCCGATTTAGAGATCATCCATATGTTGGCCAAACGGATTAAAAAAGCGTATGAGAATGAGCAAACACCGCAAGCAAAACTTATTCAGGCGTTAACCTGGGATTTTGGCGATCATGACCATCCGGATATCGATAAAGTATGTATGGAAATTAACGGAAGAGATCTTTCAACCGGAAAATTGCTTACAACGTTCGCCAATTTGAAGGATGACGGCACAACAGCTTCCGGAAACTGGATTTACAGCGGATTTTATCCGGCGGAAGGCAAAAATCGCGCCAAATCCCGTGACAATAAAGATACCGGCATGAGCAACTTCCTGAACTGGTCGTATGCATGGCCGCTCAACCGCCGTGTGTTATACAATCGCGCAGGAGCTGACTATAACGGCAAACCGTGGTCAGACAATAAAAAAGGCATCTGGTGGGATGCGACATCCGGCACCTGGGTAGGCAATGACGTACCTGACTTTGGCAAAAAAACGGCGCCAAATGGCGAAGGCGGTACAAGTCCGTTTATTATGACCGTAGATGGCGTAGGTAATTTGTTTGCCAATATGAAAGACGGACCGTTGCCAGAACACTACGAGCCATTTGAAAGTCCAGTGACGAATGCATTATCCAAAACACACTTCAACCCGGTTGTCAAAGTTCCTGTTCCAGAGATGAGTCCAAGGGGCGATGCCAGCAAATTCCCGATTGTCGCTACAACGTACCGTATGTCGGAACATTGGCAGTCCGGCTCGATGACGCGCAATCAGCCTTGGCTATCTGAGCTTGTGCCGCATATGTTTGCCGAAATTAGCGAGGAGCTTGCCAAAGAGAAAGGCATCAACAATAAGGACAAAATTATTATTTCGTCCGCACGCGGCTCTATTGAAGTATATGCGCTTGTTACCAAGCGTTTTAGACCATACAATGTGAACGGCAAGCAAGTCCATCATATTGGTATGCCGTGGAACTTCGGCTTTAAGGGTATTGCTACGGGCGCGAGCGCAAACCGTTTAACGCCATATGTCGGTGATCCCACCTCCGTTATTCCCGAATTCAAAGCATTTTTATGTGACATAAGGAGGGCGTAACGGATGGCTGAATATGTAAAACTGGTCGATACGACAAAATGCGATGGCTGTCGTGCCTGTATGGTGGCATGCAAAAACTGGAATGACTTGCCTGCTGAACCGGAGCGATTTTCTGGAAGCTACCAATCTCACGAATCACTGACGGCTAATACGTGGAACGTCATCACGTTCACGGAACAAGAAACTAAAAATGGCGGTTTCGAGTGGCTGTTCCGCCACGCTTCATGTATGCACTGCAAAGAGGCTGGCTGCGAGAAGGCGTGCCCGAAAGAAGCCATCAGTCATTCGAAGTTTGGTTCTGTTGTCATTGACCATGACAAATGCGTTGGCTGTAATTATTGCGTGCAAAACTGTCCGTTTGGCGTCATTCAAATTACGTCATACATCGATAAAAACGGAAGGGAACAATATCGTTCACAGAAGTGTACGCTGTGCACAGACCGACTGGAGCAAGGGCTGAAGCCGGCTTGCGTTACAGCTTGCCACACGAATTGTCTTGAGTTTGGCGATCGTGATGAACTGCTGTCCCAAGCCTCTAAGCGACTAAGCGCTGTGAAAGATCGTTACCCAAACGCCAATATTTACAATCCAGAGGGTGTTGGCGGCGTGAATACCGTTTATTTGCTGGCTGACAAGCCGTCTGTTTACGGTTTGCCGGAAACGCCCAAAGTTGCGACGTCTACCGTTTTATGGAAGGACTACATGCAACCGTTAGGCAAGTTGATGTTTGGTGGGGTAGCCATGGCCGTTCTTGCGGCTTACGTTAGTAATAAGGCGACAAACAAAGAAGCCTACCGCAAGTACGAAGAAGTCTACAAGAATAAAGGAGATGATGACCATGCCGAATAAACGCAAGATGGTGCGGCGCTTCTCCACGCAAGTCATTGTTGCACACTGGCTCAATGCCGCAGCTTACTTCATTCTAGCGCTAACTGGCGCAAGCTTGTACTCGGAATGGTTTGATTGGGTAATTGCGCTAATGGGCGGTCCCGCTAATACACGGTTAGTGCATCGCATATTTGCAGTAGTGTTGATGCTGCCGATCTTGTATATGCTAGTGACCGATCGAAAAAGTTTCTTTCACTGGATTAAGCAAGCATTTACATGGAAAAAGCATGACTTAATGTTTTTCCTCCACTTCCCAAAAGAGTTTTTCGGCGGTCATTCTAAGGGAATGCCTAAACAAGACTTTTTTAACGCTGGAGAAAAGTTAAATTCGCTGCTTACGATTTTCACTTTAGCGATTATTACCCTATCTGGAACGGTTATGTGGTTTCATGATTCCTTTCCGCGTGAAATGGTGCAGTGGGCGTATTTTTTCCACGATTTCGGTTTTGGCATTGGCGGTGCGGTTATCATCGGCCATATTTTCCTTAGTCTCGGCCATCCTGGCTCCAAAATTGCCATGGAGGGTATGACGACAGGTAAAGTGCCGATTGAGTACGCAAAAGACCACCATGAGAACTGGTACGATGAGTTAAAAGCTCAAAGGTAGAGTGCCGCGAACCAGCAGCACGACCAAAAGTGGTCGCCTAACATACTGGCATAATTGGTGAGAAACGTAATCAAGACGAGCAGGGGGTTGTCTTGGGTGCCCTTTATTGGAAACCAAGATAACCCCAACTGCTTTTGATTCCGAAAAACTTAGGAGGGAAGGACGCAACATGGTGAACGGTGTAGTATCTCAAGCATACGAGAACATTCAGAAGAACATTTGCGCTTTACAGCAAAAATGGCGCAAACAAGTTGATGCGTCTGCTCTAGTTTCAAAAGTAATTGACGCGAACGTACCTTTGCTTGCGCATAATGTACTGTCCATTCCAGCGCAGCAATATCAAACGTTTATGTTGGAGCTTACGGATTTTTTGCAGGAAAACAAAGTGAATGCGGAACTTGACTTTTCTAAAATAAAGAAACTTGTGGAAATAGAAGGCGGAAGCGATACGTTTGTTGCAAATGCGCTTACAGTCAATTTGTCGTATTTTCATGAATTAGCGCAAGAGTATGGAACCAGTGAGCAAATGGTCCATGTTATTGCAGAACACGGGATTCGACCGTTTTTGCAAGCTTTCAGCGCCCATATTGGTGATAGCTTGACAGATGTTGCTGCGCCTCATTCATGCAAAGTATGCGGCGAGCCGTTTCGCCTGGCGATTTTCAATGATAAGAAAGTAGTCACTTGCACCCGATGTTACTCGCAATTTCAGGAGAAGCGTCTCAAGTGTTCGCATTGCGACAATGATGACCATACGCATTTGCGCGTCTTAAAGGTGGAAAATGATGAGCAACATGAGGTATTGGCGTGCGAAAAATGCAACGGATATATGAAAATCATCACAACAAGCGAAAAGCTTGACGAGTTGATTCCGGATCTATTGGACTTGCAGACGATTCATCTTGATATTATTGCGCAAGACAACGGGTTTGGCGGAAATGACAGCAGCGAGCAATAAGGGTTTTGAGGAGGCAAACCACGTTGGAGTTTTTTAACGTGAAATCGGCGGACGAGGTACTTTCACTGATCAAACAAGTAGTGGTTCCTATTGATCAAGTGGAACAAAAACATTTGTCCCATGCTTTGCATGACGTGTTGGCAGAAGATATTGTGGCAAGAGAACATATCCCTAATTTTTGCCGCTCTACTGTGGACGGGTACGCGGTGTGGGCTCATGATACATTCGGGGCAACTGAGACGTTGCCTGTTTTTTTGCAAATTGTCGGCGAAGTGAAGATGGGCGAAGCCGTCACACAGCAGCTTAAGCCCGGCGAAGCGATCTATGTGCCGACAGGCGGAATGATTCCGGAAGGCGCAAACAGTATGGTGATGATCGAGTATTGCGAAAATATTAGCGGATTGCTGAATGTATACAAGCAAGTTGCGCCGCACGAAAATGTTATTTTTCGCGGGGAGGATGTAGCGGAGCACTCGGTAGTTTTAACAGCCGGAACTAGGCTCTATGCTCCGGAGATAGGAGTTTTGGCTGCGCTTGGAGTAGAATATGTACCTGTTCGCCGCAAGCCTGTTGTAGGCTACTTGTCTACAGGCGATGAAATTATGCCAATTGCTACGAAACAATTAGCAGTTGGTGAAGTGCGCGACATGAACGGATTTACGATAGGAGCTTTGACACAGCAGTGGGGCTTCTCCTTTATTTATGGTGGTACTGTTCAAGATGACCCGGACACGCTAAAGACGCGTCTGGCTGAATTGCTGCAGCAGGTAGATATGCTGGTCATATCCGGCGGCAGCTCAGTCGGAATGCAAGACTTTTCCGTTTCGGCGATTCAGTCGCTTGGAGAACCGGGAGTGTTTGTTCACGGAATATCGGTCAAGCCGGGCAAACCAACCATTATTTCGATGGCCGGTAATAAACCAGTGCTAGGTCTACCGGGACATCCAGCGTCAGCGCTTACGATTTATCGCATCTTTGGCAGCGCCATTTTGTCGAAATTGGCAGGGTACAACGAAGCGGATATGGAACGAAAGCCGCATTTGACGGCACACCTGACAAAAAATGTGCCTTCGAGTACGGGGCGCACCGATTATGTACGGGTAAAGTTGAACCCGGACGCTGATGGGGTTTGGTATGCGGAGCCGGTGCTAGGGAAATCGGGGCTGATTTCGACATTTCTGCATAGCGACGGCATGATAACCGTAGCCGCAGGTAAAGAAGGACTGAAACAAGGCGAAATCGTTTCCGTTCAGCTATTTCATAGCCTCGATTAAAATAACTTCGGTTAAAGTCAGGAGAGGATACGTTTGAAATTTGAGCGAACCGTCTATTTGGATAATAAGACACGTCATACAGCGAAGATGGAGTTTATACAAAATGGGCGTGCTATAAGGCGGACTGAGCTCGTCGACGTTCATGAAGGGCTGGGCCGAGTGACAGCCGAGCCGGTGTACGCTTGCCTGTCAGCGCCATTTTTTCATGCTTCGGCAATGGATGGCATCGCGGTACGCGCTGAACATACGTTTGCGGCACATGAATCCAGGCCGCTTACGCTGGTCATAGATCGTGACTTTCGGTTTGTCAATACTGGCGCCCCGATTGATGACCCGTATGACGCTGTCATTATGATTGAAGATGTAAACGTGCTAGATGAGCAGCGTGTGGAAATAATCGAGCCGGCAACGCCGTGGCAGCATATTCGCGCTATTGGCGAAAATATTACGCAAGGCGAAATGTTATTTGCGAGTGGTCATACGCTGCGCCCCTTCGATTTGGGCGTTTTGCTGGAAAGCGGTATCCTTAAGGTTTCCGTCATACAAAAGCCAACGGTTATCGTGATTCCAACTGGTAATGAATTGATTGCCGCCAACCAAGCAGCATCTCAGCCAAAAGGCAAAATCATTGAATCGAACAGCACCGTTATTTGCAACATGGTGCAGGAATGGGGCGGCACAGCAACGGCTTATCCTGTTGTACCCGACAACTATGAGGAACTCAAGGCGGTACTGCTTCAGGCAGTAGAGCAAGCGGACATCGTGATTGTCAACGCAGGCTCTTCAGCAGGCAGTGAAGATTATACGATACATTTGCTGCGTGAACTCGGCACGGTGTTTACGCACGGCGTGGCCACGAAGCCGGGTAAGCCTGTCATCCTTGGAAAAATCCAAGATACGATGGTGGTCGGCTTGCCAGGATATCCTGTATCAGCCTATTTAACGGCAGAGTGGTATATTTATCCGTTGATTTGTCACTATTTGGGCGTAGCCGAGAAACAGCGTCCGAAGTTGCGTGTCAAACTGGGACGCCGCGTCGTTTCGCCAATGGGAACGGAAGAATTTGTACGTATGAACATTGGCTATGTAAATGGCGAATTTGTGGCCAATCCATTGCCGCGCGCTGCAAGCGCTACGATGTCTTTAGTGCGCGCTGACGGAATGCTGATCATCCCGATGGAAACACTTGGATATGAGCAGGGCGGTTTTGTCGAAGTGGAACTGTACAAGCCAGTTGAGAAGATTAAGGCGAGTATTTTATTTACGGGAAGCCATGACTTGACGATTGATCTGTTGTCAAACCATATGAAGCGCAGCGGTTGTGCCGGCGAAATCATTGCGGCGCACGTAGGCAGTTTGGCGGGAATTATGGCGTTACGCAAAGGAGAAACACATTTTACTGGCATTCATCTGCTGGATCCAGATACGGGTGAATACAACCTGCCGTATTTGCGGAAATACGGGCAAGGGGCTGATCTTGTCCTCATTCCATTTTTGAAGCGGACACAAGGTTTGCTGGTTGCCAAAGGCAATCCCCTGCAAATTGCAACGATAGAAGATATTGTGACGCAAGACATCCAGTATGTTAACCGGCAAAAAGGCGCGGGTACGCGCATTTTATTTGACTCGCTGCTTGCAAAATCCAATCTCTCACCGCATTCGGTGCGTGGTTACGGACGCGAATTATATACGCATTTGAGCGTGGCGGCTGAGGTAGCCAGCCAGCCTAATAGCACCGGCCTCGCCATTTATCCTGTTGCGCAAGCGATGAATTTGGATTTTATTCCAATTGCCGATGAAAATTATGATTTGGTAATGACCCGGTCATTTTTTGAAAGCGAGGAAGGACAGGCGCTTTTTGCTGAAATACAATCGGAAGCGTTTATACGCGATGTCGAGAATGTTGGAGGCTACGCTATCGTTCGTCATCCGGAACCGATTTTTTTGGAGGATTCCCGATGAGTATGAGTGTAAGATTGCTACCGCCAATTCATCAATTGCAGAGGCACGAACAGTTTCGACTGTTGCAACAGGAATACGAATGTTCCGCTGAACTGTTGACCGATGTCGTGTCCGCTGCGGTTCAGCAAATCCGCAGCTCGCTGCTTGCTGAGGCGGCACCAAGTGCTGAGGTCCTCCCGTTGACAGAGGAATCGTTAATTGGCTCGATATTCGCCAAGGCAAAGGAGACGCTCGCCAAGCAATATAGCTATCAGCTACGGCATGTGCTCAATGCAACAGGTACGGTGCTGCATACGAATCTTGGCAGAGCGTGTTTAAGTGAAGCAGCGATTGCGCATGTTGTGGAGACAGCGCGCGGATACAGCAATTTGGAATACAAGCTCGACGAAGGCGAACGCGGCTCGCGCCATGATATCGTAGAGCGTGTGCTGCTGCAAATGACAGGGGCAGAAGCGGCAATGGTGGTCAATAACAATGCAGCCGCCGTGTATATGATTTTGCACGCATTTGCACAGGGCAAAGATGTCATTGTATCCCGTGGCCAGTTGGTGGAAATTGGCGGTTCCTTCCGTGTTTCTTCTATTATGGATGAAAGCGGCGCGCGTTTGCGGGAAGTGGGGACAACCAATCGAACGCATCTCTACGACTATGAACGTGTCATCTGCGACGAGACACGCATGATAATGAAAGTGCATACGAGTAATTTCAAGGTTGTCGGTTTTGCGCATACGGTCGAATCAGACGAGCTGATTGCTCTCGCAAGGCGGCATGAGCAAATCATCTATTATGAGGACCTAGGCAGCGGCATGCTGTACGACTTGCGCCAGCACGGCATTGGCGAAGAACCGCTGGTGCAGGAGGTAGTCGCGCAGGGCGCGGATATTGTGTCGTTTAGCGGCGATAAGCTGCTGGGCGGGCCCCAGGCGGGCATCATCGTCGGCCGGAAGTCGCTAATCAACAAGCTCAAGAAGCATCCGCTGGCCCGAGTGCTGCGCGTTGATAAAATGACGCTGGCGGCACTTGAAGCAACGCTCTTGCAATTTGCCAAAGGCGTTGAAAGTGCCAAGCAAATCCCGACATTGCGGCATATATTAGACAGCCCGGAAGCTGTTTATGAGCGTGCGGCTGCGCTCGCGAATGAGTTAAAGTCCTATGGCATTCAAGGAACGGTGATTCGCGAAGAAGCGCCAATCGGTGGGGGAACGCTGCCGGATGTCCTATTGCCTACTTATGCAGTCATGCTCGAAGCCAAGCACAGTAACAATTTACAGGAAGCGCTGCGGCTCGGTACGCCAAGCATTGTTTGCCGCGCGCGCCATGGCGCGTTGCTGTTTGATTTGCGCGCGATTACGGATGCCCAAGTGCCGCAATTGGCACAAGGCATTACGCAGGCGATAAACAACCTGAAGAAGTAAAGTGGAGGGGGATTGCCATATGCTAAGCGGAGTTATTTTGGCAGGAGGTAAAGGAACGCGAATGGGAGGGCGCAACAAAGCTTTGTTGCAGCTTGATGGCAAACCGTTGCTTGAGCGGCAATTGGCTGTCATGCAGCGCATTTGCTCCGATATCGTCATTGTCGCCAATGATCCGGAGGCAATCCGCCCCGTTATCCAATCTCGGACGCCCTTTGCTTCGGACTGTGATATTCAGATCGTGCCTGACCTGTATTTGGAGTGCGGTCCGCTGGGAGGCATCCATGCCGCATTACCTCATTGTCGTAATGAGGCAGCATGGCTCGTCGGTTGCGACATGCCATTTATAAGTGAGCAAGCGGCTCAATATATGTTTGCGATTTGGCAAAAGCAGCAGGCGGATGTGGTCATTCCGGCTGACGGGGAGATGCTCCATCCGCTTCACGGCATTTATGCCAAGCACATCCATGCTACGGTAGAGGAAATGCTGCAGATGAAGCAATACCGCATCCAGCGATTGCTATCTGGGCTGCATACAATAACCATTGATTTTAGCGGCAACGAGCACTCGCTGAGCAATTCTCCGCCGTTTTGGACAAACATCAATACGCCGGATGATTATGCAAGCGCACTTCAAAAGTAAATATGTATGTTTGCAACGGAAAAGAACCAAGGGGTGTTTGGGTATTGCAACAAAATAACAGGATGATTGATGAACTTCATCGCCCTCTAAAAGATTTGCGTATTTCCGTGACCGACCGGTGCAACTTTCGTTGTCAATACTGCATGCCTGCCGAAAAATTTGGAAGCGATTATCCGTTTCTGCCGAAGTCGGAACTGTTGAATTTTGAAGAAATGACTAGAGCGGCGCAAATCTTCGTGGCTTTAGGCGTTAGGAAAATTCGCTTAACCGGAGGCGAGCCGTTACTCAGACAAGACTTGCCTGTATTAATCGCCAGGTTGGCTGAAATACAGCATTTGGAAGATATCGCATTGACCACAAATGGTCTACTTTTGCCCAAATTTGCAAGAAGTTTAAAAGATGCTGGACTAAAGCGAATCAATATTAGTCTGGATAGTCTGAAGTCTGATTTTGGAGAAATAAATGGACGCGGCGTTTCGCCACAAGAAATTATTGAGGGGATTTATAGCGCACAAGAAGCCGGTCTGGGCGTCAAGATCAATATGGTTGTGAAAAAAGGCATGAATGCGGATCAAATTGTCCCGATGGCGGAGTTTTGCAAAAAAGAAAGCATTCAGTTACGTTATATCGAGTTCATGGATGTTGGAAATTGCAACGACTGGAATCTCGATCGGGTAATGACCAAAGCCGAGATCTTGTCCATATTAGCTGAGCATTATTCTTTAGAAGAAGTGCCGCGCGCTTATGGAGATGTTGCGCAACGTTATCGCCATCGAGATTGCGGAACAGAGATTGGCTTTATTACTTCGGTTTCCGAAACGTTTTGTTCAAGCTGCACACGGGCGCGCTTGTCTGCGAATGGTAAAATCTACACGTGTTTGTTTAGCGAGGATGGTCACGATTTGAGAAAGCTGCTCCGTTTAGGGGCCAGTGATGAAGAGATTACAGACTATATCTCGCATATATGGCCAAATAGAGCAGACCGCTATTCAGAGCTACGAGCGACGGAGACGAAGCGGCGAAACAAAGTGGAGATGCGCTTTATCGGCGGGTAGGGCTCCCCGTCTAAAATCAAATCAGTCAGGAGAATTAGAATATGAAACCTAATAAAAAGATTGCTTTTATCACGCTGTTGGTCTTGATTCTTTCCCTTGGTGGACTATTGGGCTGTGCTCAGAAGGAAACGGTCCAGAAGGAAGCAGTCAAGAATCCCAACTTGATTATGGCCACAACTACCAGCACCCAGGACACCGGGCTGCTTGACTACCTGGTGCCGATTTTCGAGCAAAAAACTGGCTATAAGGTAAAGGTAGTAGCGGTGGGGACTGGTAACGCCCTGGCCATGGCTGAAAAGGGTGAAGCAGATGTGGTTCTCGTTCACGCCATGAAATCGGAAAAACCTCTTGTGGACAAGCAAGTAGTGGTGGATTACAATCTGGTGATGCACAACGATTTCTTGATCGTCGGACCGACCAATGACCCAGCAGGCATCAAGGGTGCAAAGAAAGCCAAAGATGCCTTTACTAAAATCGCCGATGCTAAGGCAACCTTCATCTCCCGCGGAGACGATTCCGGGACCAACAAGAAGGAGCTTGATATCTGGAAACAAGCTGGCATCAAGCCGTCGGGAAGTTGGTATCTGGAGTCTGGCCAAGGAATGGGACAAACCCTGCAAATGGCCTCTGAAAAAGGAGCTTATACCTTAACCGACCGCGGTACCTATCTGGCTCAGCAGAAAAACATCAAGCTCGATGGTCTGGTACAGGGAGAGAAGTCACTTCTTAATATCTATCATGTAATGGCGGTAAACCCGGCCAAGTTCTCCAAGGTTAACTACGATGGAGCCAAAGCCTTTGTCGATTTCATAGTGGCCCCTGATACTCAGAAGCTGATCGCCGATTTTGGCAAAGATAAGTACGGTGAGCCTCTGTTCTTCGCTGATGCCGGCAAGACCGTAGAAGAAATCCAAAAGTAACCATTCGAAAAAGTTATTTTATGATCAATCATGTCAGGAGCGGGAACAAATGGGAACCATTCTAGAGGGACTGATGGAAGCGGTCAAGCTGTTGCTGCACGGTGACTCTGAAGTATTGGAGATCACCTTGCGCACCCTGCAGGTGGCGGGGACATCTACCCTGATCAGTGTGCTGCTAGGTGTTCCACTTGGTACTCTGGTAGCCTTGAAGCGCTTTCCCGGGCGCAAAGGCGTAATTACCCTGATCAACCTTGGGATGGGGCTTCCCCCTGTGGCGGTTGGACTGATTACCTGGCTCTGTCTCGCCCGTTACGGCCCATTAGGCAATCTGGATCTCCTTTACACCCCCACCGCCATGGTGATCGCTCAGGCGCTCATCGCCACACCGCTAGTGGCAGGCTTCAGTATCGCTGCCATCCAGTCTATCAATCCGAAGATGCATCTGCAGATCTTGGCGTTGGGAGCGAACCGCCTCCAATACCTCTGGTTGTTGCTGCGCGAGGCATGGTTAGGGTTGCTGGCAGCGGTGATTGCCGGCTTCGGGGGTGTCATTTCCGAAGTGGGGGCCTCCATGATGGTAGGGGGCAACATCAAGGGGGAGACCAGGGTGCTAACCACTGCCATCTCTCTGGAGGTCTCTAAGGGAAGTTTAGAGCTGGCCACCGCTCTCAGTGTCATCCTACTGCTCCTCTCTCTAGCGATCACCGCAGTGCTTACCTTACTTCAACAACGAAGGAGGCAGCCACAATGATCCCTGCCATCGAAGCTAGCAATCTACAATTGCGAAGGGGGAAGAAAGAGGTCTTCTCCATTGACCATTTCACCCTGAAGGAGGGGGAGGTAGCCGCCCTGGTGGGACCCAACGGGACGGGAAAAACATCGCTGATTCTGACATTGGCCCTTCTACAACGTCCCAGCTGCGGGCAAATCTTCCATTATGGAACCCCAGCCGGCAAAAACAACCTGCTCTCCCTGCGACGTCAGATGGCTGTGGTGTTTCAGGAACCCTTGCTGATGGATACCACAGTACTGGGGAATGTTATCACTGGACTCAGGATCAGAGGCATGGCCAGGACTCAGGCGGAAGCGCTGGGGAGAGAGTGGCTGAAGAGGTTGGGAATTGCTGATCTTGAGCAGCGTTCCGCCTTGCAGCTCTCTGGAGGGGAGGCGCAACGAGTCAACCTGGCCCGGGCACTGGCTCTCGAACCGCGGATTCTCTTTCTGGACGAGCCCTTCTCCGCCCTAGATTATCCCACCAGGAGCATGCTTTTGGAGGACCTGAATCAGATTTTGAAGGAAACGGGGATGACGGCTCTGTTCGTTACCCACGATTATACGGAGATTCCTGTTTTGGCTAGTCGGGTGGTGGTGATGCTAGAGGGAAAACTGATCAGAGACGGTGATGTGGATCAGGTTCTCGGCCGGACCGCCGTCAGGCCGCGGGTTCCGGCACCTTGGGAGTAACAGTGGTTTGTCATACAGTTAAAAAGGCGGATAACCCCGCCTTTTTTTATGACTAAAAATGTAATGACTTTCACAGAGTATATTACTTTCCATACCGCTGATAAGTTGGCAACTCAATTCTTAGGGGAATCAACAGTGTACTAACTGGATCATTTTGTATAATACACTAAAATATAGTTATCGGATATGAATTGAAGCATAAATTTGCCTAGTTGGCAGACTTATGCTTCTTTTAGTTTGGCTATGTTAAACCATGCCGGCTAAATTTTTCTAAAAAAACCTAACCTTAGTTAGGTTTTTTCACTTCCCTAATCTTTTACAATCATGAGATGAAGAGGAATGCGCCAGACAAGGATTCGGAAAATCGGTAAGGATGTGAATTAAAGCAATGGTTTTTGCTCATCGTAAGACCCCAAAAGTGTTAACTGTTTTATTATCGACCAGTGTTTTTTTAACCATGGCAACAGAGACGCTGGCATCGCCGAATATGAGTACACTTACAAACAGGACAAGCTTTGCTGCGACGGCAAGCGCCGATAAGACTGAGCAGGTAGAAATAGAGTCCGTCACTGCAACAAACGGGATCATCACAGTAAAGCTTACTGGAAATCCGAAAGACAGTCTCACCGCAGACAACTTTACATTCTTGCTAAAAATAGATGATAAGAGGGAAAAAGCGGTATCGGCGACAAGCTTTACGTGGGATGAGGCACAGAACACCGTGCACGTCACATTCAAACCCATTGCTGCAACGAAAGCCAAGCAAAACGTAGCCATTAGCGTTCTCTTTAATGACGTGAAGACAGCTGCTGATGTGTTTACCATCGCGGAACGAAACGCAAAAATAGCGGAAGTAAAGATTTACAACGGCTCTAAGGACTTTGTTTTGACCCCAGATTCGGACGAATCCTTGCAGCTTACGGCCATCGCTGAAGATAAAGACGGGAATATCTTAGCTGGGAAAAAGGCAACCTGGTCATCAGATAACAAGAGCGTAGCGACAGTTGATAAAAACGGCATGGTCAAGGCTGTTGGCGTGGGTACAGCGACGATTACAGCGACCATCGAGAGAAAGACCGCAAAAGCAAAAGTGAAGGTAACCGAAGGAGCGGCCACCATTAAGGATATCACAGCCTCCAATGGGCTAGTCACCGTGACCTTTACCAAGGCTCCAGAAAAAGCCCCCAAACTGAGTGACTTCTCCTTTAAGAAGTGGGTAGATAAGAAAGAAGCACAAAAGTTGGTCATGAGCGGGTTTACCTGGAACGAATCAACGAGCTCAGCCAGTTTTACCTTTAAACCGTTAGCCGCAGCCAGCAAAAAGCAGAAGGTTGTTATTGGTGTAAGCTATGCCGATGCAACCATGGATGCTGATGCCTTTTTCATTGCTGCAAAAAATGCCAAGGTAGAAAAGGTGAAGATTCAACATACATTTGATACCGATTTAACCTTGAATTCAGATCATGCAGATTTGCAGCTCATTGCAATAGCCACTGACAGCGAGGATCAGATTGTTGCCGGCAAAAAAGTGTCGTGGAAATCGGACAATACAGAGGTTGCTACTGTCGATCGTAACGGGAAAGTACAGGCTGTTGGTGTCGGTACAACAACGATTACCGCTACTGTCGATGGCAAGTGGGCGACTATTCGCGTCTCAGTAAAGTCGACTGCCACTCCTCCCAGTCTTACTCTCGGGACTTCCATGCTGAGCGAATCGGCTGCCAATGATGGAAGTATTTCGATGGTGCAAACGATCTCAATCAGCAACGGAGAATTTGTGGAGCATCCTTCTGCTTCCGACATTGTAGTCAATAATCTCCCGGTCGGTTTGGGAGTAAATGTGACACAAAGCAGCAGTACGCAGCTCACTATTGCTTTTACGGGAGCAGCGGTGAATCATACTGCGGCAGACAGCAGGAGCAATCTCAGCGTAACGATAGTAAGATCAGCGATTAAAGGCGCAACAGAAAACATTACTTCAGAAGCGTTCGGGATTCGCTTTGCTGATTCGGTTGTCGTAGTCCCTCCGGGGCCAACGGGGCCAACATTGGTCATCCTCGCTGTGGATTCCCTAGGGAAAGTCGGAAATGGAAAAATCACTAATTTACAAGCGGGAGTAAAATATGTCGTGACATTTGGCGGGAAAACCTACGGTGTGCAACAAAACGGAAGCTTAGGAGCGGAAAACTCTCCTGCGGAAGCGTTAGCGGGGACTGAGATTACGGGACTGAAGAATGGAATAGCATATAAAGTCGAAGAGGAAGCTGTATTTACAGAACGTTTACAAGTCGCTCTATATCGAACGGCTGCGAATGCAACAGTTATTGAAGGCTTGCTAGCAGCCAATCAGCTGGGGTTGAACGTATCCAGCTATCATAACCTGGATGCAACGGGTAAGACAGCTGTAGCAGCGAAACTAAATAGCCAAAAGTCAACATTTACAAGCAAGAACGCAATTCAGACTGTACTCGATGCCGCAGTGGCGGTTGAAAACAAGGTTGCGTCGTTCAGAATGGCCTTGTCTCCGTCAGAAATTGAAGACTTGCTAGCGTCCAATGATCTGGGATTGACAACTGTAAGCTATGGTAACTTGGATACTTCGGGCAAGATTGCAGTCTCTTCAGAACTGTTTGGCGAGCGTACGGGTTTCACCAGCAAGGTAGATATACAGAATGCATTGGATACAGCAGTGACACATGTCATCGAGCAGGCAAAAGTAGATGCCTATAAAAATGCAGCTAACGAAGCAGACATCAAGGCTTTGTTGGATGCCGCACAAAATGTGTTAGGGCTGGATGTAGTGGCCTATAGGAATTTGGATGCTACAGGTAAGACAAACGTTTCCGCTGAATTGTACGGAGGGAAGGCTGCATTTGCGAACAAATCAGCAATCCAGAGTGCACTCGACGCAGCTGTATCCGGCGAAGCGAAAGTGGCGGCTTACAGATTGGCGCAAGATGCAGATCAATTCAAAGGCTTGTTAGGCTCCAATTCATTAGGATTGGCTCTGACAGCATACAACCAGTTGGATACGATTGGCAAGACAGTAGTAGCGGGAGTGCTGGAGGGGCAAAAGGCTGCTTTTGCAACAAAAACAGACATACAGACGGCACTCGATGCGGCTGTTGCCAGTGAAGCCAAGCTAGCCGCCTATCGAAGCGCAGCGGATGCAGCAGCTATTGAAGGTTTGTTAGCAGTCAATCAGCTCGGGTTGGATGTACTTGGCTATAATGCCTTGGATGTCACAGGCAAGACAACCGTTTCGGGGACATTGAACAGCCAAAAGGCAGGGTTCACAAGCAAAGCAGCAATTCAGGCTGCACTGGATGCGGCTGTTGCCAGTGAAGCCAAACTAGCGGCCTATCGAAGCGCAGCGGATGCAGCAGCTATTGAAGGTTTGTTAGCAGTCAATCAGCTCGGGTTGGATGTACTTGGCTATAATGCCTTGGATGTCACAGGCAAGACAACCGTTTTGGGGACACTGAACAGCCAAAAGGCATCGTTCACAAGTAAAGCAGCAATTCAGGCTGTACTGGATGCTGCGGTGAACGATGAAATCAAAATAAGTGCCTACAGGGTAGCGCCAGATTCTCACGAAATAGAAAACTTGTTGACGGCAAATGATTTAGCTTTGGACCTAACGGCCTACAATCAGTTGGACTCAGGGTACAAGACATCAGTGGCTATCGGTCTGTTTAACATGCGAGCCGACTTCACTAGCAAGGATAAGATTAAAACTGCATTGGATTCATTAGTGGCTAATGCGATTGAGCAAGTAAAAGTAGATGCCTATAAAAATGCAGCTAATGCAGCAATCATCAAGGCTTTGCTGGATGCCGAGCAAAATGTGTTAGGGCTGGATGTAGTGGCCTATAGGAATTTGGATGCTACAGGAAAGACGAACGTTTCCGCTGAATTGTACGGAGGGAAAGCAGCATTTGCGAACAAATCAGCAATCCAGAGTGCACTCGATGCAGCCGTCGCCATCGAAGCGAAAGTTGCAGCTTACAGATTGGCGGAAGATGCCGATGAAATCAAAAGTTTGTTGGCGGCCAATGAGTTAGGGTTGGATCTGACATCGTATAATCAGCTTGACAATACGGGAAAAACAGCAGTAGCTCAGGTGTTGTTTGGGCAAAAGGCGACGTTTAAAACAGCTGACGACATTCTGGAGGCTCTAAATAACGCTGTTCCCAGCGAAGCGATGCTGGCTTCCTACAGAATGGCGACAAGTGCGGATGAGATGAAAAATCTGCTTGATGCAAACCTGATTGGTTTGGATCTTACGGCCTACAACGAGCTGGACGACCAAGGAAAGCTGACAGTAGCCGCCGTACTTGTAGACCATCAGGCGGAATTTCTGAGTGTATCGGCAATTCAGGGTGCGTTGAACCCGGCTGCCCAGAACGAAGCCAAGATAGCAGTTTACCGAATGGCAGGGGATGCTGGGGTTATCCAGGGGCTGCTTGATGAAAATGCATTGTCAATCGATCAGGGTGATTATCCTTCATTGGACTCCATGCGCCAGAATAAAGTGGCTCAGCAAATATTCGACTCGAAGGGTGGTCTTGGCAACGCAGACATTTTACAAAACAGCGTCAAGAGACTTGCAGCCATACAAGCGATTGTCGATGCCGCAAGAAGAGCGAACTGGACTCTAGTTGATGGGAATACGTTTGCAAGGTCTGGATATAACTTCTCAGTGGACTTTGTGCCCTTTGTGGAGAATGCCATGGAATACAAATACGGCATGCGAGGTGAGGGAATAGGAGACTATTTTAATATGGAGGTAGATGAGATCCCTCAGCAGATTAATCTTATTAACTTAGGAGCAACAAATTCATATTATTGGACAGGAGTTGATTGGCGCAATTTTGTTGTTGCTGGGATTAAAGGGGTATCGGGTAGCAACTTTAACTCAGTGAAAAATGCCGTGACAGTAGCTAGAGCGGCAAAAGGCGGGGATCTCAGCGCTCGAGAAATCCAGGATGCCGTGGACAGTCTCAAATAAGCATTATGGCCAGTTTATAACGTCCAAAAGGTTACTGATAGAAAAAATATGACCTGATTTCCTTAGGAAGTCAGGTTTTTCTCTTTTAAAAAAACGTTATTCATCCTTCTCATTTTATCCAAGAAGATAGCAGGTAAGCACACAATTGACTCACTTTCGGAGAATAACTATAATTAGGACAATACATATCTGAATTTGAGGTGATCCTATTGCAATACAGCATCGGTGTTGAATACGCACTTCACTGCCTGACCTACCTAGTTACAAATAGTCAACCAGATGTTTGTATCGGTGTGAAAGAGCTGGCCACGTATCAAGGTGTGTCTGAAACTTATTTGTCCAAAATATTTACGAAATTAAAAAAGGCTGGCATCGTACGATCGGTTCTGGGAACAAAAGGCGGGTATGAGCTATCCAAAAGACCAGAAGATATTTCGTTTTGGGATGTAATTCAGGCGATAGAGGGAGTAGCACCTCTTTTTCAATGTAAAGAAATTAGGCAAAAGTCAGTTCTGAACAAGGATGGAGAAGTTCCAGACTTCTGCCACTCTCCCTGTACAATACGTAAAATTATGGATGAAGCTGAAGATTTGATGCGTCAATATTTGAAGGCGAAGACTCTTCGGGAGCTAACAGAAACCCTGCAAGAGAGAATTCCAAAAGAACGACAAGAAGAGACAAAGGCGTGGTTTCAAGAGGCTCTACGTCAACGTTAAAAATTTTTGTATTTAAATTCAGATAAGACATATCTGTATTGTATGGATATAAGGAGGGGAAGAAATATGTTTTCTAGGAGATTAGCATTCAAGTTGCTCATTAGCTGGGTTACATTGTTTGTTATCGGTGTTGATTTATTTGTTGTGTCTCCTTTGTTACCAACAATTACTGGAGCCTTTCGTATAAGTCCTGAAGAGGGAGGTTGGATGGTTTCGCTTTTCTCCGTGATGTATGTATTTTTTTCTCCTGCATTTGGTTCGCTGTCTGATAAGGTGGGGAGAAAAAAATTACTCATATTCGGATTACTATTATTTTCGCTTGCTAATGTTTGTACCTCTATGTCAACTTCGTATGTATTGCTTTTGTGCAGTCGGATAATCGCTGGTATATCTGTTGCGGCTGTAACTCCAAGTATTTACGCGATAATTGGTGACACGTCACCCGAAGATAAACGTGCATCTTCACTTGCAATTGTGAATTCTGGACTGCTAACGGCCATTTGGACTGGAGCTCCTGTGGGAGCGCTTCTCGGAAATGCATTTGGTTGGCAATCGGTCTTTTGGATTTTAGCGGCGGCTAGTGTGATGTTGATTTTGGCAAATCAGATTGTTTGGCCTCCCATTATCTCTTCCAAAGTAAATTCGCCGTCATCTGTAAAAAGAACGATCTTGATTAAATCGGTTCTAGTGACAGCGTTGTGGAGTATGTCGGTCTATGGTTTTTATACATATATTGGGGTTGGGTTCCATCAGGTGAATGAATACACCGACTATCAGGTTGCTACTCTTGTTATGGTATATGGAGTGGGGGCTTTAGCAGGGAGCTTGTTTGGCGGGAAGATCACTGATGGTCTAGGCGCACATCGGGTTGTGAAAGCAAGCTTAGCGGTAATGGCTGTTCTCTTACTTTTCATTGGGGTGTTCATACATCAAACGTTATTTATGTACATCTTCCTGGCGGTATTTGCCTTGAGTGCCTATGCATTTTTTCCTGCTCAACAATCATTGCTAGTAAGCATGTATCCAAATCATCGAGGGACTTTCCTGGCATGGAACAGTAGTTTTTTGTATCTTGGAATGACCTGTGGAGCAGGACTGGGGAGTGAGGTTTTAAAAGAATCCAGTTTTTCGGCATTATCATTTGTATGTGCAGGTGTGGCCGTTAGCGGATTTATATATTTTACTTTAATGTCGGAGACGTCAGTCTGGTCTCAAAGAAAAGAAGATCAATCAGGCTAGGTAGAGGGGGCTATGGGGGAGATGGGAGAGGTTTTAATTATAATTCAATAGTCCCTGCATATGAGGTTTACGGTAATATTAATGGCTCAGGATATCAGTCTTTATATAAATATAAACCTGACAGCCCTTTAGATATATATAAACCTGTTGATGGACCAGGTGATGTAGAAGTTCCTGGAGCAACAATTAAGAAGAAATAATTGATTTTAACAATAAGGTGAGAGCTGAGCCTTCTTTGTGATAGGATGATCAAACAATACATCCGCGATAAACACTGAATACTTAAAATATGAAGATAAAGAAAACCGCTACAGACAAGAAGGTTGGGGAAATATGCAATGAGGAAAAAAAGATGAAAAACCCAAAGCACTTTTTGCCTATCGGTTCAGTCGTTTTGCTACGTGAAGGTAAAAAAACCCACACCAAACCTTACATGGTGCGGGTTTACTCATTGTGTTTGGTTATCATTTTTGTGCTTTTTTTGTTATGTATCGAGGGCGATGGATGTTTTACAAAGCAAAAGAATCATTTCTCATTTGTTAAGTATAAAAGCAATTCCGTACGGCTATTCAGATTGAGCTTGTCTAGTATACGAGATACATAATTTTTTATGGTGCCTTCTGTCAGATAGAGAGCTTCGCTAATTGCTTTATTACTTTTGCCTAGCTTTATTTGATCGGTTACCTCTATTTCCCTAGGGGTCAGAAGTGAAGAGAGGTCTCTCTTTTCAGAGAGTTTACTAGTAGATGCATCTTTTATTTCGGGTAGGGCATTAATGATGATTGATGTGATTTGCGTAGGAAGCAGCAAATTCCCCTCACATGCGGCTCGGATTGATTTAATAATTTCTTTTGAGTTGGAATCTTTGAGTATATAGCCATCCGCGCCATTTTTCAGACAGC
The DNA here is from genome assembly GCF_050113715.1 of Brevibacillus ginsengisoli. NCBI lineage: Bacteria > Bacillati > Bacillota > Bacilli > Caryophanales > Paenibacillaceae > Brevibacillus > Brevibacillus ginsengisoli. Next base: position 86,112 of record NZ_JBNJQR010000005.1, read on the forward strand.
CAAAAATAAACTCATCTTCATCAAAAGTCGTGAGGATGATCACTTTCACATCTGGGTACTTCTCTTTTACAGCTTTTGTAGCTTCAATGCCGTCCATCACAGGCATTCTGATATCCATGAGAATGACATCAGGAAGTGCAATCTGTAACAAAGAGAGAAGTTCCTCTCCATTTGCCGCCTCACCTATGATGTTTATATCCTCGTAGAGGCTCATGATCATTTTTAAGCCTTCACGTACAATCGTCTGGTCATCGACAATGATGATATCAGTCATTTATAAGCTCTCCGCACTTGTGACGTAGGGGATTTCGGCGAGTACCGTAAAGCCCCGATTTTTTTCTGAACGAAAGCGAACAGTGCCTTTTATTTCCTCGATACGTTTTTCTATTCCGCGTAGGCCATGTGATTTTTGAATGTGACTGCACCCTGTGCCATCGTCATTCACGACGACTCGTATAATGCTTTCACATCTTGTCACTTCTATTTGAAAGGTTTGGGGACTGCCATGTTTTACGCCATTGGTTATAGCTTCCCGCACGGTTTTGAAAATGCCTTTTTTAATACTTGTAATGGCCTGCTCTACGTGATCATCAAAAATAAGTGAACATTGTATTCTCCCAGATAACTGGATGCTTTGTGCAAGTTCATTTAGTAATTTTTCCAAGCTTATGTTGCTATTCCAGATATCCTCATGCAGAATGGCAACGGCTTTGCGCAGGTCGAGCATGGAGTTTTGCATGATTCCCTGTGCTTTGTTCAGTGCTTCCTTAGACTTTAGGGGACTGGAATAGAGAGTATTTTCGGCAAATTCAAGATGCATACGAAGTGACACGAGCCCGTGCCCAATCGAATCATGAAGCTCCTGAGCAATTCTAGTCCGTTCCTTAACGATAGCCATCTCTTTCAAATCCTCCGAATAAGTCAGGAGTTGAACATTCGCTTCCTTTAATTGAGAGTTTAATTGTTGCACTTTTTCTTTCTCTAAGTTGTTCTGCCGGAACAAATAAACTACCAGCAGAATGGCAAGGTAGGTGAAAAGACCCTCTTCCAATCCGACCTGGAGAGTAGTTAATGTCCATACGTATACTAGAACATGCAAAGCCAACATGCTCATGGGAAAGACACCGCTGGTCAAAAACAGCTCTATTAGAGGAAAAATATAATAAACACTCGCTGCAGAACTGTTGAATTGATACATGTATAGACTAATGCCTACTATACTCGTAGACATGGAGAGATAGTAAAGTCCTCGATTTCTACTAAGCAGATGATAGCGATGTCTCCAGTAATCATTTGCTTGGATTAGCAGAATTCCGGCAGCAAAAAGGAGCTTTGTCGTATTTGAGAGGGTGTGACCTGAGAGAATGTCGACTTCCACAAGCAGGACAATAGCAAGCCGCAGGGCTACAACCATAATGAGCGCATTTCTGTTTTTCACACTGATCACATCCAAAAACTATTGTGTTACGACAAGATTATTGTAAACGATGCTAGGCTGCAACAGGAACAGTTTACGAAAGTCATATCCGAAATGATGACGAAAGTAATATCGAAAAGATTACGATCGTTTCTTTTAAGTGTCAAGCTCTAGGTTTTAGAATAGTGTGGTAACTGGATGAAAAGATAGGATCGGAGAGAACTCAAATGATGAGCAAGCTAGAATTTCAAAAACACGAAGCGCGATATTATATAGGTACAGTACTCCTAACCACTTGGCTTGTAACCATGCTCCTGTTTATCAATCCATCTGTTGGAATACGGTCATTTACCTTTCTTATGTTTATCCCGGCAATCATTGCGATCATTTTTATGAAAATCACCAATAGCAAACCCGCTCGATTCAAAAAAAGGTTGAATATGAAGTCACTTTTATTTGGTATTTTGTATCCGATTTTCTTTATTTTCCTCTGCGCTTTTATTTCCTATATAACGAATGTAGCAACGATTCATGTACAAAAAGGGCTGGATTTGAAAAGTATCATAACGATTATCGTTACGCTGTTTGTAAGTTTGTTTGCAGTTTGGGGAGAAGAGTACGGATGGCGGGGCTTCCTGTTGCCTAGACTCACAGAGCAATACGGAAAAACGAAGGCAACCATGATAGTGGGAATCGTTTGGGCTCTGTATCATGTACCTGCCGTGTATTTCTTGGCCAAAACGACGGGAATTGGTAATCCGTTATTACTATGTACGATCCAAGCTTGTGTGGTTTTTACGCTCAGTTTTGCTTTTTCCTACTGTTATTACTTATCAGGGAACTTACTGCCTGTTTTGCTGTTTCACTCAGTGTGGAATCTAGTGAATACTACGGTACTTGGCGATATTTACAAAAATGAGCAAGGAATTGTACAAGGGAATTTACTGTTTATCAACGCAGAAGGTATTCTAGGGCTGTGTTTGGGAGTGGTTTTCCTTTTCTATTTTCTAAAACAATTTAAAAAAGAGAATGTCATGCTCCATACATGTGAGGAGGGGAAGAAGTAGGATTGAAGCGAAGTTTACAGTGGCGTCAGACAGGAGGCTAGTACCGTACATGGGGGAGTCAGGGGAGCGGCGATCCTCCAGCATTTGGAACGTTGAGCCGGAGGGCACACCCGTTTCCAAAAACCAGAGGATCCCTGCCGATAAACTCGACAGGCTGCCCTACAAGCCTGATGAAAACGGTACAGATACGGATACGTTCGGATGGAGACATCAGACGGTATGATCAACTATTTTTTTGGCGAACTTTAAAATTCCCATAATCAATAACAACGATCTCCCCATTTTCATCTATGCGTAAGTTACGAGAAATTGGGTTACTCTTAAATTTTGAGATATCAAGAGGAATAATTCCATTTTCCTTAAATGCCACTCCCAGTTCGTAAAGTTTTTGCTTGAATTCTCTATCTTTCGGGAATTTTTGGGTATATTTTTTCATTTTCAGCCAACGATATTCATTCTCGTATTCGATAATTTCGGCAAGATGTTTTCTTACTGGAGATGGAGATGAATGATAGATTGTTACTTCTCTCGCGTTGACTTTAATCCCTCTTTTTGATCTAGCAACTTTCAAAACGTAGCCATCACCAAGGTCATAGACGATTCGAAACGCCCCCCTCCCGATTGCTTTCATCCCTTTAATTTGATTTTCAATGCTGTTTTCAGTCACAAGAAAACCACCTTGCGTAAGAAAGTTTTAATTTTTCCCTTATATGCTATGTTGAAATTTTACAGGGTGAATAGGTAATTTCATTATAATCAATCCTATTTATTGTCCTAATAATGGCAAATAGTTGAAAATCTATGACTTGGAATTTACTGAATGAGGAAATATTTCTTTTATTGGGATATATTTTCGTTTTCTATACTTCATAGAGATTTATTCCTTGGGGTGAGCAAAATTCGCTTGGGATTAGATTGAAGGGGGGAAGAGGCAGGAAACGGCAACTCAATCCGCAGGGGAATCAACAGTGGATGCAAGAAAAGGATTTGATTGTGCAAGTCCAAAGACGAAAGAGATGAATGCTAGAATCTACTTCAAATTTAGAAATTCATTCAATGCTTTTTCCATAATACCAACCGCTTTATCCATTTCTTTCTCAGATAAATGGGAGAAACCGAATAATCCACCAACCATACATACCGTCTCCTCCAATCAGATCCACAAATTCCACTTTGAAGATTATTGAACAAACAGCTGCCGCAGGGTGTTCTCTGTAACAGCTGTTTTTTGGTCCTTTTGTAGTCTGGATTTTCTAAAATACTCCTAATTCACCTCAACTGGCACGCCATCGTCGAAGCTCATTTTTTGCAAGATGGTACGTAATACTTCAAGTTCTTCAGTGGTTACTTTCGAAACGAAATGTTCCTGAATCCCTTTTGCATAAACGGGCCAAGCCTTTAAGAACTCTTTTTGTCCTTCTCTTGTCAGGACGGCGAAGGCACCTCGCCGGTCTGTGTCACTCCTTTCTCGAATAATGAGGTTCTCTCTTTCAAGTCGGTCAACTAAGCGGGTTAGGCCGCTCCTGCTCAAAACAACGGATTTGCCAATTTCGTTAATCCGTAGGCGCTTTCCAGGCGCTTCATATAAAGCAATTAATACATCGTAAGTTGAAAGGGGGACTCTTTTTTCAGAAGCCAAGTCCTGTTCAATCAAAGTAATCATTTGGGCATGAGCTTTTAAAAAAGTACGCCAAGCCTCTAATTGTTGAGGGGCTAATTTGTCCATGAACGGTTCATCTCCTTGAAATAAGCACCATGGTTTTACTATAGAACAAAATTGTTGACTAAGCAACAAATCACATGGTATTATTTTGTTGCTTGATCAAATGTTGACTGAGCAACAAAATAATATGACGGGAGAAGATGATCGTGAAAGGAAGAGTAACAGATATTGCTCATGCTGTTTTACGAATTTCATTAGGGTTCATTTTTGTTGCACATGGAATGTTCAAATATTCATGGGGGATGGGGAACCTGGCCGACTGGATGGCACAACAGGGTTTTCCGTTATCCGGCGTATTAGCTCCTCTTCAAACAGGGGTGGAGTTAGTAGGAGGGCTGCTGCTGATGCTTGGGATCGGTACGCGTTATATCTCCGCAATTTTTTCTTGCATTCTACTTGTGGTGCTTTTCAAGGTAAAGTTGTCAGTTGGTTTTATTGAGGCGAATGCGACCGGGCGTGAATTTGACTTTATTCTGCTTGTGGTCAGTCTTTTCGTTGCATTTACAGGAGAGAGCACTCATGATAAAGCGATAAAAAAGCGCTTTTCGCAGGAGACAGTTGGGAAAATGTAATCGTCTGTGAAAACCGGAGTAGAAGGGAGTAACTGATACAGTTTTAATAACGTGGATATAACTTGCCGAGGCGGATTGTGGATTTTAAATTCCACGACCCGCCTCCACCATACATAATAGAAACACCACTCGATTGAGTGGTGTATTTTGGTCGATGAAATCCTCATAATCATACAAACAAGAGAGCCATCATTCACGTTTTCCAACAGGCAACTCCATCTTCACATAAAACCCCTTCCCAACATCACTTGATAATACCAACGATCCATGATGCGCTTTGGCAATTCGTGCGGCCATCGGCAATCCTAGTCCATGCCCGTTAGCGCGGGGACGCTTTCTTGTGGAGGAGTAGGGGAGTTCAAGCAAATCTGGAAGCTCGTTTTGAGGGATCCCTTTCCCGTTATCCGATACGATCATCCGACAGACCTGATTACTTGGATCAAAAGAAGTTTGCACCTGGATGTGGCAACCATCCGGATTATGGTCGATGCTGTTTTGCAATAGATTGGTAATGGCGCGCAGCAGGAGTCGTTCATCCCCATTGATCTTTGAGCTTTCATCCAAAATTTCTACATCGATCACGAATGGCTCATCCAACCCGTTATTCAGCAGGTCGGACGCCGCTTGTCTGACGACCGCCGCCAGCCGTATCGGTTTCTTGCCTAGAGGCTGCATCTCGTATTCGAGCATGGAGACGAGATTTAAGTCGCTCACCAAGGAGCGCATACGTTCTGCCTGCTGCCGGATAACGCCAGCTTGCCGCCTATGCTCTGTGGGAACTTCGTCACTTTCTGCTATATCGCTCGCGTAGCCAAGCACCATGGAAAGCGGTGTGCGTATGTCGTGTGAGATGCCGGCAATCCAGTTGAAGCGGGCTTCGTCTCTGGTTTTCAAGGAATCGTTCTTCTTTCGCAAAAGTGCTGACGCGTGATTAATGCTTGTTGCGAGGTTTGCCAATATTCCTTTTGGTTCGATCATGACCGCTTTGTCTTCCGCAAGGGCTTGTATGCCATGAGTCAGCGGACGAATGGAGTGAATCAGTTTGGACCCGATCAAGAGTGACAAACCTAAGGCCAGGGCAATGTTTCCTACCAAAAGCCAGAACATCTTCAAGGGCAGGTTTTCGACCCATGCGACGGGCAGGACATGCTGATATTTGGCGAAGGTGCTTTTTGGATAGCCAACGACCACTAAGCCATCTTGATGCTCCCAGGTGAAAACAGGATAATCCATCAAGTAACTGCGCGAAAACTTTGCCACGTCTGATAGCGAATAGGTTCGCTCGATTTCAGTCGGTAGATGGAAATTCCATGTCACGTTTCCCTTGGTGTCAATGAGCATCGCCCACGCCTGATTTTCTTCCAGCAGCCTTTGAGAGCGAGAGTCCATAGTGTAAGAATCTGGTGTGCCTTGCAATCCCTCAGCAATGTTTTGCACAACGGTGGAGGGAGAGGAACCGTTGTTGATCCCGTTTCCTACCCAGACCGAAAGTACAATAAAATTAAGGACCAAAAGAGAAAGGGAGATAAGAATGGTCGAGTTAACAAAGCGCTTGATGATGCCGACAGTGCCTTCCATCCTTATTCCCCCTTCACGATGAGCTTGTAGCCTAGTCCCCGAACGGTTACAAGATATTCGGGTTGAGAGGGATTGGCTTCAATCTTCTCACGGATACGGCGGATGTGTACCATTAGCGTATTTTCATATCCGTCATAATCATCGCCCCATGCTGCCTGGCAGAGGGCATCACTGGTTACAATGCGATTTTGGTTTTCGTAAAATTTGGAAAGTAAGGCAAGCTCCTTTGCTGTCAAAGGGGATTCGTTGTCTCCATTCATGACGGTCCCAGACTCCAAATCAATGACGCGTGTACCCAACTGAAACACCGGGCGTTTTTCCTGCGTGTGGGGAATATATACCCTTCGCAAAATAGCCGTCAAACGCAAAACAAGCTCCCTCGGCAAGAATGGCTTCACCATGTAATCATCCGCCCCAAGCCCCAACCCCAAGATGCGGTCTTCATCTTGCCCTCTCGCAGATAGGAATAGGACAGGCATGTTAGAAATTTGACGCAATGATTGAAGCAGGGAAAAGCCATCGCCATCCGGCAGCATGACATCCAGAATAGCAAGGTCAGGCATTATCGAACGGCAAAGCTCTATAGCCTCCCCGCAATTGGACGCTTGATAAATGCGCATAAACCCTTCCTTGCGCAGAAATCGATCCACCATATTCCGTATTTCAGGCTCATCATCCACAATGAGGAGCTTTTTATTTTTTAATTCTTCCATAACCCATCACCTATCTTAACTATAGCGATTTTTCATCGATGTACATGTCTTTTTCGCAAATTTAAGGCTGGTGTAAGGTCATTTTCAGGTTGATGAAAGAACGCTTTGCCATACTTGGGTTGTAAAGATTCCTGTCAAATACAACGGAGGTATGTATGAATCCAATCATTTCTACCCATAAACTATCGAAACGGTACGGAGATGCCTTATGTGTAAAGGACGTCGATCTATCCGTGTGCGAAGGGGAGATTTACGGTTTCCTGGGTCCTAACGGTGCTGGTAAATCGACTACCTTGAAAATGATTTTGGGGCTTGTCCGGCCCACGAATGGCCAAGTAGAGGTCTTTGGGAAGGACTTTCAAGCAAACCGCCAATTCGTATTAAGCAAGGTTGGGTCACTGATTGAATCGCCATCGTATTATGGACATCTAACAGGGCTGGAGAATATGCGTGTGGTGCAAAAGCTTTGGGATGTCCCTAATAAAAACATAACGGAGGCACTGAAAATCGTCCGGCTGGAAAACCACAAGGATAAAAAAGTAGCCCAGTACTCCTTGGGAATGAAGCAGCGATTAGGGATCGCTATGGCCATGCTCGCGTTTCCGAAACTGCTGATTCTGGATGAACCGACGAACGGCCTGGACCCTGCAGGTATCGGAGAGATTCGCGAGCTGATCAAAACGTTGCCGAAGCGTTACGGGATGACAATCCTGCTGTCCAGTCACCTGCTTTCCGAAATCGAGCAGATCGCAACCTCGGTAGGCATTATCAACCATGGACAAATGCTTTTTCAAGGAAGCATGGATGAGTTGCAGCTCAAAAGCAGACCCCAAATCGTGATCAAGACGCAGAACAACCTCTCGGCAATGGAAGTGCTCGTTCGAAAAGGATTTTTCGCCAGACACGAGGAGGATACTCTCATATTTGAAAATCTCACGGATTCACAGGTGGCGCAGATGAACAGAAGCTTGATTGCAGCTAATATCGATGTGCTGCGCATTGAGGAGCATAAGCGGAGCTTGGAGAACATTTTCCTTGCTATAACGGGAAAGGGGAACAGTCTGTAATGAGAGCGATCCGGCTTGAATTCTATAAACTGCGCCGTAAACACTTGTGGCTGATGACCGCTTTGTTCCTTTGCGTAGAGCTTGCTTGGGCGTTTATGGCAGCCAGCATGTCCTTTTCCCGCAATCCTGATAACGCTGGATGGGAGACGATCATTGCCTTACTGTCCACGATGAATGGATTGTTTTTGCCCATCCTTTCGGCAATTATTGTATCCCGCATTTGCGATATGGAGCACAAGGGAAATACGTGGAAGCTGCTGCTGTCCATTTCCGTCAAGCCTGGACAACTCTATGCAGCCAAGTATGGTTGCGCGTCTGTGCTTATGCTTTGTGCCTGCATATTCCAAGTAGTAGCGATTGTTGCTTTTGGAAAAATGAACGCTTTTCTTCAACCTGTCCCCATCTTGCTGTTGGTTCAATTCCTCGTCGGAACAACGGTAACCAATTTGGTCGTCATCGCCTTGCAGCAATGGATATCCACAGCGGTGAAAAATCAGGCTTTTGCGCTCTGTCTTGGCATGCTTGGCGGCTTTATCGGCATGGTGGGCGATTTGTTTCCCTTATCCGTAAGGCGATTTTTGGTGTGGTCTTACTATACGGGATTAAGTCCCATTACCCAGCAGTATACAAGCGACAAGATTCACTTCTTCGTAAGGGAGATCAGCGCATCTCTGCCTGTGGCAGGAATATTGATGGCCGTTGCGATCACTATTTTTTTGGCTGGACGTAAGTTTGTTTCCAGACTGGAAGTATAGGGGGATATCGATGTTAAAACAGTGTATTTTAGCAGAGTGGGAAAAAATGCGACACTCCCATCTATGGATGGTGTTGATGATTCTGCCTCTGGTGAGTGTCTTCATTGGTTGTGCCAATTTCCTCATGAATCAAGGGACGCTCCAAAAGGAATGGTACAGCTTATGGTCGCAGGTCGGACTGTTCTATGGGGAGTTTTTCTTTCCTATTCTGATTGCCATCATCTGTTCGTTTCAATGCCGATTGGAGCATCAAAACAAGAACTGGAATATGGTCATGACCGCACCTGTATCCGTTGCTTCTATTTTCTTAGCCAAACTGGTGGTAGTAGCCGTCCTGCTGGCGATGGTGCAAGGTTTCTTTTTCTTCCTATATGTTTGCGGGGGGAAGCTGGTAGGTTTGCAGGCTTCACTTCCGGGAGAATGGCCAGGTTGGCTGTTTCGCGGCTGGATCGCAGCCATTACGATCAGTGTTTTTCAACTGGCGATCTCCATGCGTATCCGTAGTTTTGCGGCGCCTGTTGGAATCGGCTTGTGTGCCACGTTTTTCGGATTGGGCATGTATGTGATGCACGCGAGCTTGTTTTTCCCTCATTCGCTCTTAACCTCTGGAATGGGAGTGTTGAGTCAAGAGGGACTTACAGCAGGTTCCAGTGTTGTATTTTACATGATGAATCTGTTGTACATGGTGGTCATTAGTGCAGGAGTCATCTATCAGTTGCGAAAAAGAGATGTGGTCGCTTAACCTGGTCGCAGAATCTAGCGGCTTGATGGCGGAGGGCCAGCCTTCTTCTTCACGCCGGACAAAAAGTATTCAAAGCTCGTGCTGAAAATCGCCGCAATTGACGGAACCTTGAAAGATGTTAAAATCTCTGACCTGGATCAAAATGCGCTGCTGAAAGATGTAGGCACCATTACTCCGGAAGAAGGAATGAAAGAGATTGTCGTCGATATTGGCGGTGTGAAGACGGTTGCGATTAACCTTCTGGTCGACAAAGATGCGGGCTATATGGTTCCGCTCATCGATTCGTACTATAAATAAGAGCGGGAAAGACACCACACGCGGGTGTCTTTTTTTTGCCCAAAAACGGTAGACGAAAACCACACATTTTGCGATCCTTCATCCAATTTTCATCGAAGTTTGTTACCCTCCTTATAAAATTCGAATATCGTATGAAAAGGGGGTTACAAAGTAAATGCAACTAACACGATCGTTGTTGTTCCAAAGGCTTTTGTTTTTGTATAAATTTGTTCAGTCTCCAAGAACAGTTGGTAGCATTACCCCCAGTTCGATTTATCTTACGAACGAAATGATGAAACATGTGGATTGGAATAATTCCGATACCATTGTGGAACTTGGAGCTGGATTGGGATGTTTTACGAGCCAAATACAAAAATTGAAATCACCGACGAGTAAAGCCCTTATTTTTGAATTAGACCCGGGTATGAGAAGTCATCTTCAGGAGAAGTTTTCGGACTTCCATTATTATTCAGACGCAACGACTCTTTCTTTGGCTATGAGAGAGCATGGACTTACTCAGGTGGATTGTATTGTGTCCGGGTTACCTTTTTCAAACTTTAGTAACGAGCTACGAGAACGAATTATCGATCAGGTAATAGAGTCCTTGAAACCTGGGGGAGTTTTCATTACATTTCAATATTCGCTTCAGATGAAAAAATATTTAACGAGCATTTTTAATGAGGTGCACATATCTTTAGTCCCGTTGAATGTACCGCCGGCATTTGTTTATTGTTGCAGGAAGTAAATAATAGGGGAAAAGGCGGATTGAGGACTCGAACGGCCTCAAGCCACCTCTACCATACATAAAAAAATGCACCCCTTTTGGGTGCTTTTTTTAAAACTTTCACATGTTGTAATTCTTTCGAAATTGCTGGCTCAACGAACGAATGACCCTGTCCGGTTCTACTTTCTCTTCCATTTCATTTCCCATTTTGACGATGGTAATTTTAATAGGGTCACGCTGATTGTGGTCCATAAAGATTAATTCTTCAGGATCATGCAATTCAACCTGATAACCACTATTCAATAAGAACTTTTGAATTTGCTCTACTGTCGGTGTTTGATTTTCTTCGGTTATAATGATCCCCTTCAGGTTTCGTTCTTCCCCTTTTTCGTTCAGGTGGTCTACTCGAAACAAAAAGTTCCATTCCATAAAAGTCGTCTGCACCTCCAGGATTTATGTTGGCATCATGTAGTTTCTTACTTTTCCCAGTTGTTCAATTCATTAACCAGAAGGGCCGTGGCAGATTGTAGAATAGTCCAGTGCATAATAGAGAGAATATACATAAGATGCAATTCCTGGACTTTATCGTTGTGGAAAGGTGGACTTCCGATTGTCCTCTAGACTTGTCAAATGGTTGCCTAATTTATTTACAATGGGAAATTTATTATGTGGTCTATTCTCGATTACCTTTATGATGAGTGGGTATTTGCGAATGGCTGCTTTGCTTATCTTTTTAGCCGCTTTTCTCGACTTATTCGACGGAAGAATTGCGCGAAAATTAAAAGTGAATAGCGAGTTGGGAGTTGAATTGGACTCGCTCGCGGATGTGGTCAGTTTCGGAATTGCTCCTGCCTTGCTTTTTCGAATACTAGCTCCGCATTCTTTCCTACCCTCGATTGCGTTTGTTCTGTATCCGGCAATGGGAGCCTTGCGATTAGCGAGATTTAACGCGAAACCGACAATCGGGTACTTTATGGGGATACCCATTACCTTCGCAGGGCTTACCATGGCGGGGATGGGGTTATTTCTTTATAGCAATACTTTCGTAACCATTTTGCTCGCCATATTGATGGTGAGTCCGATACGCATTAGAAAATTATAAAAAGAGTAGGGGATAGACGCTAACTCGGGTGAACAGGGGGTACCACACTTTCATTGGAGCATTCGTAACCCGAGCTGCGTCAATTTTGTCCCGAATCTTCCACGATTTTTTACAATATACCCGCGGGTTGCCAGTACGTCCAATCGACTTCTGATTTGCTGCTCGGTGAGAGGGCGTTTACAGCCGCTGCCCATTTCCGTTATTTTTCTACGGTTTGCCGTCTCGCCTTTTTCAGATATGGCATGAATGATTTGCAGGATTTGCAACAACTCTTCTTCTTCCTCAGGAATAACAGAGGTGTCGGCGTAAGTAAATTTTGGTAAGCTTTTAAATGTTTCGCTTCTTTGCAGAAAGGTGCTTTCGCTTGGAATATCCTCCGGCGTAATCGTGTTATCTTCACATACGGCAAGCATATAATCAATCGTGTTTTTTAACTCTCTTACGTTTCCGAACCACTGGAATGAACAGAGTTTTTGGACGACCTCCGGCAAGATGGCGACGTGGGGCCGACCACTTTGACGGATAAAGTTCTGGATCAAAAGCGGGATGTCATCCATGCGATTCCGTAATTCCGGCAGTTCAACAAAAAGCACCCGCAAACGGTGGTACAAATCTTCTCTGAATTTCCCTTGCTCAATCATTGTGAGCAAGTTCTTGTTGGTAGCGGCAATAATCCGGACATCAATCGGGATGATTTTACTTCCGCCGATGCGCATGATCTCTTTTTCCTGAAGAACTCGCAGTAACCTCGCTTGCAGCTTCATACTGCTGTCTCCAATCTCATCCAAAAAAATGGTTCCACCATTCGCTTGCTCAAATAATCCGACCTTTCCTCCCTTTTTGGCACCTGTAAAGGCTCCGTCTTCATACCCGAATAATTCGCTTTCCATCAAGTCTTCCGAAATGGCGCTAAAATTCACCGCTAGGAATGGCCCCTTTTCACGCGAGGAAGCGTTATGGATGGCACTGGCGAACAACTCTTTGCCCGTTCCGCTTTCCCCTTGAATCAGAATCGTCAGGTCTGTTTTTGCAAGCTTTTTCATGATCGCTTTTGTGTCAGTGATGGCTTTGCTGTCCCCGATGATGTCTCCCAACGTGTATTTGGCCACATATCCTTTCTTTTTTAATTCAATGCGCAGTGATTTTTCCATTTCAATCGTTTTTCGGGCATTTTTGAATGTAGCCACGATCGATTGGTCTCCATTCAGAGGGAAGCGATGAACAACGGCCTCGACCTGACCAAAGGTAAACCAGCTGTCTTCTTCACGGGAGGGATCAAGTAAGAAGTGGGTCAGCTCGGGATTGTCGATGATATCATTAAGTTTTCTGCCGATGACTCGTTTGGGTGTCATGTTCAACAGATGGCCTAACTCCTCATTAAACACGGTGATGAATCCGTCTTGATTGATGCCGAGAATCCCATCGTTTACGCCGTCCAAGACTTCATTGAGATGTTTGTTCAGGTTATTGGCATTCTGATTGGCATCAGCCAACCGTTTGCCTAATTGGATGATTTTGCGCAAGTATCGCTGAGAGATGATATTGCCTGGTTCATTCAGCTGGAAGTGATCCAGGATTTGATTGATTGTGGAAATATCCATCAGACGTGGCCCGATGTTTACCACTTCTTTAACGTGCTCCGGGATTAATTCCAAAGCACCGGGTGTAATGGCGATATCGATTTTTAAAGAATTTTGAATGCCGGGATAGAACGCTGTGTAATAGATGTGATCAATACCTAATTTCTTGAGAGATTCAATTGATTCCATACAGGTTTCCCAAGAATCGTTGATGTACAGAATGTTCGTGCCTGCGGGCAAACATAATAACTTGTCGATATTTTCGTAGTTGATAATTCGTTTCGCGATGATTATTTTGCAGTCTGTGCCGATGCATTCTTTTACTTTTGGCTCATCCATCACGAGCTGATGGGACACGATCACGAGTTGATTGTTTATTTTTTCAGGGAGTTCTTCTTCCGACGAATAACTAGTGATCCGTACGTAACCATCCATGATATCTTGAAGCTGGTTAATCAGCGCTGTTCTTGTGTCTTGACTACCAGCTATCAAAACAAATTCATTCATATCGAATTTGTCCTCCCTTTTTGGTGGTTTTGGGTGAATTTGGTGGAATTAGCAAAATCAAATAACCGAATATTCTTAATAGTAAACTAAATGTCACCTGGTTGCACGAAGAAACATGGATAAAAGCTAGAAAAATAGCCAAAACACGCAACGTCAGCAGCGTGGACTGCTGACGATCTATTTGGCATAGATCGTGCTTTACAGAAGAGCAGATTCATTCATACGTAAAAAGGGGAGAGGTTTCGCTTGAGAAAAAGGATAAAGTGGGTTTCGACGTCGTTCACATTATTGCTGATTGCCGCTACAATAGCGGGCTGTTCCACCAATCCCGGTCAAGTGCCGGCAGCTAAAACGGACACAACGCAAAGCACAGAAACGACACAGACAACCAAAACCGAACAAAAGGGAGAGTTAACCGTGGCGCTTGAAGCGGAGGCGACTTCTCTCGATCCTTGGAATTCTACGGATAGCAATACGCTTCACATCCTGTCCACGATGTTCGAGGGCTTGCTGAAGCTTAATGATGACGGGGAGATAGAGCCTGTTCTTGCAACCGATTACAAGCTTAGCCAGGATGCTACTTCCTTGACATTCCATTTACGCAAGGATGTTGTTTTTCACGATGGGACACCGTTTAACGCGGATGTGGTGAAAAAGAACCTTGATTATGTACGGAACAAGGAGAATGGAATGGCACGAGCCAGCTTCTTCGCATTTATCAAGGAAATAACCGAGACAGATCCTTATACCGTAACCATCACATCCCAAGAACCGGATTCCGCGATGGTTGCTTATATGGCCCATCCTTCAGCCAGTTTCAAATCGTTGAAGGAGCTGCAAAAGAAGTTGGATGATCCCAAGTACAATTTGGACCGTAACCCGGTGGGAACAGGGCCTTATCAATTCAGTGAATGGAAGAATGGGCAGTATGTGAAGGTAGTGCCTTTTGATAAGTATTGGAACAAGGACAACCAGGCCAAACTCTCGGCCATCCTGTTCAAACCGGTAACGGAGGCCAGCACGAGAGTGAATATGCTCCAAGCGGGCGAGGTCGACATTGTGACCAGCCTCCCCACGCTGGATGCGAAAAAGTTGGAGTCCGGTCAGGACGTTGATGTGTTTTCCGCTCCGTCGCTGAATGTGCTTTATGTAGGAATCAATACAAAGCTTGATAAATACAAAGACAAACGAGTACGTCAAGCCATGAACTATGCGATGAACAAGGAACAATTGATCAGTCAGGTTGCCGATGGTTATGGAACGGTTGCTGATTCACCGCTATCGCCATTGGTCAAAGGCTATACCAAACAATCAAGCTATGCATATAACGTGGACAAGGCGAAACAAATGTTGGCGGAAGCGGGATATCCGAATGGATTTACGGCAACGCTGTGGACGCGAAACACAACGGAATTCGTCGCGATTGCCGAAAACGTGAAAATGCAGTTGCAAAACATTGGGATCAAGGTGGAAGTTCAAGCTTACGAAAGCGGTACCTTGTTTGGAAAATTGGATTCCGGTCAGGGGACAGATCTATTTATCGGGCGATGGGGAACCGGGACTGCCGAGGCAGATTGGGGGCTGCGACCGAACTTTGCTTCCGACCGAGTTCCGCCCAACTATAACAATTCCGGCTTCTATATCAACAAACAGGTGGATCAGTTGTTGAATGACGCTCTCAAGGCAACAGACAAAAATGTGTCCCAGCAAAAGTATGACGAAGCGCAAAAGGTCATCATGGATGACGCGCCGTGGATTTTCTTATACACCCCGGATGTCTTGGTCGCCAAGCGAAAAAATGTATCAGATGTATCGGTCACGCTCGACACTGTCCGCCTCAATCAGGCTTACAAAAAATAGAGAAGTCCTAGAGGAGAAGGTGTAGAAATTGGTTAGATATATTCTGAGGCGAGTGTTGGGAATGATCCCGATTTTAGTTGTTGTAACCATCATTTCTTTCTTGTTCGTCCATTTAACTCCCGGGGATCCGATTCGCATCATGTACGGGGCGGAGATGGATCAGGCAACCTATGAAAAAGTAAAAGAGAAGATGGGTTTCAACGATCCATTGTACGTGCAGTATGGACGCTACATGAGTCACATCGTCGCCGGCGATTTTGGTGTTTCCTATAAAACGAAGTCGAATGTGTCTGAAGAAATCGGCAGACGCTTCTTATTTACAATGGGTCTTACTTTCGCCAGCATGGTTTGGGCGTTGGTGATTGGATTGCTTGTAGGAATCTATTCGGCAGCCAGACGCAAGTCATTTTGGGATCGGGTAGGGATCATTTCGACCACAACGATCATCAGCATTCCTGAATTTTGGTTTGGGCTCATGCTCATGCAGATTTTTGCCGTTCAATTGGGTTGGTTTCCCACAAGCGGGAGTGGCAGCGTGAAGCATCTCATCTTGCCTTCGATCACTCTGGGCTTCGGGGTTGCTGCGATCATTGCCCGATTTACCCGTTCTAGCGTGCTTGAGGTGTTGCAAGAGGATTTTGTTCGAACCGCCCGGGCAAAAGGACAGCGGGAATCGGTCATTATTTGGACGCATGTCCTGAGAAACGCGTTGATACCCGTAATCACCATGACAGGGCTTCAGTTTGGGTTTTTGCTGGGGGGAGCGGTTGTCGTTGAGCAGGTTTTTGCTTGGCCGGGTCTGGGTTCGTATCTGATTGATTCCGTCCTCTCCCGTGATTACCCTGTGATGCAGGCTCTGATTTTACTCTTTTCGATCCAATTTCTCATTGTCAATCTGCTGGTTGATGTCAGTTACAGCCTGGTCAATCCGCAAATTCGCTATGAATAACCAAGAGGAGCAGAACGCATGAAAAGCCAGATATACGAAGAACCCTCTACTAGTCGGACGCAAGCCCCGATACTGCGACAAAAGGAAAGGAAGGATTGCTCTCCTTTTCAGTTATTCCTGGGCAAATTCAAGAAACAACGAACGGCTGTATTTGCCTTTTGGATGCTGATCGGGATTTTCACGCTTGGGCTAATTGGCCCTTGGATCACTCCGTATGACCCCAATCGGCCTGTGAACGAACAGTATGCTGAAAAGGGAATGGATCTTTCGAAACAAACCTCCGGTGTCGTAAGCGTCATGGAGATCATGAGTGATGGGACGCAGCGCGTTGTTTCAGATGTAGCCGCACAAAGCATGAATCGTCTCATTACCTCCGTCAAGGAAACTGGAAAGGACATCAGCATAACGCCAACCGGACACGGAAGTACCTCGATCGTGATTTCAAAAGGGGATGTTTCCACTCGCATCAAAGTGGAAGTTTCTGCTGATGATTCTACTCCGGTATTAACCCAGCTGCTTTTGAGTAGTCCTTCAAGCAAAATAAACAAGGGAGATAACTTTCAAATTGGCGTGCAGGCACTGTTGTCGAATGGTAAGAAGCTGAATGGCTTGGATGAAATACGCCGGTTCATTGCCGCATCTCCAGCCGATAGTTCGACTCAGTCAAATGCTGGTAACGGATTTCTTTCGGGAAAGAAGAAAACAAATGATTCGCAATTGCTATTCCAATCGCTGAATGGCGAAGTGCTTCAAGTCAATCAAGAGGGCGTGATGACTGCCCTTGCGAAAGGAATTGGGGAAGTAAAGGTTTCTCTTGGTCCGGTTACCTCAGTTCTTCCCGTTGCAGTTGAGACTGACATAAAGGAACCCGTATTGATTCAATTAGTGCCCAGTCAAGCGGAGATTTCCTTGCGAGACAGCAGTAAGCATCAACCTCCATCTACGCTACATTGGTTTGGGACCGATCATCAAAATCGGGATATTTTCAGCCGTGTTCTGGCCGGAACGAGAGAAACACTCTTCATTGGATTTGTATCGGTCGGCTTCGGAGCTGTAATCGGAACCTTACTCGGTCTTATCGCCGGTTACTACGGAAGGTGGATTGATTCACTCATCACTCGATTTACAGATATTCTGCTTGCCTTTCCGGGGATTCTTCTTGCGATTGCTGTAATTGCGGTACTTGGAGCGGGCATGGTTAATATTATTTTCGCAGTCGCTGTATTTACAATTCCTATTTTTATTCGCATTGTCAGGGGCAGTACGTTATCACTAAAGCAAATGACCTATGTGGAGGCGGCAAAATCAATTGGTGTCAGGGATTTTGTCATTATCGTGCGGCATATTTTGCCCGGTATGTTTCCTGTTGTGATAGTGTACCTGACCATGCGGATAGGTACTGCGATCCTTCTTGGTGCCGCTTTAAGCTTTCTTGGTCTGGGCGGAGATATTACCGCACCGGAATGGGGTGCCATGCTAAGCGCAGCGAAAGATAACAGCCGGGGCATTTTTTACCCGACCTTTTTTCCGGGGATCGCCATTGTTTTGACGGTCGTAAGCTTTAATCTCCTTGGTGACGGATTGCGGGACACCTTGGACCCCAAACTTAAGGATTAGGAGTACGAGGATGAGACAGCCCATTTTAGAAGTCAACCAGCTAAAGGTGAATTTTCAAAAGGATCAGGAAGACGTTACGGTGGTAAATGGCGTTTCCTTTGTCATATATGAGGGAGAAACGTTAGGAATTGTAGGGGAGTCGGGATGTGGAAAAAGTATTACCTCGCTATCGATTATGCGGCTGATACCGAGCCCTCCCGGTCGAATTGCCTCAGGGCAAATCTTGTACAACGGGAAAGATTTGACTCAACTGACAGATGACCAGATGAGGGAAGTGCGCGGGAATGAAATCTCGATGATTTTTCAAGAGCCCATGACCTCCTTAAACCCGGTATTCACTATCGGTCGACAAATTGATGAAATTATCCAGCTTCATACGAATGCCTCCAAGCGTGAAGCGAAAAAAAGCTCAATCGAGATGCTTAAGAGAGTCGGGATCTCAAGAGCGGAACAAATCTATCAAAGCTACCCTTTTGAACTATCAGGGGGAATGAGGCAAAGGGTGATGATTGCAATCGGAATGGCTTGCCAGCCTAATTTGCTGATTGCCGATGAGCCCACAACCGCACTTGATGTAACGATTCAATTGCAAATCTTGGATCTGATGAGGAACCTTCAGAAAAAGGAAAAGACCGCCATCCTGTTGATCACGCATGATCTAGGTGTGGTTGCGGAGATGTGTGATCGGGTCATTGTGATGTATTCGGGTGAGATCGTGGAAGAGGCTGATGTAGACACTTTATTCCATAATCCCAAGCATCCCTACACAAATGGTCTGCTTCAATCGATACCTTCCGCCGAGGAAAAGAAAAGCCGCTTGTATTCAATCAAGGGGCAAGTGCCACCAGCAGGAACGATTAATCGGGGATGTAGATTTGCGGGCAGATGTGAACATGCGTTCGATCGCTGTTGGGAAGATGACCCTAAGCTCATCCAGATTGAAGAGAAACATGGTTGTCGTTGTTGGCTATTTGCGTAAATGGGGGGGAGCAGCTTGGTCGAAACATTGTTGGAAGTCAAAGAGATGAAAGTGTATTTTCCTGGTAAGAGTGGGATGTTCCAAAAATCAAAGACGATCGTGAAAGCCGTTGATGATATCACGTTTGACATCAAGCCGGGGGAAACGCTTGGATTGGTAGGGGAATCGGGATGCGGCAAATCCACGACAGGCAGGGCGATTATGCAATTGGTCAAACCGACGTCAGGCGAAGTGAATTTTGCAGGAATACCGATGTCTTCTTTATCTGCCACAGAAATGAGAAATCAACGCAAGAATTTTCAAATGGTTTTTCAAGATCCCTATTCATCCTTAAATCCAAGGCTCACGGTAAAAGACATTCTGGCCGAACCGCTTAAAGCGCACAAAATTGGCGATGCCAAGGAACGGGATGAGCGGATTCTGCAGATTATGGATGCATGCGGCTTAAACCACTCATACATCAACAGATATGCCCACGAGTTTTCTGGGGGTCAACGGCAACGAATTGGCATAGCCCGCGCGCTTGTCCTCAATCCGAAGTTGGTGGTTGCGGATGAACCGGTTTCCGCTTTGGATGTTTCGATTCAGTCGCAGATTTTGAATCTCATGCAGGATTTGCAAGAAAAGTTTCAGTTAACCTACCTGTTCATTTCCCATGATCTGGGTGTTGTCCGCCATATCTGCAATCGAGTGGGTGTCATGTATCTGGGGAGAATGGCTGAAATGGGTTCGACGGAAGCGCTGTATGCCAATCCATTGCATCCATATACCCAAACCCTTCTCTGTGCCATACCGGTAGCTGATCCGCGAATGAGGAAGGAACGAATGATTTTGCAAGGAGATGTGCCTTCGCCAGCGAATCCGCCGCAGGGGTGTGCCTTCTCCACCAGATGTCCCCAAGTGATGGATATCTGTAAACAAGTGCGACCACTAATGCAACAGGTTGGAAACGACCATGGTATCGCATGCCATCTCTATAGCTAAAAGAGGAAAGGGATCAAACAATGGAAGAGGAGATAGATGTGAGTTTAACGAAGGTGGAGCACCTGATCGAACAGAGAAAAGAGCAGTATCTGCAACAATTGTTTACCTTGTTGAAACAAAAAAGCATCAGTACCATGAACATCGGGATTCGAGAGTGCGCAGAACTGTTGAAGGATATGATGGAGGAGTGCGGCATCCATGTGCGACTGATTGAAACAGCCGGCTATCCCGTTGTTTATGGTGAAATCATGCGGGAGGAGAACGATTTTACCGTACTGATTTATGGACATTATGATGTGCAACCGCCTGATCCAATCGAGGAATGGCTGTCTCCTCCATTTGAACCCACCATTCGGGACGGCAGGATCTATTGCCGCGGTGTAGGCGACAATAAAGGACAGCTGATGGCGCAAGTGCTGGCGATCAAAACTTATCTCGACAGCTATGGTGAATTGCCTGTCAATGTAAAGATGGTGTTTGAGGGCGAGGAAGAGAGCGGCAGCATGAATCTCTCCTCGTTCGTTACCGACAACAAGGAACTACTCGCGTGTGATCTCGTTTACACGTCCGACGGGCCAATGCATAGCAGCGGAACCCCTTCTGTGGAGCTCGGGGTCAGGGGAATTCTGGGTGTCGAGCTGGTTGCGCATGGAGCCAAGTGGGATAACCACTCGGGGAATATGGGCAACATTGCCCCGAATCCGGCATGGAAACTAATCGACCTGCTTCGAACGATGCGTGATGAGCAAGGTAGGGTACTGATCGAGGGGTTTTATGATCAGATACGTGAGCCTTCTGCGTTCGAGATCGAATTGTTCCGCAAGCTGCCTTTTGACCGGGAGGAGATGATCCGGCAGGTCGGATACCCTGATTTGGAAGCGGATGCGGAAACCTTTTATCGTTTGCTGGCGATGGAGCCAACCTTTAATATTTGCGGCTTTCATAGCGGTTATGGAGGAGAGGGCTCTAAGACGATTATTCCCGCAAAAGCAAGTGTAAAGATGGATATCCGGCTTGTTGTGGATCAGGAACCAGACGACATTTTTGAAAAGTTTTGCGCCCATGTGAAAAAGCATGCTCCCGATATTGAGGTCATACACCAGGGCGATATGAAACCATCCAGAACCCCAGCTGATCTTGAGATCGTAAAAGTGGTGGTGCAGGCGGTATTAGATGCGTATTCGCAGGAACCGCTTCTTGTGCCGGGTGTAGGGGGCAGCCTGCCTGATTATGTCTGGACCCAAATTCTTGGGGTTCCGTCCGTGATGGTTCCATACGCCAATGCTGATGAAGCGAATCATGCCCCTAACGAGAACATGGTGGTTGATCTTTTTTACAAGGGGATTGCCTGTACGTGCCATGTCATTCATCGGCTTGGTGAGTTTTCGAAACTTTAGCTCTGATCTTCACTTCTTTATAAGAAGGATAAGGGAGAGCGCTTGGAACTTGAATCAGGATCAAACGTGTATCTCCATTGGCGCTTGCTTCGATTTCTAAAGAGCTAGGCACATTTGCATCACATACCACAAACTCTTGCGCGACTACACTTCTTGTTTCATTGTCAAAACGCCAATTCGATTGCCCTTCAACCACAAGCCCAGCGACTGAATATCCGTTAGGAATCGTAAGTTCATACTTTTGTCCGGCAGAGATATGAACATCCCACATTAGGGAGTCGGCCACCAGTTGAACGGGAGAATGGCCGCCCAGTATGCTTTTAACCGTTACGCCATCTTTTTCGGCAACCGGAATGACATCAGCCGCGTAATCCGCATAGGTTGGTGTGGCGTAGTGAGCCTCTCCCATAAAGGGTTCAAACCAAATCTGGAATCCGGAAGTACCTTTTTCATATTTTTCGGAGTGTTGAACCCCGCTGCCTGTTTGCATAACCTGTAAACCCCCGGCCTTAAGGGAGCGCTCATTTCCAAGAGAATCCTGATGGTGTACTTCACCTTTTAAGAGATATGAAATGATTTCGAATCCACGATGAGGGTGCGGGGGAAGATAAGCATCGTCTTTTGCCTGAAACCACGCCCAATAAAATAGCGTTCCTACTCGATCGACTGCGGATCCCTCACCCGGAAATCCGATAGGCTTTTGCTCTACGAGTTTACCCTCGTCAAATTGTCCAGCTACCTGTTGATCAATGGAATAAATACGGATAGACATAGCGTTATCATCCTTTCTCTAAAGAGAACTCTGGCTAGTTCGTCAGGGAAACCCGCGCGTAATAAATTTAGGGCAAATCAATCAACATGAATTTCGAGTTGGAATTGGCCTCTATCTTCAAATCAGTCACGTCCGTAATTCTCGCGGAATCACGCTTTTTTAACTTGGTTTGCCCATTTAAAGTAAGTTCACCTTCAATCACAAACAAAAAGATTTTGCGATCCTTCTCCTGGTGAAAGGCAAGAGAGTTCTTCTCATCTAATTCCGACAGATACAGCGTCAAATCTTGGCTGATGTACGCTATATTTTCAGTCTGAGTACGATTCGAAACGACAGGAAGCAATTGATTTTTTAAGGCTTTTTGGTCATAGGCTGTTTGCTCATAAGATGGCGTTAACCCGCTCTTTTCTGGCAGAAACCAGATTTGTAAAAAGTTGACCTCTTCAGTCGAGGAAGGATTATATTCGGAGTGAATGACCCCAGTTCCCGCGGTCATTCGTTGGATTTCTCCAGGTCGAACGATTTCCGAACCGCCCGTATTATCTTGATGCTTCAGTTCACCTTTTAAAACAATCGAGACGATCTCCATATCCCGGTGAGGATGAGCACCAAACCCTTGTCCTGGAGCCACAAAATCATCATTCAGTACCCGAAGCGGGCCAAAGCTCATGTTGTTCGGATCATAATATTCGGCGAATGAAAAGCTGTGTGAGGATTTTAACCACCCGTGATTGGCTGTAAAACGTGATTCAGCTGGATAAATGTTTATCATGTTAACCTTCTCCTTATCATCGTAGTTTACTTTAGTTTGTGTTATTAACTTACTTTATGTAAGTATAATACCGTTAGTTACTTACTAATGTCAAGTGTTGTTAGGATTTTAATTTGGAGTAAAGGCCGGTTTACACCTCCAGCGTGGTGAAAACTGGCTTTTATGTGTTATGATGGAACCCCATTTACATTGCTTTTTTCAACAACTGATCTTTTGGTGATAGGAGAGGGGCCAGAAATGGAGGAAAAGAAAGTTACGTGGTTGGAGCTTTTTTATGATTTGCTCATTGTGGCGGCTGTTGCGACTACGACTCGTATTTTGCTTCATGTGGAGAAGGGAATTGTTCCTCTGGAATATCTAGAGAAGTTTGTCTTAATTTTCATCCCAATTTGGTGGGCTTGGGTTGGGCAAACATTGTTTCATAATCGGTTCGGCCAAGACTTATTGCATCAACGAATATTTGCGATTCTGCAAATGTTTTTTGTCCTGATTATGACGGCCAGCTTATCGGTTGATTTTGATCGTTATTATCACCCTTTTTTTATTGGCTATATCGGTCTAAGAGTACTGACCGCGATCCAATATCTTGTTGTACAACATTCACAAGAAGGATATAGAAGAAAAGCAGCTCGATACCTGGGAACTTATTTTTGGATTGGTGTCATTCTTTCATCTTTTTCACTCTTTTTTGATTCGTGGATCCGATACGCTGTGTTATATGCAGGCATTATCGTTGACATCATTGTGCCAATTTTCGGTCGTAAGTATTTGGTGAAGGCTCCGACAAATACAGCTCATTTACTCGAACGATTTGCTTCATTGACCTTAATCCTGTTCGGAGAATCTGTTGTCAGCACCCTAACTGTTTTACACCCACAAGAAGGGGATTGGAGTTTAATCACTTACGCCATTATATCATTCGTCCTGATTATTTCGATGTGGTGGCAGTATTTCGATACGATAGAAAAAAAGGTAAACAAGTCGATCCAAACAGCAGGACAGACGATCATTTACGGCCACCTGTTTATTCTCATGTCGTTAAGTATGATTGCCGCATCGATCAACCTATTATGCTTGAGTGACGTCGATTATTCATTCATCCTCTATTTTGTTTTTGGCTCTGTGTTGCTTTATTTCCTTGCGACTGCTTTTGTCTTTCACCGATACAGGCATGAACAGAATCGTTTGAAAATGTATCATTTGAGTTTATTTTTAGGCATGTTAGCCGCCTTTTTTATTATGGATTGGAACATGGTCGCTTCAAGCATCGTGATCATAGGGGAACTGACCCTGTTTTTTATCCTCTACGCCAAAATAACAACGGCTTAATGGATCTCTTTTAGAAGGGGAAATAGAGGGTATTATCTATCGCGAAGTACAAGAAACGTACAATAGACGACGAGACCGCTAAAAATATAATAGATCAATTTTCCGTAGAGGAATTTCTTGGATAGCGGAAAGTTACAGAGGATAAAAATAAGCAGATACACGAGAAAATAGAGGAATAGTTTGAGTTCTGTACTTGCGGGAACACCATAAGGGGGTTGGCGGTCCTAATACAAAATATTTAAGGGATACTACAATTAAAGCAACAAAACCAACAACTCCAACAACTCCCAGGATGATGTTTAGGATCAATGAGAGAAAAATGTTTAACATAGCATCCGCTCCGTATCGGAATAATAGAAAACTTAACTTCATTTTCTTGGAAAATTAATATGAATTCTAGTGTTTTTTAGTGATAGATCAGAAGAATCAAAGCTCTGATTACGAAGGGGTTCAATATTTCTAAAACTTGTTAAATATACGTAATATACGATATAATTAGCAATGTTTTACAAAATATAACCCTACTTTTGGAGGAGAAAATATGATGTTCAGTAAATGGGGAAGGCTGAAACGCGGCTTAGCCTCAGGGTTGCTTGGTATCATGACTTTACTAGGAAGTATCTTACCGGTTCAAGCGAATGAAGCTCCGATAAAAGCGCCTCAAATTAGCCAGTGGTCAATTCAAACTCTTCATGAAGGCGAAAAATACGGAATCTACCCGATGAGCTGGTATAAGGGCGATGACTTCCAGAAACAGATTACCGTAGACAAGCTTAAGTCACTGCTGGAAGCCACGTCGACAAAGCTGGATGCGATCGGACTAAGCAAAACAGGGACATTCTCCTTGCCTGCGGATACTACGGAGCTTACGAGAGAAGCGGTGCTAAAGTCGCTGTACGGTGTGCTGGCTCAGTATAAGCTGCCGGAAGCCTTCGAAATCGATAAATATGATCCCATCAACTTCTTGCAAAAGAAAAAGATCGTGAACGGCACTGCAAGCGGACTTGATCTCGACCAGCCTTGCACGGTCGAACAAGCTGTCGTACTGGCAAGCAGACTCGTCGACTATACCTATGATACAGCTGGAGCAGGAGCGAAAGGGTTTTTCTGGAAGGTTACGAACGGTGGTAACACGCTCTATCTGCTAGGATCAATCCACTTGGGGAATTCGTTGATGTATCCGATGAAAAAGAACATCAAAGACGCATTTAACGCATCAGATAGTCTTTGGGTGGAGGCAAATCTACTTTCCAAAGATAAAACCGAACTTGAGTATTTTACGAAATTAACGACTTACAACGATGGAACGACGCTGAAAAATCACATCTCCCAAGAAACCTACGAGAAATTGCAGAAGGTTACTGACAAGCTTGGAATTCCGAAGGGTGCGTTTGATCCCTATAAGCCTTGGGTCGTATCCAACAATCTGTCCATGAGTTCACTGATGGAAGAGTCGGAAGATCTGACACAAGCGGCAAACATGGGCGTTGATCTGTACTTTATCCAGAAGGCTATGCTCAATGAGAAACCGGTTCAGGAGCTGGAAGGTGTTAAGTTTCAAGGGGATCTGCTCAACAGCGTTCCTGCCACAGAACAAGAAAAAGAATTAAACCAAGCGCTAGACTCCGTGTTGAACCCGAGTACTGTCAAGAATGAAGGAGCTGACGCATTCAAACAGTGGCAGCAGCTGTGGGCCAAAGGCGATGTGAGCACCTTCTCTCAATCGTTCAGCGCCAATCAGCAATTTGTCCAAAGCGAAACAGCCAAGCGATTGCTTGGAGAACGGGACAAAAATATGGCGGATAAGCTTGCGAAGCTGTTGGAAAAAGAAGGTTCATCCACTTCATTTGTCGTCGTTGGGGCAGCACATTTTGTCGTCAAAGACATGACGCTGGATCAACTGAAGAAAAAAGGCTTTCACGTGGAGATTATTCAATAACACACAGCTAATACAATAAAGAGGCTCGCCCTGCGTCATGTAGATGACTGGGCGGGCCTTTTTAAGGTGAGTTGATCAGATGTCATCCTTTCTTTACCAAAACAATTCCAATTTTTACATAGGATTAACACTTGCTTAATGCTTGCACGTTATCATTTCAATTGACAAGTGAATGCTAGTTTGGTTGGAGTCATGGAGAAACCCGACGAAATTTCGAGGTCTTGTATTGAGATTGCCTGGAGATTTTAGGTCGAGTTTTTTGTTTTTAGAAGGGAGTTTTGATCTTTGAATAAGGCAGATTTTTTAAAGGGGCTAACAGAGCACAGGCTGATCGCGTCCGTCAAAGAGCCAAAATATTTAGAAAAGGCTGCGGAGGCACAAGTGGGGGCGGTGGTTCTTTCGATCGGGAACATCCGGGTCATCAAGAACTATGTTGATTTTTTTAGAGGGCACTCCCGCCCCGTGTTCTTGCATCTGGAGCGGATTGGAGGCATCAGTTACGACCGGGAAGGTCTGGCTTTTCTCGCCCAGCATGTGAAGCCTGACGGGATTGTGACCACACGCAATACGCTGATCAAGCTGGCGAAAAAATACGAGCTGTTAACCATTCAGCGCTTGTTTCTAGTGGACAGCGACGCGGTGAAGTCCGGGCTTGAGTCCGTGCAAGAGACGCAGCCGGACGCTGTTGAAATCATGCCAGCGCTAATCCCGGAATACATCGAAGAATACTGCCGAGAACTTCAGGTGCCCATCATCGCAGGAGGCTTGATCACCAAGCGGGAACAGATGGTGAAAGCACTGCAACATGGAGCAATAGCTGTGTCGGTGGGCAGCCACCAGTTGTGGAAGGAGAGTTTGGTTGATGTACAGATGTCTGTTATTTGATTTGGACGGAACCCTGCTAGATACCCGTGATGCGGTCATCGACGCTGTTTTTCGAACGGCGGAGCACTATGCGCCCGGACGTTTTACGCAAACGGAGCTGATCAGTCGCTTTGGCGAGTCGTTCGATGATTTTCTCGCTGAAGCCGCTGTCGGGTTCAATCATGAAGAGGTTTTGCAAACGTACTATGCAAACGTGCGGGAGCAGAATTATCAGCAATCCCAGCTGTTTCCTTTTGTCCAGGAGGGGTTGTCAACACTGCGAGATACGGGAATGAAGCTGGGGATTGTCACCAATAAGCAGAGGGAATTTGCTCTATCGGGACTGCAATCTGCTGGTATTCTCGACTATTTCGACTGTGTTGTCTGCGTAGATGATGTGTCGAGCGGCAAGCCTTCGCCGGAGCCTTTACATAAGGCGTTAGAGACTCTTCAGCTGTCTGCCGAGGATGCGTTGTTGATTGGTGATACCCAGTACGACTTGTTGGCGGCGCGGGCAGCAGGGGTAAGGTGCGCCATTCTGGAGTGGTACGGTACACAGGTTTGGGCGGATGCTGAACCTGACTGCCGATTTGCTAATTTTCAAGATTTTGTGCAAGAGATTGTGACTGTCAAGTTAACGGGGAGGTAGTGGGAGTAGATGGCTCAAGTCGTGTTAAAGCAAGTTAGCAAGACCTACAACAACCAACAGGTGGTAAAAGAACTGGATTTGCTCATTCCCGACGGCTCTTTTACCGTGCTTGTGGGACCGTCTGGCTGTGGGAAGTCGACTACGCTGCGAATGATCGCTGGTCTGGAAAACGTGAACGAGGGCGAGATATGGATCGGCAGCCAGTCGGTCAACCATCTGGCTCCGGGCAAACGGGATGTGGCGATGGTGTTTCAAAATTACGCCCTTTACCCGACGATGAGTGTCTATGACAACATCGCTTATGGTCTGCGCAATCGTGGCTACTCCAAAAAGGATTGCTTGGCACTGGTCGAGGAGTTCGCCGAGATTGTTGGGCTGACCCCGTATCTGAAGCGTAAGCCATCGCAGCTCTCCGGCGGACAACGGCAACGGGTCGCCCTGGCCCGCGCCATGGTGAAGAAGCCACAGGTGTTTTTGATGGACGAACCGCTCTCCAATCTGGACGCCAAGCTTCGCAACCAGATGCGAGTAGAGCTGACCAGCTTACATAAGCAATTGGGGACGACCTTTATCTACGTGACGCATGATCAGGTAGAAGCGATGACCATGGGCGATCAGATCGTCGTCATGAACGAGGGTGAGATCATGCAGGTGGCAGCGCCCATAGAGCTGTATCAAGAGCCGGCGAATCTGTTTGTCGCTCAATTTATCGGCTCTCCGGCCATGAATGTTCTCCCTGCCGAACAGCCAAATCATCTGTGGGGCTTCCGTCCGGAAAAGGCAACGATTACACCGGCTGCCGTTTCCCCGGTGCATTCCGAGGAGGAGTGGTCACTGTCCGGGGCGGTTGTCTCACGGGAGATCCTCGGTTTTGAAACCCTTTATTACATCGAAACGGACAAAGGACGGATCGTCGTAAAGGCAGATACCGAGAAGCTGGTGGAAAATGGAGCGAATGTGAAGGTTACGATTCCGCTACCACACATCTATGTATTTGATAAACTCAGCGGAAATCGTGTTGGGCGGCTGGAAGGACTGGCTCGTAACCATTCGTTGGCAGGAGGGGTGGTCTGATGAGCAAGCTTGCGGTCTCGCAGGAGGTGGCGAACACTGGCAAAGCGCAAGCCGAGCCGGTGGCCAAACGTGACCTGGCGGGTATGATCCGCCCGTATCTGTATATGGGGCCAGCGCTCCTCCTCTTTGCCGTCTTTTTCTTCTATCCCGTCTTGTCCGTTATCTATCTCAGCTTCGAGGACTGGTCACTGGTCAATCTGGATCAGATGGAGTGGGTCGGACTCAAGAATTACACGGATTTGATTGCGGACGCCGATTTCAAAGAAGTGTTTATGAACACGATGGTATTCACCGTGGCGACAGTCATTCTGGGATTGCTCCTTTCCTTTTTTCTAGCCCTATGGCTGAACAGGCAAGCCAAAATTTACAGCGTGATTCAGGCGATGGTGTTCAGCCCGCATATTATCTCGCTGGTCTCTGTCTCGATGCTGTGGATGTGGCTGATGGACCCGCAGTTTGGTCTCTTGAATGCGATGCTAGAAGCGGTAGGATTGCCCCCTTACACATGGCTATCTGATCCGAACAGCGCTCTGTTCTCGCTGATTCTCGTCAGCGTTTGGAAAGGAGTGGGCTACAACACGCTGATCTTCATCGCCGGGTTGCAGAATATCCCGCGTGACATCTACGAAGCGGCAGAGCTTGATCGCTCGCCAGCATGGAAGACGGTGTGCCGTATCACGATACCCATGCTGTCGCCCACGATATTCTTTTTGTTGATCATTAACACCATCTCTTCCTTTCAGGTGTTTGATACGGTATCCATCATGACACAGGGTGGGCCGATCAACAGTACCAACGTGCTAGTCTATTACATCTACCAACAAGGCATGGACTTTTACAACGGCGGGCTTGCTTCGGCCGCATCCGTTCTGTTGTTGGTGATGGTAGGACTATTAACTGCTTTGCATTTTTTATTCATCTCCAAACGTGTTCACTACCGTTAATGGATGAGAAAAGGAGAAGACGCAATGAAACGGATGGTCGTTCTTTCCGTGAAAACGGTGAACTGGCTCTCGCTATTGATAGTTGCCCTCATGTTTGTCTTTCCGTTCCTATGGATGACATCTACCGCGTTCAAAACGATGTCGGAAGTGCGCCAGTTCCCGCCAAGCTTGATTCCGTCCACGTGGGAGTGGGGGAATTTTGTCCAAGCGTGGCAGTCTGGTCCGTTTTTAACCTTTACCTTGAACAGCATTGTGGTCTCCATCGGAATTTTGATTCTTCAGCTGTTGACAGGGGTGCCAGCGGCCTATGCGTTTGCCCGGCTGAAGTTTCCGGGACGCAACCTGCTATTTACCCTGGTCCTCATCGTTCTGATGATGCCTGGACAAGTGATCTTTCTTCCAATTTATGTGCAGCTTAGCGGATGGCATCTGATTAACACGCTGTGGGCTTTGATCTTGCCCTATGCCGCCAGCGCATTTGGCATCTTCCTGTTGCGACAGGCGTTCATGCAGGTCCCTGATGAAGTGATTGAAGCAGCCCGGCTCGACAATGCCTCCGAGTGGAAAATCATGTGGACGATTATGGTGCCGATGGCCAAGCCAGTTCTTGTCACGTTCAGCTTGTTCAGCTTCATCTACCACTGGAACGATTATTTCTGGCCATTAATCATGACCAACAGCGATGAAGCTCGTACACTGCCCGTAGGGATTTCCGGCCTTCACATGTCGGATGGCGGAACGTTATGGAACGTCATGATGGCTGGCAACGTGATTCTCATCCTGCCGATCCTGATTATTTTCTTTGTGGCCCAGCGCCATATCATTAAGGCGTTTACCTATCAATCCAAATAAAAGAAACCATTTAGGAGGGAATTAATCATGAAAGCTTTGAAAAAAACCGGAGTACTCGCGTGTGTACTGTCCTTGAGCTTGACAGCCATCTTGAGCGGCTGCTCATCTTCCGGCAAGGGACAGTCGACCAATCCGAACGGCTCAGCCCAACCAGCTTCCACAGTCGCTAACGGCCAGCCTGTGAAGGTCGACTTCTGGTATGCAGTAGGTGGCGTGAGAGGCAAGAAGATTGAAGAGATGGTGAAAAAGTTCAACGAGACGCATAAAGGCATCGTGGTAAAAGCGGCACACCAAGGCTCCTATTCCACGAATCACTCCAAGGTGCTTGCGGCTGTCGCGGCGGGCAACCAACCAGACGTGACCATGGTGGAACTCGCCTCAATCGCAGCCTTTGCCGACGCCAAGGTGCTGGAAGACCTGGGGCCATACGCTAACGGTGAAGAAAAGAAATACATTCCCGGCCTGATGAAAAACTCCTACTGGAAAGATAAGCTGTACGCCATCCCGTTCAATCGCTCCACTCCGCTCATGTATGTCAACCGCGATGTGCTGAAACAGGCAGGACTTGATCCTGCGGGTCCGAAATCATGGGATGAGCTGAAAAGCTATTCGGAGAAGCTGACCAAGAAGGAAGGCAATAAAATCGTTCGTTACGGCTTCTCCACGCCGATCGACATCTGGTTCTATGAAGCGATGGTGTTCGAAAACGGCGGCAGTATTCTAAGCGAGGACGGCAAGAGCCTCTCCATTGATAACGAGGCTGGGAAAGCGCCTATAAACTATTGGACGCAAATGGTGAAAGACGGTTTAATGAAAAATCCGCCAGGCGAGAACTATGATTCCTGGGACGTTGCCGAAGCTGACTTCCTGAACCAAAAAGTAGGGATGATCTTCACTACGACTGGATCGCTGACCGAATTGAAGAAAAACGCAAAGTTTGATTTGGGAACCGCGTTCCTTCCAGCAAATAAGAACTACGGAGTACCGACAGGCGGAGCCAACCTGGTGATCCTCGCCAAATCGCCTGAGGAGGAGAAAAAAGCAGCTTGGGAATTCATCAAATGGATGACCGATACTCCGCAAACGGTTGACTGGTCGATCGCGTCAGGATATATGCCTGTAACCACGGAAGCGGTCGAATCCTCAGAAATGAAAGCCTTTTATGCAAAAGAGCCTAACTTTAAGGTAGCAGTCGACCAATTGCAGTATGGCTATGCCCGCCCGATGGCGCCAGGGTACAAAGAGCTGCAAGATGTTATCCAGAAGGAGCTACAACGAGCCATGCTCGGCAGAGCCAGTGTAGACGATGCAATCAAGGCGGCTACGGACAAGGGCGACAAGCTCTTGAAGAAATAATCACCAGCACATCACAACAAAGGAGCAAATCAGGATGAACATCTACATTGCCCATCGCGGCTGGTCCGGCAAGGCGCCGGAAAATACAATGACTGCCATCCGTCTGGCTCTGGCTGAACCTGCCATTCAGGCGATCGAAGTAGATGTGCAGCTGTCCAAAGATGGAGTCCCCGTGCTATTCCACGATTTCACATTGGAACGCACCACCAATGGCTCGGGTTTATTGAAGGATCATACCTTTGCCGAATTGCAGTCGTTAGATGCCGGCAGTTGGATGAATGAACGGTTTGCCAAGGAGCGGATTCCTTCTCTGGAGGAAGTTTTGCAGGCCGTAAAAGGCAGGGGCAAGCTTAACATTGAACTAAAGACTGCAGGAGACATGTACCCTCATTTGGCCGAAAGCGTCGTACAGCTTCTAGAAAAGCACGACATGAAGCGGGACGCGTACATCACTTCTTTTGACCATGAGGTGATCCGTCAGGTGCGGCGGATGGATAAGACGATAAAAACTGGTCTGATTGTCTACGGACGTCCCGTGTTGATGCTGGAGCAACTACGTGAAGCGGGGGCCGAAATTCTCTCCATTTCTTATCAGTTCTTGACGGGGGAGCTGGCCTGTGCCGCCATCGACGCCGGATTTACAGTCATAGCCTGGACCGTGGACGATCCTCACGTGATGCGCAAGATCAAGCAATGGCATCCGGATATCCAAATCTGCACCAACCATCCTGATCGAATGTTCACGTTTGTCTAAACAGTCAACAGATTTCAAAACCATATGTAGAAAAAAGAGGGGGAGCTGCTTTTGGCTTCTCCTCTTTTCTTTGTTTAAAGAAAATCTTCAAATCTTGTGAATTTTAAGCTATTCTTTAGAATGTTAGAGAAATAACATACTAAAACATGAAGGATTGTTGAATCATGTCGAAAATTTTATTACAATTTATTCTATTCGCAATATAAATGCGATGAATATTCAGGTGCGAGAGTAATTGCTTGAATGGAAGGTATGATAGGAGGATTCTTAATGAATCAAGTGAGGTTATCGATTCGTGTAAAGATGCTGTTGATTAGTTTCCTGGTTCTCATGTTATTTGGATTATCAGCCATGTTTGACGCTTACTCCAAAATCAAAACAAGCAATATTGACTCAATGAACAAAGAATTACACGCCTATTCCATTCTTCTTGCGGAAAACCTCGAAATTGACAAAGTCAAATCAGTGGTAAATAAACCAGAAGCATCAAATCCAGATGTTATCGAGATGCATCAACAAATGGATGATATCATTCGAACATCTGACTCGAATATTGGCAATCTCTATCTCGTGACACTTAAAGATGGACATTTCTATTTTCCTACCTTGAGTACATCAGCAATGGACGGAAATCTTACATATGGATCAGAATATACGACGGGTGGCCCCGTTTTTAATGAGCCGGCCAAAAAAGCATATGAAACAAAGAGCAGTCAGACGACAGCGATCTATTCCGATGATGTTGGAACCTGGATCACCAGCTTCTATCCAATTATGGACAACGATGGCAAGGTTCTCGCCTTGTATGCTGTAGATTATGAAGTGTCTAAAGTCAATGAAAAAGCGTGGAATGAAACGAAAAGTTTCCTCGTTTTGTTGATCATTTTCTTAATCGTTTCCGGGGTTATTTTCTACCTGGTCGTATCCAAAATGATCAAGCCGATTGTAGATCTCGCCAATACTTCACAGAGAATTGCTCAGGGAGATTTGACAGTTGATGAATTAAAAGTAAGAACACAAGATGAAATCGGATTATTAAGTGCTTCTTTCAACCAAATGGTGTCGAATCTTCGGAATGTGATTCATCATGTCAGCAAAAGTACGGAACAGGTATCGGCGTCAGCTGAAGAACTAACGGCTAGCGCTGAACAAACCAGTAAAGCAAGTGCCCAGATTGCGACTACTATACAGGAAGTGGCGGCTGGTGCCGATATACAGGTGCAAAGCATCGAAGCGAGTTCCCAAGCCATGGGGAATCTGGCCACAGGCGTGAAACAAATTGCCGCTACTGCACAGGGTGTCTCCCAAGCGGCAAACCAGACCTCCGAGAAAGCGGAATTAGGCAATGACGCCATTCAAACAGCAGTCCAACAGATGAATTCTATTAACCTTACCGTGAACGAGCTTGCAAAAGTCATCAAGGGATTGGGCGAGCGATCTTTGGAAATTGGACAGATAACGGAAGTGATTACAAGCATTTCGGCCCAGACCAATCTGCTTGCGTTGAATGCGGCCATAGAAGCTGCGAGGGCAGGAGAGCATGGACGAGGCTTTGCGGTAGTGGCTGACGAGGTGCGTAAGCTTGCGGAACAATCAGTAGGTTCAGCTCAACAGATCTCCCAATTGATCGCTCATATCCAAGATGAGACCAGCAAGGCTGTGGAGTCAATGGGTATGGCGACGCGAGAAGTTATGGAAGGAATCGGCGTCGTGAACACAGCGGGTGAATCTTTTGAACAAATACAAGGCTCCGTCATTGAAGTTGCCAGACAGATTCAGGAGGTTTCAGCGGCATCCGAGCAAATGCTTGCAAGTACAACTCAAGTTCACCAGGCAATTGATTCGGTTACCGAAGTAGCGCTACAAGCCGCATCCGGGACTCAGAACGTATCAGCGGCGGCTCAAGAACAATTCGCGTCCATGGAGGAGATCTCCACTTCCGCAAATTCCTTGTCCAAGATGGCTGAGGACCTTCAAACGGTGATTGGCACTTTCAAATTGTAATGGATTCCCCCCCTTCTTGGTTGAGGGGGGCTTTAATCTGTACACAAAGTTTACATATTAATCTGGATAAAATTCTACTATTTTCCACATTGAACTCCTATAATTTACATATGAAAGTTGTTAATATTAACAATATTTGTAAAATAAACTCAGGTTATTGGAAGATTTGGGTTACTTATTTGAGGTGGGAGGAGCAATCATGAGGTTAACCATAGGGAAAAAACTAATGGCTATGTTTTTACTCATCGCCATCTTATTAGGAATAACGAGCAGTATCTCGTATTATTACCTAAAAAGGGTAGATGGTGTGGATTCAGATCTTATTAAAAGGCGAGCCGTTATTTTATCCAATGCACAAAATATTCAAGTGGAAGCAGCCAAACAATCTGGTCGGTTGCGTGGATATCTGCTCACCAAGGATCAATCATTCCTGGATCAATTAGGAACCTCGAACGATAATGTAAACCGTCTTGTTGATGAAACCTACCCACTTGTCCAACGGAGTGAGGATCAAGAACAGCTTAAACAGCTAAAAGAGCTGAATCAAGAGTTTAAACAACAATATGAAAAGTTGCTTCAAATGGCTCATCGTAATCAATCTTCTCAAGAGATATTAGATACCTACAATAGAGTTGTGCTTCCCTTGGGACGGCAACTTGACCCGCTGGCAGATGATATAGCAAAAGGTCAACAGCAGCTGATGGAAGAAGGAAGGAATCAAATTACGAAGTTAACGGATGAGGCTACAGTAGGTATTGCCACGATAAGTATAAGTGCGGTTATTTTGGCAATTCTCATTGGGTATTTCGGTTCCAAAATGATATCCAAGCCGATTGTGGCGATCGCGAAGGCGTCGGAAGAAATTGCATTAGGCAATTTAAAAGTGGAAGAAATTGAGGTAAAAAACAAAGATGAAATAGGGATCCTCGCGAAGTCCTTCAATCGAATGAAGGAGAATCTTCAAACAATGGTTCAACAAATTAATTATAGTTCTCAGCATATGGCTTCTTCCTCACAAGAGCTATCAGCAAGCGCAGAACAATCAAGCCAAGCATCTGAAATGATTTCAACTACCATTCAAGAAGTTGCGTCTCGGGCGGAAAGACAAGCTCACAGCGTGACGGAAGGTGTACAAGCGATCAATGAAATGTCATCAGGAGTTCAGCAAATCGCCTCGAGCACCCAAACAACAACATCTCTTTCGGCCCAAACCTCCGAGAAAGCATTGGAGGGGAATAAAGCCATTCAATTAACGATCAAACAGATGGATTCGATTCACCATACGATGAACCAATTAGCTGGTGCTGTTACGAGAATGAACGAACAATCCAAACAGATTGAGCAAATCGTGGACGTGATCGCAGAGATCGCCAATCAAACCAATCTACTTGCATTAAATGCAGCGATTGAAGCGGCGAGAGCGGGTGAACAAGGGCGCGGATTTTCGGTGGTTGCGGAGGAGGTTCGTAAATTGGCGGAACAATCGTCCCAATCAGCCGCAGAAATCACGAAATTGGTTGGTACCATTACCGATCATACTCATCATGTTGTGGAATCAATGGATATGGGAGTCAAGGAAGTCGATGAAGGTATTCGTGTCGTACACGACGTAGGAAGGCTATTTGAAGAGATCAGGGACAATATTCATGAGGTTTCTAGTCAAATGCAAGGAATAACAGCGGCTTGCCAACAAATCGCCGTAAATACGGAACAAGTTGTAGACTCCGTTGAGAAGCTTTCAGAGGAATCTAAGACAGTTGTTGCAGAGTCACAAAATGTTTCGGCTATTGTGGAGGAACAGCTGGCGGCTGTGGAAGAGGTATCATCCTCTGCCTCTTCATTGTCTACAATGGCCGAGAACCTTCAAAATTTAGTTGGTCAGTTTAGGGTGTAGTCAAAAAAACATCCCGTCCCAAAAAGAAAGTGGGACGGGATGTTTTTTGTACTCCAATTAAACAGGGAAGCCGTTTGGAGGTTTAGTGACATAACCGAGGTTCGAAAAAGCGATCATTTTCTTGTAGATTATAAAATATATTTAACGAATGAAAGTTATAATTTACAGCGTTTGGCATGTATTTTATTATGAATGTACGGACAGGAGGTTTTATCTATGAATCTGAATCTAGTGATTGCACAGAATCTGAAGCGGTTGAGATTAGAAAGAAATTTAAGTTTAGGGCAGTTAGCGGAATTATCTGAAGTAAGCAAGGTGATGCTCTCTCAGATAGAAAAGGGAGATACTAACCCGACGATCAATACGATTTGGAAAATCGCGAAAGGATTGAATGTCCCGTATACGGTTTTGATTGATAAGCATGAGCAAAACACTACAGTTATCAAAAAGACCGAAGCGAAAGAGCAATCCAGTAAAGATGGGACGTATCGTGTTTACTGCTATTATGGTAATACACCTCAACGGAACTTCGAATTATTTTTACTCGAGATGGATTCTGGAGCTACCTACACTTCTGTTGGCCATTCCGAGAAATCCCAAGAGTATATTACTGTTCTTGAAGGAGAACTTGTATTATCAACCAACAATGAAGACTACGTATTGAAAAAAGAAGATTCCATCAGCTTCTCATCAGCAGTGCCTCATACGTATAAAAGCTGCGGAGAAACAACTCTTAAAGCGATGGTGATCAATTTCTATTCGATTTAATTGAAGGGGTGATATCTGGTGAAAAACGCAAAGATAAGTCTAATCGTCGGGATGCTTATTTTCGGGAGCATTGGATTAGTGGTTAGACATATACCTTTGTCTTCTAGCATGATTGCTTTAGCAAGGGGAGTCATCGGCAGCGCATTTCTATTGCTGGCAAGTTACATCGTCGGTCAAAAGACATCTTGGAAAGCGATTCGACATAATCTGCTCCCGTTAATCGTATCGGGTGCTGCTATGGGCTTTAATTGGATTTTTCTGTTTCAAGCATATAAATATACGACAATCTCAAAAGCTACCTTATGCTATTACTTCGCGCCTGTACTAGTCATGCTTCTATCTCCAATTCTTTGGAAAGAACAGTTGAACGCCAAAAAGATAGTCTGTATGTTAGGCGCTATGACCGGCATGTTTTTAATCGTAGGAGTGGGAAGTAGTGGGGCACAGAACAACCAATTATTGGGGATTGGATTTGGTCTTGCGGCAGCGGTTCTTTATACAGGAGTCATTATTACCAATAAGTTTATCAAGAATTTATCGGGGGCACAGAGCAGCATGGTACAGCTTGCTGTAGCCGCTGTGGTTTTATTGCCTTATGTATTTGCAACCGAAACAATAGGGCTGGAAGAATTGGACTGGGCATCGCTTGGATTGCTTTTGACTGTAGGCATCGTCCATACGGGTATCGCTTATTTTCTGTATTTTTCTGCAATTCCCAAGTTAAGTGGCCAGACAATAGCCGTTTTCAGCTATATTGACCCGATATCAGCTATCGCGATGTCCAGTATATTTTTGGGTGAAAAAATGACTGTGACACAATTGTTGGGGGGTATTTTGATATTGGGATGTACTTTTATCTATGAGCTAGCTGGAAAAAGTCGCGATTGTAAATGACCTTGGCTTACCAGTTGAGAATCAGCTGGATAAAGAACAGTGAGACACTAACCACGATAGCGGATTGGCCCGCGCCGCTGAGAAAACCAGTGAGTGCGCGAAGCCAATTGGTGCTTTCTCTCCATTTGCGCAGCTGTGTATAGCCATCAATCAGCATCGGAACTTGCAGCAAGAGCCCGATATAAAAAGGGACGGATGGATAAACAAAGAGAAAGACCGGAAGCATCAAATAGCCAAGCAGGATTGCGGTGCATCTAGCACACAGCGGCATTTGTTTTCCATTGATGAAGAATGAGCGTGCGGGATTACGATGACAGGGGATTCTCATGGTTATTTAATGCAGTCCAGAGCATCCCCGCAAGCACCACCAACATCAAGGCAGTCCTGTACCTTTCTGCTGGAATAATTGGTCAAAATAATCACGACTAACAAGACACACAACACACCTAGAGCGATTCCGGCAACGAGCGAACCGGAAGCAATCAGATATATACAGGCGATAAAACTAACCAGGGTAGCCATCACAAGGAGATAGAACATGTGAATCATCCTCCACTTTCTTTTGATTTTATAATAGCAAAAATCTTCACAAAAATACCCTATCAAAAGGATAGGTTTGAATGTAAGATAAATATCAAGGAAAAGTACTATTTATTGGAAGATTGATCATGTTTTTTCGGAAGTGGGGTGGTTTTTCTTGACTAATCTTGAAAACCAGCTGGAGGAGGAAATCTCCTTGCGCGCTTTTATGGATACGACCCAGATTTCGCTTCCTGAATTTTTGCAGATTGCCCTCCGTTTATCCGACCGGATTGGACACTTGCATCAGTACGGGTTTATCCATAAGGAGTTGAATCCTGATAACATCTTTGTGGAATTGCAAACCATGAAAGTAAATCTCTTAGGCTATGATAAACCCGCTCCTCCTATAAAGGAAAAGCGAGAAGCTGATCTTAGCGCTATGTTGCCCTACATGTCTCCCGAGATGACCGGACGGGTGAATCGCAAAGTTGATGGACGAGCAGATCTTTACTCGATTGGCATTATTTTTTATGAAATGCTTACGGGCAGGCTGCCGTTCGAAGCGGATGATTCGATCAAATGGGCACATGTCCACATTGCCAAAAAACCTGAACCGGTTATCAAATGGGCACCAAAGCTTCCGCGCCCTGTTTCTGACATCATCATGAAGCTGATTAGCAAAGAACAGGGGGAGCGTTATCAAAGCGCATATGGATTGAGAAATGACTTGGAACTCTGCTTGTTCATGTGGAGACAAACAGGGACGGTATCGGATTTTTCACTTGGGCAAAGAGAGAATATTGCCATGTTTCAATGGTCGGACCGCTTGTATGGGAGAGAGCGGGAAATTGGAATGTTGAATGAGATCTATCAGTGGACCTGCCTTGGGACAACGGAAATGATCGGCATAACCGGCCCAGCTGGTATCGGCAAGACTACCCTCGTTCATGAATTTCGTCGGAGACTTGTCGGAGAGAAACGGGAATGGGGACGGTTCATCCAGGGGAAATTTGAACAGTATAACCGGGATGTTCCCTATGCGCCACTGGTTGAAGGATTTCGAGAGTTAATTCGACAGGTCTTAACCGAGGAAGAGAGGATCGATTACTGGAAGGAGAAGCTTCACACAGCTTTGGGAGCGGATGCCGGCGTAATATCTGCCCTTGTCCCGGAATTAAAGCTGCTTGTAGGTGATCTTCCTGAGGGAGAGATATTGCCCCTGGCCGAATCCCGTCTTCGCTTCCAACTAAGATTTCGCAGTTTTGTTCAGGTTTTTGCGAGAAAAGAGTGTCCGCTTATCCTTTTTCTTGATGACTTACAGTGGGCGGATACCGACTCTTTACAGATGATCCACTCACTTTTGACCGATTCAGAGAGTGAAAGCATTCTGCTGATCGGAGCGTTTCGAGATCATGAAGTGGACAGTACTCATCCGCTTTTTCTTCCCATGCATGAGATCAGACAATCAGGTGTAGGTGTCCACTTTCTTCCTCTGTCAGCCCCGACTTTATCCGACTTCAACCAATTGGTTTCAACGAGCCTTGAATGCGATGAAGCACAAACCAGGGAAATAACCGAACTGCTGTATCAAAAAGCGGATGGGAACCCGTTTTTCTTTAAGCAGTTGTTTCAGACCAGTTATCTTGAACAAAAGCTTTCCTATGATCCGAAGCAGGAAACATGGGGGTTGAACGGCGACGGAACGGGATGGGAGCAGCCTGTTGGAAATTTGCTCGATTTCATGGTTGAAAAAATCAAGAGGCTCCCCGGGGAAACGCAGATGGCCTTGTCTTTGGCTGCTTGCCTGGGCAGTCGGTTTGAGCTTGAACTTTTGGCGGAGGTGGAACAAGTGCCTCTTCGGCAGCTTGCTTCTGAATTGAGTGATGCCGTCAGGGAAGGGCTGATCGTTCCTGTCAGTTCTTTTATGTATAGCTTTCTTCACGACCGAATTCAGCAGGCTGCCTATTTGCTGCTGGATGAGGAATCGAGGAAGCGCTTCCATTGGAAAGTGGGACTTTATTTGCAAAAGTCGAGTGCGATCGCCGAGCAAACCGAAGAGTTATTTGACTGGGTGAATCACCTCAATCTGGGAGCAGATTGCATTACGGAGGAGACTGAGCTTGTTCAATTGATGGAAGGTAATCTTGCCGCCGGTCGTAAAGCCAAGTCCTCTTCTGCCTATAAAGCGGCTGCCGCTTTCTTCAGAGCGGGATTATCGCTCGTAACGGAAAAGAACTGGGAGAGCCGATTTGAGCTAATCTTTGACCTCTCGTTGGAACGGATGGAAAGCGAGTATCTGTGCGGTCATTTTGACGTTGCTGAGGAGCTTGCCAAACAGTTGAACGAACGCTCGCGAAACCGAATGGAACGCGCCGCAATTTGCAAAGTGATCACTGCACAGTATGTGAATATGGGAAAGTACAGCGAAGCTATTTCGTTGGGGTTGGAATTGTTGAAGGAGTTTGGAATTCATCTATCTGCAAATCCAAGCCAGTTGGTCTTGATGGAGGAAATGTTGGTTGCTAAGGAGGATCTTGGGAGGCATATCGATCGCTTGCATGAGCTTCCGCCGATGGAAAGCAGTGAAGGGAAAATGATTGTGGAGTTAATGTTCACCCTTGTTGCTCCATCGTTTTTTTTCAATAAGGAGTTTTATACCGTACTCATTTCCAGATGTGTCACGCTCACGCTTCAGTACGGACTTACTCCTGTTTCACCCGCGGTTTTTGCGGGTTATGCTATGATCTTAGGGATGGGGCTGGAAGATTACCGGATGGGATACCAGCTTGGGGAGATCGCGATTCAACTAGCGGAGAAAACCAATATCCAATCGGTAAAATGCAAGACCTATACGATGTTTGGGGCGGTGATCTCTAGATGGTTGCATCACGCAAGAGTCGGGGAGACCTATCTCGAGCAGGCATTGAAGTTTGGACTGGAGTCAGGTGATTATGTATTTGCCAGCTTTGCTATGGGAGCGAGAATCAACTCCTTCTATACAAGAAAAAATCTCATAGAACTAAAGCGGTGGATTGGCAAATACATGGAGACTCTGGCGGAAACCCGAGATGAGTTTGTCATCGACAATTTCGTTCTTTTTCAGTACTGGATTGCTTCGTTGCAAGGAATGACGAAAGATCCTGCTTCCTTCGATACCGACGCTTTTGCGGAGGATGCTTTTCTGGACAGGATACAGAATACGGAATTCAAGGCCACTACCTTATTTCAATACTATAGCTATAAAGTACAAGTGAACTACTTGATTGGCAATTTTGCGGAAGCGATTGAATATGCGATGGAAGCAAAACCGTATGAACTCTACGCCGCACATCTCCCGCATCTGCAGGAATGCTGCTTCTATGAGTCGTTGGCGATTGCTTCCGGGTACGCGAAAGTTTCGGCTAACGACAAGGAAAAGC
This sequence comes from Brevibacillus ginsengisoli, assembly GCF_050113715.1. NCBI lineage: Bacteria > Bacillati > Bacillota > Bacilli > Caryophanales > Paenibacillaceae > Brevibacillus > Brevibacillus ginsengisoli. The sequence continues at coordinate 128,527 of NZ_JBNJQR010000005.1, forward strand.
TGTGGAAGCAACTCGAGCAGAATCATCTTCAATTCAAAAAATGGTCGGAGTATTCGCTAGATAATTACTCGCATAAATTGCTGTTGATAGAAGCCGAAATGGCCCGCTTAACCAATGATGATGGGAAGGCCATCCAACTGTACGAGCAAGCTATTCGCTCTGCGATGGAGAATGATTACGCGCCAAGCGTGGCGGTTGCCAATGAAAGGGCCGCATATTTTTACCGGGAGAAAGGCGTTGACAACATCGCCCGCTTCTACGCAGCCAACGCGTACGAATTCTACATCAAATGGGGAGCAGTTGTAAAAGCCAAGCTACTTCTTGAAGAATTCCCTCACTTGGAATTGACAAAAGCGGTTGATAGCGAAGCGGTACTGGGTAGGGATGAAAAAAGAATTGACGCTCTTGAACAGGTGGGAGGAACGGATGGAAGCAACACAGGTTCAGGTACTCTCGCCGCTCAAAACAGAGAAGAACACACGGCCCAATTGGACTTGGCGACGATCCTGAAAGCATCTCAGACCGTTTCTGAGGAGATGGATTTAGGAAAGCTGCTCGAGCGACTGATGGCGTTGATCATTGAAAATGCCGGCGCGCAAAAGGGAGTCTTGGTCATGGAGAGAGACGGACTCTTGTCGGTTGAAGTTGCCCTGGATATTGAATCAGGTGAAGGCGTGACGTTCGAATCCGGTTCACCAGAGCGTAGCGGCAAGACTTTTGATGCTATTCTCCGTGATGTATCGCAGACGAGGGAAGCCGTCATTCTTGAGGATGCCATGAACGAAGGCGAGTATACAAACGATCCTTATGTGGTACAAAACGAGTTGCGATCTATTCTATGTGCGCCGATCCTTGTTCAAGGAGAACTGAACGGCATGCTCTATCTGGAAAACAATTTAATGACTAACGCTTTTCAAAGAGACAGGCTGAAGGTGCTGCATATGCTTGGGGCTCAGGTCAGTTATGTAAAAAAATTGCTGGCTGCTTTCGGAGAGACGGCAATCGCTGTTCAAGAGAGGACGAAGGAAGACGTAGAAGTGCTGGTCGAACCTCTTACGGAACGGGAACTGGAAGTACTTAACCTGATGGCGGCAGGATTGTCCAATATGGAAATCGCGGATCAGCTGATGATCGTGGTGGGGACAGTCAAGTACCATGTCAAAAATATATTTTCGAAGCTGAATGTCAATCGACGAACGAAAGCGGTGGCGGAGGCGAAAAAATATAAATTGTTGAATGTAGAGTAAGTGTTGCAGTTGAAGAAACAACCTCCAAAGTAAGATGAACCATTCTCCTATTTACCATCGGGGAGATTGGGGAAGCTTGCTTTGGAGGTTTTGTTTTGTGGTATTTAGTTCACACTTTTGCATCTATCTAGTTCTTTCAACAACCGATTGATGTTCAGACGAATGTAGCTGTTATCATCATACAACCTGCTCAGCATGACACCGCCCTCAATAACAGAAGTGATATAAACCGCCAATTCTTGGACGTCGATATCCGCTACAAACTCTCCGTTCTTAATTCCTTGTTTGAGAAGAGATCGTACAAGGTTCAAAAACCGCTCCATCGCTTGCTGCGCCTTTTCTTTTAACCCGGGATGGGCGTCATCGCTCTCGATCGCTGTATTTAGTACGGGACATCCTCCTTGTAAAGGTGGATGATCATGTGCGTTTTCATAAACAGAAATAACGGCAGCCAACTTGTCATAAGCGGTTGTTTTTCCGTCCATCGCTTGTATAAAACTTTTCCTCAACACTTCTGTGGCGTATTCAAATGCTTCTAGAGCAAGCTGATCCTTATTTTCAAAATGATTATAGATGCCGCCTTTTTGCATGCCAGTGACTCGGGTAAGATCAGAGATCGATGAACCAAAGTACCCTTTTTGATTAAACAGTACGGCTGCCTCTTGGATGATAAACTCCCTCGTTTTTTCACCTTTTTTCATTTTGTCCTCCTCAAAACAAACCAATCGTTCGTTATTTTATTAAGTATATAGGAGTAGGAATAGGCATCACAAGTCGAAAAAATTTAAATGATCCATGTAGACCGACAATGAAATATGTGGTAATTTAAATAACGAACGGTCGGTTTTTTTATTTAATAAATGAAATCGACTTGTGAAACCAGGATGAAAAAGGAGTGGCAATGGCGATGAATAAACAATGGTCAGTAGGTATTCTCGTATTTAATCAGGTTGATGCATTTGACTTCGTTGGGCCGGCAGAAATACTCTCACTTGCTCGTTACACCAGAGAAGATGTACATAACATGTTGCTTGGCAAGGAGGGTGATAAACAAAAGCCATTTGTGATTCAGACCGTATCAGAAACTGGAGAAGCGGTGACGGCTAGTAACGGTATGCATATTTTGCCTGATTACAGTTTGGAGAACGCTCCCCATTTTGACATTCTACTGGTTCCCGGCGGTTTTTTCGAAACGATCCGTAAGGTGATGACCAATCACAATCTAATCCAGTGGGTTACTGACCGGATGCAAAGCGTGGAACTGATTGCATCTGTCTGCAGCGGTACTTTGGTTTTGGCACAAGCGGGGATATTAAACGGTAAAAATGCAACCACCAACCGAAAATTGCTTGATTATTTGCAGCAGTCTTTTCCAGAAGTAACGGTAGTTCGAGACAGGAAGTTTGTAGATGACGGCAATATTATTACCTCGCAAGGGCCTGATGCAGGGATTTATCTCGCTTTTCATCTCATCAAAAGGTTAATGGGTGCAGAAGCGAGTCAGATGGCAGTTGACACCTTGGAAGCTGATCATATCGCATAGTCAATAGAAATGCAGGATGAATAACACCTCCAAAGTAAGATGAACCACTCTCCTATTTACCATCGGGGAGATAGGGGAAGCTTGCTTTGGAGGTTTTGTTTTGTGTAATGCTTGCGTAATCTCTTAGTGGAGAATTATTGAAATTGTAGAGGAAGGTCAAACGTATGAAAGGTATAGGTTGTTTTGCAATGATGTGAAATGAGGGGGGCTTATGCAGGACGTTAAACGTACGCTTTATCTGACGTCGTTTTTTGTTTTCATGAGTGCGTTGCCGCTCGGTATACCGATCTTCTGGACTCCTGAGATGATAGAAAGATTCTTTGCGCATACGGGCAGCTATTCCATGCAACTCTCCTATATGGGAATCACGTTGATTCTTGTTCGAATGGCGTATGTAAAAATCAAACAGTGGAATACACGAGGAGTTCGACTGGTTGCTTCATTCAACCAATTCGTCACGAAATACCACTACCCAATCGGCTGGTCGGCGCTGATCCTAGCGGTGATTCACAGTCTATTCTATTTAATCAAGCTTTCTCCGAAATGGATGGACACTTACTCAGGTATCATCGCTACCGCCGCTATGATTCTGGTCACGATACTTGGACTCAGCCTGCAAAAAAAGCTGAATCGAACGAAAGCGAGGAAGTGGCACATTTATATCAGTTTGATCCTCATTGTTGGGGTCATCGTCCATAATTACTATGCAGATGTGCATGCAGAAGAGGGCATTTACAAATGGTTTTATGGAGGACGTTGACCATGAAAAAGCTGAATAATAATTGGCTGGTAATGTCGCTGTGCTTGTTCTTTTTTTCGCTTGTCCTGGAAGCTGTTTTTACCAAAGCAATGACACTATTGGATGATTTGTTAAGATTGGCCGGACTGACCAATTTATGAAAGAGCTTGAACTACACAAAGAAGCACAGCCGTTACCTGTGCTTCTTTTTTATGGGCATCGACATGTGGAATGAAGTCATGCTCGGTTGCGACTATTATCGGAAGTTTTCTACATGCTCCCTCAGAAAAGCGTCTAACGTGCGGGGATCTCTACCGAGCAAGCGTTTTACAGTATCCGTTGGTTTTTCGGGTACTTTCGTTGACATAGTTTGGATTTCCATTACGTGATTGGCAAGCCAAGGTGGCATGTGCTCATGCTCAATCAGATTGCGAACGAGTAATTCTGGCGCTAGATCGATGTAGCGTATGGGTCGCTCGAGCAGGGCGGATAGCTTGCTTGCAATCTCGGGATAGCTAAAAGTCTCTGAACCGGTAAGCGTATAGATTTGTCCTGCCACCTCTCGATTGGTCAGAACCTCTGCGGCCACATCCGCGATATCGCGACAGTCAATGAAGTTGCATGGAGAATTGCCCATGGAGCCGAAAAAAACATCTTGTGTGGTGATGGTTGGCACAAGGCGCAGCAAGTTTTGCATGAACGCATAAGGGCGCAATATCGTGTGAGTGAGACCGGACTCGCGCAGATTTTTCTCGATTTCGTGATGCCAGCCCGCCACTGCTACTGGGGAACTTTTCTCAAAGGCAGGACTGGAAATCTTCACGATATGCTCGATTCCAGCTTCGGCGGCAGTGTGAATGATCGAAGTCTCCAATTCGATCTGTCTTGGGCTGTTGGACATGGCAAGAAAGAGCTGGCTTGCTCCTGTAAACGCGCGGCGCAGCGAATCGGGGTCGGAAGCATCAGCGGCTGCGACCTCGATAGTCGACTGGCTTCCATTTCCCAACTGAATTCGCAATTTCTCAGGCTCTCTGCTCAGTGCTCGAGCGGGGACGCCAAGATCAGCCAAGCGGTTCGTAAGGGCACGGCCAATTGTACCTGTTGCTCCAATGATTACAATCATTTAGTATCTCCTCCGTTGAATGGGAATTTGGTTGTGACAGTTTGACGCCAATGCCATGTCACCATGGTGCAGGCGATGGTTGCCGATAACGGAAAGTCGGTCCAGACACGATCCACCCATGACAAGTGATGGGCTGGATCGATGATGTCTACTAAACCGGATGTCATCCATGCGGCGAGTAGGCCCAACAACACTCCAGCCAATGCGAACATGCCGACCACAACCAGGTGAGGTGTAGCGATGAGCCACCTTTTGCGTCTTCCTCGGCTACGAAGCCATAGGCCAAGCATCCAGGCCACCAAGGCAGATGAGCCCCCGATTGTGGTTAAAGCCGCGATTTGAAGATTCCTGTCAGCAGTAATCAACCCGCCGATACCTGCCATAATCGCAGGGGAGACATAGGACATTACAACCTCAGGCCATAGCACAAAAGTCTTTGCGCTAGAACCAGCAGCATTGATGACGAAAACTCTTTCGGTCTTATTTGGGTATTTCATAGGGTTATGTACGGCTCCTTTCATTTTCCTTGGCTCAGTATTTGTTAGCTCGATGAATGGTTAGGAAGCTAACTATATAGGAGTGAAAATGGGCTAGCTTGACTAGCCCGTTTTCGCTTTACTGATTATTCCTTTGGGTCAACTGCTTCATCCGTAAGTGCTGAGATGCCTTGTGTCACTCGGTCAAGCAGGTCAAGAAATACGCTGCGCTCCTCGATGCTGAGCAAGCCGACCATCGCTTCTAACCGAGCAAAATGCTCAGGTGCCATTTCACGGAGCTTCTTTCTTCCTTCATCCGTCAAAATAACGGATTTCTGACGGCCATCGACTGAGCTTGATCGTCGGGATACCAGACCATCTCGCTCAAGAGTGTCGATAAGCCCGGTCACTGTCGCGCGTGTAACACCTAGATGCTCCGCTAATTGCGAAGGCAGCTCTTCACCTTCATTGTCTTCCAGGTCTGCCAGTAAACGATATCTGCCTGTCGATAAACCAAATCGGGAGAAATGAATCTCCGCAGCTTGTCCAAGCAGGGCTCCTGCGGCCATTAACCTGGAAGCGACAAGGATAGCCTGTGCGTCTACATCCAGATTATAGCGTTCGATCTGACGCTTGGATTGTACCAGCGAGGGAATAGAATTCAGGTCATTGGTTCGTTTTGTATCGTTCGTCATGGATATAGTATGGCAGCTAACTATTTTTAAGTCAATACATTTTTTAGTAAAAGCTTCATGATCCCAGCAATAAATGCTGACAGAACCATTGGACGGCTGCTGAACTGGATTGTTTAAAATTTTTCACATACGGGTCAAAGTGTCCGCCAGGCAGCATGACTAATCTTTTGGGCTGCAACGCATTTTCATAAGCGACGAGGGCGAGATCAGTCGGTGTCACATAATCCTTTTCCCCAACGATCATGAGTAATGGTGTTGGACTAATTCTTGAAACGTAGATTCCAGGCTCGTAGGCCCTTGAGAATTCTACAGAACGTAACGTCACTTCATTGCGCCATCCAGGAGCCAGTTTGCCGCCTTCGGAATACCATTCTATCGCATCGGGTATTTTGTAAACCGCATTTACACCCGCATTTTCCGGAATGACAGCAAGCATTTCGGGATTCGCGCCTTGCATGCGACGGACACGCTCTTCCGCAAAAGAATGCAACAATTGATCAACTGCCTCCCCGGGTACACGACGCAGAGCGCTTTGATAGCCGCTTATCGTAGGCACTTGAGAAACCACACATTTCACGCGTCTGTCTGTCGCACCCAAAACCAAAACATGACCACCGCTGTAGCTTGATCCCCACACGCCAATTCGGTGTTGATCTACTTCCGGCAACATCCCAGCGTAAGTAATCGCATGGCGATAGTCTTCGATTTGTTGCCAAGGGTTAATTTCTTGACGTGGGGTGCCATCGCTTGCGCCAAAACCATGGTAATCGAAAACCAATGCGGCAAGACCAGCTTTGGCAAAGGCTTCCGCATATCGGTCAAGATACATTTCTTTTACAGCAGAATATCCATGCGCCATGACAATAGCAGGGACTTGTTGGCCATTGGACTCGGGTAAATAGAGCCACCCCCGAAGTATGTTGCCATCCGCATTGAATTCAATATCTGTTCGAGTGAAATTCTTTGCTTGAGTTTCTATTGTCTTTTCTTGCATTGTTTATCCATCCTTCTCAAAAGATTGATTGCTCGAGCTTGAGCTCCATTCAGCCTTCCATTGAAATCTTTCATTCGCTCGACCAGGAGCATGAATAATGTACAATGGGAATAGAAGGCTAGCTAGAGAAGGCGTTATCCTGGGATGTTTACTCCTAGGCTAATCGCCACTTATGGAAAATACAGTTGCTTTGTATAAACATGGAGGCTTACATGAAAAATCCCGATATGGCCCGCTACAAGGAATTGGGGGAGTTTCTCAAAACAAGACGCGCCCGACTTCTCCCTGAACAGCTTGGATTACCCTCGGGAGGTCGGCGACGAACAACAGGTTTGAGACGGGAAGAAGTAGCCCAACTGGCCGGGGTTAGCGTAGATTGGTACACCAGGCTGGAGCAGGGGCGTGCGATACAGGTATCATCCAATTTGTTGGGGGAATTGGGTAGGGTACTGCAAATGAGCAGCAGCGAGAAAAGACATTTGTTCCTCCTAGCTAGGCAGCAAATGCCGTTTGAACCGATAGAGGAGCAGGGGCGAGTAAGTCCTGCCCTGCAGCGATTTCTTGACTATCAGGATCCCAACCCGGCCTATGTGACGAATCTCAAATGGGATTTTGTCGCCTGGAATCAGGCTGCGTGCAAGGTTTTTGGGGATTATGAAGCGATGTCGGAGCTAGAGCGCAATTCCATATGGCGGGCGTTTACGTCATCGTATATGAAAAACCTCCTGAAGGGTGATTGGGAAAAACACGCTCAAAGACGTCTAGCCCAGTTTCGCGCAGGTTACGGAAGGTATATCGATGATCCATGGTGGTCGGAAATGATCGATAGACTAGCGAACGAGAGCGAAGAGTTTCGAAAATGGTGGCTGCGACACGATGTCTTGGATACCCCGGAAGGAAGAAAGATCCTTCATCATCCCCAAGTAGGGGAACTGATTCTTGGGTTTCTCTCCTTTCAGGTTAGTGACGCACCGGATTTAATCGTCACCGTGCATATGGCAGAAACCGAGGAAACGTTGAAGAAGCTATGGGAATTGGTTGAATGATTCAGAGAAAGTTATAGAAGAGCAAACCGAGCGCCGGTTACACCCATTTGTGAGGTGATAGCCGGCTTTTCTCATGTATGCGCCGTTAAAAAATGGATAAAAAAAGAGTGCTTACCTTGGAAAAATCTGATATTTTGAATTCAAACACAGTTTTAAACAGTGTTTGAATTCTTTTTAGTAGAAAGGAATTTATATAAAATTCCCTTCTACATAAGTAGTCGGCTAAAGACTCAACGTCCTGTTGAAACGCCGACATTAGCACGTCCTGTGCGTCACAACTAAGGCTTCGCCTGCGCCAGAGGCTTGGCGACAGCCAAGTTTTCTAATCAACGCAAATAGAAGGAGGGCTTGCATGAATCAACTGGATAAAAATAGCGTAACAAAAGAGAAAATCTTGCAAACAACGCTGGATCTGGTGAAGAAGGAAGGTTTTGAGAGCGTCACGGTGCGGAAGATCGCAGCCCAATCTGGCACCAATGTTTCTTTGGTGAATTACTATTTTGGTTCGAAAGATAGGCTGATCAGTGAGACTATCAACGTTTTGTTGAGCAGCTTTCAAAGCACGTTTGAGATTCTAGAGGATCAGACGAAGTCACCTAAGGAACGACTGAAACAATTTCTAACAAACTACGTTGGCGTTGTCCAGCAATACCCTGAGCTCGTATCCAGAATCTTTGCGATTGGCGGCGCTGTATTCAGCTCTCAATATGAATATGGTCAATTTCTTAAGACCATCGGGTTTGATAAGATTCAATCGGTCATGAAGGAAATTACCAAAGAAGAGAATCCGGACATCCTGATGCTGATGATCATGCAGCTATTCGGTGCCATCATTCTTCCCGCGTTGCTCAAACCAATTTTGGCTACAGGAGCTGAAATAGAGGTAGCTCCATTAGAACAGCAAATCGACCTGTTATTTGCGCGCTATTTTTACGAAACGTAAGAAATAGGGGGAGAATCGTATGAACTTTTTGCGAAAATATTGGCAGGATCTCGGGCTTTTAGTTGCGGTAGGTATTGGTGTTTATTTGTACGTGGAGTGGGGGGCGATCTCAGAGATCAGACGCCTGTTATGGCTAAGCTTCATCGCCATATTGGTTCATCAATTTGAAGAATATCGCTGGCCAGGTTATTTTGGCGGGTTGTTCAATGGGCTCATCTTCAACAGCAAACATCCGGAACGATACCCGTTGAATACGCAATCTGCCATGATCATCAATCTGGTCATTGCCTATTTGTTTTATTTGCTCCCCGTTTTCTTTCCAGCGGTCATATGGCTGGGCTTAGCTCCTATTTTCATGGGCTTCTTCCAATTTTTCTGGCATGGAATTTTTGCCAACCGTAAAGCGAAAACCATTTACAATCCGGGCTTGTTCGCTGTTGTGTTTCTTCATCTGCCGATTGGGGGATGGTATATCAATCGCATCGTTTCGCTGGGTCTTGTGACAACCATGGATTGGATACTAGGAACCATCTATTTTATCGTTGCGGTCTACATTCTGATTGTGAAGGGCAATATGTGGTTAAAAGATAAAAACTCTCGTTATGCTTTTTCACGTCAACAGTTAGGGCCGTATGCCCCCAAAGCATGATTTTTTCCTTTAGATAGAGGTAACCTGGAGCTCCCCATACAAATAAATACCCCAAAATCAAAACCACTGGTTAGACCGGTGGTTTTTGATTTTTATCCGAGCAGTCCGATAACCAACATCGTACAGATTCTAGCAGGTAAATACTTGTGAGATTTTTGTGAGTATGAAATGCTAGATTATATAGTGAGTCGATTTAATTGGGAAGGGGAATAGTTTTTGAACCGTGCAGAGTACTTCAGGCTAATCGGATTTGGCTTGATTTTTTGTCTTTCCATTGTGATATTCACTTGGATATTCGCTCAGACGTTGCCGAATCGCGATATGCCGGCTGCGAAGAGAGGAATCCTCGATATATCGGGATGGGATTTTAAGCAACAGGGAATCGTCAATCTGGATGGGGAATGGGAGTTTTATCAGGACAAACTGCTTTCGCCCGCTGATTTTCGTGATAAAAATCTGGCTGGTGTCTCGTATTTATCTGTACCCGGAGCTTGGAATGGTAAAGTTGGCGCTAATGGTATAAAGAGAAAAGGCTTTGGAACCTACCATCTCCGGATAAAGCTTCCGGATGGGCACGAATTATACGGAATCAAAACAGAGAGTATCCGTATGTCCCATCGGCTGTACATCAATGGAAAGCTGGCGGGAGAAAGCGGGCGTCCCTCAACTGATCCTGATACACACGAGCCAGGCAATACACCGTACACCGCTTTTTTTTACGCAGATGGCAACCAAGCGGATATCGTGATTCAAGTGGCGAATTACATGTTTTTTACCGGGGGAATCGCCAATTCGATCCAATTCGGATTGGATAAGGACATTGTAAAGACGAATAGTATTAGGTTTGGGGCGGATATCGCCTTTGTCGTGACACTGGGGATTATGGCTGCGTACCATCTCAGCTTCTATTTCCTCCGAATGCAGGAGAAAACTTATTTGCTCAGCGGATTGTATCTGCTTTCACTGGTTGTTTATCATTCGGATTACGGGGAGAAGGTACTATTGCAGCTAGTGCCTGCTATTCCTTTTACCATTGCCTACAAGTTGCAGGATTTTTCTTTGGTTCTCAGCATTGCGCTACTTGCTTTGCTATTCAGTTCCATTGACACAAGGATCATGACGCGACGGTGGCTGATGGTGTTGCTTTGCCCGATTGTTCTTTACCTCGGAGCTATTCTCGTGTTGCCTTATTCGGTGTATACCGACGTGAAAGGGACCTTATTGCTTTATGGACAACTCTTCCATCTCTATATTTTCGGAAGAATGCTGTATCTCTCCAGCAAGTCACTAGGAGAGTCGTCCAATCGGAAAGAAATGAAGTTGCTATTTGGTGCGGGAGTTTCTTTGTCGATCAGCCTAATTGACGGAATTCTATATGCCCAGAGCCTGGTTTCATCCGATCTTGCGGGAAAAGTCGGCGTTCTATACTTCATCACCTTCATGAATATTCTGTTGGCTGTCCGATTTACGAATGCCTATGAGAAAACGGAAATTCTCTCGCATCAACTGATGATTTCCAATCAACTCAAGGACGAATTTTTGACGAATACATCGCACGAGATGAAGACGCCGCTTCACGGTATTCTCAATATTACGTCTCACTTGCTGGAGGATGAGGACAAAAACTTGTCATCCAGGCAAAAACAGAATTTGTGGCTGATCAAGGACACGTCTATTAAGCTGTCCATGCTGATTCACGATTTGATCGATGTCACACGCTTGAAGAATGGAGAGCTGCGCTTGCATTCCACGGTTGTCGATCTTAAGGTTTTGACGCAAATCGTGTTCGACGTGTTGCAATTTGAGATGCTTGGCAAGGATGTGCAACTGGAAAATCAAGTCCCGCATGATATCTGGATTCATGCCGACGAGAATCGTCTGCGTCAAATCATGTACAATCTTATACATAACGCCATCAAGCATACGGACAAGGGCTCGATCAAGGTGATGGCGAGAGTGGTTCAGGGAAAAGTGTATATTACTGTTGAGGATACGGGAACAGGGATTTCCCACGACAAGCATACCGCGATTTTCGAGTACTTCGAGCAGTTGGAACAGCCGTTGCCGAAGGACGGATACACAGGAATGGGTGTCGGGCTGTATATTAGCCGGAAGTTGGTCGAACGGATGGGTGGAGAAATCTGGGTGGAACGTTCGGAGGTTGGAAAAGGCACGTGCATGATGTATACACTTCCACTCGCGGAGCCGACCTTGGCCTATCAGGAAGCAGCTTCCACCGTTATAGAGGAACCTCGGGATATGAGTGATCCGGTTTCGCTCGATATTCTGGATCAACATGAGTATACGATCATGATTGTGGATGACGAGGCATCCAACATTCATATCTTACTGAACATTTTAAAAAGGCACCGCTATAATGTAATCACCGCATTTTCGGCAAAAGAAGCCATAGCCAAAATCAAGGAGCGTCAGCAGGTTGATCTCGTCATTCTGGATGTCATGATGCCGGGAATATCAGGGATCGAGCTGTGTCAGCTGTTGCGTAGCCAGTATTCGATTCTAGATCTGCCGATTCTGTTCGCCACTGTCAGGGACACCCCGCATGATATTGCGCTTGGCTATCGAGCTGGGGCGAATGATTATGTGACCAAGCCATTTGACGCCGAAACACTGATCGCCAGAGTTCAGACTTTGATCGCCATGAAGACCTCCATTCAAGAGGCCATTCGCAATGAACAGGCGTTCCATCAAGCCCAAATCAAACCCCATTTCCTGTACAATGCGCTGAGCAGTGTCATTTCCTTCTGTTATACGGATGGAGAAAAAGCGGCCTATTTACTATCCATGCTTAGTCAGTATTTACGCTACATTCTGGATATGGATCGCAACACGCTGTTCGTTCCGCTGTATCAGGAATTGGAGCTGATTCACGCCTATGTCGAGATTGAGAAGGCTCGCTTCGGAGATCGGTTTGATTATGTCTGTCATGTAGACGACAGTGTCTTTCAGAGAGAAATTCCTTCCTTATGCATTCAGCCGTTTGTCGAGAATGCGATCCGGCATGGATTGTTCGAGAAAGATGGGCTGGGCATCGTTACGCTTACCATTCTTGAAGGAGATCATTATTTGAAAGTGGTGATCGAAGACGATGGTGTCGGCAATTCGGATGATCTTCTCTATCAAATGACTAAGGGTGAGCCTCAAAGCGGCGGCATTGGCATTCAAAACATTCGCAAGCGTCTCGATAAAATTCCTGGGGCAACTTTAACCATTCATTCGGAGCTGGGGCAAGGGACGAAAGTAACCATGTATCTGCCTATATCGATTGATGGACAGGCGGAAGATGACATTGAAGGGAAGGATCGACTTGTTTAAGGTCATTATCGTGGAAGACGAAAAACCCATTCTGGACCTGATGAAGCATGTGATCGGTCAAAACCCTCATTATACCATCGCAGGGGTATTTACGAATCCATTTGAGGCGCTAGCTAGTCTTCCTGATCTACAACCGGATGTTGCCTTCCTAGATGTAGAAATGCCGAAGATGAACGGGCTGGAATTGGCTCAAAAGATCAATGAGATGTTGGAGCAGACCAAAATCATTTTTACAACAGCCTATAAGCAGTATGCACTGGACGCATTTCAGGTGTACGCTTTTGATTACATTCTGAAGCCTGTAACTCCCGCCGCTATTGAGAAAGTGACGAATCGTTTGCTCAAGCAGCATCTTCCCGCGCTCCCGATTCAAGAGAGTAGACAGCAAGCTGTGATCCAGTGCTTCGGGGGATTTGAGGTCCGAAATCCCAAAGGCGAGCGGGTGCATTGGAGGACACGCAAGACAGAGGAGTTGTTCGCCTATCTCCTTTGCCATCAAGGACGGGATGTCAGCAAGTGGCAGTTGATGGATTTGTTGTGGCCGGATATGAGCATGGAACGGCTATCGCATAATTTGCACAGCACCATGTATCACTTGAAAAAAACGTTAAAAGAGCACGAAATCAACGTGGATATTCAGAAAACCAATGATGGATACATGTTGGAACCTTTGGAGTTTGTGTACGATTTGCTGGAATTTCAGCGGTACAACAGCCTTTTTTCTGAGGAAGTGGTTACGGATGTGGCGCAAGCGGAACTACTGTGCTCCCTGTACAAGGGATCGTTAATGGAGGGGAAGGATTACCTCTGGGTAGCTCCCATGGAGGCTAAATACAATTATCAATACACATCGTTGGTACGCAATCTCGTTCAACATGATCTGGCTTCAGAGGAATGGAGAAAGGCGGAGCGGAGGTTAGCTGAGTATCTGTCCTTGTATCCTTTGCATGAAGAGATGAATCTGTTTCTCTTGCAAATCTATGCCAGCACAGGAAAAACAGAAAATATCGTGAAGCATTACGCGCAATTCGAAGCCTCCTATCGTCGAGAAATGGAGATAGACCCCCCATTAGAAATGAGAAAATGGGTGGCTCCCTATTTGGCATAGACCCCGTAGAAATAAAGAGCAAAGAAAAGCAGAGAGATGGGATTCTCTCTGCTTTTTTGCCAAATGACTCGGTTAATTGCCGAGTTGATTACCTTCCTCAAGCATCAGGATCTCTCGGATATCCTGCTCGCTTATGCTCGACAAGCTTGCTTCTCCAGGCTGGATTACTTCGGCGATCAGGTTCTTCTTTTTCTGCTGAAGCTCGTTCATTTTCTCTTCCATGGTGTCCTTCGTCACGAGGCGAATGATCTGTACGACATTTTTTTGACCGATTCGATGAGCACGGTCGGCCGCTTGTTGTTCCACTGCCGGATTCCACCACAGGTCATAGAGGATCACAGTATCCGCCCCAGTCAGATTCAAGCCTGTTCCCCCAGCTTTGAGCGAGAGAAGGAACAAGTCAACCTCCCCATCGTTAAACCGATTACACAGATCAACCCGTTCAGGAGTTGGAGTTTTGCCATCCAGATAAAAGTAAGGGAGTCCCAGATCGCCAAGCTCTTTCTTGATCAGTCCTAACATCTCGGTAAACTGAGAAAAAACAAGGACGCGTTTCCCCGCACCTCTGCATTCCTCAAGAATCTCCATGAGCTGCTCCATTTTCGCGGAACTTCCTTTATACCCTTCGACGAACAATCCGGGGTGACAGCAAATCTGCCGGAGACGCGTCAAACCCGCCAGGATTTTGAGCTTGTTCTTCTGCAGGCTGTTTGCGCTTAAGTGTTTCAAGGTTTCCTGTTGCAGCCTGGCCAGATAGGCGACATACAGCTTCTTCTGCTCAGGCAACAGCTCGGATATTTTCATGGACTCCATTTTTTCCGGAAGCTCTTTTAATACGTCCTGCTTCACCCTGCGCAACAGAAACGGACGCATTCGCTTCGCCACCTGTTCCCGACTTAAGTTGTTGAAGGACTTTTGGTCCTGGAACAATTCGGGGAGAACGATGTGGAAGATGGACCACAAATCCTCTAAATGGTTTTCTACAGGTGTTCCGGTAAGCGCAAAGCGTTGCTGTGCTTTGATTCTTTTTACTGCCTGAGCCGTTTGTGTGGCGTGGTTCTTAAAAGCCTGTGCTTCATCCAGAAAGAGGGAGTGGAACCCATGTTTTTCATACAGGTCGTAATCCCGGCGTAAAAGCGGATAGGACGTGATAATCACATCTGCTTCAGCGAGCTGCTGCAGGGTTCTTCGACGCTGTGACTTATCTCCATCTGCTATCGCGACACGAATTTCCGAAGCAAACTTCCCAAACTCATTACGCCAGTTATAGACGAGAGATGTGGGAGCCACGACAATTGCAGGCATGTGTGTATCCCGAATCTCAGGAAGAGCGGAAACGATGAAAGCAATGCTTTGAATCGTTTTGCCAAGCCCCATATCATCTGCGAGAATACCGCCATAGCCGTAGTGGGCAAGAGTTTTCAGCCATTGGAAGCCGTACGTTTGATAATCCCTTAATACGGGAGCTAAACTATCGGGTACGCTAAATTCCAGATTATCCGGATTCCGCAGGTTCTCCAGCAGGTGTCGAAGCGATTTGCCGAGTTTGACGCTTTTCGTCTCCTTATCGAGAAGAGGAAGTCCGCGGATCGCCGGCATACGGATTTCTGCCCCAGTGAAATCCTTGCTTCGAAGCCCGAGCTCGTTCATGAAATGAGATAAATCTTTAAAATCCGCGCCTTCCAACGGGAGTAAGGAGCCGTTAGCCAGCCGATAGTAGCTGCGTTTTTCTTCAAGTGCTTCAAGCAAATGGCGGATTTCGGATTCGGGAATCCAATCCATGTTTAACCTGAAGTCCAACCAATTGATTCGTTCATCGACGTCAACACGAACGCTTACTTTTGGGAGAGCTTGTCCCATGTGAATTCTTGTTTTGACAGCTGAGGTAGCATAAACCTTCACCAGCTTTTCCAGCTCGGGAATCACTTGATAAAGAAATTCAAATTCCGCCTCTTCATTCGTCATGTAGTAACCGCCCTCGGTTTTGGTGAAAGGACTCTGCTCGATTAACCCCATGATGAGCTGCTCTTGTTCCCTGTCGCGAATCAGAATCCGGTGTGAACGGCGAGTCCCCTCGGCTTGCTCCAATGGATTTATGACGATATCCCCATAGTGAAACTCCAGACCAACGAGCAACCGATCTCTTACTCGGTCCAGATACATTTTGGCTTGAAGGGGTTTTTGTACGACGCGACTAGAGACCGCTTGGGTAATATGCACGTTGCCAAGCTGCATTAGACCTGGAACGACCTTTTCCATAAACGTGTCAATTTGATCCGGCTGAATCTGAATGTGGTGCTTCCCGGAGGTGTTGAGTATCTCCTTGAGAGAGGCGAGACGCTTGCATTGGTCGGCGGACAGTTTCATCAACTTTCCCTCCGAGAAGACAACTCCATACGATTCCATCACCGTCATCTGATCCAAACCATCCATGCTTAATTGATAGCCCTCATGGCTTGCTTGGTCAAACGCACAATGAAGAGGGAGCGGTTCATCAGATACTTGGATACCCCCATAGGATTGCTCATCATGAATCAGTTTTACCTTGGGAGCCTGGATCAGGAGCGGTAGAAGAGTCTTCCACGCATGTGGAGGAATGATCACGGTGCGCTCTCCGGTTGTTCTTGCCGCTAAAGCAGTGTACATGCTTGGGGCTTCCCGATAGGTTTGTTCCTCCTGATTGATCAGGATCAGTTGACGAATGACTGCCTCATTTTCCTTTTCAAAGGTATGAAGAGTTGGATCATAAGTGAAGTGCTTCGTAAAAAAGCAAGCTTTCCGCTGATCTACCAGGCCGAGAAAGTCTTTCACATTCTGAACGATATAGAGTTGCTTGGGGCCAAGCTTCATCTCAATGCCAATCATGGAGATGCTGTTGCTGTAGGTCATCACTTTACAGATGAATTCTACGTCCAGAAGCATTCTAGTTTCGATTATCGAATGATTGCGAATGGATTGTTTCGGCTTCTCATCGAATAATCCAAGAATGCGATTGGTTACCTGCAAATCATCCAGTAATCCGTAAGTCGTATCCCCCTTAGAGGCGGTTGCTTGAACAGGAGGATATCCGCTTTGCTGAAGATCATAAAGTGAGATCAATACAGCAGAGATATGCTGACAGTACTGATCATAGGAACCAAGCGTGGGGCATGAGCATTCGGCCTCTATTTCGCCATGGGAATAGAACTGAATCGAGACCTCATAGCTGTTGGTTCCTTTCACAGTGGCTTTATATCGAACCGAGTCGGGATCGTATTGGGTAAACATCACTTTTTTGGCGCGGTTGAATGCTTCGCCTTTTTGATACGCATACGGGCCGCACCATGATTTAATCATCTTTTTGGTCAACTGAAAGCTCATGGTCATTTCCCTTTCCTTCCCTTTTGCGCAAGCCCACCAAGAAAAGACTTTGTTCGCTCGAGCTCATTTTAAGCGAAACAAAGCGTAGAGAACGAAGGAAGGTAAAAGAGTCGGCATTCTTTACGTCAATGAGAAGCGAAGTGATTTTCTTGTCGACTCCCTTCCGAAGTGAACGGAGCGGACAGTAGATGCTACACGCGAGCTTAGACAGAGTGCGTTTCGGCCCCCCGACGAGAGGGGGTAAAGGGACAAAGTCTTTTCTTACTGATTATAGAATTTAACCAGTTGGTTTACTAGAGGAGAGACTTTACTGGAATCGCTAGTTAAGGTGACCGTGAAAAATGCTACAGATTTTCTACAATTTGTAAGAACCCTAACTTTAGTTAGGTTTCTTACATCCCTACTTCTGCTATGCTTTTTTAGAAATTTCTAAGGATGAGCCTAGTTCTCCATCCTGAAATAAGTTCTCATAGTATTTTCTGAATTTATTAAAGAGGAGTAGGGGGAAACGTATGATGAACCAATTGAATTGGAAAAGATGCTCGATGCTGATCATGATGATTATGCTTGTCGCAGCGCTTGTAGTACCGGTGGAGAATACTGCCAGGGCGGAAGGTGAGGGACAACCAGAAATATTCCCGGTAACCATAAGGGAAGACAATATAAATATGCGATTTACCAAGGAAATACTCGCCAATTCAGGTAGTATGGTGCCGCAGGATTTTGTTGTGAAGGTGAACGGCGTACCTGTCAATGTAACAAATGTGTATCCCTTTATTGACTCGGACAAGCTTGTTCCAGTTGTAACTATTATCCTCGAGAATCCAGTCATTAAGGGGGATACCGTTACCATCCAATATATCAACCAAGTAAACCCGATGAAGGATATTCAGGGCAAAGAGCTTAGCACGGCGGTAGTGGACGTAACGAATAAGACACCAGGAGAATTCCTTACCCCTCCAGTTCTCAAACTGCCCAGTACGACCGGATATAAGCTGAAAGCTGGCGATCGGATCGTGACCTTCACGCCTACCAGCGGCAATCCAGATCGGATTTTTTTTGGATTCCCTATTGAAGAGGGGAACGACACTTGGATCGAGATGAATGGGGAAATCCATAATGCAAGCGACTATGTAATTCTGAACAATACCGATGCCACTTCCTATACGCCCAAAGCTTTGGACTTGTCGCTTGATTCGGTGGAAATCCAGTTGCCTGATAACGTTTATCTTGAGGAAGGGAAGTCATATACCCTTGCCATGTCAAACACAGCAGGTGGGAATGAAGTTAGGCTGCCTATAAGGCCGACTACTTGGAGTGAAGCTTATCTGGCCCTTCGTCGATCAGATGATCCACCGATATTAATGGATGAGTATTATTTCAAAAATTTGGTTTTTAAATCCGATTACAAGGCGGAATTAACAGCTGCGATTAATGAGGCGCAGAACCTATACAACAATGCTGTTGAGGGCAATGATCAGGGCCAGTACCCGGTAGGCTCCAAAGCAATTTTTCAAGCAGCGATTGATAAAGCAGTTGCGGTGAAGAACAACGTGGAAGCAAGGCAATCGGAAGTAAACGCAGCGGTCACAGCGCTAAATCTCGCAGTAGCAACTTTTGAAGCCGGGAAAGTAGCGGCTGTGGTAAATAAGGGGGCACTAAACACTGCGATAACCAAAGCGCAAACGATCTATAACACAGCAACGGAAGGAACAGCTCCCGGTCAGTATCGAACAGGCTCCAAAGCAATCTTGCAAGCGGCGATTGATGCCGCAGTAGCGGTGAAGAACAACGTGGAAGCCATGCAATCGCAAGTAGATACAGCGGTCACAGCGCTCAATGAAGCAGTAGCAGTATTTGAAGCCGGGAAAGTAGCGGCTGAGGTGAATAAAGGGGCACTAAACACCGCGATAACCAATGCGCAAACAATCTATAACACAGCAACGGAAGGAACAGCTCCCGGTCAGTATCAAACAGGCTCCAAAGCAACCCTGCAAGCGGCGATTGATGCAGCTGTAGCGGTGCTAAATAACGAGCTTTCCACTCAAGTTCAAGTGAACAATGCCGTGGCTACGCTTAATGAAGCGGTGAAGGTGTTTGAAAGGAACAAAATCGTGTACGGAGGTGGCGGTGGAGGCGGATACAGTGTTACGGGAGTAAGTCTGGATCAGTCGGAGATCGCGTTAACATCAGGGATGGAAACCGCCGTCTTGCGCGCTACGATCAGTCCTTCCTACGCTTCCAATCCAAGGGTGAAATGGAGCAGCAGCGATCCAGAAGTGGCAACCGTTGACGACGAAGGTGTTGTTACTCCAGTCGCTCCCGGTACCGCAACGATTACAGTTACCACATTAGATCAAGCCAAGACGGCGACATGTACGGTAAAGGTTGTCGATTTAAGATTGGAAGTGTCCAAAAAATCAATCTTGCTGAAGCCCAACAAATCGGCTTCCGTTAAGGTTTATGCCATCTATGCCAATGGCAACAAAGAGAATATCACCAAGGATAAAGAAGTAACGTATAGCTCCAGCTCGAAAGAAATCGCAACGGTCACGAACGGTGCCATCAAAGCTGGAAAAAAAGAGGACAAGGTGACAATTACCGTTACCTACCAAGGCAAAAAGGTGAAAATCCCTGTTCTTGTCTCGAATCTGAAAGTGACAAAGGTGGAGATGCGTCCGGCCAATCTGGAAGTAAGAATGGGTGAAGCGGAGCAGCTTCAACTTACAACAACGTATTCCAATAAGAAAACAGAGGATGTAACGGATTGGGCGGCATGGTCTAGCAGTAACCCAGAGGTGGCAACAGTAGATGAGAGCGGAAAGCTGAAAGCCATTGCCCCAGGGGAGGCTGTCATCACAGCGGCATATGGTGGCAAGACGACCCAGATTTCTATAAAAGTAAGCGAGGCTAAGCAGGTCAAACGCCTACACGTAAGTAAACAACAGGTGACGGTAGTAGCAGGTAAAGAACAAAGCGTCAAGCTAACCGCTTATTTTAAGGATAATTCGAAAAAAATCGTAACGGATCAAGCAGAGTGGTCGAGTGAAGACGAGAAGATTGCCACTGTGGAAAAAGGTGTGATTAGCGGAAAAGCGCCAGGTACGGTGAAAATTAAAGCGAAGTACCAAGAGAACACTGTGACAATCACGGTTACGGTTACAAACTAGACTGAGAAAAAGATCAAATCTTATTCATGGGATTTGGTCTTTTAGTATGAAGTATTGCCCCGGTCACACAACACCGAATCTTGTGAGAATTTGGTGAGAACGAACGGATATAATCTATCTTGGCATTCTAAAAAATTTGTCGAATCTGAGCAAGTAGAAGACATAACTAGCCGATTTTAATAGGTTAACCATTATCTATTAATATCTATAAAAAGGATGTGAGAATTTTTAGAGTGTTTTCCATTTAGTTGCTTGGTAGAATAAAGGACATTTGCAGGAGAGGGATTGGAATATTTTTATCCATCGAGTACAGGCCATTCAGAATAGACATTTTTCCTAACAATTGGTGTTGGATTAGCAGATGGATTTAAAAATATACAATCCTACAGAGAAGAGTTGTAGAAGAATGTATAGAGAGGAGTGTATTTTATTGAGGATATTATTTCGAAAATCATTAATTTTACTATTAATCACTTTATTTGTTTTTCAATCGATTTCACCTGCTTCAGCAAATTCTTCACCATTGAACCCATCTCTAACGGGGAATTTTACTGGGGTAGCCTATGGTAATGGTAAATATGTGGTCGTGGGGAGTTCAACTAACCCCTATTACTCAACTGATGGAACAACATGGACTCAATCAAATTCGCAATACTCTTTGAGTTCTGTCGCTTATACAAAAGATCATTTTACAGCTTTAGGAGGAGGAGGTACTTTTTTAACTTCATCAGATGGAGTAGCATGGACCCCATCACCTTATTTTGCAACTGATAACACGGCTCTTAATTCAGTGTTATATGCAAATAATAAATATATTGTTGGTGGCGCCGCTGGATACATGTATGTATCAACGGATGAAGGAGCATCATGGACAAAAACAAAGCCAGCTAATGATACTATATATGGATTAATCTACGCCAATGGTAAATATGTAGCTGTCGGGGGAACGGGTACAATAATAACCTCATCAGATGGGGTTTCTTGGGATACTCAAACATCAACAACTCCTAACCATTTGTACGATATCATCTATGCTGATAATAAATTTCATGCAGTTGGTAATAATGGAACGTATCTTACATCACCAGATGGAGTTAATTGGACATCCCAATCACAATTACTGCCACCAGGCTTAACTTCAATAAAACTATGGGACATGATTTATGCAAATGGTCGATATGTTATTGTTGGTAGTAGTGGAACTTTGCTTACTTCATCAGATGGAGTAAATTGGTCGAAAGAATCTACGGGTACAACAAATTTCTTAAAAGCTGTGACATATATAAATGGAAAGTACTACGTTTTTGGAGCAATTAACACAGCTTTCACTTATGTCCCATTGCCAGTCGCACCGACTATTACAAGCCAGTCGGGCAACAAGAGCATAACGGTAGGTCAGAATGCAACTTTTAGTGTGGCAGCAACAGGAGACGCCCCTTTGACCTATCAGTGGAAAAAGGATGGAACGAATGTTGGTGACAGTGCAAGCATAAACGGAGCGACAACAGCGAGCCTGACGATTAGTAATGCTCAGGCAAGTGACGCAGGCAGTTATACGGTAGTTGTCACGAATGGAGCAGGAAATGTGACGTCCGATGCAGCTACGTTAACGGTGAATGCGGCATCCCCTGTGTATATAAGCTCGGTAGCCGTAACCATGACAGCACCGGCAGCAGGAGCAGCACCGCAGGATACGGCGGCAATCGAAGCAGCAACGTTAAACGCCGACTACACCGTTTCTAATGTAGTGTGGAATGAGGCATTGACAGCAGGAAATAAATTCAAGGCGGGAGAGGTATATACGGCCACCATCACCCTGACCTCCAAGAACGGCAAGGAGTTCCAGGCAGCCGCCTTTACACCGGCAGTGGCAGGTTCATCCTCGGTAGGAACAACAACCACCACCGGGACAGGGACAGGCAATACAGTAAGCTTTACCGTCACCTTCAGCGCAACAGCAGCGAAGTCGGTAACAGGTATATCGGTAAAGACGCAGCCAAACAAGCTGACCTATACAGCAGGAGAAGCCCTGGATATTTCAGGGTTGGTGGCAACTCTTGCATACAATGACGGTACAACGGCAGATGTTGCCCTAGCGGATTTTGTGACTAACAGCATTACAGCAAGCCCTGCAAATGGAACGACGCTGTCAGTGGCCACTCATAATGGCAATCCAGTAACCCTTGCATCTAATGGAAAGCAGACCACAACGAGCAATTTGACGGTGAACGCCCCAGCCCCTGTGTATATAAGCTCGGCAGCCGTAACCATGACAGCACCGGCAGCAGGAGCAGCACCGCAGGATACGGCGGCAATCGAAGCAGCAACGTTAAACGTCGACTACACCGTTTCTAATGTAGTGTGGAATGAGGCATTGACAGCAGGCAATAAATTCAAGGAGGGAGAGGTATATACGGCCACCATCACCCTGACCTCCAAGAACGACAAGGAGTTCCAGGCAGCCGCCTTTACACCGGCAGTGGCAGGTTCATCCTCGGTAGGAACAACAACCACCACCGGGACAGGGACAGGCAATACAGTAAGCTTTACCGTCACCTTCAGTGCAACAGCAGCGAAGTCGGTAACAGGTATATCGGTAAAGACGCAGCCGAATAAGTTGACCTATACAGCAGGAGAAGCCCTGGATCTTTCGGGGTTGGTGGCAACTCTTGCATACAATGACGGTACAACGGCAGATGTAGCTCTGGCAGACTTTGCGACTAACAGCATTACAGCAAGCCCTGCAAATGGAACGACGCTGTCAGTGGCCACTCATAATGGCAATCCAGTAACCCTTGCATCTAATGGAAAGCAGACCACAACGAGCAATTTGACGGTGAACGCACTGGTGAACGCAGCAATACCAAGAATTGACTCACAGCCAACAGATCAAACAGTCAATGTAAGAGACAGTGCATCTTTGAGTGTTGTGGCAAGCGGAGGAGTATCGCTAACCTACCAGTGGTACAGCAACAGTATGGATAGCACCGTCGGGGGAACAGCGATCAGCGGAGCAACGAATGCAATGTATGAAGTGCCGACCACAACTGAGGGAACGACATACTACTACTGCGTTGTGACCAACACCGATAGCAGTGCAACGGGCCAGAAAACGGCAACGGCCACAAGCAGTATAGCCAAGGTGACGGTGAACGCTCTGACTACTACAGGAACATGGAAAAACATGACTTACGGTGGAGGATTTAATTCCCCAGATGGTGTAGTGGTAGACAGTTCCGGAAATGTGTATGTAGCTGATAGCAATAATAAAAAGATTAAAAAATTGATCAAAGATAGCAATAGCTGGACGGATATCACTGGCACGCAAATATTTAATTTCCCGCATAGTTTAGCGGTAGACGGTTCTGGCAATGTGTATGTGGCTGATTGGGGTACAGGTAAGATTAGTGAGCTAAATCAAAACGACATTAGCTGGACGGACATCACTTACGATGGAGGATTTAATTCCCCGACTGGTGTAGCGGTAGACAGTTCCGGCAATGTGTATGTGTTTGATGGTGGCAATAACAAGATTACAAAGCTGGACAAAGGAAGCAATTCCTGGAAGGGCATCGTTGGTACGGACGAGTTTGCATTCCCTGGTGGTATCGCAGTAGACAGTTCCGGCAATCTGTATGCAGTGGATACTGGATATTCCAAGATTAATAAACTGGACAAAGGTGACAGTAACTGGAAAGATATAACGGGTTCGGGAGCATTAAATGGCCCGAGTAATGTGATGGTAGATGGTTCCGGCAATGTGTATGTAACTGATTCAGGCAATAAAAAAGTTAAAAAACTGAACCAAGCAGACAATAGCTGGACGGATATCACTGACAATGAAGGATTTAGTTACCCAAGTGGAGTGGCAGTAGACAGTTCCGGAAATATATATGTGTCGGATAATAGTCAAAACAAAATAAAAATGAGAACGATGTCACCTCCAGCACCAGTTACGAATGCGGAAAAACCGAGCATTAGCAAGCAGCCAGCAGATCAGACGGTGAACGTAAACGACAGCAAACCGACGTTGAGTGTAGAGGCAAGTGTGAATGACGGAGGAACGCTGAGCCACCAGTGGTACAGCAACACATCAAACAGCACGAGCAACGGCACAAAGATCGACGGAGCAACGAGCGCAACGTATGAGGCGCCAACGACAACTGAGGGAACCACCTACTACTATGTGGTGGTAACGAACACGAATGATAAAGCAACTGGTACTAAAACCGCAACGACAACAAGTAGCGCAGCCAAGGTAATAGTGAATGCGCTGGTGAATGCGGAAAAGCCGAGCATCAAGACACAGCCAGCAGATCAGACAGTGAGCGTGGGAAGTAATGCACCCCTGAGTGTAGAGGCAAGCGTGAGCGATGGAGGAGAGCTGAGCTATCAGTGGTACAGCAATACAACAAATAGCACGAGTGGTGGCACGAAGATCGACGGAGCAACCACCGAAACGTATGCAGCGCCAACGTCAACTGAGGGAACCACCTACTACTATGTGATGGTAACGAACACAAATGATAAAGCAACTGGTACTAAAACCGCAACGACAACCAGCAGCGCAGCCAAGGTGACGGTGAATACACTGGTAAATGCGGAAAAGCCGAGCATCAAGACACAGCCAGTAGATCAGATAGTAAGCGTGGGAAGTAATGCGCCCCTGAGTGTAGAGGCAAGTGTGAGCGACGGAGGGACGCTAAGCTACCAGTGGTACAGCAACACAACAAATAGCACGAGCGATGGCACGAAGATCGACGGAGCAACCACCGAAACGTATGCAGCGTCAACGTCAACTGAGGGAACCACCTACTACTATGTGGTGGTAACGAACACAAATGATAAAGCAACTGGTACTAAAACCGCAACAACTACAAGCAGCGCAGCCAAAGTGACGGTGAATACACTGGTAAATGCGGAAAAGCCGAGCATCAAGACACAGCCAGTAGATCAGATAGTAAGCGTGGGAAGTAATGCGCCCCTGAGTGTAGAGGCAAGTGTGAGCGACGGAGGAACGCTGAGCTATCAGTGGTACAGCAATACGACGAACAGTACCAGCGGCGGTAAAGAGATCAGCGGAGCAACGAACACAACCTTTGACGCACCGACAGATTTGGAAGGAACCACCTACTACTATGTCGTGGTAACGAATACGAATAACGTAGCAACAGGCCAGAAAACCGCAACGACAACAAGCAGCGCATCCAAGGTGACGGTGAATTCGTTGACCAACGCAGAAACCCCAACCGCAAGCCCAGCCGGAGGAGCGGTGACAGCAGGGACAAAGGTAACCCTGAGCACCAACACTCCAGGAGCGACAATCTATTACACGGCAGATGGAACTACACCAACAAGTAGCGGTACTGTTTACACCAGTCCGATTACAGTAAACAGTGCCATGACGATCAAAGCAATTGCCATCAAAGACGGCATGACAGACAGTGCGGTAATGGTAGAAAAATATACAATCTCTGTACCAGAACCAGAAAACCTTACGATAACAAACGTTAATAATCCAAGCCCATTGACTGGACTTCCTAACGGAACGGACAAATCCGCTAAAGCTCTGGGATTGCCGTCCCAAGTAACCGCCACGTTAAGTAACGGTAATGCGATCCAAGTCGATGTAAGCTGGGAAGTTTCCAGCAGCAATTACGATCCAACCAGCAAAGAGGCTCAGACGTTTACGGTTAA
The DNA here is from genome assembly GCF_050113715.1 of Brevibacillus ginsengisoli. Taxonomy (NCBI): domain Bacteria; kingdom Bacillati; phylum Bacillota; class Bacilli; order Caryophanales; family Paenibacillaceae; genus Brevibacillus; species Brevibacillus ginsengisoli. Next base: position 154,653 of record NZ_JBNJQR010000005.1, read on the forward strand.
CGGAACACTGGTCCATTTACCAGATGGCGTAAACAATACGCAAAACCTAACCACAAGCATCCGCGTCAATGTCAAAGCGGCTGATACTGTGACAAGGGATATCGTAGCCGTCACGAATCCTTCCGCAATCTCGAAAGTGCCAAACGGTACAGCCAAAACCGCGTCAGCTCTGGGTCTGCCAGAGGAAGTGGCTGTCAGGTTAACCGATGGAAGTACCATATATGCAGCAATCAAATGGGATGTGGCAGGTTCTAGCTACGATCCGAACAATAAAGATGTACAGACATTCGATATTACGGGAAGTATACAATTGCCGGACGGAATCACCAACACTCAGAACCTGACCGTTAGCATCCAGGTGAGCGTAGAAGCGGCAAAAGAGGATACAAGAGACATCATCGAGGTCACTGAGCCTAAAGCCATCAAGGGAATAGAGAACGGCACAGCGAAAACTGCATCTGCACTTGGCCTTCCTGAATCTGTGGAAGTTACCCTAGATGATCAAAGTACCATTCATGTGAGCGTTAAATGGGATGTAGCTCATGCTGACTATGATCCGACCGACTTAGACAAACAAGAGTTTACTATCGACGGGCAATTGGTCAAGCTCCCGAATGGGGTAACCAACAGCAATAACCTAGCAGTGAGTATCGATGTGACGGTGAATAAAGCGACACGTGATCGTGATAACGGAAAAGATGATCATAAGGGTGGGAATCACAATGGCGGTGGAGGAGGAACGAGCAAACCGAGTGACCAAACCACCGATCAATCCATCCGACATGTAAAAGTGGAAGCGGGTACCGACAGCTCCTTGGTAGAGCAGGTGGAAATTGTCCGCAAGACCTCAGAAGAGGGGAAAAAGATTGACGAAGTAATCTTTGACTCGCAGAAAGCCAAGGAAATCTTGAAAAAAGCTGTTAAAAACAACAAAGACGTTGTCCGAATCGTGATTGATGACCTGCCAAAAGATCCGGCGGACGAGGTGGCAGTACGCATACCGAAAAACTCAATGGATCTCATAAAAAAACAGAAGGTTTCCTTGGAGATTAAGACAAACGATGCGATTATCACGATACCGAAGGAAGTATTAGCTGCAATTTCAGTAGAGGACCTGTATTTCCGAATAGTTCCGATTAAAAACGCGAAGGAAAAACAGACGGTAACGGAGCGTACTCTTCAAGCCCAAGAGGTACAAAAGCTGGCGGGAGGAAAGCCTGTACAGATTGTTGGTAAGCCGATGGTGATCGAAACTAATTTTAGCCATCTCCCGACGAATGTCATGTTCCCACTGCAAGCGGATAGCTTGCCAACCAACCCACAAGCGTTGCAGACATTCCTATCATCACTGTCTGTCTATGTGGAACATACAGATGGAGAGAAAGAGCTAAAGTCTGGCCTCATCCGCTATGATGATTCTGGCAAACCGATGGGCATTGAAATTGAGATTAACAAGTTTAGTACGTTCACTATTGTTTCTTTCCAAGGAAAGCAAGGGAAGGCTGGACACGTTCCTTATGCAACTGGCTACCCGGATCAAACATTCCAGCCAAATCGTAAGGTAACAAGAGCAGAAATGGCATTAATGATCTCCAGATTAATTCCTGACTCCAAGCAAGAGACCAATGAAGTTCCTTTTACCGATGTGTATTCCTCACATTGGGCAGCCAATGCCATTATGAAGGTACAAGATGCCGGATTGATGAAGGGCAATGGTGATGGAATGTTTTATCCGGATTCTCCTGTAACTCGTGCTGAAATGGCAACCATTATTGCCAAATGGAAACAGATTTCTCCTACAGGACAAGCTAATTTCACCGACACGAAGGGGAACTGGGCCGAAGTCAATATTGCTGCTGTGAACGAGACAGGGTATATGAAAGGCTACCCTGACAATACCTTCCGTCCGAATCAAGCGCTGTCTCGAGCGGAAGCGATAACCTTGCTGAATCGACTTACACAGAGAAGTCCATTAACGAGTCTCACGGTACCTTCATGGACAGATGTTCCTGTTACGTATTGGGCATTCGGCGATATTGAAGCAGCTTGTGTTCAACCACAACAATAAAATTTTGAATCTAAGAAACAGTCGTCACTGGCTATCCATGTGATGACTGTTTTTGTTTTAACGGAAATTATTTTAATAATCTCTTTACACGAAATTAATCGAAAGCCAAGATAACTTCACGTGTGGTTAATATTGCGATTATATAGTGTAAATGTACAAAACAACAAATAAACGCACAAAAACGCAAAATTGCAAATTGGAGGAGTATGACGTGAAAAAGAAGATTGCTCTGAAGACAGTGATGGCAATGGGATTGTTGACTTTGGGTATTACAGGGTGTGGAGGACAAAATAGCGCTACTCCGAATACGGCATCAACTCCAGCAGCAAATACAACAGCGGATAACACACAAAAAGAACTGTCGCTCGACGAGATTACCAATCTGGCGAAAAAAGAAGGACAAGTTGTGAGTGTGGGTATGCCAGACGGCTGGGCCGACTGGAAGGATACGTGGGGCGATTTGAATAAGAAATACGGGTTAACCCACACCGACACCGATATGTCAAGTTCCGAAGAGCTCGCCAAATTTGAAGCGGAGAAGGATAACCCAACAGCTGACATTGGAGATGTAGGCATGTCATTCGGTCCTACAGCAGTTGAAAAAGGATTGACTCTCCCATACAAAACCACCCATTGGAATGACATTCCAGACTGGGCCAAAGACGACAAAGGAAATTGGTTGGTTTCTTATACGGGAACAATCGCTGTGCTCACAGACAAGAAGCTGGTCAAAAATCCTCCGAAGACTTGGGATGATCTCTTAAAAGGTAACTATAAAGTAGTGGTGGACGATGTGTCCAAATCCAATCAAGCTCAAATGACCGTTTTGGCTGCGGCAATGGCACACGGCGGTAATGAAGCGAATATCAAACCGGGGTTGGATTTCTTTGCTGAGCTGGCTAAGCAAGGAAGATTGCAATCAATGGACGTCAAACCAACCAACCTGGAAAAAGGCGAGGTTCCTGTCGCGCTTCTTTGGGACTTTACAGCCTTAGGCTATCGCGACAAAATCGATCCAAATCGTTATGAAGTATCCATCTTAAAAGAAGGTAGTGCGATCGGCGGATATACAACCCTTATCAACAAATATGCTCCACATCCTCACGCAGCAATGCTTGCCCGTGAGTACATTTTGAGCGATGAAGGTCAAATCAACCTTGCAAGAGGGTATGCGCGTCCGATCCGTTCTGATGTGAAAATGCCTGAAGATGTTACCAAGAAAATGCTTCCTGCTGAAGAATATCAAAGCGCAAAACCAATCAAGGACTTCAAAGCATGGTCCGACACATCCAAGCAACTTCCAGAACTCTGGCAAGAACAAGTATTGGTCAACGTTAAATAGGAGGAATTCAACATGAATAAAGTCATCATGGTCGTTATTGACGGATTGCAATATCAGGTGGCTTCTTCCCAAATGGGGTATCTGAATCATCTGGTGGAACTGAACAAAGCGGCATCCTACAAGGTAAAGTCTGAGCTGCCAAGCATGTCCAGACCTCTGTATGAAGTGCTGTTGACAGGTACCCCTTCATCGGTAAATGGGATCACAAACAATGATACCTGCCGCCTGTCTCATCAAAAGAGCCTGTTTCATTTGACAAAAGAAAATGGAATGCGCAATGCCGCTACCGCCTTTTACTGGGTGAGCGAGCTGTACAACCGCGCTCCGTTTGACAAAATTGAAGATCGTCAACAGTCGGATGAGAGCAAGGCCATTCAACACGGAACGTTTTACTATGATGATTTCTATCCGGATTCTCATCTGTTGTTGGATGCTGAAGTTTTACGCAGAAAACACGACCCTCACTTCCTCTATATCCATACCATGGGGGTTGATAATTTTGGCCATATTTATGGCTCCGATTCGAAGCAATACCGCAAAGCCGCGATTCATATGGACAGCTTTTTAGCCGAGTTGATCCCTGCATGGACGAAGGAAGGTTACCACATCGTCATCACGGCTGACCATGGGATGAATACGGATGGAGCACATGGCGGCACCGGTAGTGATGAGCGAGATGTCCCTCTATTCATCATCGGTGATGGCGTGAAGCCGGGATATCATGAGCAGGTTGTACCGCAATTAGCGATGGCTCCAATGATTTGCCAATTGCTTGGAATCTCGCCGTCTGAAGCGATGATCGACTATGATTTTTCGGGAATGTTTGAATAAATACGAAACGAAAAGGAAGACCATTGCTTGATGGTGATGGTCTTCCCTATTCAAAACCAGGAGTTGTCTAAATGAAGCAGAAGAAAAAGTGGTTTGCATTGTTTGCGCTACTTCCCTTTGCCGTTCTGGTCATAGCGTTTGAAATCGTGCCGCTAATCGGTATGGTAATGGATAGTTTTCAATTTGATGGGGCACAAACCTACACGTTGCATCACTATGTATCCGCTCTGACGAATCCCTATTATTTTAAAGGAATGACCAATAGTTTGCTCATCTCCTTGTATTCCAGTCTGATTGGGATCGTGATTGCGCTCTGTGCTTCTTATTCGATTACGCAAATGCCGAAAAAGATTCAAACGCTCATGATTACTTTCTCCAATATGACGTCCAACTTTTCCGGGATTCCTCTTGCGTTTGCGTATATCATTTTGCTTGGTACTAGCGGGGTGTTTACCTTGCTTGCCAAGGACTTAGGTTGGAATATCCTCTCTTCATTTGATTTATATAGTTGGAGTGGACTCGTCGTTGTGTATGTCTATTTCCAAGTTCCACTAGCCATCCTGTTGCTGTACCCTACGTATTCCGGTATTCACAAATCCTGGCGAGAATCTGCTTCTCTGTTGGGGGCTTCTACTTTTCAATTTTGGAGATATATCGGATTGCCGGTGATTTTCCCAAGTGTTGTCGGGACGTTTAGTATCCTCTTTGCCAATGCCATGGGGGCGTATGCGACGGCGTACGCATTAATGGGCGGCACCTATAATATATTGCCGATACGCATCGGTGCTTTAGTAAGCGGAGATGTTGTAAGTCAGCCTCATTTAGGAAGTGCGCTTGCGGTCATCCTGGGCTTGATGATGATTGGGGCGATGTGGTTTAACGAACGCATGATGCGTCGGGTAAGGAGAGATTTGCGATGAGAAAAGGATCAATCCACTATCTAGTCATCGTTGTTGTCGGGTTGTATCTTTTCTTGCCATTAGCCGCAACGTTTTTGTACTCGATTTCGAATACATGGGCGAATACCATTTTGCCTTCTGATTTCACGCTCACCTGGTATCACCAGCTTTTTTCCGATCCACGATTTATTGAGGCGATGGGAAGAACCGTGTTGATCTGTGTTCTGACCCTACTCGTAAGTATGATCACCATGGTGATGGCGGTTTTTGCGATCACGGTCTATTTTCCGAAATTGGAGCGCTTGGTTCAGGCTCTCGTAATGCTTCCTTATGCGATTCCAGGTGTAGTAGCGGCTGTGGGCTTGATCAAAATGTATTCAAGCAAGCCAATTGTCCTGACCGGAACCATCTGGATTATCGTCGGCGCGTACTATGTGCTAATTCTTCCGTACATGTATCAGGGAATTCGAAACAGCTTGCGAACCATCGATGTGACGAGACTGATAGAAGCGGCTGAGATATTAGGGGCGAGCAAGTGGAGAGCGTTCATCTACGTGGTATTGCCGAATATTATCCCCGGAATTCTCGTTTCTTCTCTCTTATCGCTTTCAATTCTATTTGGTGAATTTGTTTTGGCCAATATTCTGGTCGGCGGACACTTTGAAACCATCCAAATCTATTTAATGCAACGCCTGAAAGAAAATGGGCATTTGTCGAGCGCAATTGTCATTACGTATTTCGTAATCGTTTTGATTAGTTCGTTCGTCATGTTGAAGCTTGGAGCTCGACTTCAAAATGGAGAGAAAAAGGAGAAGGTGTCATGAGTTACGTACAGATTGAGAACGTGCTAAAAAAATATGCGGACAACACCGTGCTTCAGCAGGTCTCTCTTGAGATTGAAAAGGGTGAATTCATTACCTTGCTCGGCCCAAGCGGATGCGGCAAGAGTACACTGCTTAGAAGCATCGCTGGCTTAGAAACGGTTGACAGCGGTACGATAAAAGTGAATGGTAAAGATATCACGCATGTAACTCCACAAAAACGGAATGTCGGAATGGTATTTCAATCGTACGCGTTGTTTCCTAACCTGACAGTTTTTGATAATATTGCCTTTGGGTTGAAAATGCAGAAGATGGGTAAAAAAGAAATCGAAAGAAAAGTTCGTCAAGTCATTGAACTGATTCATTTGTCCGAAAAAGAAAAAGCCTATCCGCATGAGCTTTCTGGTGGACAACAACAGCGTGTAGCGCTGGCGAGAGCCATCGTGACCGAGCCGGATATATTACTTCTGGATGAACCGCTCAGCGCACTCGACGCCAAAATCCGCAAGAACTTGCAAGTCGAACTGAGGAACATCCAGAAGAATTTAAAAATGACGATGATCTTTGTTACGCATGATCAAGAGGAAGCGATGACCATTTCCGATCGGATCTTTGTCATGGATCGAGGACAAGTGGTACAGAGCGGACGACCTGAGACGATTTACGCTTCTCCGAAAAACGAATTCGTCGCACGCTTTATCGGAAGCTATAACGTGTTGACGCACGAAGATATTTACCATTTGACCGGGGAATCCATCCAAGCGGGGGCCTATGCTGTTCGGCCCGAGGTGATCGGATTATTTGACAACAGCATTCCATCCACGATGCAAACATCAGGATACTGGGTAAAAGGTTCTGTCCTAAATGTAACGATCAAAGGAAATGTACGTCGCTATGAAATTCAGGCGAATGATCGCTTGTTATATGTAGATGAACTGAATGTGCCGTCCAATGCGCCTTTAATAGAGGGGATGCCGATTCAGGCGTGGATTCCGGAAAAAGAGTGCATTCAGCTGTAACAGAAAGGTGAGTCCCGATGTCGATTCTGGCCGTAGAGAGAAAAAAGATCATTCTAGATCAGCTGCAGGTTACAGGAAAGGTGAACGCGTCTGAATTAGCTCGCTTGTTCGACGTGTCCATGGAGACCATTCGTCGAGACCTGGATCTGCTAGAGAAGGAAGGTTTCTTAAAACGCGTGCACGGCGGAGCTGTCAAAAGCAATTTTGAATTTGGAGAGCCGCCATTCGTCCAAAGACAAAGCTTGCAGATGGAGTCCAAGCAGAAAGTCGCCAAAAGAGCGGCACAGTTGATCAACAATGGAGATACGATTGTCATGGGAGGCGGCACCACGATATTGGAATTGGCTCACGCTATCCGTGGGATCAACAGACTCACCATCTTAACCAATTCACTTCCAACAGCCAATGTCCTGATGGATTCGCTGAACCAAGGATTCTTTAGTGGAAAAGTGATTCTCTTAGGCGGCGAGCTAAACGTGGAGCAGCATTCGGCAAGAGGAGCTTTATGCGCGAAAATGCTGGAGCTGTTTAAGGTTAACAAAGCGTTTATCTCACCTGGTGGTATTGCGCTCTCAGGGATTACAGAGTACGAAGTGGAAGAAGCGGGCATCTCCCAAAAAATGATTGAAGTAGCCAAAGAAGCGATCATTCTCGTGGATCACTCGAAGATCGGAATTGAAGCGTTTTGCAATATCTCTGCTGTTAACGGGGTGAATGTGATCGTCTGTGATCAGGATGTACCTCCAGCATGGAAAGCGCAAATGGAGAATATTGAATGGATAACAGCGGGAAACGAACAAGTAGATATTAGCGCCGTATCTTGAAACGAAGGGCAGAAAGGTTGGGTTCATCAGAGATGAGGCAGATAAAAGGAATCCTTTTTGATAAGGATGGCACGTTACTAGATTTTCACGCTTTTTTTGTTCCAGTAGCCAAACAACTCGTCGATCAATTGCTGAATGATTTAGCGTTATCCGATGATCACCAACTGGAAGCAGAGCTGTTCAAAGCAATCGGATTAAATGAGGATCAAGTAGATCCCAAAGGAATTCTTGCCAGTGGCACAACCCGGGATGTTTACGAGGCGTTCGTTGAATTGCTTCGGGATAAACAAGTGCCTCCAGGCAAAATGGAACATCTGGAATCCTGGATTTCTCACAAATTAGTTGAATTGAGCAAATCAAGTACGGTTCAGATCAAGCCGACTGCCGATCTGAAGAAACTGTTTGATCAGCTCCACAGCCTTGGAATCAAGGTGGGGATTGCAACGGCGGATGATTGGGAATCCACGATATTTTGTCTGAAAAGTTTAGGGGTTCATCATCACTTCGAATTTATCGGGACATCGGATCATTATGATAAAAAGCCAGATCCGTGTATGCTGAACGCTTTTTGTGATAAATTTCAGTTGCAACCTTCAGAAGTAGCGGTTGTAGGCGATACGGTAGTTGATCTAATGCTTGCCCGTAATGGAGCTGCAGGCCTTGCGGTTGGAGTGCTCTGTGGAGTAAGCAGTCCGAATGTATTGGAAGAATTAGCAGATATCCTGTTGCCGTCTGTTGGAGAAATCATTCAGGAAGATGGACGATTGATATGGGAAAACAACATCATTCGCTAATGCGAGTGGTGTTGTTGTTTTTTTAGAAAATCAATAGGTAGGCGAGCTTACAGTAAGGAGATGTACGTATGAATAGAAATTGGGTAATGATCTTGATTGCCGCTTTTTTTGAAGTGTTATGGGCAATCGGACTGAAACATTCATCGAATGCTTGGATGTGGATTGGTACGATTGTGGCGATACTTCTGAGCTTCGATTTATTAATCCGCGCCACGAAAAAACTGCCGGTAGGCACCGTATACGCAGTCTTTACGGGCATTGGAACAATGGGGACTGTATTGGCAGATATTCTTGTATTCGGTGAACCCTTCAAGTGGATCAAAATCGTCTTGATTCTCATTCTGTTAGCGGGAATCATCGGATTAAAGGCCATCACGAAAGACACAGATACAAAAGGGGAAACAGTATAATGGGATGGGTATATCTTCTCTTGGCTGGTATGTTTGAAGTGGTAAGTGTGACAAGTATTAATCAAGTAAATAAAGGCGGCGGCTGGAAGGCAATCCTTGTATTAGCTGGCGGCTTTACGTTAAGTTTTCTATTTCTTTCTCTAGCGATGCGAACTATTTCGATGGGGACCGCCTACGCCATCTGGACCGGAATCGGCACAGTAGGTAGTACGCTTGTCGGTATGATCAGATACGGAGAATCCAGAGATTGGCGTAGGATTTTATGCATGAGTATGATTTTATGCGCTGCCATCGGTTTGAAGCTGGTATCCTAACAACTAGAAGGGGCATGGTGCCACCGGAAATCATGCAAGGGTATTATGAGAAAGGGCTTCGTACGCGCAAGAAATTGAAGGACTGTTAAGGATTTATTTAGCATTCTGTTTAAAGTAATCAATCACAAATTGCTGAAACTGCTCTACTGCCGGTGATAGGTATCGTCCTTCGAGTCGAGCTATTCCAATAACTCGACGACAAACAGGACGTTGAACGGACAGAAGGGATATTCCACTGAGGTCTAATCCCTTCGTGTCTGGTAGGATGGCAACGCCTAGCCCGGCTGCGACAAGTCCAGCGATGGTGTGTACTTCTTCTCCCTCAAATCGAATCACGGGGCTAATTCCCGCTTCTAGCAACAAGTCGTCCATTATTTTTCGAAGACCGTACCCTTTTTTGAATGAGATCAAGGGTTCGTTGCGTATTTCCTCCAAAAGGATTTGTTTCGAGCGAGCAAGCCGATGATCTTTCGGCACGATGACAAACAACTCTTCACTGATTAATTCAGTCCACTGGATGGGTAGCTTGGTATCCTGAAGCGCAGCCATGCAAAGATCGATTTCTCCTGACGCAAGCTGGTCCAGAAGAATCTGAGTACCATTCTGATGAAGCTGAAATCGAATCTCCGGGTACAGACAGCGAAAGGAGCGGATTAAATCCGGAATAAACTGAACCCCCAGCGTGTGAAGAAACCCAAGTGACACTTCCCCGTGCTCCGGATGGATCAGATCCTCTATCTCCTGTTTTCCCTCACTGTATTCATGCATAATACGATTGACCCGTTTTAAAAAAAGGCGGCCATATCGATTTAAGACAATAGAGCGTCCGCTTCGTTCAAAGAGCGGAACGCCCAGTTCATTTTCCAACCGAGCAATCGAACGGCTTAGCGCAGGTTGTGAGATCGATAATGACTGCGCCGCCAAGGTCATGTGCTGCAAACGGGCAACGGTTTGAAAGTATTCGAGTTGCTGCCACTCCATATTGAACTCCTCCGTCTCTTTTATTACATCAAGAACATAAATACGATAAGAATTATGCATTAGACGTTGTGCTCTATCCATCATTATACTAGATACTGTCAATCAATACGGTGGAGGAACAAAACTATGAATTATGTTGAAGTGGGGAGCAAAGCGCATCGACGGGCATCAATCAGCATGCTGCTGGGAAGCATCGTCACGTTTGCGATTCTGTATAGCCCGCAGCCGCTCATCCGTTTATTTTCGGAAGAATATCATATCTCACCAGCTGCCGCCAGTTCGTCCATTTCTTTAACGACGATCGCTTTGGGAGTTAGCTTGCTATTTTACACGGTGATATCCAATCTGTGGGGGCGCAAAGGAATCATGAGCATATCGTTGCTGCTCACTTCGCTATTCGCGATTGTTTCGGCGTTCATCCATAATTTTCAATCATTTTTGGTGTTCCGATTATTGGAGGGCATCAGTATTGCAGGGTTTCCAGCCATCGCAATGGCTTATTTGAATGAAGAGTTTTCACCCAAGGCGATTGGGAGAGTAATGGGAGTGTATGTCGCGGGCACAGCGATCGGCGGATTTGTCGGACGAATTGTCATCGGAGCCTTAACGGATCTGTTCAATTGGCAGATTGCCATGATGACAATGGGGATTATTAGTTTCGTGTTTAGTATCTGGTTCTGGAGGTATCTCCCGGAATCCCGTAATTTTAGCCCGAAAAAAATCTCGGCAAAACAATGGATTGCGGGCATGAAGGGGAGCTTGTCTGATAAAAATCTCCTGTATATGTTCATCACGGGGTTTCTCTTAATGGGTGGCTACATCACGGTTTTGAACTATATCGGCTATCCGTTGACCAGTGCGCCTTATTATGTTAGTCAAACGATCTTTGGCTTCCTGTTTGTGGTGAACCTTGGCGGAACGGTCAGTTCGGTTTGGTTTGGGAAGCTTGCGGATCGTTATTCCCGACGATACGTCATCGGGTTGGCCATTGGCATATTTATCTTGGGAACGCTGATGACGTTGCACCACGATCTGCTCATCAAGGTAATCGGGGTTGCCGTCGTCGCGTTCGGTTTTTTTGCCGGTCACTCGGTTGCAAGCGGCTGGGTAGGCGCCTTAGCCAAAAAAGAATTCAAAGCGCAGGCATCCTCGTTCTATCTGTTATTTTATTATGCCGGTTCCAGCTTGATCGGATGGTCGGGCGGATTTTTTCTCAAACAGTTCGGCTGGAATGGTCTGGTGTATTATACGTGCGCGCTATTGATTGCATCTATCTTTATCTCCGCACAAGTGGTGATCCCGAACCGTACGCTAAAAACGAACGCAATGACCAAATGCACCCAATAAGGGTGCATTTTTTATAGATATATTTTTAAGCATTATATATCTTGTTTTAGTCGATTTTTCCATATATATTTCTAACAGGAGGATATAGGTATATATTACTAGTGTGTTAACAGCTGAGAGGAAAAATTACTAGGAGGATTAATGAATGAGAACGTCTTTAGCGAGAAAATGGATACTAACAATATCTATTCTAGTAGCCCTACCGTTATTGTTAGTCTCTATTTTTTCTTTTTTTAGTACACAAAATATTCTTATGCAAGAATTTAAAGAGAGTACAAAGGAACAACTAAGACAAATCGATAATGATATAACCGCAATGTTTAAAGATGCTGAAGATGATGTTCTTTATCTCTCCACACTCCCCAACGTTAAAAAAGCAGATAACACGATGGTTACCTTTTATGATAAGAAAGAAGGCGAACTGATTGATCCGAAGCACTATGAGGCCAAGGGAATCGAAAAAGAAATTTTCTTCGATTTTGATCGCTTTCGCAAAGCCCACCAAGCATTATCCTACATTTATTTAGGGACGGAATTCGGCTCCATGCTCCAATCTCCAGATGAAGCTTCCAAAGGTGGCTATGACCCCAGAAAAAGAGATTGGTATAAATCAGCAAAAGCAAATCCAGACCAAGTCATTCGAACGGAACCTTACGCGTATGAATCGCCGAATGGTCCGATTCCCGTTATCAGTACATTAAAAGTAGTTCGAGATGATCAAGGAAAAATGATTGGAGTCGTCGGAGCGGATAAAAGGCTGGATGAATTGTCCAAAAGCATCACTTCCATGAAGCTAGGGAAGGAAGGATATATTTTTCTTCTGACAAAAGACAATACCGTAATTGCACACAAAGATCCATCCTTAACCTTTAAGAAACTAGATGAACTTGTAAAAGATAAAAAAATGAATATGACGAACCTGGATACCTTGCTTAACGCCCATGATGAAGTGGTACAAGCTGATATTAACGGGATCCCATCCTACGTTTACGCTTATCAGTCTCAAGCGACCGGATATAAAATCTTTGCGGTTGTTCCAACAAGTGAGATTCAAGACGTTGCGAATAATTATTTAGTAACCATCGGAGTCATTGGTTTAATCGTTCTTCTTCTAGCATTAATTATTATTTATTTCTTCTCTCGATCCATGATTAAGCCAATATTGCAGGTATCTATTCAAGCGCAAAATATATCGAATGGGGATTTATCTAACGAACAGGTGAGCGTGAAATCCAAGGATGAAGTGGGGATTTTAGCAAGTTCGTTTAATCAAATGACAGCAAGTCTGAAAGCTGTAATCTCCTCTGTCTATGACGCTTCACAGCAAGTAGCGGCTTCAAGTGAGGAATTGACAGCTAGTGCTCAGGAGACAAGTCAGGCAAGCCAGCACATTACGGAGGTTTTTCAAAACATATCCTTGCAAATGGATGAGCAAGTCCAGATCGCTCAGGAGACAATGGGCAGATCAATGTCGGCAATTGGTGAATTAACCGTGATGGGAACGAACATCAATCAAGTGAACCATTCCGCCGAGGCTACGTTAATGACCGCCACCAGCGGTTCTGAGGCGATCAACCAAGCCATGACTCAAATGAATGATATTCAGCAGAAATCACTTCATGTATCTGGAGCGGTTGAATCTCTCAATCAAAAATCACAGGAAATTGGTCAAATTATCTCCCTCATCACCGATCTCTCTTCACAGACGAACCTTTTATCCTTAAATGCCAGTATCGAAGCCGCCAGAGCGGGAGAACATGGCAGAGGATTCTCTGTTGTAGCAAGCGAAATCAGAACATTAGCTGAACAGTCTGCCGTTGCCGCAGAAAAAATCCGTACGATTATTGTTGAAATCCAATCAGAATCCAACAAAGCCAATGAAGTGGTAAAAGAGAGTAATGAGTCCGTTGGGAAGGGACAAACATTAATTACAGTGGCAGATCAATCGTTCCAATCGATCTTTGAGGCAGTGAAACAAGTTGTGAGCCAAACCAGTACGATTGAGAGAGGCTTTAAAACTTTTAGCGCGAATATGCAAAACGTCGCGGATGATATGAAAAAGATTGAACACAATTCCATGACGACAGCCCAAAACACTTCACAAGTCGCTGCTACAACTGAACAGCAGCATGCCTCAATGGAAGAGATACTTGCCGCATCCAGTATGCTGGCGAATATGGCTGAGAAGCTGCAACTAGAAGTAGCGAATTTTAAGATTAACAAGTGATTGTGCGTTACGAACCTATACGTTTGGAGGGTTAACATATGCGTGATCCCAGAATTTCAACATTAGCGCAAACGATTGTGAATTATTCTCTTGAAGTGAATCGATCGGAAAGAGTATTGATTGATATTTTTGGAGAAGGAAAGCCGTTGGGAAAAGAGTTGGTAAAGCTCCTAAACCAAATAGGTGCTTTGCCATATGTGAGAATGATTGATCCAGAAATTCAGGCGGAGTGGATAAAGGGGATTCAGGAAAACGACGTCAAAATCTTGCAAGAGGTTGAGCAAAGCCAGCTGTCTGGTATTGATAAATATATCGGAATTCAAGGTTTAACGAATGACAGTGATTTCTCCGGCATTCCACAAGAACAGTTTCGATTATTTCGTGAAGTGGTGAAGCCCTCAAAAGAACATCTGCTCACACATAAGAAATGGGTAGAGCTATACTATCCAACTCCGTCTCTAGCACAGAAGTTTGGAATGTCGACCGATCAATTCTTTGATTTTTATTTTGATGTGCTATCGATCGACTATGTACAATTAGCCCAAAAACTAAAGCCTTTGCAAGAGCTTATGAACCAAACTTCCCAGGTAAGAATTGTTGGTCCTAAGACAGATGTAAGTTTCTCAATCAAGGGGATTGGGTCTGTCATTTGCTCTGGAAAGCGAAATTTGCCTGACGGAGAGATTTATACGGCACCAATAAAAAATTCGGTTAATGGGATCGTAACGTATAATGTCCCGTCTCAGTATGCTGGGTTCACCTTTGACGATATTCAATTGACATTGAAAGACGGAAAAATTATCAACGCTACTTCAAACAACACAGAGAAATTAAATCAACTGCTAGATAGTGATGAAGGAGCGCGGTATATTGGGGAATTTGCTATAGGCGTGAATCCGCTCATTCTTACCCCGATGAGGAACATCATGTTTGATGAGAAAATCGCAGGCAGTTTTCACTTAACGCCTGGTCAAGCCTACAAAGCGGCGGATAATGGCAATCGAAGCTCGATCCATTGGGATTTAATTTCGATTCAACGAGCGGAATACGGTGGGGGGGAAATCTGGTTTGATGAAGTCCTCATCAGAAAAGATGGTTTATTTGTACTTCCGTCGTTAGTTGATCTTAATCCGTAGAATCGTTTTCATTGAAAAGTAAGTACCCTCAGCCTTTCATGCGGTGGCTAGAGGGTACTTTTTTGTGGGAAATGAGCCCGCATCTCCGTTAAAAATTCCTCAAAAGCCGTTGTAATAAGGGAATCTTTACGTCGGATAAAGACGGTTGTAACTGTGATTGGCTTGTCTGGCACATGGCATCGAATAAGACCTTGTCGCTCTGAAAGGGACACGATGGAGCGGGGCAACAGAGAAATCCCCAAACCAGCGCTAACACAGCCGATAATGGTTTCCTGGGTTCCAAACTCCATCAATTTAACGGGAAACATCCCTTGTTCATGCAACAATTGTTGTAACTTCGCTCGATAGGAGCAGCCGCTGCGAAAAACCAACAGCGTGCGCAGTTCTATTTCGTTCAACGACGTAATGGGTCGATGGGAAGCCGGGGTGACGAGGACGAGATCTTCATCAATGACATTTTCCTGAATCAGATCGGGATGTTCTACTGGTCCGGCGACGAATGCTCCGCTCAGTTCATAATGAAGCACGCGCGATATGTGTTGTTCCGTAGGACCTGTCACAAGCGATAGCTCAACCGCGGGACAGCGTGTATGGTACTTGGTCAGAAGAGCAGGGAGACGTACAGCGGCAGTCGTTTCCATCGAACCGATGTGAAGCGGGCCCGAGGGAACGGTAGAATCTCCAACGGCAAGTCTGGCTTCCTGAATGGTATGCAGGATCTTCTCAGCAAAGGGAACGAGGGTCTGGCCAGAGGGGGTAAGCGTAATCCCTCGATTATGTCGGTAAAATAGCTGTGTATTGAGGTCAGCCTCTAATTGCTGAATTTTATTCGTCACATTGGATTGAGCGTAATTCAATTTTTGAGCAGCTTTAGAAAGACTGCCTTCTTGTGCGGTGGTATAAAACGCCTGAAGCAATTGAATGTCCATAATTCCCTCCACTTCTAGGGCTTGGGTCAACACTAGCCATCTGAAAACCAGATAGTAAACATCCTTAATCCGTATTATACATGATAACCAATCACAGTGTATCATGATGACAGTGGCGATCCATTTTCAGGAGGTGAATGCTCCATGGAACAAAAACCGATGATCCCCTTGATAGGAGGAATAGCAGCACTGATTGTTGCGATGGGAATTGGACGGTTCTCTTTTACTCCCATTCTTCCGATGATGATGGACAAACAGCTATTCTCAACAGTGGGAGCTGGCTATCTCGCTTCTAGCAATTATTTAGGATATTTGCTTGGCGCGCTTGTTCTGACGGTGATTCCGTTGAAGAGAAGGTCTCGGCTGCTTATTGCCGGGATGATCATGAGTATCGTGACGACCTGGGGGATGGGGGCGGTTACCGGCTTTGCAGGCTGGCTCGTGCTCAGGTTTATGTCTGGCGTTGCAAGTTCAATCGTTTTTGTAGTGGCTTCCAGTATTGTCTTAGAGCGTCTGTCGGGCGTTTGGACAGGCATATTTTACGGCGGTGTAGGTGTTGGAATTCTTTTGACGGGAGTGGTTGTCCCGCTTTTTGCGGATTATGGCCAATGGATGGGGGCATGGAAAGGACTTGGACTTCTCAGTCTGGTACTTGGGCTACTTGCCTGCTATTTATTAGCGGAACGACAAGGAATTGAGAAACCATCAACGAATTTTCATGTGAAGCGACCAGAGTCCGTTCAAAGAATCCTGCTTAGCTTGATGATCGCTTATGGACTGGAGGGCTTGGGGTACATTGTGACTGGCACATATCTAGTGGCGTATGCAAAGATTAGTGTAAATATTGAAAACATTACCTCGCTAAGTTGGATGTTGGTTGGGCTTGCCGCTGCCCCATCTTGTATCTTGTGGTCCTTGCTTGCCGCCAGATGGGGGAAGAAGTGGACGTTAACCTTAACGATGATTCTGCAATCCATCGGAATCGCAATCCCGGTTATTGCTCCTTCTTCTGCCACTCTATTGCTAGGGGCCGTTTTGTTTGGTGCGACGTTCATGGGCATTACGACATTAACGATTTCCTATGCCAAGGACCTGTACCCGTTAAATAACCGAAGGATCATCGGGCTATTGACCACGATTTATGGTCTGGGTCAAATGATCGGCCCTGTCATCGCTGGAGTCCTCATCTCTGGACGCGGAAGCTATGACGCGGCTTTAATCGGAGCGTCCCTGATTGTACTTCTCGGAGCCGTTATTCTGCCGTTAGGGATTGGACGTTCCGATCAAATGATAGTCAAACCAATTGGTTAAATAGAAAGGATGAATCCATCATGCCATACGTCAATATTAAAATCACGAACGAAAATGTAACACCTGAGAAAAAAGCGCAGTTAATTCAAGGAGTCACTCAGCTGCTGGTCGATGTGCTGGACAAGAATCCGCAAACGACGGTTGTTGTGATTGATGAAGTGGATACGGATAATTGGGGAATTGGCGGCGAAACCGTCACCAAGCGCAGGAAAGAGGGGAAATAATAAGGAGAGAGAAACATGCCAATCGCATTTGACCATCTTGTGCATTTTATAACGGCTTCCCCCCAACAAGCGGTGAATCAGATGAGTCAGCTCGGCCTTCATTCAGTCGTCGGTGGCCGTCATGAGAATTGGGGAACGATCAATGCTCTTAGTTATTTTGATATAAGCTACATTGAATTTCTTAGTCTGGAGCATCCGGATGTGGCTGAGGGAGCTAGAGAATACGGACTGATCGATCAATTGTTACGTGATTTACCCAATGGCGAAGGAATGGGAACAATCGCACTGCGTACATCGAACATAGAGCAGGCCAAGCAACACTTGATTAACCAAGGGGTCCAGATATGTGGGCCATTTCCTGGCAGTCGCAAGCGGTCGGACGGCAAGGTGATTCGGTGGAAGATGCTATTTTTAAGGAAAGAAACGGCTGGGTTGCCTCTGCCTTTTTTAATCGAGTGGGAACAGATGGACGAAGAAAGAAGAAGTGATCTCACACAACATCACATCATCTCAAGCCACCCTGCGGGAGAATTGAAGCTGGATTATGTCGCCTTTGCGGTAAACGATTTGGACTCATCCATTAGGGAGTGGCGGAACTGCTTCGCGCTCTCGGCAGGAGCACCTTACATACAGGAAGAATGGAATGCCACCTGTCAGCTGCTGCATGTGACGGGCGGCAATCTGCTTTTCTGCCAGCCTAACGGGGAGGGGATCGTCTCAGAGGTGCTTGATACTCGGGGCGAGCGACCTTTTCTTGTGAATCTGTCCGGTGCTGGGAATCCCAGAGAGCACCAACTCTTTGGTAGTATCTATCGCCTAATCCAATCAAATTATTGTAAGATTAGGTAAAATTAAGATGGATAAATTAAGGAGGAACAACCGATGGCGAACAAGCTTTTACAGATTCATTTTCCGATGAATGGACCGTGGGGGGAGGAAATGTCCGCTCAATTTCAAGACCTTGCCGAAATGATTTCCCACACAGAAGGACTGCTTTGGAAAATCTGGACGGAAAATGAACAGACGCAAGAAGCGGGCGGCATCTATTTGTTTTCCGACCTTGCTTCGCTTGAGAAATATCTGGCGGAGCACACGGCTCGTCTTCAGTCTTTTGGAATTACAGAACTTCATGTAAAAATCTTTGATGTCAATGAACCGCTGACCAAGATCACAAGAGGTATTTAGATTGTCTGATATAGCTTTCACTCAAGCATAGGACTACCCAACAGGTAGTCCTATGCTTTTTTTCGTATCGGAATGTTTAATTGATTTACATCAGTAAATCGATTAAACATTCCTTCTTTTCGCGTAAGCCCACCAAGAAAAGACTTCGTCACTCGGGCCTCATTTTAAGCGAAACCCAGCGCAGAGAACGAAGGAAGGAAAAGAGTCGGCATTCTTTACGTCATTGAGAAGCGTAGTGATTTTCTTGTCGAATCCCTTCCGTAGTGAACGGAGCGGACAGTAGCTGCTACACGCGAGCTTAAACAGAGCACAGAGGGACGAAGTCTTTTCTTTTTTGCATAATCTTCCAATACAATTGGCATCCTTTCAGTATGAACACAACGAAGCGTGGGAGGAATCTGATATCAAAACGAACTTCTTCCACAAAAAAATAAGAATGGGGACGAACAACAAACAGACCCCGGTCATTCCATTGTCTACCTCGCTTGACGCCAATAAGTCGTATTTACAAGCTGAACTTGGGGCTAGCGCCGATGTCGTGTATCAGGAGCTACCACTAGCTGGAGGACAATACAAGGCAATTGTTGTGTATATTGCTGGTCTTGTGCAAATCTCCATCATCAACAAACAGATTATTGGGACGCTGCTTAATTTCTATGAAAGTGTGAGTGATCCATCAAACAATCAACTTATCAATAACCTTTCGTTTCAACTTCTGCCAGTTGGCCATGTATGGCAGATTCAGGACAAGAAAAAGCTGACGGAAGCGATCTTAAATGGCAGTACGCTGATTATGGTTGATGGTCAATCTGTTGCCATCTCTGTCAGTACAACGGGCGGCGAAAAACGTTCGATTTCCGAACCTTCTGTGGAAGATGAGATCAAAGCGCCAAGAGAGTCGTTTGTTGAATACATTCAGATTAACCAGTCGATGATTCGGAGAAAACTGAAAAATCCGCATCTCCGTTTTTTCAACATGCGAGTAGGCAAGGAGACGCAAACAGAGATTTCGATCGCTTTTGTGCATGGCGTTGTTAATCCGGCCATTTTGGAAGAGGTAAAACAGAGAATTGATCAGATGAATATTCAGGGGGTCCTGGAAAGCTATTATCTTGAATCGTTTATCGCAGACGCCCCCAATTCTATATTTCCACAGATTGATCATACGGAACGTCCCGACAGAGTAGTCGCTATGCTATTGGAAGGACGAGTGGCTATTCTAGTGGATGGTACGCCATGGGTATTAATCGTCCCAACGGTGTTTGTCCAATTTTTTACCACAGCGGGTGACAGCTATTTAAGCTATATTTTTGCCACTTCCATGCGCTTTCTTCGGCTCATGGGTTTTATCTTTTCATTGGTCGTCCCTTCACTATACATCTCGTTAACAACCATGCATCACGAGATGTATCCTACTCCGCTTGCCCTGCAAATTGCCGGTTCACGCTCTGGGGTCCCGTTTCCGGCTATCGTGGAAGCGTTATTGATGGAATTATCCTTTGAGTTGCTTCGTGAAGCGGGGATTCGGTTGCCCAAAGCGGCGGGACAAGCCGTAAGTATCGTCGGAGCGCTGATTATCGGTACAGCTGCGGTTGAGGCGGGAGTCGTATCTCCCATCATGATTATCGTGGTGGCGTTAACGGGGATTTCCTCCTTCGTCATACCTAGCTATGAAATCGGACTGGCCCTTCGTGTATTGCGCTTCCCCTTAATGATTATCGCTTCGATTCTGGGGATTCCCGGCATCACGGTGGCCCTGCTTACACTGCTTACCTATATGGTTTCATTAACCTCTTTTGGTGTTCCGTATCTCTCACCCTTTGCTCCATTTCAATGGGGGGATATAAAAGATAGCTTTATTCGGGCTCCTTGGAAGTGGCTGGCTAACCAAAAGCATCGATATACACGTCATCGGGATAAGGTTGATGAGTTCGACGCAAATGAGTAAGGAGGTACATCATGAAGGGGAAAGGTCCATATACTCCTAGGATTACTGCGATGCAGCTGTCTCTTGCGCTAATCGCAAGTCGAGCATCTGTCATGGCCGTGTTTCTGCCGGTCATCTGGGCCAAAGGCGATCCGAAAAACGGATGGGTGATCTCGATTCTGTCCGGAGTCGGGGGGATGCTCTTGATCTGGATGTCTGTTAAGCTCTCGGAGATGCACCCAAACAAGACTCTGATTGAGATCACCCAAAGTCTGCTAGGAAAATGGGTGGGGGGTGTTGTTTCGGTTATCTTTCTGTGGTTTTTCTTACACATTGCAACGATCATGACGCGACAATTTGCCGAAATCCTGAACGTTGCCTTGATGCCCGAAACGCCGATCCAAGTATTCATCATTTGTATTACCCTTGCTGTTATATTTGCTGTCAGTCGCGGACTGGAGGCAATAGCAAAAGTAACGGCGCTGACCACCCCATTATCCATCCTCTCCCTGTTCCTTATCGTTTTGTTCAACAAGAAGAATTATGAAATCAGTGCATTGTTACCGGTTCTGGAGAATGGGTGGTCGGGCGTTTTGTACGGAAGCATTGTTCCTTTGGCGTGGTTTGGCGACGTATTTTTGATTATGATGCTATTTCCATATGTAAAAGACAAGCCGAAGGTAAAACCATACACGCTCTTAAGCATCGTTGTCACGACCATTCTTTTAGTCCTTCTCTCAGGCGGAGTTATCGGAGTATTTGGTCCCGAAGAAGCCGGGCAGCTCACCTTGCCCTTGTTTTCTTTTGTGCGAATGATTGAAGTGGCTAGCTTTTTTGAGCGGATTGAAGCCGTTCTCGTCGCGATCTGGATCAGTATCATTTTCAGCAAAATTTGTTTCTACTTATATATTGGAATCCAGGGCACAGGACAGTTGTTTAAACTGCAAGCCAAGCGTTTTCTAATCATTCCAATGGGGATTTGCCCTATTGTTCTTGCCAAACTATCGTTTAAAAATCTCGCGGACTTAAAATACTTTCTGACCCCAGGGTATTTCGGCATCTACGCTCTATCGATTGAAATCATCTTTCCTCTGCTGTTGCTGCTTATAACCTTGCTCAAACCAAAGGAACGGGCCGCATCATGAAACCAATGGTACGAACTGTTCTGCTTGTCATGCTTACAGTCGTTTTAGCCTTGACCACAACCGGATGCTGGAATCGAAGGGAAATTGAAAAATTGAGCTTTGTATTGGGAGCCGGGATCGATTCGACTCCACAAGGTTTTCTGTTAAGCGCTCAAGTGGCCAATCCTTCAGCGATGACCAAGAAGGCTGGGAATGCTCCAACATTCTTTACGTTCACTTCTACGGGGCAAACGATGTTTGACTCCCTCCGTAAAGCGACACACAGCTCTCCGTTCCGATTGTTTTGGGCGCATACCAAGGTCATCGTGATTAGTGAGGAGTTCGCCCGCAAAGGAATCATGCCAGTGATGGAATACTTCAGCCGAGACGCTGAAACGAGGCGTAATTTCACGGTTGCGATTACACCTAAGAGAGCGGAAGACATCCTGAAAATGAAGGTAGAAACCGAAAAAGTTCCCGTCCTCGCTTTAATGGACCTTCTTGAAGGGTATAAAGCGAGTTCGACGACGCCGAGGATGAATGTGAACGATTTTATGCGGACCTACCATACGTCAACCTCGATCCTTGTACCTGTCGTGCGAAAAGTGGTAAACCAAGGTTCCAAAGAAGATTACTACGTCCAGGGCTCCGCTGTCTTCACCAAGGATAAACTGATCACCTACCTGGACCCGATTGAAACCCGGGGAGCCTTATGGGTTCGAGGACAAGTGAAAAGTGCCATTCTGGTAACCCCATGTCCAGATGGGAAGGGCAAGGATAAGCGTACCCAAAAAGTATCCTTCGAGGTATTCACAGCCAAAGCGGATATTAAACCGGCGAAAAAGGGAAAAGACTTCACCATAACGGTAAAGATCAAGGAAGCGGGCAACCTGGCTGGAGCCGTCTGTACCAAAAATGAGGTAAATCCCACAGACATCAAAAAACTCGAAGACTTGAAAAGCAATAAAATAAAAGCGGAGGTTATGAAATCGCTTAAAAAGGCCCGCGCGCACAAAGTAGACGTGTTTGGATTTGGAGAGGCCATTCATCGCAAGTATCCAAAGGACTGGAAAAAGATAAAGGATCGCTGGCCCGATTACTTCGCGAAAATTCCCGTTTCCGTGGAGGTTGAAACCAATATTAACTCTAGTGCCTTAATCCAGCGACAGAAGTAAGGAATAGGTGAGGATATGATCCTGACGATGGTCATTTTGTTGACAGTGGTCAGCTTCAAGGATATCGGACCGTTAGTGAAGAAAAAAAGGAAAAAAGAGTTGATTCTATTTGCTCTTCTGACCACTGTCAATTTTGTCTATGCGGTACTGATCCAGATGGACCTGCAGCCGTTGAATCCACAGGATATCGTCAATAGGGTTGCTGAATTCATGCATGGTTCACCTCAATAACATTTGCGGATCGTCCAGTTTCTATCTATCCTATGAATAGAAGGTGAGAAGGCCGAGACTGAAGAGGGGGACTGGCTATGAACAGATGCGGATGGGTCAACCAAGATCCGTTGTATATCGAATATCATGACAAGGAATGGGGAGTGCCTGTCTATGATGATCGGTTGCTCTTTGAATATTTGAATCTGGAAGGAGCGCAAGCCGGTCTAAGCTGGTATACCATCTTGAAGAAAAGAGAGAATTACCGCGTGGCCTTTGACCAGTTTGACCCCGACATCATCGCTCAATACGATGCGCAAAAAGTAGAAGAGCTGATGAATAACCCAGGAATCGTAAGAAATCGATTAAAGATTCAAGCGGTCATCTCCAACGCCAAGGCCTATCAACGCGTTGTTGCCGAGTTTGGGTCGTTTCGAGCCTATATTTGGTCGTTCGTGGATGGTCAACCGATTCTGAACCAGTTTCAAGAGATGAAAGACGTTCCTGCATCTACGGTGCTAAGCGACCGTTTCAGTAAAGATCTGAAAAAGCGTGGATTCAAGTTCGTAGGATCGACGATTTGTTACGCGTTCATGCAGGCGGTAGGGCTGGTGAATGACCATATCGTGACCTGCTGCTGCAGACAGAGCTCCTAGGGTGAGCTCTGTTTTAGTCTTTTCTTTCTTGATGGTTGACATATTTTGGGCAGAAAGTATAATGTAATCTAGCGAATATTTCACTTACAGAAATAATTTGGGGAGGGAAACGATGGACGAATGGTATGACCTCATGAGAGAAGCGGATACAACCTTTAGACAGGTCATTCGACAATATAAAAAGGACATGGGGAAATTGTTGGAGGACGTGTGCATCCTGGAATTTTACTTCATGAAGGTGCTTTCTGAAAAGGGCACAGCCCAGCCCGTCATGTCTATTGCTAATGAATTGCACGTGTCCCCGAGTGTTATTACAGCGAATTACACCAAGCTGATGAATAAGGGGATCATTTATCGTGAGAGAGCGTTGACAGACAAGCGTGTTGTAGAGCTAGGGCTTACGGAAGAGGGCAAGAAGCTGATAATGGAATTGGAGAAGAGGCAAACGGATTACCTCATGAACAAGTTTAAGGGTTTTTCCCAGGAAGAGATTGAAACCTTGATGGCTCAATTGAGACGATTACTCCAGAATTAAGAATCGGTCGTGAATAATACTTCGCTAATAGAAATAAATTACGAATAATACTTCACTAACAGAAATAAGTCACAGATAATACTTCGCTAATAGAAATAATTACGTGTGAGAGGAGCCCATATGAAAAAAAGTGTAACGGTCATTCTGATTTTAGTAGTAGCCCTGGCCTTGGGGGGATTCGGATTATTACGAGGCGGTAAAGATGCAGTTTCTCTTGCCATGCAACAAAAAGGCAGCATATTGACTGCCGAACAGGTAAACGTATCGTTCCAGCAGGTAGGCGGCAAAGTAACCAACGTCAACGTACAAGAAGAGCAACAAGTGAAAAAAGGCGATGTGCTTATTCAGCTAGATCCAACCGATATCAATCTGCAAATCGCCAAAGTAACCTCCGATATAGCTTCCACCGATATCAAAATCAAACAAACACAGGATTCCATCCGAATTGGTCAGCAAAAAGTAGACACGCAAGAAAGCCAAGCCCAACTGGGGGTTGCTACCGCTCAAACGGTTGAGAGCAAAGTATTGGAGGGTGCTCGCAAAGAAGA
Organism: Brevibacillus ginsengisoli; assembly: GCF_050113715.1. Taxonomy (NCBI): domain Bacteria; kingdom Bacillati; phylum Bacillota; class Bacilli; order Caryophanales; family Paenibacillaceae; genus Brevibacillus; species Brevibacillus ginsengisoli. The sequence goes on from NZ_JBNJQR010000005.1 coordinate 179,490, forward strand.
TCTGGAAAAGCAGCGCCTTGCCGTCGGAACCGCGAAGGAATCCTTACGCAACGCTCAACTCAATTACGACCGGACCAAATCCCTGTATGAAAGCGGCGCTGTTGCCAAATCGGCGATGGATACGACTCAGCTTCAATTAACCACGGCCCAAAATACGCTGAACCAACAGGAAGAAACCTATCAGCAAATGAAGACTGGCGCCCAACAACAGGATAAGGATCAAGCCCATCAAGCAACCGAAAAAGCGAAGCTGGGTCTGGACACGGTTGCACAAGCCAAGGAAGATTTGCAAAACAGCGCAATGGGTATAGACCTCTTGAAGAAATCAAGAGAAGCCCTGCAAATCCAACTGCAAACACTACTTGTCCAAAAGGAGCGCTTAACGCTTCGCGCGCCTAGCGATGGTAAAATCGTCAAAGTCATTCCAAAAACAGGGGAGAACGTATCCGCAGGTGCTCCTGTGATCTTGTTGGAGACGAACCAGGTCTACTATGATTTTTATGTGGATGAGACACAGGTGACAAAATTCAAGGTAGGCGGTACAGTGACAGGTCATTTGGTTTCGACGAACCAGGATAGGAACGGAAAGATCCGATTCATTACCGCAGCGCCACAGTTTGCCAGCCTTCGCATGAGTCGTGAAAAAGGTCAGGCCGATTTGAACACGTTCCAGATTCGTGTATACATCGAGCGTACTCCAGACATTCTTCCTGGTATGACGATTGAGGTGAACCTGTAATGAGGGCTTTACGGGAAGAATGGAATTTGATGATTAGTGGCAAATTTGTTCGTAAAGCGTTCATTACTCCGCTCATCCTGGCGATTGTCTTCGGGTATTTGTTCAGCCACAACCAGATTAATAAGGCTCCGATTGCGGTGATTGACGAGGACAACAGCTTGTACAGTCAGCAATTGATTAACAAGGTCAACGCCTCTCAGTACATTGAAGTCGAGACCATTCTGCATCAGGACGTAAACCCCGAGACACTTCTCTACAATGAAAAATACATGGCTGTCTTGTATCTGCCGCACGGATTGGAGCAGAACCGTTTTCAGGGAAAACAGTCCAACATTGGATTTATGGTAGACTATACGGTTCCTTCGGCTACGGGAAGCTTGCGCTCAGCCATGTCAGAGATCATCGCGAGTGAGAATAGCACGGCGCCGACGGTAGGCAAATTAAAAGTGTTGGGGATGACAGATGAACAGGTTGCGGCAACTGTTAGTAATCTGTCTTTACAACAGCGGTTATTGTTTAACCCGACAAACGACTATATGAACCTGATGGTTATCGGGTATATCAGTATTGTTTCCTTGGGGATTATCTATGGGGCAACCATTACGATCGTTCCTCGCCTTCGGGTTGAGGGCAGGCTTGCTCAGGATTTGAAGCATCCGATCGGTCTTTTGATGAGGGTATTGCCATACACGCTTGTCTACATGATTGCGATGGTTCTTACATTGGCGGCACTCAAACAATTCGGAGGATTGCGTTTTGCTGGCAATGCGCTTGAGTACATGGTTCCGTTAGGACTGTTTTGCTTGGTGAGCGCTTGGCTAGGGATGTTAACGGGCTGGAATGCCAAGCATCCTTTGAGTGCAGCTGCTCGGGCACAAAACCTGATTTCTCCGGCGTTTATGTTATCCGGGGTACTTTCTCCAGTCGTTTTGTTTCCGCAATCCATTCAGTTGATCGGTGACCTGATTCCAGCCACCTGGTACTTCAAAGTCTTCAGGGGAATGGGTCTTCGAGGCGGAAGCCTGACGTATTATTGGGAGGAGCTGGGGGTATTTTTGCTGATGTTGGCGGTCATTTTTGCCTTCATGGCGCTGCTCATCATCAAAGAAACCAAGAAAATGGCTCAAGCAGAGTTCCAAGCAGAAGAAGCAACAGATGCCCAATCGTCAAGCAATACGTATTTGGTTTCACAAGAACAAGTCACCTAAATCAAGTGGCTTGTTCTTTTTTAGTCGATAGGAATTTATAAAAATTCCTATCGATCCAAGTGCAACTAAGGCTCTACCGGCGACAGAGGCTTGGCATCGCCAAGTTTTCTTTGCTGTGGATATGTTGAGGTCGATATCAATATCTATTTACGTTTAGGTGAATGTAAACAAATTCCCCATAATCAAAATGAAAATTATTAAAATTGATAATCCAAAAGTAAGAATTACAGTTAAAATACTTCTTAACATCGTCTTCCAACCATTTATCCCAGAAAAGCCGATAACACCGAATATACATGTGACCAAAGAAATATTTAGTACGATATTTAATGGGTGTAGGTGTACGCAATTTGTTACAAAATCCACTGCTTCGCTAGAGGATAACGCTAAAAAGAATAACCCTATGCAAACGAGTGAAAAAATAAATGCCCAAAGATTCACTTTTCTTTTCATAGCTGTTTCCCTTCGAATGATTTAGCGCCGTGATTATCTACCCTAAAATGATAGTAACAGAAATTAGGATACTATCATTTTAGATAAAACAACAATTTTTTTAGAAAACATCCATCAATAAAATTCTGTATCTGGAACGGTATGGATAAATATTCTTGTTCAGGGAATAAAAGTAGTGTAGAATGATCAAGAAGTTCAAAGTAAGGGAGTTTTGTTGATGTCGGTGGATGTTCTTAACTAAAGCAACTTCATATGCGTTTTGCTAAAAGAAGGTCTAATCATGCGTGAGCGTGTTGGACTGGGCAATTTTTTGATCCTTGCGAGGATTATTTGGTTTGCCGTTCTTTTGGGATACGCGTTTAGTTAAGAACACTACGAAGTGCATCGATTATACTCGGTATTGGTTAGACGCCAAGGGATAGGATGCCGTGCCATAGTGCATGGCTTTTTTTGTGCCTTTTTTTCCTGTTTTTGTCTAGCTTTATCGTTTATTTCACATGGACTGCTAACGAGCGAGTGTTCGTTGGCGGTCTTTTTTTATGTCCAAAAACTCATTCAGGAGGAATCCACATTGAACAATCATGCGATGCAAACACTGGAGTTTGACAAGATTAAGGAAAAGCTGATGGAATACGCCAAGTCTGAGCAAGGGAAACGCCATGTTCGGGAACTGGAACCAGTGATTAACCCTGTGGTGATTCAAAATAGGCTAATCGAGACCACTGAAGCAAGAGCGATTCTGGATAGGGGAGGAAGCGTACCGTTGCACGGGCTTCACGAGATCGATCAGGTCATGCTAAAGCTGGGCAAAGGAATGGTTCTGCATCCAGAGCAATTGACCACGCTGCTGGAATTATTGGAGACTGGCAGTAAGCTGAAGAAGTTCATGAAAGCTCGAGAAGAGATTGCTCCACAAGTAAGCAGCTACGCTTTTTCTATTGATGACTTGGAGGATTTGGCTGAAGAAATTCTGAGGTGCATACGGCATGGACGTGTAGATGATCAAGCGAGTAAAGAGTTGAGCAAGGCACGGAAGAAAGTAGCTATCGTCGAGGAGCGGATCAAAAGCCGCTTGGAGCATTACCTGAGATCATCCGCTTATCGCGACTACATTCAAGACGGTGTCATCAGCATGCGGGATGGACGCTATGTTATTCCGATCAAGGCCGAGCATCGACGTCAAATCGATGGGAGCGTACTGGACCGCTCCTCCAGCGGCCAAACGGTGTTTATCGAACCGGAGGAGATCAAGAAACTACAGAACGAATGTAACTACCTCAAAGCGGAAGTGGAAGCCGAAGAACATAAAATCTTAACCTATCTAACCGGCCTAGTGGAGTCCTATCAAGGGGAAATCTCCATCAATATCGAAACGATGGCGCATTACGACTTCTTGTTTGCTAAGGCAAAATTGAGCAAGTCGATGAACGGTCGATCCGTGGGGCTGAATACACGAAATATCATTCGGGTAAAAGGAGCCAAGCATCCCTTGATTGGCGAATCAGCCGAACCGCTTGATTTTGGGATTGGTGATTCATATACCGCACTGGTCATTACAGGCCCGAATACAGGCGGGAAGACCGTAGCCATTAAAACCGTGGGACTTCTCACCCTAATGGTTCAAGCCGGTTTGCACGTTCCTGTCGAAGCGGGAAGTGAATTCGCCGTTTTCCTCGATTTGTTGGTCGATATCGGGGACGGTCAAAGCATTGAGCATTCACTGAGTACATTTTCTTCCCATATTCGCAACATCATCAGCATCGTGGAGTGCGCTCATCCGCAAACTTTAGTGATCGTGGATGAGCTGGGAGCGGGGACGGACCCACAGGAGGGGATGGGGCTTGCCATTGCTATTCTGGAGGAGTTAGACAAAAAGGGAGCGACCATTCTCGCCACAACCCATTACAGTGAAATCAAGGAGTTTGCCCAGTCGCGAGAACGATTCGAGAATGGTTCCATGGAGTTTGACCTGCAAACTCTGCGCCCGCTCTATCGATTAAAGATTGGTCAGGCGGGAGAGAGTCAGGCTTTTTCTATCGCTTTGCGGTTGGGAATGAAGCGTACGCTGATTGAACGGGCTCACGAGATTACCTACAAGGAACACAAAACCTACGAACAACCGATTGAGCAGCAATTCGTGCACAATGAGGAAGTCGTGATGAATCATCGAGCCAAGCTAGAGGAAGCAAAGGAATGGGAAAAGACGTTCAAGCAGAAGCAGGTAAAGCAGGAGGAAGATGTACCAACGGAGGTAAAGCAGCGGGAGTTCACCATTGGAGATCGCGTCTACATCGGCAGCCTGAAAACCTCAGGCATCATCTATGAATTGGAGAATCATCAGGGCGAACTGGGCGTGATGGTCGGGCAGAAGAAAATCAAGATCAACAAGAAGCGGCTGACGCTGCAAATCGAGAGCAAGGAGCTGTACCCTGAGAACTACGATATGGCGATTGTGTTCGAAACCAAAGAGAATCGGAAAAAGGATCGGATGATGGGCAAGAAGCATGTGGAGGGGTTACGGGTTGAGCGTAGAACAGAAGAAAACCAATAAAAATGGAGAAAAAAATTGACCAACTGAAAGGGAGTTCATCATGATGTTTACAATCCGAGCAGAACAGCCGGGAGATCAAGGGGCAATAACAGAAGTCAATTTGCTTGCTTTTCAAGAAGAGAAACCAGCCAAACTCGTAGAAGCAATCCGGGCATCAGAATTTTTCATCCCGGAATTATCGCTTGTTGCGGTTGCTGACGAAGTGATCGGGCATATTCTCTTTAGCATCGTGTCAATTGAAACGAATCAGGGAAGTGTACCGACATTAGCTCTGGCCCCAATGGCAATCAAGCCAGGCTACCAGAATCAAGGGATTGGTTCTGCCTTGGTCATAGAAGGACTGCGTAGGTGCAAGCTTCTGGGATATCAGCATGTTGTCGTGCTCGGACATCCGAACTTCTACCCCAAGTTTGGATTCGTTCCTTCGCGATTGAAAGGAATTGAACCGCCGTTGCCAGTTCCTGATGAAGTATTTATGGTCATTGAACTTCAAGAGAATTCATGGGCAGCGAACCAAGGGAGAGTGAAGTATCCACCAAGCTTTGATGTCGTGTCATAGGTTGGGAAACATGCCTGGTTTCTCCCGTTAGAGTGCAGAGTGACGAAGTTTTTTTCAGCTCCCACATGACGAACCTTCCTAGATACAACTGAATAACCTACTGGGGATTTTGTTGCACTTTTTTCTTCTTGGGAGAGGAATGATGTGACGGTGAAGAGAGAACCTATCTTCTTTTCTCCAGTATTTCAAGAGCGTATCTGGGGGGGGACTGCGCTTTATGACTGCTTTGGTTACACAATCCCATCCGACCGAACAGGAGAATGTTGGGCAATTTCGGCCCATCCGAATGGTCAAAGTGTTGTGCGTGAAGGTAAGTACCAGGGAGTGACACTTGGAGAGCTGTGGAGCCAGCATCATGAGTTGTTCGGTAAGGCCAAGGGAGAGGTATTTCCCTTGTTAACCAAGATTTTGGATGCCAATACCGACTTGTCCGTACAGGTGCATCCGGCTGATGAATACGCGAAGTTGAACGAAAACGGTGAGCTAGGCAAAACAGAGTGCTGGTATATTATTGATTGCAAGGAAGGTGCCGAGTTAATCTACGGACATACGGCAAATTCCAAGGAACAGTTTGAGCGAATGATTGAGCAGGGAGAATGGAATCAGCTTCTGCGAAAAGTATCCATTAAGCCGGGTGATTTCTTCTTCGTTCCTAGTGGTACGATTCATGCATTGGGCGCAGGTACTCTTGTATTGGAAACGCAGCAAAGCTCTGATACCACTTATCGCGTGTTTGACTATGACCGAATCGATGACAAGGGGAACAAGCGGGAGTTGCACCTCCAAAAAGCATTAGATGTCACGACGATCCCTCATACCGACCCCATAACCGAACCTCAAACCGTTCAACTGTCCGGGCTCTGCATGACAACCTATGTCCACAGCGAGTATTTTACAGTTCAAAAATGGCAACTGGATGGCGAGGCCACCGTAGGGCAGGATCAAGATTATCTGTTAGCCAGCGTCCTTGATGGAGCGGGACAAATTACCGTGGAGGGTATTTCCTATCCAATAAAGAAGGGGGAGCATTTTCTCCTGCCGCATGGTGTAGGTGCGATTCTTTTGCAAGGAACAGCTGAGCTCATCGTTTCTTATGTTGAATAGAACGGAATGGAAATGAACAAGATTAAATCGAATCGAGAGCGATCACTCAAGTCACCAAAGTTGGTGGCTTTTTTATTTGTGTTGACTTTTGATAAGTTACTGACAAAATAAAAGCATAAAGCATTTATAATGAAAACTGGTGGAGTGTGATATCCATGAAGATAAAACTTAGTGCATTAGACCAATCACCAATTCCAGAGGGAAGTACGGCAGCTGTGGCTTTAGCGCAAACAGCTCGGCTGGCCCAGGAGTTGGAGAAGCTGGGCTATCAACGATTCTGGGTATCGGAACATCATTTCACTTATAGTTTGGCGGGTTCAAGCCCAGAAGTGCTTATCGCTCATCTAGGAGCCAAAACCGAGCGAATTCGCATTGGTTCAGGCGGTGTCATGCTGCCGCATTACAGTGCGTTTAAGGTAGCGGAGAATTTTCGCCTGTTGGAGGCTCTTTATCCGAATCGAATCGATCTGGGCGTGGGCAGAGCGCCAGGTGGCATGCCAATTGCTTCGAGAGCCTTGCAAGAGGGCAAAATCTCAGGGGTTGATCAGTATCCGGAGCAATTGAATGACCTGATTGCGTACATTCATGATGAGTTGCCAGAGAATCATCCGTTTGCTGGTTTGCAAGCAACGCCGATTATTCCAACAATACCGGAGATCTGGCTGTTAGGTTCTAGCGGAGAGAGTGCCAAGTTAGCGGCAGAAAGAGGTGCGGCTTTTGCTTTTGCCCACTTCATTAATGGGCAGGGCACTGGAACGGAAGCTATGCAGTGGTATCAACGTTATTTCAAACCCACCAGAGTCGGAGATCAACCGAAGTCCATGGTAGCAATTTTTGTGGTATGCGCAGAGACAGAGGAAGAAGCGAACAAGCTGGCATCCAGTCTTGATCTCTCGATTTTATTGATCGAAAAGGGAACAAGCAACCGTACAGGAGTCCCATCCGTAGAGCGAGCTTTGGCTTATCCGTATTCAGAATATGATCGCTATCGGATGGAGGATAATCGCAATCGAATGATCGTAGGAACACCGGAGCAAGTGAAGCAAAAAATCCTGCGGATGAGCGAGGAATACAACACCCATGAGTTTATGATCGTGTCCATCATCCATGATTTTGAGGCCAAATTAAAATCGTATCGGCTTTTGGCGGACGCGTTTGGACTTACGGCCTCATTCTGATTCGTCCAACTATGGCTTAGGAGTCGCTTAGTTCTCTTACTTAAAAAGGATAAAATCCAAATAAAGGTAAAAAACCAATCAGTTAGAATAGAATAATAGAAACGAAGCGCTTCGCAGTGTTTCCAATAGATAAGTAGAGGGGTGCAATCACTTGTCACAGAAAACGGTGAAGAAGACTGTTCAAACCAATCGTCTGGTAACGTCGTTTTTTGAAGCAGGGGATCGGAATAATCCGCCTGTTTTGTTGGTTCACGGGAATGTATCTTCTAATCTTTTTTGGGATGAGGCATTGGAGCAATTATCGGATGGGTATTGGGTCATCGCCCCTGATTTGAGAGGGTATGGAGAATCCGAAGCGAAGCCAATTGATGCCACGCGTGGTGTGCGCGATTGGTCAGATGATCTTCATGCGCTTGTGACTTGCTTGCAAATCGATGTACCCATTCACATCATCGGATGGTCACTAGGCGGGGGAGTAGTGATGCAATACGCGATTGATTATCCTGAATCGGTTGCCTCGTTGATCCTGTTAAATCCGGTCTCTCCCTACGGATATGGCGGGACGAAGGATGAGGTGGGAACCCCTTGCTATGACAACTTTGCTGGATCTGGTGCAGGTGCGACGAATCCGGAATTTGTTGAACGGTTGCGCCAAGGCGATCGATCGGATGAGGCTCCGAGTAGTCCACGTAATATTATGAATCAATTTTATTTTAAACCGCCCTTCCGCGTTTCTCAGGAAAGGGAAGAGCAATTTGTTCAGTCGATGGTAGCGATCAAGGTGGGGGAAGGGTTGTATCCGGGAAGCTTCGAGACCTGCTCAGAATGGCCGGGTGTCAAGCCAGGAGATGTCGGGATTAATAACGCGATATCCCCCAAACATTTTAAAACCGACTCGATTGCCGATATTTCACCCAAGCCGCCTATCTTGTGGGTTCGGGGTTCAGATGATGCGATTGTGTCCGATCAGCCGCAACTTGATTTTGGCTACTTGGGACAGCAGGGCATCATCCCCGGCTGGCCAGGGGAAGAGGCGTACCCCCCGCAGCCAATGGTCAGTCAAACCAGGCATGTGCTCAACAGGTATCAAGCGAACGGAGGACAATACGAAGAGTTTGTTGTGGAAGGAGCCGGACACTCTCCGCATATTGAGAAGCCTACTGTGGTGTACGACAAAATCATTCAGTTTATTCAAGGGGCAACGAAAAAACCGCACTAGCTGCGGTTTTTTTACGTGAATGAGGGATAAGTATAAATGGGAATAGTGTACGTAGGTTTTTAACCATGAACATAGGAGTGGTTACTACATGCTATCCTTTTACAGAAACTGTATGGTATGGCTGGTGCTTACAATTGTTGTTTTTCTTGTGACGGGATTTCAAAGCATAGAAACAAGTACAAAGGCATCAACCAGTGAAGGGGAGAACCGTTACGCGGTTGCCGGAATTGATAATCCGCAAGCGTTCGAGTCGACGTTTCGATCCGTACAGCGATTGGTATCGCAGGGAGATAAGATCGGTGTTGCTAACTACATACGATATCCCTTGTCTGTCTATACGAATGGAAAGAAGCAAATCATTGAGAATAAACAACAGTTCATTCAGCACTATGACACAATCTTCTCCCCAAAAGTAAAACAAGCCCTAATCAACCAAAAGGTCGAGGAAACCTTCGTGCGTGATCAAGGGGTTATGGCAGGCGGTGGAGAAGTCTGGTTTGGGGCGACGGACAGCAAGCCGCAGAAGTATCTGATTATCACGATCAACAATTAAAAGGCGCCAGTTTATGGCGTCTTTTTTAGTAAATAAGCAAGTTTAACCCCTTTCTGATCATAAAGGGGTTAAACTTGCTTTCCGTTCGCGTAAGCCTGCTGAAGAAAAGACTTCGTCACTAACGACTCATTTTAAGCGAAACCAAGCGCAGAGAACGAAGGAAGGAAAAGAGTCGGCATTCTTTACATCAATGAGAAACGAAGTGATTTTCTTGTCGACTCCCTTCCGTAGAGAACGGAGCGGACAGCAGAAGCTACAAGCGAGCTTAAACAGAGCGTACAGGGACGAAGTCTTTTCTAACGTGCAATGTCCGATAATCCTCTTCTAAAATCGCCATGAGAATCGAATCATGGTAGGCGTGGTTGTAATAGAGCGCGTCACGCTGTACACCTTCTTGTTGAAAGCCTAACTTCTCATACACATGGGATGCTCGTTCGTTAAAGGAGAAGACGTTCAGCTCAATTCGATGCATATTGAGAATTCCGAAACCATAATCCAGCAGAAGCAGGATGGCTTCACTTCCGTAGCCTTTCCCTTGAAATCGTTCTTGGTCAATCGCTATTCGCAGATTGCAGTTTCGATTGTATGAATCAATGCCTTGCAGGGCGATGTCTCCAATTACTTCATCTGTCTCATGCAAGGCGATCAGAAGCAGGACACTGGAAGAATCCTGAGATTTGCCTTCAATGTAGCGAGCGATTTGTTCTTTGGTGAAGTGTTTCTGTGTTCCGGTCAGCCTTCTGGTTTCTCGGTTGTATAACATCCGAAAATATAGCTCCGTATCATCAAGTCCAATCGGCCGCAAGTAAACGCGGTTGCCTTCCAGAAATCGAACGGGTTGCTTGGTTTGTTGCTGAATGTCCATGCTGGGCCTCCAATCGTTTAGAAACGGTAATGAATTCGGTCAGGTCTCTAGAACAGATTAACGGCTGAGGTAACCAATTGAATAGGGAAAGAATGATTAGAATGAATTCCTACTGTGGTGAAGCCTCCGCAAGCGCAATCACTCCCGTGCGCAAATCGTCCGGCAACGGTTGGCTGAGCAGTTTGTTCATAACCTCTGAATTGAACCCATGCTGTTTTAGATAGCGATGAAGTAATTGAGCCTTGTCCATTCGGTTCATCAAATAGTAGGCAACATACCAGACTTCAGGACTGCCGACCGCTACGCCTTCCCAGCGGAATGTAGGGATGGTGGGGAGTTGACATGTACCCGCTTCTGACAGAATGGAAAAATTACCGATCAAATCAATCTCAGGCTGAGCATGATGAAAAGAAATCCGATAGCTTGAAGCGAACGGGTAATCGCCGCTTGGGGATGCGGTATGCGCCAAGTGATCAAGCGCAGACATCACTTCCTCTAATGGAGCCTCCGTAGTTATATCCCAATCTCGCACGCGTTCGATTAATCCTAAACTGTATAGAAGCCCACTTCCACCGAGGGCGTAGGTAATATTTGCTTGTTCCAGGTGCTTGGTAACGGCTAGAAGAGGTTCAAGAGACGGTTGCATGGGTGTTCTCCTTTGAGTACAGGTAGTATCTATCGATTTTAGCATAAATGATTGTAGGATTTTAACACGATCACTGCATTGTGTCCTCCAAAACCGAAAGAATTGGATAATCCTATGTTCAATTGAGCTTCACGAGCTACATTAGGTACGTAGTCCAAATCACACTCGGGATCTCTCATCTCCTGATTAATTGTTGGGGGAATTATGTTGTGCTGAAGGGTTTTAACTAGAGCGATGGCTTCAACTGCACTAGCGGCTCCCAATAGATGACCAGTCATGGACTTATTTGCTGTAATCGGAATTCGATAAGCATTTTCTCCAAATAGTTTTTTTATCGCCAGAGTTTCCGATCTATCACCGATCTCTGTGCTTGTGGCGTGTGCGCTAATCACATCCACTTCATCTTGGCTAATGCCAGCTTCTTGAATCGCCAGCTTCATAGCCTGATAAGCGCCAAGCCCCTCTGGATGGGTCGCCACCATATGGTAAGCATCGGAACTGGCTCCGTAGCCAATTACTTCTGCATAAATTCGGGCATTTCTTCGCAAAGCATGAGTAAGCGACTCCAAAATCAGGATTCCTGCGCCTTCAGCCATAACAAATCCATCTCGACTTGCATCGAACGGACGGCTAGCTAGGGATGGTGCGTCGTTTCGGGTAGATAAAGCGGTAGCATTGCCAAAACTCGCTAAAGATATTTCCGTGACAGCAGCTTCTGCTCCTCCGACAAAGGCGGCATCCATGCCCCCAAACCGAATGGAACGAAATGCTTCTCCGATTGACGTATTACCAATGGAACAAGCGGTAACCGGGGACATGGTAGGACCTAATGCGCCAAATTTAATACTGATCATAGCTGCCGCCATATTCGAAATCATCATGGGTACCAAAGAGGGGCTTACTCGCTCAGGCCCACGCTCTCGAATAATTGCGTCCTGCTCTAATAAGGTTTGAATACCCCCGACACCAGAACCGACGTATACACCCAAACGTTCCCGATTCATATGCTCAAGTAAAAGCCCCGAATCTTTCAAAGCTTGCTCAGCAGCCACTACAGCGAATTGGCAAAAGCGATCCATACGCCGTGCTTCTTTACGGCCGAGAAGAGTATCCGCGTCAAAATCCCGAACGATACCAGCTATTTTGGACTTTTGTCTAGAAACGTCAAACGTATCAATCAGGGAAATTCCAGACTTTCCTTTTATTAATTGATTCCAAAAGCTTTCTACCGTGTTCCCAAGCGGCGAAACTACACCCATCCCTGTAATCACAACTCTTTCCATTCTGATACCCTCCTCTAACTAGCGATCATAAAACAATCTTGTCACTTTCGTTATCCTATTACAAGTTATAGGTTATCCTAGTATAATGAGTACCATGATAATGGGAATGAAAAGGTGAGAGATAACATGGATCGTGAAACAAGGCTTCAAGCACTATCAGTTTTTTTGAAAGCAAAACGAGCCAAGATTTCCCCCGAATCTATCGGAATTGCAACAGGCACCCGTAGAAGAACACCTGGCCTTCGAAGAGAAGAAGTTGCCCAACTGGCAGGGGTCAGCACCACTTGGTATACGTGGCTTGAACAGGGACGAGACATACGAATGTCTACCTCGGTATTGGATTGTATCGGAGCTGCGCTACAGTTGACTAGCGATGAACGTAAATATCTGTATGCTTTAGCATTGGAGTCTGGTTCAGGAACAGCCAATTTAAAGGAAGAACCGCTAGAAATAAGTCCGTCTTTAAAAAAGATTTTAGAAGAGTTGCGATATTGTCCTACCATCATTTCTGACAGACGATATTCTATTGTTGGTTGGAATGAGGCTGCATCTCACGTTTTTTTGGATTTTGGAAAAATCCCATTTGAGCAGCGCAATATGATTCGGTTGTTGTTTACTAGAAAAGAGCTTCAACGATTGGCGGTTAACTGGGATCATTTTATCAGAGGATTTCTTGCGATTTTTCGTGCTTATTACGGTCAATATGTAGAGGATGACTGGTATGATCGGTTCCTCGAGGAGATGAAGGGCATTCACCCGGATTTCGACCATCTTTGGCAACAAAGCGAGGTAAAATCCGCTCCGGAGGTCCTTATCGAATTTCGTCATGCGAAAGCAGGAAAGATGCTGTTTAATTTAACTTCTCTGCAGGTTCAAGGTGGTTCAGATTTGCGTTGCAGTATCTATACTCCTGATCCTGACTCCCAAACAGAAAGCAAGTTAAGAAAATTAATGGAGCATCAGTAGGGATCAAACGCTGAAGCGTCCAAATAAAAAAGACGGCACAAGGCCGTCTAGTAAAAAAATTAATCGATCACTTATTGTCTTACGGTACTCCCCAGCAAATCAAGCAGTTCCGTCTTCAGTTTCGTAAAAGCCGGATCAAGCGACATTCTGGGGTCGCGCGGTCTTGGCAAGTTGACTTGAACTTCGCCGATCACTTCACCTGGACGAGCGGAGAGGACATAGATTCGATCGGATAAGAGAATCGCTTCGTCGATATCATGGGTCACCAGTAGGACGGAGTGCTGATAGGTTTGCCAAATTTGCAGCAACCATGCTTGCATCTCCATACGAGTCAAGGCGTCCAGCTTGCCGAACGGCTCATCCAACAGCAGCAATTCTTTTTGTCCGAGATAGGTGCGAAGAAACGAAGCTCGTTGCTTCATGCCACCTGATAGCATATCCGGGTAACTGTCAGCGAACTTCTCCAAGCCGAAAATCGGCAGAAGCTCCAAAGCTTGCTTGCGGGCTTGGCTTTTACGAATACCACTGACCTCCAAAGGGACGATCACATTATCGAGGATGGTGCGCCAGGGGAACAACACATCCTTTTGCGGCATGTAGCCGACGAGTCCCTTGCGTCCGATGATCGACTGTCCTTCCAACAGAATGTCACCTTCGTCGGGAACCGATAACCCGGCGGCAAGATCGAGGAGGGTGCTTTTACCACTGCCGCTTGGTCCGATCAGGCTGACGAACTCGCCTTTGCCCACGACCAGCGAGACGTCGCGCAATGCCGTAACGGCTTCACGCTTGCTGGCGGCGAATGTTTTGGTTATACGGTTCACGCGAAGGATTTCCATTGATTCACCAACTATCTATTGTTTTTCCGGCAAGAAATCGTTTGTGAAGGCTTTACTTGGTTCAATCATTTTCGGGATCAGCTTGCGATCGTACATCCATTTGGCGTAACGGTCCCACACTTCTTCTTTTTGTACGCCCCATTGCGGCGCATCGTCTTGATACTTCGTGCTTAACCACGCCTGGCTTTGTTTTACAAGTTCAGGGTTCAGCTCCGGTGCGTTTTTGAGCAAGATAGTAGCCGCTTCACTCGGATTGCTGATCGCTTCTTGGTATCCTTTTGCTGTAGCGACCATGAATTTTTTCACCAGGTCTTTTTGTTCGTTGACGTGTTGCTCATTGGTTACGATGACTGGTGTGTAGTAGTCCAATGCAGGGTCGAGGTCTTTCACCATTTGGAGGTTCAGATCCATTTTGTTGATTTTTGCCTGAATGCCGTCCCAGCCGTAGTAAATCCATTCGACGTCAGCATCGCGGCCAATGGATTTGAAGAAATCGGTAGCCCCGAGCGTAACCATTTGAACCTTGGACGGGTCGCCTCCCGCTTTGGTCATCACAGCTTTAATCACGGCTTCTTCAGATGGCGATCCCCATCCGCCGTAACGCTTGCCTTCGAAATCTTTCGGGGACAAAATGTTCTTGTCCTTCGGTGAAGCGAAAGCGGAGGTGTTGTGCTGGATCACCGCTGCTATGGAAACAAGCGGAATATTGGTTGCGCGTGCTTGGGTAACCGCTTCCTGATAGCTCACGGCAAAATCAACTTTACCCGCTGCCGCCAATTGGTCAGCTTGAGTGCCTTGACCTGGTTGTTCAATCTCTACATCCAGTCCTTGTGCCTGATAGTAGCCTTTGTCTTTGGCCACATAAAGGCCGGAGTGGTTGGTGTTCGGGAACCAGTCGAGCATTACGGTTACTTTTTGCAGTTGACCAGTCGCTGGTTGAGCCGCTTTATCTGTTTGTGGAGCGGGAGCAGCTGATTGTCCGCAGCCTGCGGCGAGAATGCTGAGTCCTACTGTAACACTTGCGAATAGATACCGAAGACGGTTTTGTTTTGTATGATTTCGATTCATGATAAGTCTCCTTTATTCTTTACGGGATGGATACCAAGGCATGGTGACCCGCGCGATCAGTTCAATGAGAACGAACATGGCCAAGCTGAGAAAAACAATGACGAAAATCGTAGCGAACACTCGGTCCGTCTGAAACGATTGGGAGGAGCGGGTCATCAGGATGCCTAAGCCTTTGCTTGCGCCTAGCCATTCCCCGATCACCGCCCCCATGACGCTGTAGGTACCGGCAATTCGCAATCCTGAGAAGAAGAAGGGCATTGCGGCAGGGAGTTTAACCATCCGAAAAATCTGCCATCTACCCGCCCCCATGGAGGACATCAGGCGGATCATGTCTGAATCGACCAGGCGAAAACCGTCCGATAGATTCACGGTAATCGGGAAGAAGCAGACCAATGCGACGACGATTACTTTTGGCGTGATCCCAAAGCCAAACCAAATAAAAAACAAGGGCGCAATCGCCACGATGGGAATCGTTTGGGTAATCACGAGAAGCGGGTAAACCGCTTTTCGCAGATAATCCGACCAATCCATCAGGACGGCAATCAAGGTTCCCGCCAGTATAGCGATGACAAAACCGAGCAGGGTCTCGTATATTGTCTGGACACTATGCATCCAGATCAGCTCTCTTGCTTCCCACAGAGATTGCAAGATTTGGGTGGGGCTTGGCAAAATCCATACTTCGATCTTGCTTACTTTTACCCCGATCTCCCAGATCAGCAGGACGAGCATGAGCAAGCCGATGGGGAGCACGCTGGTTAGCGTCTGTGATTTACCGGTATTTTTGAAGCTTTTCATCCATGGAAACCCCTTCTGGGCGGTAATGAATTTTCATGTGAGTCATAACCTCGCTGGCTCCCGCTTGGATACAAGCTTCCTGAGCGCGCTTCACGATCTCGATCAGTTCGTCCAGTTCACCCTCCATAACGGTTTCCATTGCGCCTACCTCGTATTTGACTCCTGATTGCTGTACGACTTCAATTGCCTTGTCCACCACTGGGTAAGTATTACCATCTGCGACCTTTGGCAACACCTGAAATCCTAAATTGACGATGGGCATCAATAAAGCCTCCTTCCTCTACGATTTTTCCTTTTATGCCTTGGAAAAGCGAAAAAGCCACCCAAGTGGGCAGCCTAGAAAACAGCATGGATACAATCTTGTTCGTTTGCATTCGCGCTAGTTCCCTACGCTGGCATTACCCAGATCAGGTTAAAGGGTCGGCACCAATTCGGGTACCCTCTCAGCCAAGCTAACCTAGCTCCCCAAAACAAAAAACTCCATATGCAATTACGTGTCTCATTATAGACATTCTTTATTGGTGTGTAAATCCTTTTTACTTTTCCAGCTGCTTTTCCAAGCTGACGCATACCTTCTCTTCATGAAACCCGAAGCGTTCATATAATCTTCTTGCGGCGGTATTCTCCACACGGACAGACAGTTCAATGTGGGAGACATTCCTTTTGTCACGCAACCAGGTGATCACATGAGCGAGCAATTGGCTTCCGTATCGCTTATTCCGTTCTGCCTCCAACACGCGAATGAAGCAGATTTCTGCCGCGCTCAACGCTTCCATGATCTCTACATAAGTGTACCCGACCATCCGATTCTGCTCATAAATGAGAAACAACAGATGCGTGTCGCTGATCCGATTGACGATATCCGACGCGCTAAAATAAGCGTCTAACGGATGTAGGCTATTAAACGATTCAAGATCGCCTGTCGTATAGGGACGGATGGTTACGCTTGGATTGGACGGTACAGACGGAAGGGGCGTACCCGAATTCAGTTCAAGCGAGAGAGATGCTTCAGCGTTATATACGACAAATCCAAGGCCGCCGAAGAATGCCAAACCGTTCTGATTCTTCTCATCTAAAGAAATCCGAATTTTCTCGTATGAATGAGGGATAAGCAGTAACAGTTGGTCCCACAGTTCGGAGACGACTCGTTGCCAGTCAGATGCACGTACATAAGGTCCCAATATTCGGATTAAGCCTTGTTCGGGGAAGGGATAGTAGCCAAGCGCTCCGATAAGCTGATCTTCTGCTGAAGTTTCAGCTGATAGAGCAAGGACAAACACCTCTTCGAAAGGCAGACCGGCTAGTACCTTCTTGATACTTTCCATGTCTGAGGGAAGCCAGGGGTTATTGTGCTCGCGATGTTGATTCATGAACGCAATAAACTGCGAGACTTCTGGTAATTGTTGAATTGTTGCCAGCTGGTAAGCAATCATTCCGGGTCCCCTTCTCGAGATAAGTTGAACGAATCGCCCAAATCATGTACCTCAGGCGGGCATTTGTCATATGCTACACAAATTACGGATACCTATGTCTATGCAGGCGACAAGTACAATAGAACGTAACTTCAAGCTCAGGTGATGCTAAATGAATATACTTGGAGTAATGGCCAGTCGTGTAATCCATCCTGATCGATTCGACCCATATGATGAAGTGGCCAGGGAAGCAGGATTTGATCGAGTGCTTGTCTATCGCCCAGAGGATGTCAATCTGACCACTGGCAAAATAAGCGGCTTCGTAAGAGAACAGGGAAGCTGGAACAAAAGGATCATGAACGCCCCGCCCATCACGTTTGACATCGGCTATTACCATGATCCGAAGGTGGTCGGCAAGGTACGACAGATTAAGAATACGCCATCGATTGCTTTTCTCAATTACGGACTCGGCAACAAATGGATGATTCATCAAAAATTATTTCCATTTGAAACCGTACGTCCCCACCTTATTCCAACCGAAGTGGTGGTGGACGGCAAGCAGGTAATGGACTGGATGGAGCGTTATGGAGCCGTCATCTTGAAGCCTATCAACGGAAAAGAAGGCAAGGGAATTGTACGGCTCAGCAAAACAGGAGAAAACGGTTCGGGCGGTCCTTATCTGTTGGAGGAACAAATGAACAAAAAGCCACTCGCAGATGAGCAGGGGGCCATTCATCAGATTGAGCGGATTCTCCAAAGCGGGAGATACATCGTGCAAAAGTGGATTCCCATCGTGAACCGGGAAGGACTTGTCTATGATGTGCGTTCACTGGTCCAGAAAAATCAGAAGGGCCGTTGGGAGATTACAGGGTTGGCCGCGCGTCAGGGGGCAGCAGGAAAAATTACCTCGAATCTGATGGACGGTGGAACAGCTTTTGAACTGCTCCCTTATTTGAAACACCACTTTGGTAAGAAGAAAAGCCGCAAACTTTATCAAAAGATCAAAGAACTTTCGCTTAGAATTCCCGGCTGCCTGGAAGAAGCCTACGCCAGGCGACAAGCAGATCTGGGACTTGATCTGGCCATTGATCCAGAAGGAGAGATTTACTTGATTGAGGTGAACGTAAAGCCGGGGAAACTTCCATTTCGGCAGGTATTCGGCATCCACACCAAACAGGACAGTATTCGTCAGCCGATCTACTACGCGGCTTCTCTCCTGGGGATAAAAGCCTAGTCAATACCGGTATAATCAACTAAAGCAAGTCCCTTCCCGAGTGAATATAGTATGGCAAAACCATCTGGATCACTTGGGGAGGGGGTTCAACAATGAGGAAGCCGGTTATTGATAGGCAGGTAGTAACTGTAGCAACCATGACATACGATACAATTCTGGCGCGAGACGGTAAGTGTGTTCTGCCCAAGGGATACCAGATCGTTGCTGGACTTGGCAAGAGTGAAGATCCGCGACTAGGGATTATCGCTCAATCGGACACCCAAATTGTCGTCTGTTTTCGGGGAACGGGGAATTGGTTTGATATCTACAAGGATTTGACGCTCAATCAGATTCCGTACCCATTTGTGAAACAAGCGGGAAAGACTCATCAGGGTTTTACCGAGATGTATGAAGGAACGATTCGCTCCCAGCTGTTCAATATCCTCAGCGGGTTGTCCCACAAGAAACAACTGATTCTCTGCGGTCATAGTATGGGTGGCGCCATTGCAACTTTGGCGGCGCTTGACCTTGCCTGCAATTCAAAATTTAAACATCCTCATGTGTATACATTCGGTTCTCCGCGAGTCGGCAATTCCGCCTTTGTCCATTTATTTAATAAGACCATTCCATTCTCTTATCGCATTGCCAATCGCTATGATGTCGTTCCGCATTTTCCTCTGAGGAGGACCTTCCAATTACACTATCGGCATGTTCACTCATTGGTCAGGATCTCGTTTCGACAGGGCGGAATCGTGCCCAATCATGAAATGGCGAACTATTATAAGCAGGTATGTCGGATGTTTGAAAAGGGACGAGGATTTTCCTCTTAGACGAGCGAATATTCTCATTAATATCGCCAAGAGGAATGATAGAATGACGAAACTTGATAATCTTATGTATCAATCCTTGTTTGAGAAGAATCCGGATGCCATATACGCAGTTGATGGTAATGGAGTGATCACTATGGCGAACGATTCCTGCGAGCGGATAATCGGCTATCCCAAGGAAGAACTGATCGGACACAACTTCCTGGAGTTTCTTCCTCCGCATGAGGTAAAGGATGATCTGGAAAGATTCCAAAAAGTGCTGAAGGGTGCTCAGAGTGAAGCCGAGCTGAGTATTGTGCATCGTACCGGGCAGATCATTTATATTCACGTCATGAGTTTACCGATCTATGAACAAGAAAATAAGATTATCGGTGCGATCGGGATAGCCAAAGACATTACCAGAAGCAAACAATTGGAGAACGAATTGCAAACCGCCAGAGAGAGTCATCTCCAAACGGCCAAGATGCTGCAAGGAAAAGAAGCGAAGCTGAAACTGATTGCAGACAATACGTCGGATATCATTTTTTTAATGGATGAAAAGGGAGATGTCACGTTTATTTCTTCCTCGTTTACGAGAATTCTCGGCTATTCGATGGATGAATTTCTTCACGATCATTGCCTGTACGGCAAGCTTGCCCAAGAGACGATTCATCCGGATGATATTGACCAAGTGAAAATGAAACACGAATGGGGTATGAGAACCAAAGAATTCTTTCACGTCGATTATCGAGTGAGACATAAGGAAGGGCATTGGGTTCATATTGAAACGCATGTCAGACCGATTCTGGACGAAGACAATCTGGTTGGCTTAGTCATGATCGCCAGGGACATTACGGAGAGAAAACGCAATGAGGAGCTGCTCAGGATTTCGGACAAGCTTTCTGTTCTAGGCGAGCTTGCCGCCGGAATCGCGCATGAGATCAGGAATCCGCTTACCTCTATAAAAGGGTTTATTCAGTTGTTTCAGTCCTCCAACCTGGAGAAGCACGAATACTACCCGATTATCCTTGACGAGCTGGATCGCATCAATTTCATTGTGAGTGAACTGTTGATTCTAGCGAAACCTCAACTATCCAATTATAGAATCAAAAACTTGAATGAAATTCTGTCTAACACGGTTACCTTGCTGAGTCCACAAGCTCTATTGCAAGGTGTAGACATCATCACAGAGTTTGACGAAGAGGCCCATGTGATTTGTGAAGAGAATCATCTCAAGCAGGTGTTTATTAATCTGATAAAAAATAGCATGGAAGCGATCGAACAAGAAGGACACATCACGATTCGAACCCGGAAGCTTGCGGGTGGCCTGATTCAAATTGAATGTGTCGATAGCGGATGCGGGATTCCCCAAGAGCTGGTGCCTAAATTGGGAGAGCCATTCTATACGACCAAAGCCAAAGGAACAGGATTGGGCTTAATGGTCAGTCTGAAGATTATCAAGGATCATCATGGCAATCTGCACATTGAGAGTTCCCAAAATCAAGGAACTTCTGTTACGATCACATTACCGATGGTGGAGACTGATTCGAAGCCAGGAATCTAAATCAGGAGGCAACAAAAAATGGAATATAAACGTCTAACCAGTATATCCGACCCTTTATTTAAACAGATGCACGAACTGATGCAGACCATCTTTCCGCCTGAAGAAGTACTCGCCTTCGACTTGTGGGAAGGGCCTCTTGAAGATGAAGGAATCCGTATTTTTGTGGCTGTACATAACGGAGAAGTAGTAGGGGCAACCGAATACCGTTACTATGAAGACTTACACGTGGCTATGACCGATTTCACGATTATTGGCCGTGACAAAATGGGTATCGGAGCATTTCTGGCACGTAAACGGCAGGAAGATCTGTTTGCCTTGGTGCAATCAAAGGGAACTCCGTTAATCGGGATGTTTGCCGAAATCTACAATCCTACTCTCGTGGAAGACTACTCATTTGGCGGTGTAGCCTCCATGAATCCCTTTGTTCGCAGGGAAGTGCTCTCTCATTTAGGGTACCGTAAAATTCAGTTCTCCTATGTCCATCCATCATGGAATAATGACGGAGAAGCGGTTACCGGGCTTGATTTGTGCTTCCTAGCCTATCAGGAAGGTATGGAGACGATTTCTGCTAGACTGGTAAAACAATTCCTGACCACCTATTACGCGGTGCTTCCGAACAAACCTCAAGAATGGCTGAAGATGGTCGAAGGGCTTGATCAACAAGACCATTTGGCACTGTTGCCCATCTAGTCCTTTGATAAAATAGAAAAAATTGAACGAACAGTTCTTCTATTACTCCAAGGATTATGCTATAGTTTACACAAAATTTAGAATCTTTAATTATACTAATAGTTAAATAGATCAGCATTAGCAGGAGTGATAGGGGTGTACGAAGCGTTAATCATTAACGTATTAGTTTTATTATTACCTGTCTTTTTATCGCAACTGTTACTTTTTAAATATCACGAAAAAAACGGAAAGAAATTTCAGTGGATGCTCGGCTTGGTTGCCGGGCTTACTTCCATTCTATGCATGACCTTCCCAATCGCTTCCGAAATGACTTCAATTGATCGAATTATTTGGGATTTGCGTTTGATTCCGTATTTGCTGGCGTTGATTTATGGCGGGTATCGAGGCGGATTGGTGGCTTTTATAATCTTGATTAGCTATCGCTTCTCACTAGGTGGTGGGGTGGCTTATGGTATGGCGGTCGGTCTGGCATCCTTTTTTCTTCTTGTCGTCCCGCTTTGGGCGAAGAGGTTCCATAAGTATCATCGGCAGAAGAAAATCATCTCAGGGTTTCTGCTTGGCTTGATCGTCTTTGCCGTGTTATTGGCAACGATTTCTCTTCATTTCTTGTCTATGCATCAATTCGATTTCTTGGTGAAGTATTGGTCAGGGGTAATCCCGTTGGGCGCCTTCACCTATGTGTTTTCGATAACGCTGCTGATTCTGTTAATGGAGAATACGTTGGAAACAAGCTTTATTCGATCGGAATCGAAGCGCTTAATCGAGAATTCATTGGATACCATTGCGATCATCTTTGAAGGGAACTGGGTGTTTGTAAATCCGTCGGGTCTCCGCTTGTTTGAAGCTGCCAAGCCGTCAGACATGCTGGGGCACTCTATCTATGATTTTCTTCCTTCTCAGTTCCATGCGGAGGTCAAGCACCATTACGATCAGATCATTAAAGAGAGCGTTACGATCGGCCCGCTTGAACGAGATTGGATCAACTGCTCCGGAAAAATAATCAAGACCGAAGTGCTGGTGGCGCCCTATTTGTTTAAAAATAAATCAGCCATCCAGATTGTGATCCGCGATATTAGTGACCGCAAGCAGACAGAGCAAGAGCTCAATGAAAGTAAACAACGCTATAAATCCATTGTGGATTATCATCCGGACCCTATTGCCTGGTTGGATTTGGAGGGGAGATTTCAACGGATCAACCCAGCTTTGGAGAAACTTGTGAACTATCGGGCGGAGGAAATTATCGGTGAGCCATTCTATAAATTCCTCTATGTTGCGGACTATGAAAGGAGTTCCTATCATTTTAATCTGGCGGCAAGTGGTGTCCCACAGACCTACGAAGCGCGTCTGAGGCAAAAAGAAGGCAAACTGCTTCATGTCAATATCACGAATATCCCGCTCGTTGTGAATGATCAAATTGTCGGAGTTTATGGGATTGCCAAGGATATCACTCCGCAAAAAGAGCTCTGGGACAAGCTGTATGAAAGCGAAGTGCGATACCGTACGCTAGTTGAGGAATCACCGGAAGCTATTTTTATCCTTCAAAAAGGGCGGGTCGTTTACGTCAATCATACTGGATATTCTTTGCTGGGTGCCCAGAAGAAAGAGTGGATCATCGGCAAGGAAGCGATTTATTTCGTACATAAGGATTATCGCAGCATCATTCTAAACGAAGGTTTATGTCACGGCAAAGCGGTTGATCAGTTAGTCGTCAAATGTGTACAGGTGGACGGAGAGGTTCTGGATGTGGAGATCAAATCGATTCCTACCTCGTATCAAGGGGAGTCATCTCTGTATGTGGTCCTCCGTGATGTGACGGAGCTGCGGAAGAGCCGTGAGTATCTGCAACAATCAGAGAAGCTCACGGTGGTCGGGCAATTGGCTGCGGGGATTGCCCATGAGATTCGCAATCCGCTGACGAGCTTGCGGGGATTTGTCCAATTGATTCAACGATCTGGTGAAACGGAGAACGATGAGTTTTTGAAAATCATGCTTTCGGAGATTGATCGGATTAATGAAATCGTCGGCGAATTATTGCTTCTTGCCAAGCCGAACAAACATGATTTTGAAAAGAGAGAGCTTGTCTCCATTCTTTCAGAAGTGATTACGTTGTTGAAACCTCAGGGGATGTTATGGAATATTGAGTTGGTCCCGCAGTTCGGTGAGTTTCTGCCAGTGGTCTATTGCGTTGAAAACAAGCTGAAGCAGGTCTTTATCAACATCATCAAAAATGCGATGGAAGCAATGCCTAC
Organism: Brevibacillus ginsengisoli; assembly: GCF_050113715.1. Classification (NCBI taxonomy): domain Bacteria; kingdom Bacillati; phylum Bacillota; class Bacilli; order Caryophanales; family Paenibacillaceae; genus Brevibacillus; species Brevibacillus ginsengisoli. The sequence continues at coordinate 203,450 of NZ_JBNJQR010000005.1, forward strand.
GGGCGGCAAAGTCTACATAGAATTAAACGTCAAAGAAAATAACGCCTATGTCAAAGTAGTGGATCATGGATGCGGGATACCCAAGGAGCTGCTGCATAAAATCGGGCAGGCGTTCTACACATCCAAAGAAAGAGGAACGGGACTGGGAACCATGATCAGCTTCAGCATTATTAACAGTCATCAGGGTCAAATCAATATCGATAGTGTGGAGAATGTTGGAACGACGGTAGAGATCATCCTGCCGCTTGTCGAAGAAAATGAGCCAACTGCCGCACTGACAGCTTTGCAAGGACATCTCGGATGAGGTGTCTTTGTTTATAATATCGGAATGTTTAATTGCTTTACAGAGTTAAAGTGATTAAACATTCCTTCCGTTAGCATAAGCCAGCTAGAGAAAAGACTTCGTCCGCTTGCAGCCTCCTTGGAAGTGAAGCCTAGCAAAGGAAAGGAGAAAGGGAAAAGAGGCGCCACCCAACCCGCAGGGCGCGAAGCGTTTGGCGACTCCCTTTCGGATTGAGAGAGCGGACTTTTCCGCTTCATTGCGAACTTCCACAGAGCGAAAAGGGACGAAGTCTTTTCTCATGTCACAAAACTCCACCAGCGGGATCAAATAAATAGTCAGAAAGGAAGAAGGTGAGAAAAGTGGCAGAGGTTGAGATGAATGTGACTCTGCAGCTCTCCAAGGAGGTTGTATTGGAGTCACTCATGCGGGACTATGGCCAACAGATCCTTCAGCTTGTCTATTTGTGTATCCGGGATCATACTCTCGCGGAGGATATCACACAAGAGGTTTTCCTCAAGGCATACAAAGGGCTGGATCATTTTCGTGGTGAGAGCGACGTCAAGACTTGGCTGTATCGAATTGCCATGAACGAATCGAAGAAGTATCTTCGTTCTTGGTCTTTTCGCAATATTTTCTCCACGTGGTTAAAAGAAAAGGATCAGAAGCTCGAAGCAGTCGAGACCGTTGGAGTAGAGCAGTTGGTCATGGGCAAGCTGAAGCAGCGAACAATTCTTCGGCACGTATTGAATTTACCGCATCAGTACCGGCAAATCATCGTCCTTTATTACTACGAAGAGTTAAGCGGCAAACAAATGGCGGAGATCTTACAGATTTCGGAGGAGGCCGTGAGACAGAAGCTGCATCGGGCCCGTAGGCAGTTGAAACAATTACTGGAGCAGGAGGGAGAAGCATGGATATAGACCAACTCATGCGTGAATACGCCCGTCTGGATAAGCAACAGGTTGCGAGTGATGTCCAATTTACTCCTGACTTGGAGAGAAGTATTCGCCAATCGATTCATGGGCATAGGAGATCATTTTTTCTTCGTTATGGTGTGAGTATTGCTGGAGTTGCGGTGGCAGTCGTTATTCTGGCTGCATCGTCTTGGAACGGCATCACGTTCAATCATCAACAGGAGGAACCTACACCAGCGGTTACCCAAATCGATCAGAAAAAGCTGGCGCAGGCTGTCTTGCAAAAAATGTACAACATTGTACCTGAGCTAAAAAAATATCAGGTTGGAGAGACCGGAGCCGCCTATATTCGTTTACAGAGGAATGCGAATGATAATGTGCTGATTCAGTTTCGTCCCCAAACTGGTGAAATTGAGATGTATTCTCGTAATCAGGTTTATTCTATTAATAGACAAAATCTATCCGACAAGAAACCCACAGTAGCTTTTGCTCAAGTGAAAGCGAACAGCTTCCTTGAACAGATATTAGGCGATGATTGTAAACAGTACAAACCAGATACAGTTAATGATACGTCCGATGGCAAGTTGATTACTTATCAGCGGTTCCTGAATGGATTGCCGTTGTTGGGTGATACGGTGGAAGTCATCGTTGATGCGGCGGGGAATGTGATTAATTATCAAGGGTTATCGAGAAACTGGGAGCTGGCGAAGGCTGAGATTGCGGATACTACTACTGTTATCAGCCAAGAGGAAGCTGTGAAGAAGCTGACGCAGCAGATGAAGCTTCGCTATGTGGAGAATCTGGTGACGAAGAGCGACCCTGCTACGGGAAATCCAACCGAAACACGAACGCTACTGGAGTATTCACCCAATTTGTTAGGGTATGGGGAGTTTAACCGGTTTGTACCAGCTTGGAATCTGGATGCGCAAACTGGGGAAATTCAATCATGGATGGAAGAGCCGGAGCAATCATTCAAAATAAACCCATCTACTACGAATGTAGTGGTGAAGAATAATCAAGATATTGCCAACGTGATAAAAGACGTCTATGGAATCAACGTCGATGTCAAAAAGCTGAAGATAGGCTCAAGCAATGCTTTCATTCAAGAAGTCTTGTATGAACCAGGGAAAGGCGATCAAATTAAGGTCTTGTACTATAAAGCGAATGGGAAGATCCAGTCGATTCAAACGAATGCTCAACCAAAAGAGCAGAAGGTGACCAAAGAAAAAGCCATGCAATCCGCAGTCAAATTCCTTGAGAAGTACGCTGATCTTGGTGTGCGGGAGGTGGCCGCTTCTCAAGTTCGAATTAATCCGGGGAGTTACGAGATTAGCTTTTATAAAAAACAGGATGGTATTTTTGTGACGAACCAACAAAGCCCGCATGGCGCTTATACTGTTTCTGTCGATCCCAGTACGGGGAAGGTGAACGGTTTTCGTCGGGAAGGCTATTTTATAGAATCGACGCAGAAGTCCTTTCCCTCCGAGCAATCCGTTGTTCCACTAGATACTGCCATGCAGGAATATCTCAAACATGTTGAATTGAAGCTAGCCTATCAGTATGAACTTCCAAAAGGGAGTACACAAGTGAGATGCCGTCTCGTCTATGTTCCTTATCCAGTCAACCATTCGCTCGATTCCTATAAGGAGTTTCACCTGGATGCGGTAACCGGACGGGTCTTGCAGTTTTAGTCATACCAAGCGATTCAAGAAGCCACCTCTGAATGAATAGAGGTGGCTTCTTGAGGTTTCAAATGGGTAATTACAGTTGAGTTAACTCCTGCACCATCTGATCAAGGAATGTTTCCACCGTTGCTCGGTCCACAGTTGATTGATAGAATCCGACGGTCAAGGTAAGGACTCCGTTGTAGCTGCTGGCACCTGTCATAAATGCTGGTGCCCAGAAACAAGGGCTGACGAAGTATCCGTCTACTGCTGCCAACGGACCAAAGGTGATGGGCTGATCGTGTAAAATTCCTACGTTGGATAAGAGCGGCGAGAAGCAATTGCTCTCCAAAGCTTGACGTCTGGCATCCTGGTACCAGTTGTAAAACCCTGAATATCCAAGACCAGCCAACAACTCCATGACGATTCCGATCTGCACGCCGGGCTGATTATTTTTGTGCTGATTCATTTGATGGGCGACGCGAGTCAATGTTCCCTCAAACGGTTCTTCCGGTTGGTATGCAAGCTGCATGATTTCTGCGCCAGATAAGTTGCTAATCGCGTCGGCATGGCGGGTAGGCAAATAGCGGCGCAGGTCGACAGAAACCTGAACAGCCATTGGATCAGAAGTCTGTACCCCCGTTATGGTGAAGAATGCTCGATAAAAAGCGGTCAGCAACAGATCGTTAACCGTTCCCCCCTTCTCCCGAGCAAACGCGACCAGTCTGGAATAGTGGGAATCTGCAATCCGGCGAATCACATGAGCGGGATTAGAGTCAACTCCGGGTTGGGATGGAAAGGACCAAGTTGGCGCGACATTGCGAGTTCGGTCCCAGACACTTGCGGGATCGGTAATCTGTAACGGCTCCCAAATTTGACCTTGATCACGTCTGGCCTCTTGGCGGAAGCTGGGCCAATATTCTGGATCGGCACAGCATTCGGAATAGACAGAAGCTAGCAACTGGACATATTCTTTCAATCCGCCTCCGTCTGTGCTAGAATGGTCCATTTTGATGCAGAGAACATCGTAATTGGAACGGATAATTCTTACCTGTACTTGCGGATCCTTTAGCGAATTTAGCGGAGTCGTCAAAAAATCTTGGATAGCAGCTTCCACATCGTCTGTTTGTACCACGCTGCAAAGGTTTATTGTGTCCAAATCCTCTCGACGTTGCCAATAAGACGTTGGTTGATCCTCTACGAAGCAGCATCCCAAAACAGGCTCCAACTCCAGCGTCGCGCGAACAGCTTTCGCCATAAGGGTTTCATTCAGGGTGTTGTTAAAGGTTAAAACAACTTGTAGCTGATGATCCGAAGCAAAATAACCAGCAAGGTAATTGAACAAGTCTTGCCCGGTTACTGGAAAACGAAGCGGTTCCATTAGAATCCCTCTTTCTTTGTAGAATATTTTATTGTTGTCTATGAATTTTATAAACATAATATTGTTTAGTTTGTTTATTGTCAACGCTGATTCCAAAAAAAACTTCCAACCTCGAGGGAGATTGGAAATTCTGGCTTCGGGTTTATTTACAGCTTGATGGTGAATCCGCAGAATCTGCTATCCATTGTTGGACATGTTGGATAAAGGCTTGCACAGCCGGAGCTGTCAGCTTGAGTGAACGGACGGCCAGGCCAATTTCTCGGTAGATCACAGGTGTTGTCGGCTTGACCAACACAGACGAGTGCCGCGAAGCGAGAGCTAGATTGGGCAGAATGGAAATCCCCACATTCGACTCGACCATCTGGAGGATCGTACTTGTTTCCCGCAGTTCATAGCGGATATCCGGCGTGATGTTGGCGTCGGTAAAAGCCTGCTTGATCAACGTCTGACAGCCGGCATTCGGCATAATGAACGGGGAAGTAACTATCTTCTCTATTGGAACGGAGGCTTCGACGCCTAGTGGATGCGTTGCTGGCAGAATTGCGGCTAGCTCGTCACGTATAAGCGGAATCACATCCAAATGAGTAACTGGCAATGTGACAAAGCCCACATGAATGTGACCGGATTGAATCCAATCCTCGATTTCCTCATAGGTTCCTTCGGCGAGGATTAACTGGATTGCGGGATACGCTTGCTGAAAGGTATGAATGATTCCGGGCATCCAGCTAGCGGAGATACTCGGGAAGCTGCCGATGCGGACGGTTCCTTTGGTTAGCCCCTTGTATGCGTCCACTTCCTGATAGACGCACTCTTGATAGCGCATCATTTCTCGCATATGGGGCAGGATTTGCTCGCCAATCTCAGTAAGAGTGATACCGTTTCGACTGCGGTTTAGAAGGGTTACGCCTACCTCCGCTTCCAAGCCTGAGATGGCATGACTAATGGCAGGCTGGCTCATTCCGAGCAGGTCACCTGCTTTGGAGAAACTGCCGGTCTCTACTACACTTAGAAAAACCTTGATTTGAATGAGTGTCAATCGAATCACCTTCGTATAAATATTACTTATACTATACATTCAAACGATTCATTTGACGAATACAAAGGACAGTTTGTATGCTGAAAACAAGAAATCTTCCAGAGATAGGGCGATGTATAGATGAGTAAAGAGACTGGTCTTATTCGGGTAGGAATAATCGGTACAGGGGGAGTGGGGGAGAAGCTGCTGCGCACGTTTCACCGGCATCCAGAGACGGAGGTAAGGGCAATTTGTGACCTCGATCAAGCAAGAATAGCTCAATTGTCTCAAGAGATTGGCGGTGTTTCCTGCTATACCGATTACCGAGAGCTTTTGGAGCGAGATGATTTGGATGTAATCTACCTGGGGGTTCCGCCCAAATTGCATCACGGGATTGCGCTTGCCATCATTCACAGTAAGCGACATATTTTATGTGAGAAGCCACTGGCTAATTCACTGGAGGAAGCGGAAGAGATGGCGGAAGCGGCAGCGAAAGCGGGAATCGTCCATGCGATGAACTTTCCTACTTATTACCGTAAAGCTTATCGTGAAATGGCCGCAAGAATTGAGCGAGGAGAGATAGGACGTGTTCGCCGCATTGAGGTGCAGGGGTATTTTCCGCAGTGGCCGCGGGTCTGGCAACAGAATGCGTGGATCGCAGGACGTGAACAGGGGGGCTTTGTTCGTGAAGTAATGCCGCACTATATTCATTTGATCCAGAAGCTGTTTGGTCCTATTACTCAAGTGAACGCGCAACTGGAGTATCCTAATGATCCGCATGAATGTGAGACTGGAATAATCGCTAGCCTGAAGCTTGCCGATGGCACCCATGTGCTAATGAATGGCCTTAGCCAGATGGAAGGGGAAGTGGGAGAAGAGCGAATTTCGTTTACGATCTATGGAACCAGGGGAAGAATCTCGCTAGTGAATTGGGGACAGTTAGAAGTGGGAATCGGGCAAGAATCTCCTGTACGAGTGGAGTTGGAAGCCCATCATCACCTCGCGGAAGAAGTGGACTGGGTCGTTCAAGCGATCAAAGGAAAGCCGGCAGACATTATCGACTTCGCTGAGGGTTTACGCGTTCAGAAGGTGCTGGAACAGTTGCTAGGCGTATAGTTTTTTCACGAAGAAAAGACACCTCCAGGGGTGTCTTCTGTTCGTATTTTGGACAGTGTTTTACTGCAAGGAGGCGATCATACTATTCAACCATTCTTTTTCAACACGGCTGGTTTCTTTGGCAATGTGAAGCATCCCCGCTCGGAAAACGTCTTTTTCTTCGGTGAAACGAACGGGCTTGTCTCCGTTGCTAAAAAAGCTTCGACCACCTTCCAGGAAGGTAAGGCGTCTCATCAAAATCGCCTTCTGTTCGTCTGCTGATAAGTATTTCAGGAAGGCAAGCATGGTAAAGAAGCGGTTGCGGTCCGAGATGTCCATATCACTGGGATGTTGCAGCAATTCCAGAAGCTTCTCTTTACCCGCTTGCGTAATGGTCATCACCTGACGAGTCATACCAGAATCGTTGACTTCTTTTTGTTTGCTTAACAAGCCTTGCTTTTCCAGACGATTAATGGCAGGATAAAGCGCCCCGTCACTGATCGATCGAAAATGTCCATTCAGTAAAGTTAAGCGCTGTTTCAATTCATAGCCATGGATACTTGATTCCATGAGAAACCCCAAGATTGCTGGCTCTAACATCTACATTCTCCTCACGAACGAATTACGATGGGGGCAACGCGGTTTTATCCAGTCTTCTCGCTGCCTGCTGCTTGATGCGATGATAGGTGGAGAAACAAAGGCAAGAAAGCACAAAGAATGTAATCATCACGGTAAACATAATTTGCGGGTTGTAGTGATCATACAGGAAACCTCCGATCAGCGGTCCCACCATCCGTCCGCCGTAGCTGAATCCATTGATCATTCCCTGATAGAATCCTTGATTCTCTTCTGTCGCGAGCTTGGCGGCTGCGGCAGGTACACCAGGCCAAACCAGAATTTCTCCAAGCGTCATGATAATCATCGCAACCATGAAGAAGCGGTAATCGGACTGCTGAAGGCTTAACACGATAAAGGCCAGAATGTAGAGAAGCACGCCAATCAACAGCTGCTTGGGCAGAGACGGGATCAACCGATGAATCAGGCTAGCGCTCAGCGGCTGGAGCACGATGATCAGCACACCGTTGACCGTCCAAAGCAAGCTGTAGGAGGACAGCGACAAACCAAGTGACTGCATGTAGACAGGAATCGTGGATTGCCATTGAACATAGCAGACAAAACAGAACATCATCCCAATGGACAGCAAGAGCAAAGAGATGAAGGATGGTGTAAACTTTAATCCTTTTTCTTTTGCATTCGCAGCTTGTTCCTCAGCGCTTGCAGTTTTGTCGGACTCAGATGATTCAGCAGGCATCCCTTTCCAAATCAACAGGAAGAAGAGAATGAACGTAAGGGAGTTGGCTGCAAACGTGTAGCGAAAAGATAAGTCGGCCACCATTCCGCCCAATGTACAGCCTAAAGCCACTCCGATGTTGCTCGCAATGTAAATCAGGTTAAAAGCTTTTCGTCCGCCCTCAGGCCAGATCGTTCCCGCTTGCGCATTAATCGAGGTCGACAACACTCCAATGAGAAAGTTAATGCTCATCATCATCAGAATGAATACTTCCCAGGAAGTGAACAAAGCCAGCGATAATGTACAGAGCGCTGAGATTAGGGAGGTCGTCAGCTGAGTGGTTCTGCTGCCAAATCGGTCGTACATGATCCCACCGAGAAAACTTCCCACAATTCCCGCGCCCGCTTGCAGCATCATGACGAGACCGGCGACAGATAAAGTCCGATGAAAAACCTGTGTAATATAGATCGTAGTTAAAGGCCAAATAAAAGAGAACCCTGTAATGTTAATGGCTGCCGCAATTGCCAGAATCCAGAGTTTCTTGGGATAATTCAACATGTTGTTCACCCTGTCTTTCTGAATTTCAAATAAACGAAACATACCTCTAATCGAGGTAGGAGATCCGTTTGTAAGAGTATCATGGAAATTTATACAATTCAAGACTTTTTCGTTCAAAGGATATCATTACTTTGAGGTTCTGAATTTGTTACAATAACTGGATACAACCCCGACATGAGGAGAGGACGAGAAGATGACAAAAATTCGGGTATCAGCCGTTCAATACCACTTACATACCATTCAAAGTTTTGAGGAGTTTGCGCATCAAGTGGAGCATTACGTGAAGACAGCGGAGGAATTTGGAGTAGAGTTTCTGTTGTTCCCTGAATTCATGACCACCCAGCTGCTTTCGATTGGGGATTCCAACAATCGGGCGCTTTCCATTAACGATCTGCCCAATTTCACGGAGCAATACCGTCAGCTTTTCCAAGGACTCGCGATGAGAACAGGGATGCATATCATTGGCGGCACACATGTGATCCGTAAAGAAGACAAGCTGTACAATGTCGCGCATCTTTTCTACCCGGATGGCAGGATCGCGGAGCAAGCCAAGCTGCACATTACCCCGACAGAAGTGACCGAATGGAAAATGGGACAGGGCGATCAGCTTCAGGTATTTGAGACAAGCAAAGGAACGATTGCCTTGTTGACCTGCTATGACATTGAGTTCCCTGAAATTGTGCGGATGGTTAAAGCCAAGGGAGCGGATGTGATCTTTTGCCCGTCTTGCACGGATGATCGGCACGGGTTTCACCGCGTACGGTATACCAGCCATGCCAGAGCGATCGAGAACCAAGTGTACGTCGTGTTAACGGGGACAGTTGGATCGCTGCCGACGGTTGATTTCATGCGCGCGAACTTCGGTCAAGCCGCTATTATTTCCCCGAATGATATCCCGTTCCCGCCGCGCGGAATTCTGGCTGAAGGGGAGATTAATGACGACATGATTATTACAGCGGATCTTGATCTCGATTTGTTGTACGAAGTGCGCCAAAAGGGTTCCGTCACCACCTGGAGAGACCGTCGGACGGACTTGTATCCAGATTGGGAATAAGACGAACGGAGGGAAGCCCGTTATGTATCGCAAACAGCTGTACTTGTACGATAAGTCGGATCGGCTGCATGAAGCTGTGATTCGCAATTACACACAGAAAGATTTCGCAGGCATGATCGATATTCAGCGAGAAAGCTTTCCGCCTCCGTATCCATCCGAGCTCTGGTGGAATGAAAAACAGCTTCACAATCATGTGACGTTGTTTCCAGAAGGGGCAATATGTGTAGAGATTGAACAGCAGCTGGTTGCCTCAATGACAGGTCTGATGGTGCAATTGGATTCACCTCATGACAATCACAGCTGGGTGGAAGTGACCGATAACGGCTATATTACGAACCATAATCCCCATGGGAATACGCTGTATATTGCCGATATCAGCGTCCGTCCTTCCTACCGCCAGCTTGGATTAGGGAAGTGGATGATGCAGTCGATGTATGAGCTTGTCGTCCACAAAGGTCTGGATCGCTTGCTGGGCGGAGGAAGAATGTCAGGGTATCATCTGGTTCAACAGGAAATGTCAGCGGAAGAATACTTCGCTCAAGTCATCCGCGGCGAACGCAAGGACCCGGTGATTTCCTTCCTCCTTCGATGCGGTCGGACCCCTGTGGGTGTTGTCGCCAATTATTTGGACGACGAGGAATCCTGTCATTACGCGGGACTGATGGAGTGGAGGAATCCGTTTCGAGTGGAGGGATGAACGATTATACAGAATAACGGAGAAAAGCAAACGGCTGTACACCTTGAAAGGGAGTACAGCCGTTTGTCTTTATTTGACTTGTATATCAATATGCTTGAAACGGGTCACATCGAAGAGTCCCAGGTCTGTCAATTTGAGTGCGGGAATCACCGGAAGGGTCAAAAAGGACAAGGTCAAAAACGGATTAAACGGCCCATCAAAGCCAATTTCCTTCAACGCGGAATTCACCTCATGAAGCGACAAATTCACTGTTTGATAATCCAGATCGGAGAGAAGCCCTGCGATTCTTAGCGGAAGGGAGGAGATCACCTCTCCATTTTTCACAACCACTAAACCACCCTTCATTTCTTGGATGGCCTGAATCGCGCGGATCATATCGGCATCGTTGGTTCCGGTAACGACAAGGTTATGGGAATCGTGCGCCACGGTCGTGGCGATGGCGCCATCCTTGAAGCTGAATCCTTGGACAATGCCCAAGCCAATATGTCCCCGGTTCTTGTGCCGTTCAATCACCGCGATCTTTTGCAGATCATTTTCACGGGACGGGCTGAAATACCCATTTACCACGTTTGGTTTCTCTATCAGCAATTTCGTAATCAGGCTGTTAGGAATTATGCCGATGACATGCGCGGAAGCGGCATCGTCCAATGGAATCTGCAAGTGTTTTTCACGGATTTGCGGGATATTGACGGACTCCGTAATCTCGGCTTTCGCTTGAGCTTTCACCAGATTTTTCCCTACATAGGAGCCGTTACGCGCAACCAGTTCCCCGGATTTATACACCTCGGCGATTTGAAGACTTTGCAAATCATCCAGTAGTAGCAGATCTGCTTCGTAGTTGGGAGCAACCGCTCCTTTATGGTGCAATCCGTAGCATTCCGCCGTATTTAACGAAGCAAGCTGGATTGCCAACAGCGGATCAAGCCCTTGCTTGATCGATAAACGAATATTGTGGTCGATACTGCCTTCCTCGATCAAATCATCCAAATGCTTGTCGTCCGTACAGAACAGGCATCGACGAGCATTTCGCTCATTGACGACAGGGAGCAGGGCATGCAAGTCTTTGGCAACCGATCCTTCACGAATCAGGAGATACATGCCGCGACGCAAGCGTTCCTTGGCATCAGCGACAGTGGTGCATTCATGGTCGGTTCGGATTCCGGCAGACATGTATACGTTAAAGGCGTCTGTATCCAATCCGGCAGCGTGACCGTCAATCTGGATGCTGTGACTTAGGGCCATGGAGAGCTTGTCCAGCATGATTGGATCGGCATTTTTGACAGAAGGATAGTCCATCACTTCGGCAAGCCCAATGACCCGAGGATGCTGGTAGAATGGCTCCAAATCCTCCGCTCGAAGCTCCGCTCCCGAATTCTCAAAAGGTGTCGCCGGCACGCTGGACGGCAACATGAAATAAACATCCAACGGGATATCCTCCGAATCCTCAATCATGAACTGAAGACCTTGGGTACCCGATACATTTCCGATCTCATGCGGGTCAGCAATTACCGTAGTTACTCCGTGTGGGAGCACGACCTTGGCGAATTCGCTTGGGGTCACCATCGATGATTCAATATGCACATGACCATCGATAAAAGCGGGGCATACGTAACGGTTTTGGGCATCAATGATCTCTTTGCCGTCATACTCACCGATTCCGACAATGACTCCATCCACGATGGCAATATCCCCCTGAATAATCTCCAAATTAAATACATCGACGATTCTTCCATTTCGGATGACGGTATCGGCAGGTGATTGTTTACTCGCCACAGCAATTCGTTTGCGCAACTGATCGGGTGTCAATTTCATCGGATTCTCCTTTATTATAAAAATAAAAACTCTAGCTTTCACTAGAGTTTGACGAAGGAGATGGGAGATTGGAGGTTCATTGGGTACACCAAAGAAAGACTCCAAAATCATCTCGTAGTCAAACTATTTACGGCAGTTTGGTAGAAACTTATGGACCATATCTCCAAGATTATACGAGCAAGCTTTTTTGTTTGTGAGAAAAGTATTGTTACATATTCTATTCATTGTGGAAGGGTGTGTCAATGTGAATGTTTATACAGTTTTTTAATTGACTTTAACGTTAACGTAAACTAAAATGATAGAAAATTCTGTAAAAATGGTGATTGCATGAAACAGGAATTCTCCATATCGGATCTGGCTCAGGAATTTGATGTCAGTACCCGAACGATTCGCTATTACGAGGAGCTTGGATTGCTGGAGCCAACGCGAACAGCAGGCGGGGTGCGAAGCTTCAGTAAAAAAGACCGCGCGCGACTTCGATTAATTCTAAGAGGAAAACGCTTTGGGTTCTCCCTGGATGAGATTAAAGAAATGATCGAGTTGTTCGACGCTGACTTAACAGGCAGTAAACAACTGGAGCAAACCATTGAATACGGCAAGAAACGCCTGCGAGAGGTGAATGAACGGATTGAAGAGCTAAGTGAGCTGCGCAGTGAGATGGAAGAGATGCTTGCTGAGTTTGCTAATCGACTCGCCAAACTTAAAGAAGATGGGGGAGACAGTCAATGAATCTGTTTCGGGAAGATCCTAATCTGCTCTTTATTCTGCGACAGTATTTGGAGCCACGGATGCTGGAGTGGGCTAGTCGTGAATTAGATCGCTATGGAGAATTGTGCGGGACCGAGATTGATCAGCGCGCGATTCACACAGATCGGGAAGGGCAACCGAGACTGATCAAGTACGATCAGATGGGCAACGATATCTCTCATGTCTGGATGAACGAAGGCTATAAACAGACCGTCAAAGAGACGTACCAAGCAGGTATTGTAGGCTATCTCTATCAAAAAATACCTGAGCTTGGACACAAAGGAAATTACATCTACTCCTATGCGCAAGGCTACCTCTTATCCCAGACGGAGGCAGGCTTTTACTGTCCGGTAACCTTGACAATGGCCACCTCTTACTTGATTGACGCGTATGCCTCTCCAGAGCTGAAAGAGAAGTACCTGCCTCATGTCACCTCCATTGGCAAAGAGGAGCTATACGAAGGAGCCACCTTCCTAACTGAGCGTCAAGGCGGATCAGATGTTGGCGCCAATGACGTTCGGGCGATTCCTGATGGTGACGCGTATCGGCTGTATGGCGAGAAGTATTTTGCCAGTAATGCGGGAGCATGCGGAGTTGCCATGGTTTTGGCTCGGGTCGAAGGAGCGGGAGCGGGTACCAAAGGCTTAAGTCTGTTTCTTGTTCCGTGGCGCCAGCCGGACGGCAGACTGAACCATCTCACCATCCGTCGTCTCAAGGATAAGCTGGGAGTTCGCGCTGTGCCTTCGGGTGAGGTCGTATTCGAGGGAGCGGAAGCGTATCTGGTGGGGGACGCCAGCAAAGGCTTCTATTACATGATGGAAGCCTTGAATCTCTCACGGGTATGCAACGCCATCGCTTCGGTTGGAATTATGCGGCGAGCTTACCTGGAAGCGAGGAATTACGCGAGGAAGCGGGATGCTTTTGGCCAGAAGCTGACCCAGTTTCCGATGGTCAAGGAAACGTTGGCGAACCTCTGTGCCAGACAAGAGGTAGAAACCAGTGCGGTCTTCTCTATGATCCCTTTGTTCGAGCGGGTAATGAATAGTCATCGCCAAGGCGGAAATGGTCAGCCACAGGTAAGTCAGGAGGAACAGGCGCTGAACCGTTTATTGATTGCCTTATTGAAAATGCGCACAGCGGAACTGGCGATTGAATTCAGCCATCAGGCGATTGAAATGCATGGGGGCAACGGGTATATCGAGGATTTTGTCACGCCACGCCTGCTTCGAGATGCTCAAGTGCTGACGGTCTGGGAAGGAACGGCGAACATCCTCGGTCTGGAAGTGCTTCGGCTATTGAATAAATATCAGGTTCATCGAGTGTATATTCAACATGTCCAGCAGGAGCTGGCAGCTTTGAAGCCAGAGCTTCAGCCGCTTCGCAAGCCAATTGATCAAGGAATGAATCAGTTGGTAGAACTTCTGACTTATCTCACCGAACAATCCGAAGACATGCAAACCTATCATAGCAAGCGGGTCGCTCATTTGATGAGTGATATCTATACGAGCCTGATCGCTTTGCGCGATGCAAGCAGGGGAGATCAGCGGAAGGAGCTGGTGGCCTGCTTGTATCTGCAATTTACGTGGGAGCGAGGTTATCTTGACCGGGAGATGCTGTCGGTTAAACATTATGATGAGATTGTTGGTATATAAAAGAAGACCAAAGCGAGGCTAGCTGCTAGTCTCGTTTTTTGTCATTTTGGAAAATTTAACTGCTTTACAGTGATAAAGTATTTAAACTTTCCTTCCATTCGCGTAAGCCCGCTGGAGAAAAGATTTCGTCCGCTCGACGCTCATTTTAAGCGAAACAAAGTGGAGTGAACGTAGGAAGGAAAAGAGTCGGCATTCTTTACATCAGACTGAGAAACGAAGTGATTTTCTTGTCGACTCCCTTCCGTAGTGAACGGAGCGGACAGCAAAATGCTACATGCGAGCTTAAACAGAGCATAGAGGGACGAAGTCTTTTCTCATGGTTTGGCCGAACTTTTTTCCAATTTTAGGCGTGCTTTTTTTGACATTTTTTGATAGATTTAGGTTATCTATGTGTAAATAACTTATTTATAGTAAAAAATGATATTTATCAGATTAGAGAATCTTCGGAGGAGGTGATTCAGGGGGAACCCTGCGTCCGAACTTTGCATCAAAATCTAGCATTAAATCTCGTTACATAGTTAATGAATTCACGTTGTTATCACGGAGGTGAAGCGTATGCAAACTTTTTGGCTTCCTGAGGCTCTTACCAAAGCTGCCGAAAATATGGACAATCTCTTTTATGTCATTCTGGGCATTACGATTTTTTTCTTTATTTTGGTAGAGTTCTTGCTCGCTGTATTTCTTGTTCGCTATCGTCGGAAGTGGGCTGCCAAGGATGGGGTGAACTTACATGGAAATCATCGTTTAGAAATCATCTGGACAGCGATACCGGCATTAATTCTGGTTTTTCTTGGTGTTTACAGTACCCAGATGACCTTCGCGATTCAAAAAACACCGTCAGACGTGGTGGTAATTAACGTTCACGCTCAGAAGTGGTCTTGGGAGTACGGGTATCCGGGCGGCTTCAAGAAAACCAACGATCTGCGTCTTCCCGAAGGCAAAGACGTCATGTTTAAGATCACTTCCAAAGACGTCATTCACAGCTTCTGGATTCCTGAGTTCCGTTTGAAACAAGACGCTGTTCCGGGACGAGAAACCTCCTTCACCGTCAAAGTGGAAAAAGGAGACGCGAAAAAACTCCGCGTCATCTGCAACGAATATTGTGGCACGGCTCACGCCATGATGGTAAATAACATTACGGTTATGAAGCCTGAAGCCTTCGACGCTTGGTTGAAATCTGGCGGAAAAGAGCCAGCAGGTACGGCCGGTGGAGCCAAAGACGGCAAAGCCATTGCTCAACAAAACGGTTGTCTGAATTGTCATTCTATTGACGGTGGACAAGGTGCTGGGCCTACTTGGAAGGGCCTTTATGGCTCCGAAAGAAAATTCACGGACGGCTCAACAGCCAAAGCAGATGAAGCCTATATCAAGAACTCGATTTATAATCCGGGCGATCATGTAGTAGAAGGGTTCAGCAATATCATGCAGCCGTTCAGTTCGATGTCCGAAGAAGATGCGACAGCGCTTGTCGACTATATCAAGACACTAAAATAAAACGGAGAAAGGGGTGTCACAATTGGCTGGTGCAGCGAATAAGAAACGTTCTTTTTTACAGGATTGGTTACTCACCGTCGATCATAAAAAGATCGGAATTATGTATGCGGTTACATCCTTGCTATTCTTTATTTTGGGTGGTTTGGCAGCCTTGGCGATTCGGACAGAGCTCTTTTTCCCTGGGCCTACGATCCTCACGCCGGATACCTTTAACCAGATGTTTACCATGCACGGAACGATCATGATTTTCTTGTTTATCATTCCGTTTTTGACTGGGGCATTCGGCAACTATCTCGTACCGATTATGATTGGCGCGCACGATATGGCCTTCCCGAGGATGAATGCGTTAAGCTACTGGCTCTATCTTTTGGGCGGAATGGTGTTGATCAGTTCCTTCTTCATTGGACAGATGCCGGATGTAGGGTGGACGGCTTATCCGCCATACAGTATTGAAACCAAGGGGTTAGGACTTGATTTATGGGTATCGAGCGTACATATCCTCGGTCTTTCTTCTATACTTGCGGCGATTAACTTTATCGTGACGATTTTCAACATGCGCGCGCCGGGGATGACGTTCAACCGCATGCCGTTGTTTGTTTGGGCGTCTTTGGTGACTTCCTTCATTCAGCTGTTTGGTACCCCGGCTTTGGCTGGCGCGGTTACGACCTTGTTGACGGATCGCCATCTGGGCACGATTTTCTATAACTCTGCCGCCGGTGGAGACGTCATGCTGTATCAGCACTTGTTCTGGTTCTATTCCCATCCGGCAGTTTACGTCATGGTTATCCCGGCGATGGGGCTTGTTTCCGAGATCATCCCGGTATTCGCGCGCAAACCGATCTTCGGGTATCACGCGATTGCCTATTCTTCGATTGCGATTGGTTTGTTGGGCTTCCTCGTGTGGGCTCACCATATGTTTACATCTGGCATGCAGATTAACACGGGGATTCCGTTCATGGTGACGTCCATGGTGATTGCTGTTCCAACGGCGATTAAAGTTTTTGCCTGGTTGGCAACCTTGTGGCGCGGCTCGATCAAGTTCACGACACCGATGCTGTTCGCTTCGTTGGGCTTCGTTGGCCTGTTCACGATTGGCGGTTTGACCGGGGTGTTCCTGGCGGCTGTGCCAATTGACCTGAATTTGCACGATACCTATTTCGTCGTCGGACACTTCCACTTCGTTGTATTTGGCGGAACGGTGATGGCTGCTATGGCGGCGACCTATTACTGGTTCCCGAAAACGACGGGGCGCATGTACAACGAGGCGATGGGCAAATGGTCGTTCTGGCTGTATTTCATCGGCACGATGCTGACATTCACGCCGATGCTGTTCGCAGGGATTGCGGGTATGCCGCGCCGCGTATTTGACTACATCCCGGAACAAACGACGGTCAATCAGTTGGCGACAGTTGGAGCGTTCACTTTGTCCATCGGTACAGTGATTTTCTTCGTCAACATTGCATATTCATTAGGTAAAGGCGCCAAAGCGGCGGACAACCCTTGGGAAGCGCAAACACTGGAATGGACGGTTTCTTCTCCGCCGCCAGAGCATAACTTCCTGGAGATGCCTGTTGTGACTGGAACGCCTTACAACTTCGGATCACCACGTGATAAACGGTCGAAATACGGAGAAACGGTAAGTGGCCCAGGTGTTGGAGTGAATTAAGGCAAGCTACCAACCCGAGGCCGGCTGACAAGCCAGAAGGGGGTTCTAACCAATGGAACAACAAGCAGTATTGAAGGAGAATAACCGCTCATTTCTTGAAGCGGATTCTACCGTTCAGTTGGAGCAAGTAAAACCGGCTACATGGAGCGATTACTTGTATCTAACCAAGCCGGGAATTACGATCTCGAACCTGTTGACGACTTTTACTGGCTTGTGGTTGGCCTCATCGGGGTCGCTCAATCTCAAGGTAACTGTTCTTACCTTGATCGGTACGGCATTTGTGATCGCATCGGGTGCCGCATTGAACAATTACTACGACCGCGAGCTTGATTTAAAAATGAAGCGCACCAAGAATCGCGCGGTTGCTACCGGACGGATACATCCTCGTCACGCGATGGGGATCGGGATTGCCTTGCTGTTAGCGGGTCTAGTCGTTCTTGGCGTATGTGTCAATGTATTGGCGGCAGTCATCAGCCTGATCGGTCACATCTTCTACGTCCTTCTGTATACTCCGCTGAAACGAGTGACGACGTTGAATACCGTAGTTGGTGGCGTTTCGGGTGCGGTCCCTCCAGTGATTGGTTGGGCTGCGGTAACAGGCTCGATTGATCCGACCGCGTTGATACTATTTACAATCATCTTTTTGTGGCAATTCCCGCACTTCCTGGCGTTAGCCATGATGAAGGTGGAGGATTACCGTAACGGTGAAGTGATGATGCTGCCTGCGGTCAAAGGCTTTGCAGAAACCAAGCGCCAAATCATTCGCTATACGGCAGCTCTTGTGCCAGCATCGATCTTGCTGTTTGCGTTCGGTACGGTTGGCTATGTGTATCTTGCGGCCGCTACGCTTTTGGGCGGAATTTATCTGGTCATGGCGTTTAAAGGGATTTTTGCCAAGGATGATATAGTTTGGGCGAAGAAGATGTTCGGTTATTCCTTGGTTTACTTGTTGGCGATGTGCGCTGCGATTTTGATCAGTACGATTTCATAATGCTTTGACTCGGGCTTGCCCGGGCAGGCAGAGGAGGATTTCTATGGCGAATCACAATAACCATGCTTTCCCACCGGAATACAAACCGGGGGCAGGGATGAAAGATAACGCTCAGCTTGGCGTGTGGCTCGGTTTAATTAGTGCGTTGTTTCTGATTGCGACTTTCGTTTCGTCCAACGTGTACCTGCGAGGCTGGTCTCCTGAAGTATTTGCTTTGAAGTATCAAACCGATCTTCCGTATCAGAGCACATTGACGCTTCTGATCGGGGCAGTCATGGCAATTTTCACCGGAAATGCGTTTCGCAATCGCAAGGATGGAATGTTCGCCGCTGGTTTGTTCGTATCGCTGATGTTGTTTGCAGCTTCTTTCGTTCAGGAGTGCCTCTTGATCAAAGAAATGGCAGCGCTAGGACCTGCCGCCTGGACAGCGTATGTGACGGTCTATGTCTGTCAGGCGATTATGTTGTTAATCTCGGTGATCCTGTTTGTCGTCGCGGTGGCCTTCCAACTGCGCCGTAACGAACAAGCGCTGAAACGCTTTATTCCAGCTTCCATGAGTGTCTGGCTATTCACGCTGATGCTGGGACTTGGCATCCTGCTCTTGACCAACGTGATGTCTGTTGAACAATTCACTGAATGGTGCGGAGTGAAGTTCTTGGGTCTGGTGAAATAACTCTAGACCGCAAATCGAAAAAGGAGGCAGGTAAGATGGGTCTCATCTTGTTCGCGATTGGCCTGTTCTTGTTTACTGGATTGTTGTGCGGGATATTCTATTACTCCGCGTCGCTTTCTACTCGGAAATAAACTGATAGATGGATAGCATATCGATTTCGTTAAGCAAACATCCCTTGTTCCGCAGGGGATGTTTTTTTGTAATATCGGAATGATTAATTGCTTTACAGAGTTAAAGTAATTAATCATTCCTTCCATTCGCGTAAGCCCATCAAGAAAAGACTTCGTCCGCTCGACGCTCATTTTAAGCGATACCTAGCGCAGAGAACGAAGGAAGGAAAAGAGTCGGCATTCTTTACGTCAGTGAGAAGCTAAGTGATTTTCTTGTCGACTCCCTTCCGTAGTGAACGGAGCGGACAGCCAATGCTACCCGCGAGCTTAAACAGAGCATAGAGGGACGAAGTCTTTTCTCACTTTGATGTTACGTCGTACTCGCATGTGGGTATTTTTGGTTCAACCTCGTTTTCTTTGGTATGATACAAATGGAAAAATTCAAAAGGTGGCGGAAATATTTATGTCCTCAATCATGCTAGTGGAAGACGACCCCAAAATTACGCAACTGCTGCAGTCGCAGTTGGAGAAATACGGGTACAGAACTGTTGTGGTGGCCCAATTTGACCGTGTTTTAGAGCTGTTTATGTCAGAGAGACCCGAGCTGGTTCTACTTGACGTGAACCTGCCCAAGTATGACGGCTTTTATTGGTGCAGGCAAATCCGATCGATCTCAACCTGCCCGATTCTGTTTATCTCGGCGCGAGAGAGCAAGATGGATCAGGTCATGGCATTGGAGAACGGAGCCGATGATTATATAACCAAACCATTTGACTACGATGTGGTGCTGGCCAAGATTCGCAGTCAGCTTCGACGCGCCTATGGGATGTACGCCAATCAAGAGAAGGAACGGACGATTGAGGTAGAAGGATTGATCTTATTTCCTGAACGTTTGGAACTTTGTATAGAGCAGAAAAAAGTGGAGCTGAGCAAAAAAGAAGCGCTTCTCCTAGACCTTCTGATGAGCCAATACCCCCGTGTGGCAAGTCGGGAGAGAATGCTCGAAAAGCTGTGGGACGAACAATTCGTCGATGAAAATACGCTGAACGTGTATGTGACGCGCGTACGAAACAAGCTGAAGGATCTTTCCTTGCAAGGGGCAGTCGAAACCGTGCGTGGAGAAGGATACCGGTTAAAAGTGACATGGAGGAACGATAATGAAACTGTTTCTCCGTGATCAGATTCCCTTCGCTCTCTTGTTCATCTTCCAACTAGTCTTGATCTTGTTGATTTTTTTGTTGGGCGGATTGCATGAAACGGGCAATATTCTGTACGCCATTTTTTTAACGCTGTTCTTTACCGGGATCTTCTTGGTGTTCCGATATTGGAGCAATCGCAGGGTGTACCAGCGGCTTAGCCAACCAGTGAAGGCGTTGGACGATTTGACGCAAGAGATGGGCGACAGTCCGATTGCGCAAGCAGTGGCAGAAATGAATGCCCAGCAATATCGCTTATATAAAGAACAACTTCATCTCTATGAAAACAAGCAGCGGGAATACAACACGTTTATCCAGCAATGGGTCCATCAGATGAAGACCCCGATTTCTGTCATCCACCTGCTGTTACAGGAAGAAGATTCACAGGTTTCCACGAGTGTGCGCGAAGAAGTGGATCGGTTGAAGCGTGGGTTGGAAACGGTGCTCTATATCGCCCGCTTGGATCGATTTGAGCATGACTTCGTGATTGAGCTCGTACCCCTTAAGAAACTGGTGCAGAACGTGCTGACGGAGAACAAGCGGCTTTTGATCCGTAATCAGGTATATCCGGAAGTTATCGCAGATAGCGACTGGAGAGTAGAGTCAGACGAAAAATGGCTCTCGTTTGTGTTGAATCAACTAATCACCAATGCGGTTCGTTATTCTGCGGGAGTCAGCCGCAAAGTCAGCATTCGCTTGTCGCATCGCGGACAGCAAGCGGTTCTGGAGGTGCGAGATTACGGAATCGGCATCCCCAAGGAGGATCTACATCGCGTGTTCCAACCCTATTTTACCGGGGAAAACGGTCGCAAATACCCCGAGTCGACGGGCATGGGTCTCTATCTGGTGCAAGAGATTTGCAAGCGACTGGGACATGCCGTTGAGCTGGAATCGCAGGTGGGTGAGGGGACAAGTATCCGGCTGATATTTTCCGCGGTGGTATCTACCTTACAATCTTGTAAGGAAACCGAAAGCTAATTCGATAGGAACTATAGTGGTGCTTCGGTATAGTGGTAACTGTCTTAAGAGACTTATAGAGTTCAACCTGCTGTGAGAAAGGAGACTACCACTATGGAAATGCTTCAAGTGAAGCGACTGAGCAAAATTTACGGAGGCAGTGTTACGTATCGCGCACTGACCGATATTGATTTTACCATTCAAAAAAGCGAATTTGTTGGCGTGATGGGCCCTTCGGGGAGCGGGAAGACGACCCTTCTGAACATCATCTCCACTATTGATACCCCGACTTCTGGCGAGATTCTGTTGAATGGAACCAATCCTTTGCAGTTGAAGAAGCGGGAGCTGGCATTGTTTCGCCGGAGTCAATTAGGTTTTGTTTTTCAAGACTTTAATCTGTTGGACACGCTGACCATCGGAGAAAATATTGTCCTGCCGCTTACGCTTGACGGCAGAAGCGTCCAAGAGATGGATGCAAAGCTGCAGGAAGTGGCGCGTAAGCTTGATATTGTCGAGATTTTGCCGAAGCGCACCTACGAGGTGTCGGGTGGTCAGCGTCAACGGGCGGCAATCGCTCGGGCGATTATTCATTCTCCGTCGCTGCTTTTAGCGGATGAACCGACTGGTAATCTGGACTCCAAAGCTTCACGTAACGTGATGGAGACAATGGAAGCAATCAACCGTAACGATCAAACCACGATGATGATGGTGACGCATGATCCCTTCGCTGCCAGCTACTGCCACCGTGTGTTGTTTATCAAGGATGGTCAGCTTCACAATGAACTGTATCGCGGGGAGAGCCGACAAGCCTTTTTCCAAAAGATTATCGATACACTTTCACTGATGGGAGGTAGTGTCCATGACCTTTCGTCAATTCGCGTTTAACAATGTCACTCGCAATAAACGAATGTATGCCGCTTTTTTTCTAAGCAGTGTCTTTTGTGTCATGATCTTTTTCATGTACGCGATGTTTATTTTTCATCCCGGAATAGTAAACGGGAAGATTCATTGGTCGGCAGCTATCGGGATGGGGGTTGCCCAGTATGTGATCTACCTGTTTGCGTTTCTTTTTCTTTTCTATTCGGTCAGCGCCTTTCTGAAGAAGCGGGAGAAGGAGTTTGGGATTCTGGTTGTACACGGGATGTCAAGCTGGCAACGTAATATGCTGATCTTCTGGGAGAATATGCTGATTGGCCTATTTGCGATCATTTATGGAATCGGTCTCGGCATGGTGCTCGCCAAGCTATTCTTTATGGCAGCGGGATTCTTGCTTGAAGCAGAATCTCTTCCTTTTTATATGCCATGGAAGGCGATTGGCTTGACAGTGGGTGCTTTTCTTCTGCTGTTTATCGTGATTACGCTATTTACGCTACTTTTCCTGAAAAAAAGCAAGCCACTTGATCTGCTTCAAGGAAGCCAGAAGCCCAAAACCGAGCCAAAAGCATCGAAAGGACTCTCACTTCTGGCCGCTGGACTTTTGTTGTTAGGCTATGGCCTGGCCCTTTTTGCTGAAGGTGCGTTCGTTCCGTTGCTGTTAATACCTGTAACCGCGATTGTTATTGTTGGAACGTACTTTTTGTTCACTCAACTAAGCGTCTATACCATTCATAAGCTGAAAAAGAACCGCCGTTTCTACTGGCGCAAGACCAATCTGGTCATCATGTCTGATCTGGCCTACCGGATGAAGGATAACGCTCGGATGTTCTTTTTCGTCTGTATTATATCGACGGTAGCTTTCTGTGCGATTGGTTCGCTTGTTTCTTATGCGAACTCATTTAAGGAATCGGCAATCAAACTGTTTCCATATACTTTTACGTATTCGGCTCCCAAAGACTTCGATCAGTTGAATGCTCAACGAACCATAATAGAGAACAAGATACATGCTCTTGATCCGAAATTTACTACCAATACCGTGACGCTACGTTATCAAACCAGTTCGGCTACAGGCAAACCGCTAGCCTTGGTGAAGCAAAGCGACTACAACCGTTTGGTAAAGGTGGTCGGATGGAGTGAAATGACAGTGAATCAGGGAGAGGCGATCTTGATCCAGCTAGGCGCCTCCAAAGATGGTCCCAAGGAGATATCTTTTAAGGAAAGCGGCATCAAGCTAGGAATTGTTCAAACCTTGCAAGAAAGCTTGATCCGAACGGATATGGCGGGAGGCCAGCTTGTGATTGTCCCGGATCAGGTGTACGAACAGATCTCGACGAACGGCGAACGTAACTGGTATGGATACGTAGCGAATGACTGGGAAAAATCTATGCCGATGGTCGATGAACTGCGTAAAGAGTTAAGCTGGACGAATGAGACGCCTTATCAATTTTTCGCTCGAGTAGAGAATTATCTGCCTCAGAAACAGTTGGCCAATACGATGTTGTTTGTTGGATTTTTTGTGGGAGTCTTATTTTTCGTGGCGGCTGGTAGCTTTCTTTACTTCCGTTTGTACATGGATCTTGATTCGGATAAACGGCAATACAGCGCGATTACTAGAATTGGCTTGACCGAAAAAGAGCTGAAGCGAATTGTGACTACGCAGGTTGCTCTGCTCTTCTTTATCCCGATCATTATTGCGGTGATCCACAGCAGTGTCGCTTTTGTTTCTTTACAGAATATGTTGAAGCTGATCGGCGTAAGCTCGGTGGTGAAACCAACCGCAGCGGTGTTGGCCTGCTTTTTGGTCGTGCAGGTCGTCTATTTCTGGCTGATTCGCAATCGATATTTGCACCATTTGAAACAAGTGATTCGCTAAGCGGGAATTCATGGTAACCCTATACGCCCTCTCTTTTTTTAAAACTGCAATTGAGGTATAATATACTATTGTGAGTGAACGAAAATAACTAATATTGACAGTTGAAAGAGAGTGGAATAGATGGGACGCAAGTGGAACAATATCAAGGAAAAGAAAGCGTCAAAAGATGCCAGCACGAGCCGTATCTATGCCAAGTTTGGAAAAGAGATTTATGTAGCAGCCAAGCAAGGCGAACCGGATCCAGAATCGAATCGCGCATTGAAAGTCGTTCTTGAACGCGCCAAAACCTACAGCGTGCCAAGAGCAATCATTGACCGGGCGATTGAAAAGGCAAAAGGCGGTTCCGAGGAAACCTATAGCGAGCTTCGCTACGAAGGCTTCGGTCCAAACGGTTCCATGATTATCGTTGATGCCTTGACCAATAACGTAAACCGTACAGCACCTGAAGTTCGTGCAGCTTTTAACAAAAACGGCGGAAACATGGGTGTAAGCGGATCTGTTGCTTATATGTTCGATGAGACAGCCGTTATCGGGGTTGAAGGCAAAAATGCGGAAGAAGTACTCGAACTCCTGATGGAAGCTGACGTAGATGTACGCGACATTCTCGAAGAAGATGATGCGGTAATCGTTTACGCCGAATCCGATCAATTCCATGCCGTACAAGAAGCGTTCAAAAACGTAGGAATCACCGAATTCACCGTTGCAGAAATCACCATGCTGGCGCAAAACGAAATCTCTATTCCAGAAGACGCGCAAGCGCAGTTCGAAAAGCTGATTGATGCGTTGGAAGATTTGGATGATGTTCAACAGGTGTACCATAACGTTGATTTGGGTGAATAAAATAGAATTAGGAGAGCAGACCTTGTGGAAGACGGGGTCTGCTTTTTTTATATACTCTCGGAATGAAGAATTGCTTTACATCAGGTAAAGGAATTCTTCATTCCTTCCATCTGCGCAAGCCCGCAGAAGAAAAGACTTCGTCACTGAAGTCTCATTTTAAGCGAAACCCAGCGCAGTGACCGGAGCGGACAGTAGGAGCATCAGAGCGAGCTTAAACAGAGCGCATAGGGACGAAGTCTTTTCTTCCCTTATAGCAATTCAAAAAAGAATACAGTAGAATAGGGAAGGTATGAAGGAGGGGCGTCATCAGTGGACAAGTTTATAAAATGGTTAGCAATTGCTGCCACCGTCATCATGTTTATGGTAATGATCGCAGGCTCTTTGGTTACGAATACCAATTCCGGGATGGGATGCGGTAATGACTGGCCGTTATGTAATGGTAAATGGGTTCCAGAATATACACTTACGTCAATCATTGAGTATATGCATCGTATCATCACCGGTTTAGCGGGTATGGTCGTCATTGCTTTTTCTGTGCTGGCATGGCGCCATTATCGTGGGAATAAAGAAGTACGCTCACTTGCGATGTTTGGAACAGGCTTTATCATCGTCGAGTCTATTATGGGAGCGTCAGCGGTAATTTGGCCGCAATCCGATTCCGCGTTAGCCTTGCATTTTGGTTTTTCGCTCTTAGCTTTCACAGGTGTTTTGTTACTCAGTATATTTGTTTTACAACGGTCGAGATCCAAAAGGCTTGTGCAAACAGAAGTTTCTCGAGGATTCCGTAATTTTGCCTGGCTGACAGCAGTGTTTGCCTATGGCGTAGTTTATCTCGGGGCTTATGTACGTCACACCAAGTCGTATCTTGCCTGTCCCGATTTTCCACTCTGTCAAGGCAAGCTGATTCCGGATTTAACCGGTCAAGTAGCCAATCACTTCGCCCACCGCGCCGGAGCTTTTGTGCTGACCTTGCTCATTCTGGGAATGATGACGTACGCCATTCGTCATTATAAAGAGACCAGACGAGATATTTATACAGCAAGTATTCTGGCGTTCGTACTGGTTTTGATGCAAGGGTTGAGCGGTGCCATCTTGATTTGGACTCAAATCAATCTGTATTCCACGATTTTGCATTCAGCCGTGGTTACCTGCTTGTTCGGTACCCTGTGCTATATTTGTTGGCAAACCTTGAAGAAGCCAGAGAAGTAAATCGTTTGGATGAATAAACATTCATGAACCAAGAGGCTGTATCCGTTACTTGTGGATGCGGCCTTTTTCGTTATTCTTAAAGTTTATTTGAGCTCGTGTAAAGATTCTGTAAATTCCGTTGTCTTTCCCTTTTCCACAGTCTTAAATAGACAGGAGCGACTGTTTATTTTGGAGGTTCATGTACATTATGAAGACACGCGGAAAAAAGGCAATGATCAGCGCTGTATTGTTTGTGGCGGCTTGCATCGGTCTTGGAGGCAATTGGTTTACGGTAACCGAAGCGGGAGCGATTAGCCAGGATGATCAGCTTCGCGCCAAGTATAAATCGTTAGGCGAAGTTCCAGTACCAGTTGATAACCCGATGACCCAAGACAAAATCCAGCTAGGGCAAGAATTATTTGCAGACCCCAGATTGTCTGGCAACAATAAGATAAGCTGCATGACGTGTCATAATCCTGATCTAGGATTTGCGGATCAGAAGGAAGTAGCGGTTGGAGTAGGGGTAGGCACCCGCAATACGCCAACCATTATCGATACGGCTTATTTGAAGCATCTGTTTATGGACGGCAGAGTCACAGGTCTGGAAGAGCAAGCGCTGGTTCCCATCCAGAATCCTGTTGAGATGAACCAGAATCTCGATGAGCTGGTGAAAGAATTAAAACAAGTACCCGAGTATCGGGGCAAATTCAAGAAGGCTTTTCAACAGGACGTCTCCAAGGAGACCATCGCCAAAGCACTGGCGTCATTTGAGCGAACCATCACCCAACCGCATACGCGATACGATCAGTATATGGCGGGGGATAATCAGGCGTTGTCTGCGCAGGAGAAGCACGGGATGGAGCTGTTCGCAGGCAAGGCCAACTGTATGACCTGCCACTCCGGTGCGATGTTTACAGATGAAGCGCCAGAGAATATCGGGATGAACAATGGGGATTCCGGTCGTTATATGATTACACAGCGTGCGGAGGATTGGGGAAGTTTTCGTACAAGCCCCTTGCGCAACCTCGTGTACACAGCGCCTTATATGCATGATGGCAGCCTGAAAACACTGGAGGAGGTCGTCGAGTTCTACAACAAAGGGGAGCAAAAAGACGACAATACCTCCCCTGACATCAAGCCGCTTCATTTAAACGAGGACGAGAAGAAGGCGTTGGTTGCTTTTCTTAAGACACTTAGTGGACCGCCAGTTAAGCTGGACGCTGCTTCGACTAAACCTTAGTTCATTAGACGAACAGTAAACCCTTATCTATACAGAATCAAATCCGATATTCTTCGACGAGAGTATCGGATTTTGCTTTTATGTTTTACCTTTTATAGAGTTATCCAGTTTTTTAATCACGTAGCAGATCTACGATTTTGTAGGTTCCCGCCAGTTTTTTCAGTACAAGGACTTCGCTAAAATAGCCGGCAACTCCCTGATCGGTCAAGGCCATGTTAAGGTGGATTGTGTAGGAAATACGATCGTCTTTGGTTTCGGCTTTGATGATATCGTAGGTGACGAGATGCGGGTTAGAGAGGCCGGTTAGGGATTGGAGAAAATCAGGCTCCGTAAGTCTGGAATTCATGCTTTCAGCGAAAAAAGCTTTCATTTTCTGGGTATCACGTCTCACTTGAGCGTCAAGGAAAGCGTTGACCTGCTGCAAGCTCTCTGGGTCACTCCCTTCGATGGTCGGCGTTCCTGCGAAAAGTGGAGCAGACTGATCTACCTGTTTCACCAGCCAATGGTTGCCTTGTTCGGAGATCGTGATTTCCTCGCGAGTCATTTGTGTCGTTTGACCGTTATTACCAGCCATCAGAAGTACCTGATAGGTCCAGTCTTGTCCTGTTTGCTGCTCTTTTTCTAAGATAAATTGAAGCAGATGTGGATTGGATAGTCCTTGAAGGGGATAGAGCTTCTCTCTCAAAGCGGGAGTAGTCGTCCGAGTCAGTTCCTCTGTCGAATGATGAATTCTCGCATTCATGAAATCAAGTAGAGTAGCATAAGGCTCCTCCTGTGAAGGGACAAATCGTTCTCCGTTAAAGTTGAAAATCCGCATGTAGTCATTTGGAGTATGAGCTACGGGTGCATAAGCGTCTCCGTTCAGCAGATGAGAGGACGTCCAAGCATAGAGTTGTAAAGTAGGGTCTTGGACGATTTGGTAGCTTCCCACGGTTAATTGTATGTTACCACTTGAAGGAATAACAGCTCGCTCCTTTGTTGTCCACTCCCACGCCTCGTGAAAACCTCCCTTGTCCACATACCACAGATGGGCAATCTCCACGTCCAGTCCTGTTCCTCCTGTTCGTTCCACCGTCTCGTAAATCTTCTTGCCGTTTGGTTCGATAAGCGGTTGAGCGGAAAGTTTTTCTACCTTCCAATTCCTCTCGGCAATCAGTTTGTAGCTTCCGGCCTGTTTATCCAGTACAAAAAAGTTTCCCAAATGAACCGCTCCATCGATGGTGGCGACGATCTCCATGTCTGGGTCCTCATCCAGATTGAGCAATTGATAGTTTAATCCGGGGAAGTAATAGTTCTTTTCTTTGCCTTGCGTTTCAATCCATTTTTGTACATTGGCTTTGGAAATGACAGATGGTGTAGGTGGCTTGGCGTCATGCGGTAGGACTTGAGGGGCTGCTAGGCCTGTTGGTATCCCGATTGTTAGTAGGATCAGGGGGATGTTGAACAACCATTTTTTCATAAGCAGGGTCTCCTTCTATAGGGGAGTCATTGAACCTGTTGTTTTCTCGTATTGAAAGCGTTTCTTTGATATAGACGAAGACCATGTATAAAAGTTACAAATCGAAACCACAGCGTTGCGCTCTGTCTTTTGGTAGAATAGAAAGAAGCAAACAAATGATCGATAGAGGTGGATTTATGCGTATTCTTCATACAGCCGACTGGCATTTTGGCAGATTGCTGGAAGGACGGGACCGACGCGCGGAACAGGAGGCTTTCGTGCGAGAACTTTGCCAGATTGTCGAAGAACGCTCCATTGACCTGGTGTTGATTGCGGGTGACATTTACGATTCGGTGAATCCGCCAGCGTGGGCAGAGGAGCTCTTCTATGAAGCGCTGGAGAGATTATGTGCCGGGGGCAAGCGCGGTGTTGTCGTAATCGCCGGAAACCATGATCACCCGGAGCGGATTCGGGCGGCGGCTCCTTTGGCTAGAAGACACGGGATTGTTCTGTTAGGGTTGCCCAAAGAGACAGCTTTCACAAGTGAGCCGCAAGATACGGATGAGCGGGTACAGATACTGGACGCAGGCGCCTCCTGGCTGGAGATCGCTATTCCGGGAGTCAATCACCATGCTGTGATTCTAGCGCTGCCTTATCCGTCAGAGGCGAGATTAAAAGAGTTGATTAGCGAGACTTTTACGCCAGAGCAGATGCAGCTGGCTTTTTCGGAGCGGATTGCGACTTTGCTGGACGAGCTTTCTGGTAAATTTCGTGAGGATACGGTTAACCTGGTCGCCAGCCATTTATTCGTCATGGGCGGGGCTGAGACGGAATCGGAGCGTCCGATTCAGATTGGGGGTACTCATACGGTATCGACCTCTGCGTTTCCTAAGAATGCTGATTATGTAGCCTTAGGTCATCTTCACCGTCTGCAAAAGCTAGGGGATGCGCCGTTGATTCGTTACAGCGGGTCACCGCTCGCCTACAGCTTTTCGGAAGCGGGTCAGAGCAAAGCCGTTGTGATCGTGGAGATTACACCGGGAGATGCGGGAACGACGATTCAGGAAGAAATCGTTTATCTGACCAGCGGACGCCCCCTCGCCAAATGGAAAGCGACACAGGGAATCGCCCAAGTGGAGCAATGGTTAAGCGAGGAGCGGGATAAGGGAAGCTGGATTGACCTGGAGATTCACGTCTCTGATGTGATTGATCCAGCCGAGTTTCAGCGTCTCCGTAAACTAAGTGATGATTTCGTGAAAATACAGCGTGTACTGGTCGCCAAAGAAACACAAGAGGAATCAGAAGGCCTCGAACCAAAGCTCAATGAGATGAGCCCGGAGCAGTTGTTTCGCAGGTTTTATGAACGCAAGCGTGGCGTACAGCCCGATGAGCAGGTTGTTGCGCTGTTTGCCAGATTGATGACACAGGCAACCGAGCAAGCGGAAGGAGAGGACGTCGAATGAAGCCCATACAACTGATCCTGTCCGGATTGAACAGCTATCGGGAAAAACAGGTCATTGATTTCGAAACCCTCACTCAAGCCGGGCTGTTTGGAATTTTTGGTCCGACGGGAAGCGGTAAATCAACGATTCTCGATGCGATTACGCTCGCGTTATATGGTCAGGTTGTCCGCATGGGAGGCACCTCCCATCCGCAGCAGGTACTAAACCAATTGGAGGATCGGCTGTTTGTATCTTTTACCTTTGAATTGGGTAAGGGAGAGGCATGCAGACGATACACAATCGAACGGGAATTTGGACTCGATAAAAAGGGAAACAAGCGCCAGCCGGAAGTTCGCCTGATTCAGCGTGCCCATTCAGACGATGAAGAAGATTTCGTCATGGAGTCCAAAGCGACCATGGCGACACAGGCAGTGGAGAAGCTGATTGGCTTGACCATCCACGATTTCACGCGCGCCGTCGTTTTGCCGCAGGGGCAGTTCTCCAAGTTTCTTACGCTGAAAGGCAGTGAGCGCAATGAGATGCTGCAGCGGATTTTTCACCTGCATGAATACGGCGAGAAGCTGGGTGACCGGATTCGGGCGTTAGCCGACAGCAACAAGACGGAGCTTCATCAGTTGGAGCTGGAGCTCGCCAAGCTGGGCGAAGCGGGTCCGGAAGCATTGCTAGCGGCGACAAGCGAGCTGGAAGCCGTACAGCAACAGGAGCATGCGTTGCGAAGTCAGTTTGAACAGCTTCAGGAACGCAAGCAGGAGATGGAACAACTTCGCGTCCTGCAAGAAGAACTAAATAAGGTGAATGAGCGATTGCAAGCACTTCAGCAGGAGGAAGCCAGAATCCAGGAGGTACATAAACGGATTCAGGAGATCGAAGCAAGTATCCAGCTGTGGCCGTTGATTGAGAAGATGCGAAAGCTGGAAACGGAGCAAGCGCAAACCAACCAAAACTTGCAACAAATCCGCGTCCAAAGAGAAGAAGCAACTTCTCGGTATGAGGCGCAAGAATTAGCGTATCAGGAGGCACTTCGTCTTTTGCGGAGCGAAGAACCTTTGATCATCGAGCAAAAATCACGACTGGCTCAAGCTCAAGAGTGGGAGAAGGAACTCTCAGTCGGGAAGCAAGCCATCGGAGCACTTCAACAAGAGATACAAGAAAAGCAAACGCTGGAGACACAGTTGGCGGTTCAGTTGGAGACGGATCACAAGCAGCTCGAGAAGTGGGGACAGGAGCTCTCACAGATTGAAGCGCAATTACGTCAACTGATCGTTACCCCTGAGGAGCGCAAACAAGCGCAAGCCATGCTGGAAACGAAGAAAACCTGGCTCCGAGAAACCAAGCATCACAAGGAACAGCTTCAGGATTCAGATCGATTGTCCAAACAATTGAAGATGAGCGCCCAACAACTGCAGCAGTTTCAACAGGCTTGGGTGGAAACGATTGAGAAACGCAAACAACTGGAGCAAGTGTGGGAAGAGCTACAATCCCAGCCCTCCGCAACTGATCAAGAGCTGGAGACCTTGCGTGACAGCTTGACACAGGTTAAAGCGATTGGCAAAGAGTGGCGTGAACTAGATCAGGCAGACAATGCCTTGAAAAAGAAACAAGAAGAGTGGCTGAAGCAATGGAGTGTATGTGAACAGGCCATCCAACAGATTACCCAACAAACCGCCGATCAGGAAAAACTTCGTCAAGAAAAGCTCGCACAGAAGCAAGAGGTAGAGCAGAGAATGCGTGACTGGCATACAGCCAATATGGCGTCGTCTCTTCGCCATTCTCTCGTACAGGGAGAAGCATGTCCAGTATGCGGTTCCTGTGATCATCCGATCAGCCAGAAGGACCATCAACTCGAGCAGTTTGCCCAAGGGGAAGATGAGCTGAAGCAACAGATCGAGCTTGTGGAGCGAGCGCTGTCCGACGTGGAAAAGGAACTGGATGCGAGCAAAGAACAGATGCAATCCTTACGCGTACAAGAGGCTGGGCTTCGCCAGCGGGAAGAGAGCCTGCAGGAAGAGAAGCAAGTGCTTAAAGTGCGTGATACAGGTATTCAGGAGCAATTGCAGCAACTAGGTGAGATCTGGGTGGTACAGGGAATTGATCAGCTTCTTGCCCGTTACCAACAGGTGGATCAGGAATGGAAAGAGAAAACAGCACACAAGGAAGCACATAAACGGCGGACAGAAGAGCTGCAGCAAGCGCTGGTCGCGAATCGTGAACAGGAGCTTACGAACAAAGCGGATTACGATAGACAAGCAGCCGTTCAGGATCAGCTTCAACAGCAAGTAACAGCGGTTGAAGAACGATTGGTTCAAGCAGGAACACTCGCCCAGGAGGCAGGGATTCAGCTTCACCAGGTTC
The DNA here is from genome assembly GCF_050113715.1 of Brevibacillus ginsengisoli. Lineage (NCBI taxonomy): Bacteria > Bacillati > Bacillota > Bacilli > Caryophanales > Paenibacillaceae > Brevibacillus > Brevibacillus ginsengisoli. The sequence continues at coordinate 235,970 of NZ_JBNJQR010000005.1, forward strand.
GTGGGGACGTTTTGGTAGAGCAGATTGAGGAGCTTTGTGAATTGCTTGAGAAACGGGAAACGTCACTCGCCCAACACCAGCAATCGCACCAACAGCTGACGGAACAAATCACGAAGACACAGAGTCAATTTCAACAAGCCAAGGTGAAGCAGACCGAGCTGGTCAGTATGCTTACGTTAATGAATAAACAATTGCTGGAGAAACAAACGGTACACGAAGAGAAGAAGCAGCAGTGGAAAGAGCGCACCGGAGGAGTTGCGGCGGCTACACGCTTGCTCGAGCTTGAGCAGAAGCTGGATACCTACCGAACGTCGCTTGAGACCAAGGAGAAAGCCAAGTCCGAAGCGATGGAAATCAAACAGCGGCTTCATGAGGATCTGCTTAAGCTGGAAGAGTCGGCCTTACAGATTGAGCGTCAGTTGAATGAAGCGGTGCTGGCAGTGCAACAGGCCTTGCTTCAGACAGGCATGCCTGACGTTCAACAGGCGGAGCTGATCTATCAGGAACGAGAACAGCTAGCGGAATTCAAGCAGCAAGTGCAAGCGCATCAAACCATGCTGACTCAGCTTCAGTACGATCATCAGCGGCTGATGGAGAAGTTGGAAGGCAGAACCATCGATCCGGCAGAATGGCAAGCGCTTATATCGAGCTGGCAGGAGATGGAGGCCGCGTGGACTACGATCAAAGAACAGGTCGTCCTTGCCACCCAACAAGTAGCGGTGAAACAGGCCAATCATCAACGCTGGCTGGAAGTGCATCAGCGATATGAAGAAATCATGAAGGAACAGAGCCGATTGGATGATTTGCGCAAGCTGTTTGAAGCCAAGGCGTTCGTCCAGTTTATTGCCGAAGAAAAAATGACGTCAATCGCTCGTGACGCCTCCTACCATCTCGCTCGGATGACCAAAAACCGGTATGCGTTGGAAATTGGCGCAGAAGGCGAATTCATTCTGCGAGACGAAGCGGCAGGAGGGCATAGACGCAGTGTCAGCACGCTCTCAGGGGGTGAGACGTTCCTGACTTCACTGGCCCTTGCGCTGGCTTTATCGGTGGAGATTCAGATGCGCGGAAGCCGTCTGGAATTCTTCTTCCTTGATGAGGGTTTTGGGACGCTTGACCCTGATCTGTTGGAAGTGGTGCTGGATGCGTTGGAGCGATTGCGCATGGATGATTTTGCGATCGGATTAATCAGTCACGTACCCGAAATTAAAGAACGCATGCCGCGCAGGCTGGTCATCACTCCAGCAGAACCAATGGGACGCGGCAGTATGATTGAGTTAGAAATCGAGTAATCAAACAGGTAGGAGGGGAGATCATGGCCGTCCAGTTTATCCTTGGGCGAGCTGGTACTGGGAAGACGACGACCATTGTGGGCCAAATTGTTGATCAAATGGAGTCGAACCCGATCGGCCCGCCACTCATTTATATCGTGCCAGAGCAAGCCACGTTTCAAGCGGAATATACCCTAGCAGCATCCTCCGCCTCAAAAGGAACGATTCGGGCTCAGGTGCTCAGCTTTGGGCGTCTAGCTTACAGAATCGTGCAGGAAATGGGCGGAAGCAGCCTGGTGCCTGTTGACGAATTAGGAAAACAGATGGTGCTCAGGATGCTTTTGGAGCGTCACCGAGATGAACTTCAATTGTTCCAAAGAGCGTCAACACAGCCGGGTTTTGCGGAAAAACTGGCGCGCATGATTACCGAGTGCAAAACATTTGGGATTACAGCGGAGCAGCTTCAACAAGAAGAGTGGGGTACTGGCACTCTGTCCGCCAAGCTGCATGATTTGCAGCTCATGATGCGGGCGTATGAAGAGTACATCTTCGGACAGTTTTACGATACGGACGATATGCTGACAAGAGTTGCAAGTCAGATTGAACAATCACGCTATCTTCAAGATGCACAGATTTGGATCGATGGTTTTGTTGGTTTTACCAAACAGGAGTATCAGATCCTTGAGCAATTGATGCGACACACCAAGCAAGTGACGATTGCCCTTACGCTTGACCCTGCCTTGCAGCATCAGAGAGCGAATGAGCTGGATGTTTTTTATCAGACCCATGAGACGTGTATTCGCTTGCGCAAGCTTGCTGGCGAATGCGGAGTGGACATGGAAGAACCAATCGAGCTGGTTCAACCCCAACGTTTTGCGAACAGCCCCGCGATTGGACACATGGAGAAATCATATTTTGCTTGGGGGAATAAAGCAGGGTATCCGTCCGTGTTCCACGCAGAGGAGATTGAGGCCTTCACAGCTTCCAATCGCCGCACGGAGGTAGAGGCAGTCGGCCTGAAAATCTTGAAGCTGGCGAAGGAAAAAGGATACCGCTGGCGTGAAATGGCGGTCATGCTCAGAGATGCGACGCCATATGCCGATGCTCTCGCTCATACGTTCACGGAGTTAGGAATCCCGTACTTTCTTGACCAGAAGCGCAATGTCATGCATCTCCCGCTGATCGAGCTAGTTCGTTCGGCATTGGAAATGGTTAGCGCCAACTGGAGATACGAAGCTGTTTTTCGCTGTCTTAAGACTGATTTATGTTCCCCTCATGCTGAGATCACGGTAGAGGAAATGCGCTCGGAGATCGACCTCTTGGAGAATTACTGCTTGGCGTATGGAATCCACGGCTCCCAATGGTTTGAGGAGAGCTACTGGGAGATTGAGCAAAGGGACAAAATCTATGCCGAAATCGACAGTATTCGCGAGCGGTATGTGAATGCGTTGAAGAACTTTGACTGGCAGATGAAGCAGGCAGCCAAAGTAAATATTCAAGCAATGGTGGCCATGCTGTATCAGCTGTTGGTCGATCTTCATATTCCCGAAAAGCTGGAGCAATGGCAACGTACCGCACAGGAAAATGGTGAGATTGAACAAGCTCGTGAGCATGGACAGGTCTGGAACGGATTAATGGAATTATTTGACCAGATCGTTGAAGTCATGGGGGATGTATCGGTTGATTTGACGACCTTTACCAAAATTCTTGAGAGCGGCTTAGAGAGCTTCCGACTCGGTCTGGTTCCTCCTGCTGTAGATCAGGTGGTCATCGGGCAGATGGAGAGGTCACGTCAGCCTGAAGTCAAGGCGATGTTCTTGCTTGGAGCCAATGACGGTGTGCTCCCGATGCGTCCACAAGAAGACGGATTATTGGATGAAGCGGAGCGGGAGAAGCTGGAACAGGCCGGAATCGAGCTGGCACCATCGGCCAAAAGTCGCCTGTTAGCCGAGCAATTCTTACTCTACCAAGCGCTGACACGACCAACGGAGCATTTCGTGATGAGCTGCGCGCTTTCGGATGAAGAAGGCAAGGCCCTTTTGCCTTCCTCCGCATTTGATAAGCTGAAATCACTGTTTCCGCAGCTGACGATTCAGTTCTTCCACAACGAGCCAAGCGGCATTGGGGAAGAAGATTTGTTGTTAGTGGGGCGTCCGAAGCAGGTGTTTCCACATCTCGTGACACTCTTGAGACAGCTGAAAAAAGGAACACCGCTTTCGCCTTTCTGGTGGGAAGTGTATGACTGGTTCGCTTCTAAGCCCAATAACGCAAGGGAACGCTGGCTGTTGGGCGGGCTTACCTATACCAATACAGCCCGAACGCTAAAAAAAGAGACGAGCCGCTCCCTTTATGGGCAGAAGCTGCGACTGAGTGTGTCGCGTCTGGAGCGTTTTCAAGCTTGTCCTTTTCAACACTTTGCTTCCCATGGGCTGAGACTGAAGGATCGGCCTTACTATCGTCTCGAGCGTTTTGATGTGGGGGATTTGTTCCACGCGTCTTTGAAGCGGGCGGTTGAGATAATTAACGAAGCAGGTCTTGATTGGGGACGCTTGGACGAAGCGGACAGCATGCGGCTTGCCCATGAAGTGGTCGAAGAAGTCGTGCCGCAGACGAGAAACAGCATTCTCAACCGGACAGCCCGTTACCGCTTCGTGACCACCAAGCTGAAACGCTCAGTCGGCCGAGCGATCGCCACGTTGGGTGAGCATGCCAAGCGTAGCAAATTTGTTCCGGTTGGGTTGGAGGTTTCGTTCGGACCTGATGCGGATGCGGAACTGCCAGGGCTGGAGTTTCACTGCCGTGACGGAAGTACAATCCAATTATTAGGCCGCATAGACCGCGTCGATCAATCAACCGATGGCGAGAAACGCTACCTGAGGGTAATCGACTACAAGACGGGAGCCAAAACCCTTGCGTTGATGGATGTTTGGAACGGCTTGAATCTGCAGCTACTCGTTTATCTGGATGTCGTGGTGACCAATGCCGAAGAGTGGCTGGGGACGAAGGCGGAGATTGGCGGCGTGTTCTACTATCAGGTAGCGGATCCGGTCATTGCTGCCAAAACCCCTCTTTCACCGGAAGAAGTAGAGCGTCAACGAATCCAGAAGCTCAAAATGAAAGGGCTCATGCTAGCCGATACAGAGCTTGCTCGCCTGATGGATGGAGAAACCGATAGTGGTTCATCTGATTTGATTCCATTCGGATTGAAAAAAGACGGTGCTTTTACAGCCAACTCATCGGTGGCCACCGCCGAGCAGTTTGACTCCCTACAGAAGTACGTCCGCAAGACGGTCCAACAAATCAGTGAGCAAATGCTGGATGGCACAATCGATATTGCACCGTATTCGCAGGGTACTAATCTTGCCTGTAACCTGTGTGACTATAAGCCGGTATGTCAGTATGATCAATTCTTTGAAGGCAATACAGAGCGCCTTCTCGCGAAAATGAAAAACAATCAAATCTGGGACCTGCTCCAAGGAGCGGATGGAGCAGGGAGTAAGACCCTTGCCAGTCAGGAAGGGGGAGAGGAATCGTCATGACCGCAAATCAAACCAAACCAGAACAATGGACAGACGAACAGTGGGAAGCGATTATTGCGCGCGGACAGAACCTGCTGGTCGCCGCTGCCGCTGGATCAGGTAAAACCTCCGTCCTGGTAGAGCGCATTATTCGTAGAATTCTGGACGATCATGATCCGATTGGTGTGGATCAATTGCTTGTCGTGACGTTCACCAATGCGGCGGCGGCAGAGATGCGCCACCGGATCGGGGACGCTTTGCGCAAGGCGCTGGAGGAGAATCCTGTTTCACATCATGTCCGCAAACAGCTTAGCATGCTGCAGCGCGCGACGATCACCACGATCCACTCGTTCTGTCTGAATTTGCTCAGGCAGTACTACTATATGGTTGATCTCGACCCCAACTTTCGGATAGCGGATCCCTTGGAGATGGAGCTTATTCGGCAAGACGTACTGGAGGAGCAGCTGGAGAAGTGGTACGCAAGCGATGACGAGTTTGTCACACTGGCCGACGTGATGGTAGAGGGGCAGGATGATGCAGGATTAGCCACTCTGTTGTTGAAGCTGTATGAGTTTTCCCGAAGCCATCCAGAACCCTCCCGTTGGCTTCAAGAAGCGGCAGGGATGTTTCAAATCGAGGCGGATACATCCATCGCCGAGCTTCCCTGGACGTCGAGCATCACGGCGTCCATCCAGCTTCAGCTGCAAGCGACTCAAGCCCATTTAGAGAAGGCTTTGCGTTTGGCGGGTTCAACGGAAGGACCACAGGCGTATGTTCCCCTTTTAGAAAAAGAGCACCAAGCCGTGCAAGCCGCACAAGCTGCCTCTGAGAGCGGTTGGGAAGCGATGGAGGCGTCGATCCGCGCGATTACGTTTGGTCGATTGCCGGGGGTAAAAGACGCCGATCCTCTCGTCAAGGAACAGGTGCAAGCCTTGCGCAATGGCGTGAAGGATCGAGTGAAAAAGCTTGTCGAAGAGTATTTCTCCACTGACACCGCTCAATATCGCGCGGATATTCTCCAAATGGCTCCGGTGCTGGGTACATTAGCTCGCTTGGTGATTCAATTTGATGAAGCGTATCAAGCGGAGAAGCGCTCTCGAGCGATTGTCGATTTCGGGGATTTGGAGCATCTTGCTTTGCAAATTCTCGTGGAGCATCAGGCGGACGAGCCTGGGAGTTGCCCGTCTTCCATCGCGTTGCAACTCCGCGAACAGTTTGCCGAGGTTCTAGTCGATGAATATCAGGATATTAACCTCGTTCAAGAGACGATATTACAGATGGTTTCGCGTGATGTTGAAACGAACGGGGTTTCCAATCGATTCATGGTTGGGGACGTCAAACAAAGCATTTATCGCTTCCGTCTGGCTGAACCGAAGCTCTTTTTACAAAAATACTCTACCTATTCTCGTAAGCAGGATTGGGGTTCATTCGCTCATTCAGATTCTCAGTCTGATGGCCATCGAATCGACTTGGCGGCTAACTTCCGAAGTCGTCAGGAAGTGGTAGATGCGGTCAACTATGTGTTTCGCCAGATCATGACCCCACGCGTAGGGGAGCTTACTTACGACCGATCCGCCGAATTGATCGGACGAGCGCGTTACCCTGAAGTAGACAGCGAGCAATTGTCGGTAGAATTGCACTTGATCGACCGGTCAAAAATCACAGATGACTCGCTTGAAGCCGATTCCTTTCCATTAGAGACGATGGAGGAAAGCTCATCGGAGCAAGCGGATCAGCAGGTAAACGAGCAAGAGGAGGCATCAGTGGCCCAGCTTGAGGCGAGACTGATTGCGAAGCGGATTCACCAATGGATGGAACCAGGGGAAGGCGGCAAGCCACTATTGGTATTTGACAAAAAAGAAGGCGGACTGCGTCCATTAGCCTATCGTGACATTGTGATTCTGTTGCGTGCTACAGCTGGTTGGGCACAGCCGATGCTGGAAGAATTCAGAGCCATGGGAATCCCGGTTCACGCGGAACAAAGCGACGGCTATTTCTCGGCAACTGAAGTGGAAGTCATGATGTCGTTGCTTCGTGTGATTGACAACCCGAAGCAGGATATTCCGTTAACGGCGGTTCTGCGCTCTCCAATCGTCGGACTTCGAGAAGAGCGGCTTGCCCAGATTCGCGTAGCCTATCCGTCCATCCCGTTTTACCAAGCGGTGGAGTTGTTCAAGAGTGAGGAATCCGATAAGGAATTTGGCTGGTTATGGATTCTACGCAGGTTCTACGAGATGCTGCATCAATGGAGAACGAGAGCAAGACAAGGCTCTCTAGCCGATTTGATCGCACTGATTTATCGGGAGACTGGGTATCAGGACTACGTGACATCACTGGAGAATGGCGCTCAGCGCAATGCTAATCTGCAAGCCCTGTATGATCGAGCCAGACAGTATGAAGCGACCTCCTATCGTGGTTTGTTCCGTTTCTTGCGTTTCATTGACCGATTAAAGGAACGAGGAAGCGACTTGGGTGAAGCCCGGATTGTTGGCGAGAACGAGAACGTGGTTCGGATCATGACGATTCACAAAAGTAAAGGCTTGGAGTTCCCTGTTGTTTTCGTGGCGGGTTTAGGGAAACAGTTCAATACAATGGATCTCAAGAGCAAGTTCTTACTGCACAAGGATTTGGGCTTTGGAGCTCAAGTCATGGACAGTTCCTTGCGATTGCGGTATCCCAGCCTGAGCTATCTGGGAATCCGCGAGCGAATGCGGACAGAATTGCTTGCCGAAGAAATGCGCGTCTTGTACGTAGCTTTAACCAGGGCAAGAGAGAAGCTTCTGCTTGTCGGTTCGCTCAAGGATCTGACGAAAAGTCTGTCCCAGTGGTGTGATCAGACGGGAGATAAAGAGTCCCTTGCAGACGAAGAGTTAATGAACGCCAAAGGCTACCTCGATTGGCTCGGGCGTTCCGTTGTCCGTCATCCGGACGGAGCGCTGCTCAGGGAGCGATTCAAGGAGCTGGGGCACGAGCTGATGGTGAGGATGGTTCCAGATGATTCCCGCTGGCAGGTTGTGATTCGCCAAGCGCAAGAGTTCTCTGCCCAAAACATCTCACAAGCACCGAATGAAGGAACCTGGAGGCAGTTAACCCAACTTGTTCCAATCGAGGGACGACCAGAAGACATCCACTGGCGTTCCGTTATCGAACAGCGGCTCGCCTGGCAATATCCATTTGAGCGATCTACACAGTTAGCGGCGAAATGGACCGTAACCGAATTGAAACGACTGGAACAAGACAAGAGTTCCCGAGAGAATGAGCTTGCGGAACAAGTCGATCACAAGCCGTCGTACAAGGGTTCACCCTTTCAGAAATTACAAGTAACTAAACTTACGAATAAACCAAAATTTTTAGCAAGAAATGATGAAATGATTGACCGTTCAACCAATAATCGAAAAATAACTCCGTTCACACGGGCGGAAGTCGGAACCTTCACTCACTTAGTTATGCAGCATCTTGACCTGACTGGTGAATTAAGCCAGTCCGATGTAGCAAATCAGATAAGTCGTCTGGTAGAGCGTCAGTTTTTAACGGAAGAACAGGCATCATGCCTTGATATTGGCAAGATTGTCCGATTCTTTGAGACAGAACTTGGTCAAACAATGAAGAATGCGCCGTGGGTATACCGGGAGCTTCCGTTCACTATGGCGGTTTCCGCCAAAGAAGTGATCGAGGATGAGTGGCTGACGGATCAGTCAGAAGGCGATCAGATTATCGTGCAGGGTGTGCTTGATTGTCTTATCGAACACGACGACGGCACCCTTACTCTTGTGGACTACAAAACCGACGCGATCGAGGGTGAGCTTACGGCTGATCTCATCCGTTCACTGGAAGCGAGATACCACAAACAGGTGCAAAGCTATATTCGAGCGATTGAGCGCATCTGGAGACGCAAGGTAAGTTCTAGTTATCTTTACTATTTTGATCGAGATTTGCTTGTACAGGTAAACAGAGGATAAGAAACATTCCAATATGACAAAGAAACCACAGTCCCAGTGATTGTGGTTTCTTTGCGTATAAATAATTAATCAAATAAATTTTATTATTAAAATTTTATAGATATTGAATTTTCTTATTGTTCTACATTATTCGACAATATATAATGACTTAACATAGAGATGCTTAAAAGGAGTAAAGGGTAAAAGCAAATGTTGGAAACCATACAAGACAACTAGATCCAATTAGGGGGTTTTACAGTGGATTTGTTTCGAAAGAAATCAATTGCTGAATTATTGCAACAGTCGAATGCTAAAAGCGGATCGCTCAAGAAGGTTCTTGGAGGGTTTGACTTAACCATGCTGGGGATCGGTGCGATTATCGGTACTGGTATTTTCGTTCTAACTGGTGTGGCTGCGGCGAAACATGCTGGGCCCGCGTTAATTTTATCGTTCATTTTGTCTGGACTAGCCTGTGTGTTCGCGGCCCTTTGCTACGCGGAATTCGCTTCTTCGGTTCCTGTATCAGGCAGTGCTTACACTTACAGCTATGCGACTTTTGGCGAGTTAATCGCTTGGATACTGGGCTGGGACTTGATTCTGGAGTACGGGTTAGCGGTTTCCGCGGTCGCAAGTGGTTGGTCGGGCTATTTGCAAGGGTTGCTCGCCGGTTTCAATATTCACATACCAACAGCTTTAACCAGTGCCTATGATCCGTCAAAAGGAACCATTATCGACCTTCCAGCCGTGTTGATTATTTTCTTGATCGCTTCACTCCTGATTAAGGGGGTACGCGAATCAGCCAAAATGAACAACATCATGGTATTGATAAAGCTTGCTGTTGTCGTCCTGTTCCTCGTCGTTGGGGTAGGCTACGTGAAGCCTGCGAACTGGTCGCCGTTCATGCCATTTGGATTCTCTGGTGTTGTAAAGGGTGCGGCTACTGTATTTTTTGCCTATATCGGTTTTGATGCCGTTTCTACCGCAGCGGAAGAAGTACGCAATCCACAACGTAACATGCCAGTTGGGATTATCGCGTCCCTCGCCATTTGTACCGTTCTTTATATTGCCGTATCACTTGTGTTGACTGGGATTGTTCCTTACACCATGCTTGACGTGAAAAACCCGGTTGCTTTCGCGCTTCAGTTCGTTCATCAGGATTGGGTCGCAGGGTTCATTTCGTTGGGGGCAATCATGGGGATCACCACAGTTCTTTTGGTTATGATGTATGGACAAACTCGTCTGGTATTTGCCATGAGTCGTGATGGTTTGTTGCCGAAGACCTTCGCACAGGTAAACGAAAAAACACAGACACCTGTGAAGAGCACCTTGATCGTAGCAACGGTTTGTGCCATTTTCGGTGGGTTGGTTCCATTGGACAAGTTGGCTGATTTGACCAACATCGGTACTTTGTTTGCCTTCATCGTCGTTTCTGTAGGAGTAATGGTGCTACGTAAAACGAATCCAGACCTTCCACGTGCCTTCCGTGTGCCAATGGTTCCGTTGATTCCCATCCTGTCGATTCTGCTCTGCGGTTATTTGGTTGTGAGCTTGCCTGAAATCACATGGATCGGCTTCTTGGTATGGCTAGTCATTGGGATCGTCGTTTACTTCTCTTACGGACGCAAGAACAGCGTGTTGAGATCGTCTGGGCCAAGCTCCAAATAAGATTGAAGAACAAAAAAGCTAGAAGAAGGCATCCCATCGAATCGGTGCGGGTGCCTTTTTAATAATATTGGAATGTCAAACTGCTTTACAGTGGTAAAGTGGTTTGGCATTCCTTCCATTTGCGCAAGCCCACCAAGAAAAGACTTCGTCCGCTCGAGCTCATTTTAAGCGAAACAAAGCGGACAGTAAATGCTACATGCGAGCTTAAACAGAGCATAGAGGGACGAAGTCTTTTCTATCAGTTGGACGTCGTTCATTGGAGTGCTATACTGTTGAGAATCAATAGAGAGAGTGGAGGAGTCAACATGCATCGTTTAATTGATCGCGAATGGGAGATGTATCAGAAAAAACATAAAGATCGCGCTCGAATGCTCATCGCTTGCCCAGACCAACCGGGCATTGTGGCTGCTGTCACGCGGTTTCTTGCTGAACGGGGAGCCAATATTGCGCAGTCGGATCAATATTCAACAGACCCTGAGGGCGGCCGCTTCTTCATGCGGATTGAGTTTGATATTCCAGACTTGGCCAGGCGATTCGATTCGTTGCGGGAAGAATTTGAAGAGATTGCTCGTTCCTTTGAGATGAGCTGGAGAATGGTAGAGGCGAGTAAGCGGAAGCGCCTGGCGATTTTTGTTTCCAGGGAAGACCACTGCTTGCTGGAGCTGCTCTGGCAGTATAACTCTGGCGCGCTGCATGCCGATATCGCGATGGTTATCAGTAATCACCCGGACTTGAAGGATACCGTGGAGTCGTTTGATATCCCATTTTACCATGTGCCCGTGACCAAAGAGACCAAAGAAGAAGCGGAGAAAAAACAAATCGAGCTGGTTGAGGGAAAAGCGGACCTGATTATTTTGGCTCGCTATATGCAGATTCTTACGCCATACTTCTTGAAGGACTATGCTAACAAGATTATTAACATCCACCATTCGTTCCTGCCTGCTTTTGTTGGAGCCAAACCGTACGAGCGAGCCTACGAACGCGGCGTGAAGCTAATTGGAGCAACTGCGCATTATGTAACGGAAGAATTGGATGCGGGACCAATCATTGAACAAGATGTCCAGCGTGTCACCCATCGTTATGATGTGGACGCCTTGAAGCAGATCGGCCGACAAATTGAACGGACGACCCTGGCGAGAGCGGTTGCCTGGCATGTGGAGGATCGTGTATTGGTCTACAATAATAAGACAGTTGTGTTCCCGTAGGCTATTTGTAAAAGGAGTGCTTAATCGTGACGTAAAGACAGGGGGCGAATTACATAGGTTCTGATAACCGGACGTAATAACGCTCATTGTGGTTTTCTACCGCGACCGGAGCTTCGAAAAAGGCGCTTAGCGTGCTGGAATCCATAATCGACGCCGTCTCGCCTTGCCGGACCACTTCTCCTCGTCGCAACAAGAGCGTGTGGGTGAATACCGGCAATATTTCTTCCGTATGGTGTGTGACATAAATCAGGGTTGGCATGTTCACTTGCTGAGTCAAATCATGAATGCTCGCAAGCAGCTTTTCCCGAGAGAACAGGTCAAGCCCGTTGCACGGCTCGTCCAGAATAAGCAACTGCGGATCAGCCATCAGCGCCCGCGCGATGAGAAGCTTCTGTTTTTCTCCCTGAGAGCAGGTTTGATATTCGCGGTCATATAGATGCAGGCACCCGAGTGAAGCCATTAACGCTTCAGCCCGAGAGAAGTCTTCCTCGGAAGGCTTCTCGTACAGCCCAATGGAGGCGAATTTGCCGCTAATGACAACGTATTGTGTCTTATCGGAGCCATGCAGCTTCTCTTGCAAAGAGGAACTGACCCAGCCGATGGACTGCCGAAGTTCCCGCAAATCGAACTCGCCGAAACGGTGGTTCAGCACGCTAATACGACCGTTTGTAGGCCAAATGTAGCCGTTAATCATATTGAGCAGCGTCGTCTTTCCTGAACCGTTCAAGCCAAGCAGCGCCCAATGCTCATTGCGCCGAACACGCCAGTTTACATCCTTCAGCAGCAAATTTTCGCCGCGTATCCAGTTAACTCCCTCAATTTCAATGATATATTCCATACTGATACACCCCGCTATCATTTTCAGTGAACAAGTTTTTTTAATCTCTATGAGAAGCGATTTGCTCTTGAATCAGGCGAATCGCTTCTTTTGCTTCAGAGCCTTTGAGAAGCAAATGCCCGGATTCAGGAAAATAAACAATCTCCACTTGATCACTGTCGACATGCTGACGGAGATGCTCGGCACTGACTGATTTAACGGTGTCGTCCTTTAATCCTTGCAGGATCAAGTAGGGACAATTCACTTTTGGCAGGAGCTGCTTGGTTTCAGCCAGCAATCTCCTGAATTGCAGCATGCTTGGAACTGGAATTTTCACCAGACTGTTCAGGTAGCGGCGGAAGTGACCGCGAGTATCCTCCCGCAGGTTGCGCCAGGCCTGCCCAATATCCCAATAGTAATAGGGGGTATTGATGGTGACGAGTTGCTTGATCGGGTAGGAGCTGGCCAGATGGACACCCAGCAATCCACCCATCGAAAAGCCGATGACCACAATTTCATCCGTCCGCATGGCGAGACGTTTGTAAGCCTCATGCGCGGAGCGTACCCATTTTTCACGGGAGCTTTTGCCCAAGTGCTTACGCCCCAATCCGTGTCCTTCCAGAGTCGGGCATTCGACGATATATCCTTGATCTTTTAAGGCGGTAGCCAAAGTGATCACTTCATGGACGTCACCAGCGAAACCATGGATGACGAGACAACCGATTTGCCGCATACTGTCACTCCTTTTTTACAATATTGGAGTTTAATAACTTTACAGTGGTAAAGTTATTAAACTTATCCATTCGCGAAAGCCCGCCAAGAAAAGACTTCGTCGCTTGAAGTCTCCTTGGAAGTGACACTTAGCGAAGGAAAGGAGAAAGGGATAAAAGGCGCCACCCAACCCGAAGGGCGCGAAGCGTTTGGCGACTCCCTTTCGGATTGAGAGAGCGGACTTATTAACATCATTGCGAACTTCCACAGAGCGTAAAGAGACGAAGTCTTTTCTAAATGGCAAAAGACCAACCTCACGAAACCAGTGATGTTGGTCTTATTATACATGAATGGATGAAGTGGGCTAAACCGAGATGGTTTTCACATCGTCGGGTACAATCAGCGTAGGCTGCGTGCAGGCGAGAATATCCTCAACGGTAAATCCTTCCGCCACTTCCCGAAGAACCAATCCTTCTGGCGTAACATCCATAACGGCGCGATCGGTAATGATGCGATTCACTACTTGCTTGCCAGTAAGGGGAAGGGAGCATTCACTCAGGATTTTGGTCTCCCCATGCTTGTTTACGTGCTCCATGATGACGACGATTTTTTTCGCGCCATGAACCAAATCCATGGCACCGCCCATTCCTTTTACCATTTTGCCGGGGATCATCCAGTTGGCCAAATCGCCATTCGCTGAGACTTCCATAGCGCCAAGAATCGCCAAATCAATGTGGCCGCCACGGATCATCGCGAAGGATTCCGCGCTGGAGAAATAAGCTGCGCCCGGAATGGCTGTAACAGTTTCTTTGCCCGCGTTAATCAAATCGGGATCCACTTGTGCTTCGGTTGGATAAGGGCCGATGCCTAATAAGCCATTCTCTGATTGCAGGACAACCGTTTTACCTTCAGGGATGTAGTTGGCAACGAGTGTCGGCATCCCGATACCCAAATTCACATAAAATCCGTCTTCTACCTCTTGAGCTGCTCGCATTGCTACCTGTTCGCGTGTAAGTGTCATAGTCAATCTCCTCCTGTCCCAATTGTTATGAACGAGTGGTTAATCGCTCGATTCGCTTCTCAAAAGAAGGGGCCTGAATCAAGCGCTGTACGTAAACGCTTGGTGTATGAATCTGGTCAGGATCAAGCTCGCCTGTCTCCACGATTTCTTCTACTTCTACAATGGTGATTTTGCCTGCTGTAGCCATCATTGGATTGAAGTTACGAGCGGTTTTACGGAAGACGAGATTGCCCATTTTATCGGCTTTCCACGCTTTGATCAAAGAAAAGTCTCCTGTGATGCCAGATTCCAGCAGGTATTCCTTATCGTTGAACACACGAGTTTCGCGTCCTTCTGCGATTGGCGTTCCGACACCTGCCGGGGTATAGAATGCAGGAATCCCCGCACCACCCGCGCGGATTCGCTCAGCGAGAGTTCCTTGTGGGGTGAGCTCTACTTCTAGCTCGCCGGACAGGAATTGGCGCTCGAATTCTTTATTTTCGCCTACGTAGGAGGAGACCATTTTTTTGATTTGTTTCTCGCGAAGAAGAAGTCCCAGACCCCAGTCGTCTACGCCGCAGTTGTTGGAGACAACAGTCAGATTGGCTACTCCTTTGTCGCGGAGTGCAATGATTAGATTTTCTGGGATACCAACCAGTCCGAATCCACCAACAAGTAGAGTAGCACCATCATGAATGTCGGCAATAATTTCCGAATAGGACGTATAGATTTTTGCCATTGCGTTCACTCCTACGAAATAGTTTTAGGTTTCTTCCGATGTGTTGAGTGCAGCTGTAAGCGTTATCATTTCACCTAACTATTGTAACAAAGGTTTGAATAGGCGGAAAGATATGAAATTTCAATTATTAGTATAAAAGTTCCAGTTACAAATCAAACGGACATGACCGTTTGATCTGACTGAGCGTTTGTTGTACTTGCCCACTAAAATGCGTACAATAACCCCGAGGATAAAGAGAAGGGATTGGATAGGCATGAAATTGTTTGTCACGGATCTGGATGGCACCCTTCTTGATAAGGGCAGACAGGTGCGTTCTTCGGACAAGCAGGCGTTACAGGAAGCGGCTGCGATGGGAATCGAGATTTGCTTGGCTTCAGGACGAATGGACGTGGAGCTTGTAAAGGTGATGAGAGAAGTAGGAGGCAACTACCATCGAATCAGTCAGAATGGAGCGTTCGTTACCACGAAGGATAATGAGCTGCTCCAGACGGAAACGTTCGAGCCGATTCTCGCCAAGCAGTTAATCGAAATCGCGTCACCGTACGATTTTGCCACGTTGATTGGGATCAATCAGACCGTTTATACGCCTGGTGAGACAGAAGCAATCCAAGCGATTCAGCAGAGGATGTTCACCACATTTCAGGTAGACCCCGACATTGCGGATAAATTTGAGCGGCAGACGCCCTGCAAGCTGAGCTTTTTTGGCGATATCACGAAGCTTAGGGCTTTGCAGGCGGAGCTAGCACAGAAGCATGGGAATAGCGTGGAAACCTTTATCTCAGATAAGGATTGTCTGGATGTAATGCCTGCCGGGGTATCCAAAGGCCGCGGTCTGCAAGCGCTGATGAATAAGCTTGGCATTACGTCTGATGAAGTTGCTTGCATTGGGGACGCCTTTAACGACGTCTCTATGTTCAAGGTCGCTAGGCACAGCTTTGCGATGGGGCATGGACCAGAAGAGGTTAGGAAGGCGGCCGTTCAAGTCGTCGATTCGGTGGCAGAGGCGATCGAAGAGTTGAAGAAGGTAAGGATATAAGGGCGTAATTAAAGCGCCCTTTTTCTAATGTGAATAAAGACCTAGCCGCTTTACAGTGGTGAATCGCACGATGATATTGAAGCAGGCCATAACGTACCCAACGTTGTGGCCTGTTTTTATCGTAATGTGATGAAACATTTCTTCCATAACATTCCCCTAGAACCTAGCAATAAAGAACTACATTACAAAATGATTAAATTTCCGATATTAAATTTAAGTACGATTTAAATAATTTCGTTAGTATTTCAATTCGCTCAATTCGCCCAATCCACAGTCGTTTTAAGAATGAGAGGAGGTGAAATTTGAAGAGATTTCGTAATGCAGAATTCGATTTGAAGGAATAGACAACTGAGAGGGGCAAGTGAACTTAATGAAGCAAATGAATTTACAGAAGATAATGGTCATCCTACTATTGCTAAGTTTGGCTTTACCCTTTATTCCTGCCTCGTTTGCGGTTGATTCGGCATTGGCTTCCTCGAACGATTTCATTGATAATGACTTGAATACGTTATATACCGATTTGCCAAGCTACCCGGACTATCAGAATGCGTCGACGGTGACTGTATTTGGCCCGGACGCATTTGCGGTGTCGCTCGATCAGGGCAAATACCCGCTTGCAGGCGCTTCTCGATACGGGAATGGGCGTATCATCGCGGCGGGTGCCGAGAACTATTTCAATCCAGCGGCTAGCATAGGCACCACAGATGGAAAAATCACCAGAAACCTGGTGCTCTGGCTAACCGAAGATAAAGCTCCGAACCCGACTACGGGCAACACGAATCGTTACTCGGATGCGCTTCAAGGCACGCAAAAGCTCAAGCTTATCACCAAAAACAAATTGACGATCTCAACCGCCCAACCAATCGAACAGGTTGTGGTCAGCAGCTGGACCAGTCAAGCTTTGGATCCGCTTGTTTATCCGGTCGCTTTTGTCAGTCCGAAGAACGTAAGCCAAGCGGAAGCGGAAGCGCTGAACACCTATGTGAAAAATGGCGGAAGCATTATTGTCGCCTATAAGGGATGGGTAATGGAAGGCTATCCGACAGACGCTATCCGCGCGCAAGCCCAAGATCCGCAAAACGTCAAAGTAACAGATTACCCGGTTCAATGGCTGCTCAACCAAGCAGGACTCGGAATTAACGGCGATTCTAAGAGCATCAATGATCCTAATCCGAAACCTACCTTGGATAAAATCGACAGA
The DNA here is from genome assembly GCF_050113715.1 of Brevibacillus ginsengisoli. Lineage (NCBI taxonomy): Bacteria > Bacillati > Bacillota > Bacilli > Caryophanales > Paenibacillaceae > Brevibacillus > Brevibacillus ginsengisoli. Next base: position 253,071 of record NZ_JBNJQR010000005.1, read on the forward strand.
GTCAATCTTTCGAATCTGATCGATGAGCTTAAACAAGTCGAGGACAATTCCAAAACTTTTATGGACTTTGCTATCGAAGGCGAGAAAGCTCCTCAAGATGTTTGGTCAAGAATCAACTCGTCGGTGAGTCAGGGCTGGAAATCAATCGTGCCAAACTGTCCCTATCTGGCTTCATTCAAGCGTGACAGTGACCATGTAATGAGTTCCGTAAACCTTCCGCTAGACCGTTTGCAAAAGCCATACACAAGTTCACTGATTGAATTCAGAGTAACGACTGCAAGTATGGGTGAAACTGGTGTGACATTTGCCGATGCAGACGTGTTCCCAGGTAAAGTAGACAGTACCACACCGCGCGTCGACAAAACCATCGCTGTGAATATGGAGTATGCCAATTATGACTTCTTGCGCATGTCTTGCCCACCAGGACATTGGGTCAGTACGGGGACATACGCGCCTGCCGGAAGTGAAATTACCATTGATGTTCCCTTAGACGAACCTGATTTGTCTGTTCAAATCGGAGCCCATACGGACGATTTGACAGGAACGAAGATTACCAAATGGGATCGCCTTCCCAAAGTCGTTGTGAAAAAAGGCTTGAAGCCCGGGCTTAATCGGATCAGCAGTCCTTATGGCGGATTGGTCTACATTATCCCGAACAAATCCAAGCCAGGACGTGTTGTCAATGTAACCATCGGCGGTGTCATCGAAGCGCCTTACTTTGTTCTAGGAAAAACGAGCGAACAAGAATGGAAGGACGTCATTCGCAATAACCCTGCGCCATGGGCAGAGCTAGAGAGCCATCATATCATCCTGACCATTCCATCAGATGACATTCGCTCGCTGGATAATCCTCAAGATTTGATGGAGAAGTGGGACGAGATTTATGGTTTATATGAGAATTTAGTAGGGTTAGCTCCCGATAAACCATTGCCGCATACAAGCATTGACTGGCCTTATCGCTACGTGGCAGACAAACAAATCAGCGCTGGCTGGATGCACTCTGGATATCCAATCATGCTGTACCAAGGCTCAACTTCCAAAAGCTTGGTCAATCTGAATGACATCCAGCATAACGGTTGGGGATTTTGGCATGAGCTGGGTCATAATTTTCAGATGAGTGCGTGGACGTGGGGAGACAATGTGGAGGTTACCAACAATCTTCATTCCCTGCATGTCCAGGAGTATTACGGAAATGAGTCGCGGTTGAAAAGTATATACTCCCAAGCTGCTCAATATGTGGTGAACCCAGACCCGAACAAAGATTTCGAATCGATTAGCGATTTGTTTGTCCGATTGGACATGTTTGCTCAGTTGAAGTATGCCTACGGTTGGGATTTCTATACCAAGCTGCATACGGCGTACAGAGAGATGGATAAATCCAGCTTGCCTGCTGACACCCAGCAGAAGAAAGACTTATTCGTGATCACAACTTCCCAAATTGCTGGGGAAAATCTGTTGGAGTTTTTCGATCATTGGGGATTCAAATACTCATCGAAAGCTCGTGATTCTGTTCTTGCGCTTAACCTGCCGAAGCCTGCTTGGCCAATCTGGAACCTGACAGCGGATATAGACAAACCGCAAACCATTCCGCAATTCCAGATGAGCGCAACGGCAACAAGTGAAGAACTTGTTTCTGCCAATAACGCTGCTTCGATGGTGCTCGACGGAAACACTTCGACCATTTGGCATACCAAATGGAATTTGTCCAACCCGCTACCTCAGTCGGTTACACTTAAGCTAAACGGGACATACGTTGTTAACTCCATCAGCTATTTGCCTAGACAATCAGGAACAAGCGGCAACATTACGGACTATAGTGTCTTCGTAAGTAACGATGGAACCAACTTCACACAAGTAGCGACGGGCAAGTGGGCAAACGACAAAATAGAGAAAAAAGCAGAGTTTCCCGCGACGCCAGCAGCCTATGTGAAGCTGGTAGCGAATCAAGGGGTAGGCGGATGGGCATCTGCCGCGGAAATGAATGTATACTACTCTCTTGCAGCGATGCAGTAGTTTTATTTCGCAGGTATCCTATATTCAAAAGAAGCAGGGGCAGTCCATAGAAGGCTGCACCTGTTTCTTTTTTATTAAGGAAAGTCTAATTACTTTACAGTGGGAAGTAATTAGACTTTCCTTCCATTCGCGTAAGCCCACCAAGAAAAGACTTCGTCACTCCAAGCTCATTTTAAGCGAAACCCAGCATAGAGAACGGAGGAAGGAAAAGAGTCGGCATTCTTTACATCAGACTGAGTAGCCCAGTGATTTTCTTGCCGACTCCCTTCCGCAGTGAACGGAGCGGACAGAAGCTGCTACCAGCAAGCTTAAACAGAGCTCAAAGGGACGAAGTCTTTTCTTGACTTAATAATTCTTTAGAAAAAAGAAGTTTCAACGCCCCATAAAGCGATGTAAAATATATTTTATCAATTCTAAAAATTCATTTCATTCAAAAGGGATATGGACAAGTGCTTAAGAAGTACTGGGGGACGATCGTGATGAAGAAAACGCTGGCTGTTCTACTAGCCACCATGCTGATTGTGAGTGGTTGCGAAAAGCTTGAAGCCGATGTAGAGAAGTTAAAAGAGAGAGACAAAGAGACCGTCATCAAAGCCAAAAGCGTAGAAGTATACAGAATTGAGCAGAACGCGGAACCGCTTGTTCAACAGATTTACGGTACGGCTACTCCGATGAAAGAGCTATCGCTTTCGTTCGGTACGTCAGGCAAGATCGCCAAAATCCACGTGCAAAAAGGGAGCTTCGTGCAAGCTGGCACCCTTCTGGCGACACTGGACACCTCCGTTTGGGAACAACAAGTCGCCGCTGCCCAGGGCGAGGTGGAGAAGGCCGCCGCTGAGAAAAGCCAAAGGCTAAAAGGGGCAACTCGTGAGGAATTGACCCAGCAAAAACTGAAAATTGAGAAAGCCAGACAAGCCCTCGCAAAAGCGACCGATGAATATAACCAAGGGAAACGTTTGTATGACAGCGGAGCGATATCCAAGGACGAGCTGGATCGGCTGACGTTTGCGATGAAGCAAAACAAGATTGATTTGCAGGATGAACAAGTGGCGTTTGAGAAGTTGACCAGTTCCGTAGACCAGGCAGATGTCGAAGCAGCGAATGCCAATGTGAAGCAAGCCAATGTGAGTTTGATCCGAGCCAAACAGGAGATGAAGAATGCCCAATTGGTTGCGCCATTCTCGGGAATCGTCACGAGCATCAATTATCAGGATGCCGAGCAAGTGGGCGGTGGGCAGGAAGTGGTGAAACTGATTAACTCATCCAAATGGTTGGTCAAGCTCAACGTAGACAGCGAACAAAGCGATATCTGGAGCAAAGGCAAGCAAGTCAAACTCTCTGCCCCCAACCGCAAACAATTGGAAGGTGTTGTCACCTATGTCTCTGCGGCGTTGGATGACAAGACCGGGACGTACCCCGTTGAAATCACGGTTCAAGGTGACGTGACCGACTGGAAAGCGGGCATGACCGTTTCCTGCAGCTATGAAGTGAAGAAGCCCAAAGCCCTGTTGGTGCCAATTACAAGCGTAGGAATCTCTGAAGAGTCACACTTTGTGATGAAGGTGGACGGTTCATCCGTAAAGAAAACCCCGGTTACGGTTGGCGGATTATATGGGGATCAGTACGAAATCACGGAGGGGCTTTCATTGGGGGATGAGATCGTGCGAGCGGGAATCTCCTATGTGGTAGACGGCGAAGCGATCCAGGTGTCGGCCCATGATTAAATGGAAGGATGAGTCGATTCGCAAGCGAGTAGCGCTGTTGCTGCTATTTTTCCTGTTATTTGCTGGCGTAACAGCAGGGGTCAAAATGAATACCGCGGTCTATCCAGATGAGGGATTACCGAGCTTCCAGATTCAAACCTCGGCCCATGGTTTGTTGCCGTTCGATGTGAATGAACAAATTACAATGACACTTGAAGAGGCTGTTCGTCAGATCGGGGAAATTGAGAAAATCACCTCGGTTTCACGGATGGGTTCGTCTTCCATTATGGTGAAAGTAAAAGCGAACAATTTGGATAGCTGGAAATCTAAACTGGAAAAGCAAATCCAAGCCGTGTCGAAGCGGCTACCAGTTAGTGCAAGCGATATCCAGGTGATCCAGAACAATCTGCAAACGTCCGAAATGGCCTACTATTTTCTGCACGGTACCGATCTAAATTCTTTGAATGAAGTAGCGGAATTTCAAGTGAAGAATCGCTTGGAACAAATTCTAGGTGTGTCGAAGGTGGAAGTTGAATCGCAGAGTGTCGAAAACAAAACAGAGATCGTCTTCCGTCCCTCAATGCTTCAAACCTATGCGATAACCCCTAGCGAGATCATCAGTCAGCTGCGTGGACAAGGGGAGCGCAAGCAGATTGGCGAAGTTGGCGAGGGAAGCGACAAAACCTACATTCAGTGGGTGAATGCGCCTGAACAGCCACAAGAGCTAGGCAAACTGCCGATCTCGACGAGCAAAGGATATGTGCTGCTCAAGCAACTCGCGGATATTCGCGACCTGCGGGGCAGCCAGTCAGATACTTTGTCACTCTATAAAGCGGAGCCATTTATCGGAATCAAGATTTATAGCCAAGATTCCAGTAACCAACTGCGAATCCATTCACAGCTGCGTGAAGCTGTTGCGAAGCTGAATGAAGAAGCGCAAGGCCGATTTACGCTTACCTTGTTTGAAGATCAAACCCAGCTGCTCAGTAACTCCCTGCGAGATCTGGGGTTGTTTATCGCCATTTTTACTCTACTGTCTGCGGGTGTGGCCGCCTACTGGATGAAACAGACGTTAGCAGGTCTTGTGTGGGTGGTCAACATCCTTTTGGCTATTTCCTGGATGCTGGCGGGCTATTGGCTGTTCGGTATCGGTTTGAACGAGATGACACTGAGCTTCGGCACGATCCAGGTGCTCCTATTTTTAACCGCGGGGATTGTCCTGTTCGCTCGTTATCGCGCATTGAACGAATGGAATCAATCAGCTATCGACGGTGAGACCAAGCGAGTGTTGGTACCCGTTTTGGTGGCTCAAGCCTGCTTGATCATCTTGATGGTGCCGCTTCTTTATACGGACATCATTCAGTCGGCGGATAAGGCCGCTTTCTATCTGTCGATTCCATCGTTTATCTGGGGAGGAATCGGGCTATTCATCGTGTATGGTCTGATCGTGCCTTCCGTTGTCATGATGTTGCTTCAGCCCTCCGCAAGACCAGCGGAGTTTCCAAGAGGCAAGCTGTCCATCCGTCTGGCCGAGAAGTGGAGAAGATTGTGTGAGCTACGCTATATGCCCTACATGCTTTCCTTAGCGGCAACGTTACTGATTGTGGTGTTTTGCAAGCCGTTTGTAATCACTCTGCCGTTTACTCAGTTGATTACGAATGAGATGGAGCTATCACTTGATATGGTGGAGGGTAGTACGATTGAGACAGCCTTTCAGACAGAGAAGAACCTGGAGGAACAGCTGCGCAAGTTTCCTGAGGTTCAGGACCTGTATGCGACTGTATCCAAGGAGAGCATGGTTCTGCATCTAAAAACAATCGATCGATATGATCGCTCACGCAGCAAAGGGGAGTTCGACAAAGCCTTAAAAGACCTCCTGCTCCATACAGCACATACCAAGAATTTCGAATTGGCTGGCGGAGAAGACCAGGGTGAAAAGGTGGAGTTTACGGTCAAAGGCCCGATCCTTGCGACAACGAAGCAGGTTGCGGATCAATTGGCCTTCCGTGTTGCCCGGTATCCATTGTTCACTAGGCTGGCTTTCGAGAATCCTTTCATTACAGAAGTGAAAACCAGTTATGAAGGCAAGCTGCAACAGATTAATTTTCACCCAAGGGCCGATGTGTTGGCTAAGTATTCGATGAGTGAGGATGCGGTTCGCGCACAAATCCAAAGCTATCTGGGAGAACAGACAATTGGTCTTGCCCGCTGGGGTGAACAAGACACGATGATTACAGTCAAATTCCCGGAGAATGCGATGCAGCATCCCGACCAACTTCAGAATCTTCTCGTCCGCACCCCAGAAGGAGCCGTTCCGTTAAAAGATTTGGTGGATTGGAAGCTTGCTCCATCTGCGGAGGCTTACACACGCGAGGATGGGTTGTATGTCATTTCGGTAACCGGCAAGGTGAATCGTAAATTTACTTCTGCGGAAGGAGTCTATGCGGCCTTGCCGAGGATCAAGGATTACCTGACGCTTCCTGTAGGGTATTCGCTTTTAACGGGTGAGGATGTTCGCAAACAAGAGAAGGAGAAAGCGGATGAGAAGGATCTGACTTCCCGCATCCTAATCAGCGGATTAGCTGTAGTTCTGTCCTGCTTCCTTAGCGCACTTTTCTTGCGGCGTATTACTCCAGTTGTCTCTATGCTGCTATTTGTCCCCTTATTCGCTTCGGCTGGAGTGCTTGGTCTGCTCATTGTCGATCGACCGTTGACCATGATGAGCATGTATGGACTGATAGCGGTTGTGGGGATCACCTTCCAATTAGGGCTATGGCTGATTGCTGAGCTAGAGCGAGAGACAAATCACGCGCAGGGACTGGAGCAAGCGAGATCGACTGCCGTCAAGCTCGGTCTGCATCCGATAAGCGCCGTCTTGCTTCTGGGATTATTGGCCATTCTTCCGCTCACGTTGGGCGTAGGGGAAGGAGAAGATTTCCATGCGCCGTTTGCAGCTACCTTTTCTTGTGGGATTCTGCTTGCCGGCTGGATACTTCTTGGCTTGCTTCCAGGAATCTATCTCCCACTTGCCACCAGCTCTCTACATGAAGTTATCCAGAACATAGGTAAGCTTGGTTCCAGAGTACGGATATGGTGGATCAATGAACGAATCCGAAGACAAGATTCCCGCTCAATGAAACAACGGGAGCGACTGAATCAGCAAAAATATGAAGAGGCTCTAGAAGCCAAGCAAACCAGCCGTCCGATCAATACGTCGGAGCTAAGACCGGACGACTTTTTACCGTTAAGTAAATAAGCAATATGGACCTTAAAACACGCTAGCTAGAATTGATGCTGGCGTGTTTTGTTTACATAATCGATCGGGGGAGTGATTAGAGATGAGACCCATCAGAAGAGGTCGAATCAGAACGGCACTTGGAATTACGTATTATCGAATGAAACGCTACTTCACTTGGCTGGTCGATTCGAAAAAATACGCGAGAAAGCTTGTTTCCCAACCGCTTCCTCATCTGATCTTTTCCCATCAATCAGTATTGCGACGTCCCTTACGCAATGTGGAGATGTGGATGCAAGAGAACAAGATCATTAACTTGCAAATAGCCGTTAAACAATTAAATGGTGTAGTCATTCGACCAGGAGAGACTTTTTCCTATTGGAGATGTATAGGGAAACCTACACGGCGCAAGGGCTATGTAGAAGGAATGATTCTTTCACATGGACAAGTAGTTTCAGGTGTCGGCGGAGGATTATGTCAGCTCTCCAACCTCATATACTGGATGACCTTGCATACTCCGTTAACGGTTACCGAACGTTATCGTCATAGTTATGATGTATTTCCGGATACCAATCGCCAACAGCCTTTTGGTAGTGGGGCTACCTGCTTTTACAACTATCTGGATTTGCAAGTGAAGAATCAAACCAGTGACGAATATCAACTGCATCTTTATCTGACGGATACCCATCTGGTCGGAGAGTGGCGTTCTGTCAAACCAGCTTTGTATTCCTATGAAGTTTACGAACACGACCATTCCATTACTGCACAATATGGGGGTGGGTATGTCAGGAAGAATCGTCTGTATCGGCGTGTTTTCTCCCGAGAAATGGAACGATTGAAAGAAGAGTTTCTCACCGAAAATCATGCTATGATGATGTACGAGCCATTACTGGGAGCTGGAAGTGACGGATAAGGGCTTATACATAGGAGGTTGGCGGATTGACACGGCTTAATGTTCAGGAAAACAAACGAAAAAGAATTTTCATCGATATCATCTTGGTTGCCTGTTTCTTGGCGGGCATCTTTTTTTCTTCGTCACAACCGTATGAGAAGCAGGATATGCGCGGAACCATTCGTCATTATGTGAATATGCAGCAGGTTGAGGAGAAGTTTGGAAATATATCATTCCAGTACGGCAAAAAGGAGATTAGTGTCCAAAAAGTGGGACCGGACGGATTTGTAGAGTTCTTTGTTCGCAAAGGGACTCACTTTCTGACATTCGCTGCGTTTGGGGTGTTGTTTTATCGCCTGTTTCGGCATTCGTGCCAGACAAGAGAGGCGCTCGGCTGGGCTGGTTTTGTAACAGTTATGTTAGCTGTTATAGATGAATGGCACCAATCGTTCACACCTAATAGAACAGCGATGATTACAGACGTCGTTCTTGATACTACTGGACTTTTGTTCACTATGTTATTTATCGCGATTTTCCGTATGGTCAAACGATAACAACAGACACTATAACAGAACGGATTGAATAATGTAACAGAACAGACACATTATTCTTATATCATCTAAGACGGCTTAATGATAAAATTCATTTCGATCAAGCATATTAAAAATACGTGAAATATAACTAAGGCAGAAATGGACGTGAAGACAGATGAAAGTACCTGTGGGAGTCTCGAATCGACACATTCACTTAACCCAGGAACACGTTGAGGCTCTTTTTGGAGCTGGATATCAACTTCGCAAATTAAAAGATTTAAAGCAATATGGACAATATGCAGCAGAAGAAACCGTCACTTTAATCGGGCCCAAAGGAAAAATCAGCAACGTACGCATTCTTGGACCTGTGCGTAAAGCTTCTCAGGTTGAGGTTTCTCGCACCGACAGTTATCTTTTAGGGGTAGATCCTCCAGTTCGTGACTCCGGTGACATCACTGGCAGTGCAGGCCTCACGATTCAGGGTCCGCGTGGCGAAATCACTATCCAAGATGGCGTTATCCTTGCGATCCGTCATATTCATTTTTCTTTAGAGGATGCGGAACGCTTTGGTGTGAAAGACAAGCAAATCGTCTCCGTAACTACTGACGGACAACGCTCTCTTGTATTGGAAAACGTACTATGCCGTGTCAACAAGGATTATCGTTTGGAGTTCCATATCGACACGGATGAAGCGAACGCCGCCGGACTTCGCAATGGCGTAGAAGTCGAAGTAATCGTTCCGAAAGATCATGACATGGATTACGTAGACATTCGCAAAAAAGAAAAACAACTGGTGCTCGTATTAAACTGCGGAAGCTCGTCTGTGAAATATAAACTCTATGAAATGCCATCGAAGAAATTGATTCTGTCAGACTACCTGCAAGAGGTCAAGCGCGATCAGTACGATGCGGCAATCAAGTCTGTCTTTGACAAACTGTCCCAATACGATATTCACATCGTTTCTCACCGGGTCGTACAAGGTGGAGAATACTTTAAAGAATCCATGATTGTGAATGACGAAGTAAAAGCAGAGGTTGCTAAACTGGCACGCTTTGCTCCATTGCACAATCCAATCAATCTGCAGGGTGTCGAGATTGCTCAGAAGCTGTGCCCTAACGCGATGCATGTAATTGTTGCCGATACGTCCTTCCATCAAACGATGCCGCCTTCTTCTTACCTTTACGCGCTTCCTTATGAGTACTATGAGAAATATGGTATCCGTAAATATGGCTTCCATGGCACCTCACATCGTTATGTGATGCACCGCGCTGAGCAAATCATGGAAACACCAAAAGAAAAACTTCGTCTGGTTAGCTGTCATATTGGTAGCGGTGCCAGCATTACGGCGATCCGTTACGGAGAATCCTTGGATACCTCTATGGGAATGACTCCGCTCGCCGGATTGACCATGGGTACACGAAGCGGTGACATTGATCCAGCGATTATTCCTTACATCGAGGAAATCGAGAAAACCAATACGGCTGGGGCTATTGATATCCTAAACAGAAAGTCAGGTTTGTTGGGAGTTTCAGGTGTATCCAGTGATTTGCGTGATGTGATGAAGGGTGTCGAGCAGGGGGATCCACGCTGCCAATTGGCGTATGAAATGTATACCACTCGTATTCACACCTATATTGGCCTATATTTGGCACGTTTGAACGGTGTTGACGGTATTATATTTACAGCAGGAGTTGGAGAGAACGATTACTTAACTCGTCAAAAGGTTTGCAGCGGATTAGAATTCGCTGGCGTCATCCTCGATCAGGAGGCTAACCGTACAATTAAAGGAGAAGGTTTCATTAGCAGCCCTTACTCCCCAGTTAAGGTAATGGTCATTCCAACTAACGAAGAATTAGTCATGGCTACTGATGCCTATCAGTTGTATTTGAACGCTCCTGTTGAGGTTCACGTATAATCCAGTCAGATTGGACTTTTCAGAGGCTTGTACTCTCTGCTATACTTGAAGAATGAGCCTACTGAGGTTCTCGACACTTTTGTGAAAAGGTAAAAGGAGTGTAAACTTAATGGCAGTAGAAGTGGGAAGCATCATTGAAGGAAAAGTGACGGCGATCAAACCGTTTGGTATGTTCGTTGCCGTGAATGAAACCGAGCAAGGCTTGGTTCATATTTCCCAAGTAGCGAATGGCTTCGTAAAAGATATTAATGATCACTTTTCCGTTGGAGACGCTGTGAAAGTGAAAGTGCTCTCGATCGATGATGCGGGCAAAATCTCGCTTTCCGTTCGTGCAGCATTGCCAGCACCTGAGCGTGAGGGCAGAGAAGAACGTCGTCATGGCGGTAACCGTGGTGGTGACCGTGGGAACAAACGCGAAAACGCTGGCTCCTTCGAAGATAAACTCAAAAAATGGTTAAAGCATAGCGAAGAAAACCTCGCAACCATTAACAAAAAACAAAACAAACGCGGATTCTAAGCGTGTACATGATAAGAAGAGGGACGTTATTCAGTTCCTCTTCTTTTTATTCTCGGTAACTTCCAGATAATTCAATAAAAGTAAACGATAAAGGCGGGGTAGCCATGAAACTGATAGCAGAGCATATTCATATTCGTCCTTTGGGAATAGAGGATGCGGAGGAGTTATTAGAGCTGCGGATGGTGAACCGGGAATTCCTTCGACCGTTTGAACCGATTCAAACAGAGGCGCATTATACCCTGGATGTTCAGCGTGAGATTATCTCCAAGTCATCCCACGACTGGGAGCAAGGCATGTCCTATGGATTTGGTGTATTTCAAAACGACACGAACGAGTTGATTGGGCGAGTCAATCTGAGCAATGTCGTTCGAGGCGCTTGGCAAAGCTGTACCCTGGGGTATTTCATGGATCATCATCAGAATGGACAGGGTTTCATGACGGAAGCGGTCAGGCTTGTGCTGGAATTTGCCTTTGAGCATAACAATTTGCATCGGGTGCAAGCCGCTGTCATGCCTCGCAATCTGCCCTCCATCCGTGTCATTGAGAAATCCGGGTTTCTGTTCGAAGGACTTGCCAAGTATTATCTACATATTAACGGAGTCTGGGAGGATCATAACGTATACAGCTTGACTCGTGAGTTCTGGAAGCGAGAATCCATGAATGGCAGGTGAACAGATTGTTGCAAGTGCTGTCGTTGAGCAATCTTATTCTTGAAACCGAGCCGCTTCAATCTCCGCAAGTCGACGTGGAACTTTTTACTATTACTTACTTGAGCCAGGGTTTGCGGGTTAAAGCCATGCTGGCCATCCCTCGGGGATCTGGTCCGTTTCCGGCTTTGTTATATTGTCGTGGCGGCATGCGTCAGATTGGACGGGTACGGAAGGAACGGATAGCCCAGCTCGCTTCTTTTGGATACATCGTACTGGCCCCGCATTATCGGGGGAATGAAGGGGGAGAAGGGCGAGATGAGTTTGGCGGAGAAGATCGGCAGGATGTGTATTCCGCTTACGACATACTGAAGGATATGCCTCTCGTGATTCCAGAGCGAATTAGTTTATACGGATTTTCTCGTGGCGGAATCATGGCGATGCTCGCCGCGATCGAGCGCGAGGGATTTTATGCGGCGATCGTGTGGAGTGGAGTGGTGGATTTGCTTCTTACATTCGAGGAGCGGCAGGACATGCGTCGAATGCTTAAACGAGTCGTGGGACATCCCGAGAAACAACGAGAAGCGTATCTGGCCCGCTCTCCTATCTATCGGGTAGATGAGGTCGACTGCCCTGTTCTCATCATCCATGGAACCGAAGATCAGAATGTGGGAGTAGAGCATGCCAGACGCCTCGCGCAAGCTCTCGAGGTTCATCAGAAGCCCTATGAAATATGGCTAGCTGAGGGAGCTAGCCATTTGTTTGATTCCATGGAGATTAAAGAGTATACCTGTCGGATGTTTGACTGGTTAGACCGCTCGGCTGGGCTCCTTCGGAAGTGAGATCGTGATGCTTGTCCCCTCACCAAGCTTGCTGTCAATCGACATATCCCCACCGTGGTTTTTTACCATGCGCATGGAGATCGGCAGGCCAAGCCCTGTTCCTTCTTCTTTTAACGAGAAGAAAGGATCAAAAATCCGATTGGCATGCTCAGGAGAAATACCTACGCCAGTATCCTGAATGACAATTCGAATCATGGCGTCATCCTGTTCGGAGCGAACGATTAGCTTGCCTCCATTAGGCATGGCTTCCAATCCGTTTTTCATCAGATTTAACAGGACCTGTTTAAGCTGTTCGACATCCGCGAAGAAAACAAGTTCCTCGTTGTACGCTTCGATTATTTCAATTCCATGCAGGGAAGCTTCACCTTTCATCAATGGAAGAATGGAAGCGAAAATTTCACCCAATTGAACTTCCCGATAATTCGGGCGGGATGGTTTGGAAAGCAATAACAGCTCCGTCACGATTTTATTTACGCGCTCAATTTCTTGAACGATCAGCGGCAAATGGTATTTCATGCTTTCTTCCTCGGACAGGTTGCCTTGAAGCAGTTGCATGAATCCGTAAATTACCGTTAACGGATTGCGAATTTCGTGAGCGGCTCCTGCGGCTAGTTGACCGACAAGCGAGAGCTTTTCAGACTGGTGCATGTATTCTTGCACTTTCATCTGTTCGGTAATATCGGTGAGCGCCACCATCCAGCCTAGTTCGTCACGCTGTTGATCGAGAAGCGGCACATAGGAGATCAAGGCGTGAAACGGTTCACCTTGCTTGTTGTATAGCACAATCGACCGGTTCTCGAACCAAGGCGTCTCTGAATGCCAGACATGCTGATCCGGTGATAAAGGCAAGCAGTTTTCGTCCAGGGCGACCAGCTGCTGGGCTTTTTCATTGATGTGAATTTCAGAGGTCGGGTGATGGCAAGTGATAATCCCTACAGGAAGTGAATTGAGAATCTGCTCTCTTACCCGTTTCTCTTCTTCAAGGATGTGATTCTGCGATTCTCCCTTGGCAAACAATTCCGCGATATTTAAAGACATCTTGTTAAATTCTTGCGCCAATTCATAAAAATCATCCTGAGCGCTGTACGTGATCTGTTGCCCGAACGTCCCGCGTGATACTTCCCGTACTTGTTTAATAAGCGATTGGATCGGTTGAAGCAATCCTTTACGAAAATAAAAGGAGCAAAACAATCCAAACAGGATGGAGAGAACAGACACGGTGTATGTAATCAAAAGAGAAACCCGCAAACTGTGATTGGATTGCACAAATTCTTCATGGAATTGTGAGTCAAGCTGACCAAGTGACAAGCTCAGCTTGTTTTCCAACTCCTGAATTCTCGGTTCCACCTCGTGTTCAAGCACATAGTTGATGGCTTGTACATTATTGGCTTTGATCAATGGGTCAATCTGATTCAAAAAGATAAAATCCAGTTCGTTCAGCATCCGAATAATTGTGAATAAATCTTGGTACTGCTGATTCTGTTCCGTGTTTTGGAAGCGATTGCGAGAAACGAATTGTTTGGAGTATTGCTGCAAATAAACCGGGTCCCTGGTCAGCGTGTACATCTTCAGGGCATAGGTTTTCGCGTACATTTGATTTTTGACTTCCAGCAAAGAGCTCATCTGTGGCAGGATTTTTTGCGTCAAATGAGTTTCTTCCGAGGTTACTTTGGTCATTTGGTAGCTGAATAAAAGGGCGACAGACCCGATTAACAGAATCAAGACCATATAGCTCAGAATCATTTTTTTTTGAAAGCCCATTTTATGAAACGGTAACATTGTTTAAGCCTCCAAGTTACTTCACGATAAGTTGCTGCAGATCGTAGTTGATGGTCTCTTGTACGGATTTCGGTACCATGGGACCAAACGGACTTAGGCGATTGACACCTTCACGCAGTCCATAGGTAACGTCACCTGAAGGCAATTTACCGCTCAGATACTGCTTGATTAACATTGAATAGATTTGAGGGACATCTTGTATCAAACACACCAACACGTTGTTGGGGGCAATATAGCGTTGATCAGCAATGTAGCCAATGGCGTAAATATTAGCTTTTTGAGCCACCATAATCACATCGAGGTTGAAGCTGTCTCCAGTGGTATAGATCACGTCTACATCTTCATTCAATAATTCCTTTGCGGCGATGATCGCATGTTGCTTATCAAAGAAGTCAGGTACCTTTTTTACAAGCACATTGATTTGGGGATTCGCCGCTCGCGCTCCTTCACGGAAGCCCTCAACTTGTCGAAACTCCGTTGGTTTGTCTACGACGATATAGCCGATATTCTTGGTCTTACTCATTAAAGCGGCTAGTTCGCCGATCAAAAATCCTGCAGGGCGCATATCGTTTTTGATCGCTGTCTGATTAGGAGCAAACGCTTCTCCATTAACCGAGACAAATCGGGAATTGGGATATAAAGGAGCTAATCGGGTGAACGGTTTGGAAAAAACGAAACCGTGACCCAGAATCAAATCATATCCTTCTCCAGCAAAATAAGAGGCAGAGCTCTCAATTTGCTCCGGCTTCAAATTATCGGCAACCGTCAGCTTAAATCCGTATTTTTCTTTGAGGTTCTCTAAGCTGTCAAAGGCGTAGCTGTTCCATCCCTGATCGTATGTAGGGCCTTCTAACAACAGGGCAATCCGCTGATAGGGCTTATGGGAGTTGACATCTTTGTTCAACTGTTGCAAATTGGTAACCAATTGATACGTTAGCAGGCAAAGTAATAAGACTCCGAACAAGCCCATGAGGATGTAGAGAGTTCGTAAATTGTTCGACATAGGATTCCTCACAAACTGTAGCATTCTGACGTTTATGTGCAAAGGGATGTGATCGTTTTGGTGGTACTTATATCCTATATTATAATGTTTCATGATTACAGAAGGAATAGAAAGTCGTTTATTAAAAAAGAAGAACCGCCTCCGAAGCGGAGACGGCCTGTATCGAGCTCAGGTGTCTGGGGTAAATCCGTTAGACATTGAAGACACATCTACCTCCTGAGATAGACTATCGCTTCAAAGATTCGGCTTACCAATCGACTTGGGGTGATGCTCGAAATCGTCCATGGCACATCGCCTCCTGAAAGGTCATGCCTGAAGATTTATAAGCTACTCACCAGAGCTCGATAATACTAGTTTGAACAAAACCGAATAGGATATGCATCCGCTTCAAAGTTCCAATGGTTGCCCAATTAGGAATCTTTCCTTAGGTAAGGGAAAGTACCGTGAAAGAGAGTGAGAATCCGTGAGTATAACCCGATTAGTGTACACAGTCTGTTTTCTTAAACAAAAGGACAAGCTGCTGATGTTGAATCGCGAGTCACAGCCGAACATGGGATTATGGAATGGAGTCGGCGGCAAGATTGAGCCGGGTGAGTCAGCGCAGGAAAGTGTTATTCGTGAGGTTCGAGAGGAAACGGGCATGGTGGTGGACCAGGTTCAATTTGGAGGAATTGTTACCTGGGAAGCCAGCCTGCCTCAGACTGATAAACCGGCAAAAGAGGGAATGTATTTGTTTCTTGCTGAACTTCCTGAAGATATGGAGATTACTCCTGTTCAAAAAATGGAGGAGGGTATTCTGGCCTGGAAAGAAATAAGTTGGGTAATGAACACCAAAAACCTAGGGATTGCGAGCAATATTCGCTCTTTTCTTCCGAATCTTCTGGCAGGACATGAGCCAAGAGAATACTTCTGCACCTATCAACAGGATCAGTTCTCAAATTGTGAAGTCCTGCCATTGCCTAAGCAAATTGACCCCATGATTATCAATCGGTTCCCCCAGTTTTTCACTTAAATTCGATTCGCTCCAAAATGACCAAAAAAATGCTGGATAACGCCTGATAGCTGTTCATCTTGCCGCATGCACCAAAAGATGTTTCGTTTAACCGTAATATTTTTAACGTATACACGAGCGATTTGGTTTGCGGCAACCAGATTCTGAACAGCTATTTGAGGGACTAGCATCGCTCCATAACCAGCAAGCATGGCTTGAATGGCCGCATTCATCCCGTGCAGCTGCAATCCGATTGGCGGAGGGGGAAGTTCTCTGGATTGACACAGAGTTAACAAATATTCTCTGGTTGAGCTTCCTTCTTCCCGAAATAGGAAGGGCTGCTTCATCATCTCTTCCAAGGTGACGGCCTGACCCGCGTAGGCATGATCTGCAGGCACTACAAACCACAATTCATCCTCACATAACACCTGTCTTACAATACCCGCTTCTTCCCAACCTCCGGCAACGATTCCCACGTCCGCCTGATAATGAATAAGTTGATCATACACATATCTTGAGTTTCCAGACGACATGGTTACATTGACATCTGGAAAGGCTCGTTTATAGGATGCTAACCACGAAGGCAACAGATATTGCGCAGGCAAATGAGTGACGGATAGACGAAGGGAGCCCAATTTACCCTCGCGAAGTTCATGCAATTGACGCTCTATTTCTTCTTCCCAGGCAAATAACCTCTTCGCATGTTGATACAGAAACTGGCCGGCAGATGTCAGCTCAATTCCTCTTCCATTGGGTTGAATGACTTTCAGCCCAATCTCCGTTTCTAATTTTCTTATTTGAGCGGTTACAGCTGGCTGAGTGAGATGAAGTTCAGCCGCTGCGCGCGTCACACTTCCGCACTCCGTTACACGTGAAAAAATTCGCAACGCATGTAAATTCATGAGAGGCCTCCCAAATCATCAATTTTATTTATATATCGGCTAAAATGATTGATTAGATTTAATGTGTAATCCCTCCTATGATGAATTCATCGACTTTGTCATGGCAGGAGGGAAGTACAGAGGATGGAGACACGCCATCAAGTGATTCGTCTAGCGTTAATTACGGCTGCCGCTTTGTTAGGTGATTCATTTCTTTATATTGCTTTACCTCTATTCTGGCATGAGGCGGGGCTGAACTCGCTATGGCAGGTGGGGATCCTGCTTGCGATCAATCGATTTATCCGACTGCCCTTGCATCCGCTCGTAGGCTGGTTTTATCAAAAAGTATCCATTTGGACAGGCTTGCGAATTGCTGTCGGCTTGGCGGTGATCACCACGGTGGGGTGCAGTCTGGTTCATACATTTGGCGGCTGGTTGCTCTTTCGGGCATTGTGGGGAGTGGCGTGGACACTGCTTCGTCAGGGAAGCTATCTACACATTCATCATGTGAGTCATTCGGGAAATCAGGGATATCTGAACGGGTTATTCAACGGCTTTTATCGTTTGGGGAGTTTGTTCGGGATGGCGGCGGGAGGAATTCTTTGTGAATGGATTACGTACGATCAGGTACTTCAAGGCTTCGCGCTTCTGATGTTGCCTGGCTTCTGGCTGATCCGACGATCCGGCGGTAAGGGTACGATCCCCTTAAAAGGGAATATCGACTTGAAGATCCCTCGAAGCAGACGATGGAGAAACCGTGAAATGGCTGTCTTACTCACTTCTATGGTCATTGCGTTGATTTATCAAGGGATGTTTACCTCTACGATCAGTCGGCTGGTAGCCATTCATGTTGGAGATCAGATAAGTGTCGGCAAATGGCTGATCGGAGCCAGTTCGATTGCGGGGGTTCTGCAAGGCTTGCGGTGGGGCTGGGAGCCTTGGATTGCGCCTTGGATCGGGAAAAAGGCGGATCAAACAGAAGATCGGCATTTTCTTTTCGGTGGGGTTCTAATCGGTGCGGCTTTCTTGTTTATCGGGATCCTCTCGAGTGTTTCGATTCCTATTTGGCTTTTGATGGTACTTGCCTTGCTGTTTACCGCATCACTCGTAACCACTCTGGTGGACGCGCTGATGACCGCAAGTCTGACCATTCACAATAGACATCGTTTCCTTCCGTCTTACACATGGGCGACTGATATTGGAGCGACGCTTGGTCCAATTATTGGCTTTTGGTTACCTGAACAAACCCTTCTGTTAGGGGCCGCCTGTTTATTAGTGGGCCTAGCAGGATATTGGATGTATATTCGCGGCAAAACGGTTCATACTACTTTCATCGGGCCCAGTGATCAATGATGCCGATGCGTCAAGTCTCTAAGGAGGCGAACTGCCGCAGATCATTCTGGGATCACCCAAACGACAACCGTCGAAGTAGTGGGAAACCGTACGCTCTAAGTATCTAACTCTATACTGGAGGTAGATGTGCTAAAGAGAAGTTACTTCCCATCACGTTGGGCTCGATGTAAGCCGTCTCCTTTTAGGAGGCGGTTTTTCCGTGTTGCGCGCTGTTAACGGATAAAAAAAGGACCGTTCCTCTGAGTTGGAAACGGCGCCTTTCACAAATTCAAAATAGGATCAATTGGTTTAACGGAAGCCCTTTTTCTTCAAAGCTTCAGCCTCTTTGCTTACTGTATTGGATGCGCGTGTCTGAGAAGGGTTTTCCTTTTCGCTTCTCTCACGTTTTACGCCTTCATGTTTGGTCATGGCGGTGCTCCTTTCCAAATCGGTAATGGATGAAGATGCCTATATCGTCAGGCTTTTTAGTTTGTGTCTCTTTTCTTGAAGAAATACTAGCATCAAGGCGGTTCAACAACAGCCCTAGATTACTTATACGACCGGAAAGTTTAATTGCTTTACATTGGTAAAGTAATTAAACTTTCCTTCCATTCGCGCAAGCCCGCTCAAGAAAAGATTTCGTCCGCTTACAGTCTCCTTGGAAGTGAAACTCAGCGACGTTTCAGCCCCCCGATGAGAGGGGAAAAGGGACGAATTCTTTTCTTGTGTATGAAAAAAACGTAATGAATGGTAAAATGTAGAACAGTTGCTGCATACACTGCGGTAGCGATATCAATAAAGGAGTGATGTTTTATGAGTATTGTTCTTAATAACCCAAAGCGTAATGAAGTAGTCAATGGATCACAGGTATCCTCCTTTATTTGGAGACAAGCGTAATCCAACTAGATGTGAGGATTCTTCTGTGATTCCGGCAACATAAATCACAAGGAGGAATCCTGCTTGAATCTTGAACAATTAGGCTGGAATGAACATTTTCAACAACATTTTGAAGCTCTTAAGACCAATGAATGGGTCGCGGCCCGCGTAGCTTTGGAGCATAAACATATGTATCGGTTATACAGTCAGCATGGTGAGTTACTTGCCGAAGTGTCCGGTAAGCTTCGATTTGGAGCAACGCTCAGAGAAGATTATCCGGCTGTAGGAGATTGGGTAGCTTGTTCCGCTCGTCCTGAAGAAGGGAAAGCAACGATTCACGCCATTTTGCCCCGCATTAGCAAATTCTCGCGTAAAGTCGCCGGTTCCACAACGGAAGAGCAGATCGTGGCGACCAACGTCAATACGGTTTTTCTCGTCAACGCGTTGAACAACGATTTCAATCCACGACGCATTGAGCGTTACCTGATTATGGCCTGGGAAAGCGGAGCGAATCCAGTTGTCATCTTGAGCAAAGCGGATTTGTGCGAAGATGTGGAAGAGAAGCTGAAGGAAGTGGAGTCTGTCGCCTTTGGAGTTCCCATTCATGTCATCAGCACGTATCAACAAGCAGGCATGGAAAGTTTGCACCAATACATTGGCAACGGACAAACGGTTGCCTTGCTCGGCTCCTCGGGAGTGGGCAAATCCACCTTGTTGAACTATTTGTACGGGGAAACCAAACAAGAAGTGCAAGAGGTTCGTGAAAAGGATGACCGCGGCAAGCACACCACGACTCATCGGGAGCTGGTGCTTCTGCCCGACAAAGGAATTGTCATTGATACGCCTGGCATGCGTGAGCTTCAGCTATGGGAAGCGGACGAGGGTCTGGGTGAGGCGTTTGAAGATGTGGAAACGATTGCGGCTAATTGTTACTTTTCGGACTGCCATCATCGAGATGAACCAGGCTGTGCCATCCAACAGGCGTTGCAGGACGGGACGCTTGACTCCAAGCGATATCAAAGCTATCAGAAGCTGCAAAGAGAGCTGGCTTTTCTGGCACGCAAGGAAGACCAACGGCTTCAGTCCCAAGAAAAAGACAAGTGGAAGAAACTCTCTCAAACTCAGCGAAAACAGAAGGTACGCCGATAAAATAATTTTGACTGCTCCCGTATGGAATTGCCTGCGGGAGCAGTTGATTTTTACCGCTTCGAAGGATTAACCCTATTTTTCTCTATTTTCTGGAGGCATTAAAATGGAGTATTTAGATGTATACGATGAAAAAGGCAATAAAACAGGAGATATTGTTGAGAGAACCCAAGCCCATAAAAACGGAATTTGTCATAAAGTCATTCACGTATGGGTCATCAATTCTAAGAATGAATTGCTTTTGCAAAAAAGAAGCAAGAACAAGGATCTGCATCCGGATAAGTGGTATGTTTCTCTTGGTGGACATATCACAAGCGGAGAGGACAATAAGCAAACCATCATCAGGGAATTTAACGAAGAATTAGGATTAGATGTTTCCAAACAGATTGACGATGTGCACTATTTGTACACGTTTAAGGAACTCATCATAGAAAATGATGGGACGTATATTGATCATTCATTTTATGACGTTCATCTTTTAAGAATCGATCATTTGAATGTAGAGGAATTGATTTTTCGGGATGAAGAAGTGCAGGAAGCGAAGTTTGTTACCTATGATGATTTTAAGCGTGCCGTACAAAATCTTGATAAAGACTATTGGATACATCGTGAAGGATTTTCAAAGCTGTTTACTTATTTGGATCAATATTCTGCGGAAAATTCCTAATAACCGGTAAAACTATGACGAAACTCGTAAGTTATGAAGAAGGGGATTGTCAACCGAAACAAACCCTGTTAAGATTCAAGCTGTAAAGATTAAGAATAGCGAACAGATAATCAAGTCAGCGAAGTTGTTCTCATTTGATTATTTGTAAAGGGTTACAAAAGAATATTCCGCGTGTTACTGATTCGATCAGGCATGAGTGAAAATAACCATTTATGAGCAATGGGGCGTACTCCCGTCGTTCATTGAGGTTATCTTCACCCATGCCTTTTGTTTTGGTTACATTCGAATTCTGACCTTTGATTAATCTGATCCGCTGTCCTTTTCTTCAGACACAACACAGAAAAGAGGGAACCATTGTGATTAAAAAATCATTCGGTACGCTCCAAAAAGTAGGGAAAGCCTTGATGCTTCCGGTAGCCCTTTTGCCGGCTGCGGGGATCTTGCTTGCGTTAGGTAACGCGTTGCACAATCCGGCATTGCTGAACCTGTTTCCTGGATTGGAAGCTCATTGGGTACAAGCCATTGCCGCCGTTATGGAACAAGCAGGGGGCATTGTTTTTGGTAACCTGTCCGTCTTGTTCGCGGTAGGTGTTGCCGTAGGTTTGGCCGGGGGCGAAGGTGTTGCCGGGCTGGCAGCGATCATCGGTTATCTAATCATGAACGTAACCATCAGCACGATTATGGGAATTACCCCTGCGCATATCGGAACGAATCCGTCTTATGCAAACGTTTTAGGTATTCCAACTATGCAAACCGGGGTATTCGGCGGTATTTTCGTCGGTGTCCTGGCAGCGATTATGTATAACAAGTTTTTCAAAATCGAACTTCCGTCATACCTCGGCTTCTTTGCCGGAAAACGCTTTGTGCCAATCGTAACTGCCGCTGTATCTGTCCTTTTGGGTATGGTGATGGTAGTTATCTGGCCTCCAATTCAACACGGATTGAACGCCTTCTCCCACAACATGGTTGACGCTAATCCAACGTTAGCTGCCTTTATCTTTGGTGTAATCGAACGTTCCTTGATTCCATTCGGCTTGCACCATATCTTCTATTCGCCGTTCTGGTTCGAGTTTGGTCAATATGTAACCAAATCTGGTGCGATTGTCCACGGGGACCAAGCGATCTTCTTCAACCAGATTAAAGATGGCGCAACGTTGACTGCTGGTACTTTTATGACAGGTAAATTCCCGTTCATGATGTTCGGTTTGCCGGCAGCGGCTTTGGCTATCTATCATGAAGCTCGTCCTGAACAAAAGAAAATTGTGGCTGGTATCATGGGTTCTGCTGCTCTTACTTCTT
Source organism: Brevibacillus ginsengisoli (assembly GCF_050113715.1). NCBI lineage: Bacteria > Bacillati > Bacillota > Bacilli > Caryophanales > Paenibacillaceae > Brevibacillus > Brevibacillus ginsengisoli. The sequence goes on from NZ_JBNJQR010000005.1 coordinate 275,342, forward strand.
TCCTTACCGGTATCACAGAACCAATCGAGTTCTCTTTCTTGTTCGTAGCGCCTGTATTGTTTGGTATCCATTGTATTTTTGCCGGACTTTCCTTTATGACCATGCAGCTTCTCAACGTAAAAATCGGGATGACCTTCTCCGGCGGTGTGATCGACTTCTTACTGTTCGGGGTATTGCCTAACCGTACTGAATGGTGGTTGGTTATCCCTGTAGGCCTCGCGTTCGCAGTGATTTACTACTTTGGTTTCCGCTTTGCGATTCGCAAGTTTAACCTGAAAACTCCTGGACGTGAAGATGTTGTAGACGACGCTGACGCTCCAAAAGTAGAAGCGGGCGAATTAGCTCATCACGTACTTGAAGCCATGGGCGGTCAAGCAAATATTGAACATTTGGACGCTTGCATCACTCGTCTTCGCGTATCTGTAAAAGACATCAAACATGTTGACAAAGACCGTCTGAAAAAATTGGGTGCGGCTGGTGTAATGGAAGTTGGAAACAACATTCAAGCCATCTTCGGACCAAAATCAGACAACCTGAAAACACAAATTGCAGATATCATGCAAGGAAAAACTCCGACCAAATTTGTGGAAAAAACAAGCCCGGTAGCGTTGAACGTACCAGTTAACGCCAATGAACAGTTCATCGCTCCAATGAAGGGCGCTCTTCTTCCAATCGAAGAGGTACCGGACAAAACCTTCTCTCAAAAACTAATGGGTGACGGATTTGCCATTAACCCGACAGACGGAACAGTCGTAGCGCCATTCGATGGAACTGTAGCAACTTTGTTCCACACCAAGCATGCCATCGGACTTGTTTCTGAATTTGGCCGAGAAGTGCTGATCCACGTAGGTATTGATACCGTGAAGCTGAACGGTGAAGGCTTTGAAGCGCTGGTTCAAGATGGAGATACCGTGAAAAAAGGACAACCATTGTTGAAAGTTGACCTATCTTCTATCGAGAAACAAGTACCATCCATTATCACCCCAGTGATATTCACCAACCTGCAAGCTGGCGAATATGTGCATGTAGACGCAGCGAAAGGTGTTATCACGATCAGAAAATAAGCTATCGTTCAGAAAAAGTCTGTAGAGACTTTGTTTATCAAGACCTGATTTAAGAAAAGCCAAATAAAATAAAGCCTCGAACATATTGTATAAATCTAATATGTTTGGGGCTTTATTTGTTAGATTGGACATTCATTTCGTGTGGAAACTATATTTCATCATGCAAGAAGGAACTAGCACTAAAGTGAGAGCAGAATATGTTATAATTAGAGCGGTTTTAAATACCCTGACAATTTAGGAGAGTTACACTATGATCATCAAATTCATTCGTTTAAGGTAATGTAAGGTACAGATCACTTAACCCATCTATTTTTTAAACAAATGGTTTGGGTTTATTTGACTGTGCCTTCTTCATTCACCGATCACGAATGAATGGGGTGCTTTTTTGTGTCCAAACATAGTAAAAAGATGATAAGTGCAGCTGTTATTGCACGATTTCAAGATATATTTAGATGCCCGATATGTAGCGGTCAGATGCAAATGATCAATTTACAAAGTTTAATTTGTAGCAATCGGCATTGTTTTGATATTGCGAAGCAGGGATATGTAAACCTATTGTCACTAGCCAAAAAAACTAAATATGATAAACGAATGTTCGAATACAGAAGAATGATCAGCAAAAGCGGATTTTTTGATCCCTTAAATACTGTGATAAGCGATAAAATAATCAATCAACTCCGAATCAATGAACCGACAAGTATAGTAGATGCAGGGTGTGGGGAAGGCTCTCATTTAACTATGATTCAAGAAAAATTATTTCGGAAAACAACCAATTCTCTATTGGCGGTCGGAATCGATATTTCTAAGGAGGGGATCAGTAGCGCTGCGGCCGAATATTCCAATGCTATTTGGTGTGTTGCAGACATTGCGAACTGTCCATTTGCTAATCATCGATTCAATTTCATTCTTAACATACTATCCCCGGCTAATTATTCGGAATTTCAAAGACTGATTGCCGACGATAGTATGGTTATAAAGGTGATTCCTGAACGGGATTATCTTAAAGAATTGAGAGACATTTTTTACGAAGGAACTGAAAAACAGGATTATTCAAACGAAACTACGTTGGATCATTTCAATCAACATTTTGTGGTAACAGACGTTGAAAGTGTTCGATATCAAGTGAACTTGGGTGAGACGTATATCGAACCATTGCTTGGAATGACGCCGTTGTCTTGGGGGACAACAACGGAACGTTTGCAAAAAATTCAAGAGATGAAATTACAACAAGTCACTATGGACTTCAAGATTTTGATTGGTAAGAAATAACCTTTAGTGACATAGGTCTCTAAGCTAACGGGAATCGATAGCTCCTGAATACCTTTATATTTTCCAATTAGATTACAAAGGCACATATGCAATTAACATGTAGTTCTTTAAAATTGCTATATAGAACTGCAGAAATACTTTATTTTCTGCTGACAGCTGGATACATATAATCAAGGTGCGAATGACAGGCGGACAAGTGAGCAGGGTGCAGGAGATCGTAAAAAAAGGGGAATGAAAAAAACACCGCCAGGAAATTGGCGGTGTTTTCTGTTGGGAAAGCTGTTTATTTACCGATAATCATCATGTTTTGGGACAAATACATCCTCATCTGAACTGCGGACAAAAATGAACGGCTCCAGATTGCTGAGCCCATGCAAGCAGGTGTTGTGGTGTGCGATGATTTGCTCTGCATGAAGATCTCCGGGTTTGTGGCAGAAAGACAGAAATTTCTGCACATCCATCGTAGTTGGAAAATGGGATTTTCGTCCAATAAATTTGGTTTATTTTGGACGAATATCAGTTGACAGAACGGACCAATAGTTATATGGTTAATTACATGAGTAACTAACCAATGTGGTGGTGTGGATGATGACTTTCATGATGGACGACAGCCGCCCGATTTTTGTGCAGATTGCCGAGCATATCGAAGACGATATTCTCGAAGGTCGATTGCCGGAAGAATCGCAAGTGCCGTCAACAAATCAATTTGCATCGTTTTTTCAAATCAATCCGGCGACAGCGGCCAAAGGCGTTAATTTGCTGGTGGATGAGAATATTTTGTACAAAAAGCGGGGTATCGGCATGTTTGTAGCGACAGGCGCAAAAGCAAGGCTGGTGGAGAAGCGGAAGGAGCTTTTCTACGAACAGTATGTCGTGGCAATGATTTGCGAAGCGGAAAAGCTTGGTATTACGAAAGAACAATTGACGGATATGATCCGGAGAGGAGACGAAGCGAGATGAAGAACATCGTTGAAGTCCGAGGGCTGACCAAAACCTACGGCGGAGTCAATGCAGTGGACGATGTCAGTTTTACGATAGAATCTGGAAAAATTTATGGGTTGCTGGGCCGAAATGGCGCGGGAAAAACGTCGATCATGCACATGCTGACGGCGCAGCTGTTTCCGACAAGCGGGGAGTTGCTTGTGTTCGGAGAGGCTCCTTATGAGAACAATCGTGTATTGAGCCAGGTTTGTTTTATTAAAGAAAGCCAGAAGTATCCTGACCATTTTCGGGTGATCGACGTGCTGGATTTGTGTCCGGTGATTTTCCAAAATTGGGACCAGCAATTTGCTAATCAATTGCTGTATGATTTCCGTCTGCCACTGAAGCGGGCGATGAAGAAGTTATCGCGAGGCATGCTCTCGTCCGTCGGCATCATCATTGGTTTGGCGAGCCGCGCGCCGCTGACGATGTTCGACGAGCCTTATCTGGGGCTGGACGCTGTAGCGCGGGAGTTGTTCTATGACCGGTTGATCGAGGATTATGCGGAGCACCCGAGAACGATCGTTTTGTCCACGCATTTAATCGATGAGGTGAGCCGGATTTTGGAGCATGTGATCGTCATCGACAGCGGCAAGATTATTCTAAATGAGGAGGCGGAAGCCATTCGCGGGCAAGCATATACCGTCTTAGGCCAGGCAGAGAACGTAGAAGCCTTCATTTCCGGTCAGGAGACGATCGACCGTCAGCCGTTCGGCGTCCTTTTGTCGGCGACGGTGCTCGGAAGTCTGGTTCCACAAAGACGGAAGCAGGCCGAATCGCTGGGGCTGGAGCTTGCCACGGTATCACTTCAACAGCTGATCGTTCATTTGACCAAACGAAAATCCGATCACAGGGCGGTGGACATACGATGAATCAAATTGCAACGGTAATGAAAATGCATGCCAAGGATAAAGTGATGTGGCTTATCGTTCCGTGGTGTTATGTACTACTTCCTTCTTTTTTGATCAACCTGGCGATTGGCTTGATCTTTCGACCGGAAAAAGGGCTTTATACCGGTGGTTTGTCTTCCATCTTCGTATGCATGATGATTGTCGGTATAGTTACGCTGACGCAAAACTTTCCTTTTGCGCTTGGCATGAGCATTCGGAGAACGGACTTTTTCCTGGGTACCGTCATGATGGTAGTCGCCGTTTGCCTGGGTATTTCCGTCGTGCTTTTGGCGTTTTCGTTGGTAGAGGGCAATGGAGGTTGGGGAATCGGGCTGCATTTTTTCAACCTGCCGTATTTGAGCGACGGTTCCTTGTCAGACCGGTGGTGGACCCTGTTTGCGACAGCTCTTCATATGACCTTCCTTGGCTTCTTCTTTAACGCAATATTCAGGCGTTTCGGGAGGGCTGGGCTATCCGTCTTGTTCTCGGTTATTCTTCTTGCGGGGTCCGTGCTGGGGTTTCTGTGCACATATTACGGTTGGTGGATGGACTTTTTCAATTGGCTGACCGGACATTCCGCTGCCCAATTAGCTTCGTGGCTGTTTGGCGTCACGGTCATCTATGTCCTGCTGTCGTTCCTCATGATCCGCAAAGCAACCGTCGCTTAGCTTGTGACATGACAGTAGGGCCGTCAATCGAAATCTTCTTGTCAAAAACGGCAAACTATCAAGTGTAATAGACTTTGGTGTTATGGCAGTAGGCGATCCTGCAGTAGAATTAACCATGGCATGGACATTTTTTGACCGCGAGAGCAGGAACGTGTTTCTTCAATCGATGGGTCTTGACGTACGTGATTTATTTCAGGTCTATTCAACTAACGGGTTCGATAGTTGAACAAAGCGTGATCAAAGAAAGGGCCATCCCGCAAAAGGATGGTCCTTTAACTTGCCGTTAATTTGAGGTATTTCAATACAGGAATCATAGGTAAACCTTCTCCATCTATTAACATGTAACGTTGAATAATTGCTGCTTGCCCCGACGTTTCAGTCCCCCGATGAGAGGGGATGAGAGGGGAAAAAGGACAAATTCTTTTCTTACTCACGAAGTCACTTACCCAACATAAACTATCCTGAGTACATCGAGGGAGGGTTTCTTCACTTATGACCAAACCGATTATCGGGATATTAACATGGCGTCAAGACAGGCGATTCCAGGAGCCGGTTTATTTTCGCCGCCTAATTCAAGCAGGTAAGGAGCTGGGAGCGACTGTTTTTTTGTTTTCCCATCAGGATGCCAAGCTTGGAACCAGACAGGTGCGAGGGTTCGTGCCGAAAGCTGGGGGAGGGTGGGAGAGCCGGTTGTTTCCTTGGCCGCATGTAGTGATTGATCGCTGCAGGAAAAGAGAGACGGGGTATCTGCCTTTCCGCAAGAAGCCTTTGTTCACCTACGCCAACAGCACCTATACCAACAAGTGGAACGCGACTCAGTTATTTTTACAGGATGAAACCGTTCGGAAGTGGCTGCCAGATACGTATGCCTATCAAGCCGAGACCTTGCGCAAAATGGTGACTAAACATCCCATTGTTTACGTGAAGCCAGGCAATGGAACTGGCGGAAGAAGTATTCTTAAGGTAGCGAAAAACGAGCAAGGCTACACACTCCTGGGCAGAAGTCGCAACCTGGTCAAAACGTCCAACCGATTCCAAACAACAGGAGCACTTATCGCTTATGTGAATCAATGGGTGAAGCGGGAACAAATTCGCAATGGAAATTTCATGATTCAGCAAGGGGTTAATCTGGAGCTGATGCCTCATCGTGTAGTAGATACTCGACTGCTTATCCAAAAGAATTCAGAAGGAAAATGGGACATTACTGGAATGGGAGTAAGGATCGGGGGTTCCAACAGTTCTACCTCTAATTTGCATGGGGGAGGCAAAGCGGCCAACTTCGAGCAATTCATGACGGAGCGCTTCGGCAAGGAGCAGACCCGATTGATCCAAGCGGAATGTCACGAGCTTGCTTACAACGTCGTGCACTCGATTGAAAAGAAATTTGGCCGGATGATGGAATTTGGCCTTGATATTGGGATCGATGTGAACGGACGTGTCTGGCTTATCGAAGTGAATCCCAAACCAGGCAGAGAAATTTTCCGGGAGATGGGACAGATGAAGTTGTATCAAACGTCGATTCGCAGACCGCTGGAGTACGCGTTATCGCTCATTCCTGTGAAGCTCCATTAGTTATGAAAAAAGGAAAAAGCTTTCGTTCTCACTAAAAATCATTTACTATTTTTAAGAAGCAGACGATTCTGTTCATGGTAAAATGGTAGGGAGAAACTTTGGAGGTAGTGCAGCATGCGCTATGTTAACATTGATCAAGTTGAATCGGGAGACACACTTGCCCGTAGCATCTATAGCAGTGACGGACTCACCTTGCTGCAAGCGAATGTCCAGTTGACGGTGGGCATGATTCATAAGCTACGCAGGTTTGGTGTGAACATGTTGTATATTACCGATCCTAATTTCTCTGACGTGGAAGCAGAGGATGCGCTTACGGACGAGACCAAACGGGAAGCGATCTCCAATTTATCTACCGCCATACAATGTGTCCAATCCGGGAAGGGTATGGATCTTCGGAGTGTTCAAAAATCCATTAACAGCATTGTGGACGAGACGTTGAGAAATCGCCGTGTCTTGTTGAATTTGAATGATATCCGAACGACTGATAATTATTTGTTTATCCATTCACTTAATGTGTGCATGATGTCCACGGCGATTGGGGTCGGAATGGGTTACAATAACACGCAGCTGAAGGAATTGGCGATGGGGGCCCTTCTGCACGACATCGGCAAATCGGTTAAACAGGAAGACGAAATTCAAATTGCGGGGATGAACTCCGAGAATGACCACACATGGCTGGGCTTTAATCTTCTGCGTAAAAAACACGAAATGAGTATTGTATCTGCTCATGTCGCCCTTCAGCACCACGAATGGGTAAACGGTAATGGAAGTCCGCGCGGCTTGACTGGACCGGAGATTCATGATTTTGCCAAAATCGTCGCCATTACGAACTATTACGATAATTTGATTTCGCCATTTTCAGATGAAGAGACTTGCCGCCCCTATGAGGCGTGCGAGAAGATCATGGCGTTAGCCAACACTCGCTTTGACTTGGATATGGTCATTCGCTTTTTACGATCCATTGCAACCTATCCAACAGGCTCTTCTCTTCGACTTAGTACCGGAGAAGTTGGTGTGGTCATCGATCAAAACCGTGGGTTGCCTTCCAGACCGGTTGTCCGTGTCATCAAGAAGGATCACTCTCGAAGTCAACGAATGCAAGAAGACCATAACTTTAATGATATTGATCTAGGAACGGAAACGACAGTCTTCATCAACGGGGTACTAGAGTAGTTTGTCGAAAAATTGACGGATTACAAGGGAAAATACTAGAGAATCACCTGAGATTTTGACAAATTTCGCTAAGCGGTTTTTGTTATACTATTGTTAATTCAATCTCTTTTTCCTCTTTTCGTGCGCTCTTACGTTAGTAAGTTGCGCAATTTTTTTCCTCGATTGCCAGTAAATCACCCTTGGTATCTGTGAGCAAAGTCTCTTATAATCATAGGTGTGACATTTCTATTGCTTCAGACAACCGGATGCGATGCCGCGGTTGTCTTTTTTTATTATATTTGGAAAGTTGAATTGCTTTACGGTGGTAAAGTAATTCAACTTATCCTTTCGCGCAGCCCGCTGAAGAAAAGATTTCGTCCGCTCGTGTCTCATTTTAAGCGAAACCAAGCGCAGAGAACGAAGGAAGGAAAAGAGTCGGCATTCTTTACGTCAGTGAGAATCGAAGTGATTTTCTTGTCGACTCCCTTCCGTAGAGAGCGGGGCGGACAGTAGATTCTACACGCGAGCTTAAACAGAGCATAGAGGGACGAAGTCTTTTCTCACATACATATGCTTTTGGTCATAAAAATCTTGAGTAGAAAGTCATAACAAACTGGACTTTTCGTAAGAATTTTGTAAAAGTAATAGGAGTGGGACTTAAGAGGAGTTAGGGGGAGGCACTTGTGGCCCGGATACTTATCGTAGATGATGCTGCTTTTATGAGAAATATGTTAAGTCAAATGTTATCGGGAACACATGAGGTTTGTGGAGAGGCAAGCAATGGTGTAGAAGCTATTCAAAAATATAAAGACCTTCTCCCAGACATCGTTACGATGGACATTACAATGCCGGACATGCAAGGGATTGATGCTGTTCGCGAGATTATTGCCATAGATCCCAAAGCCAAAATACTCATGTGTTCTGCAATGGGTCAGCGCCAAATGGTCTTGGAAGCAATGAAAAGCGGCGCCAAAGATTTCATTGTAAAGCCGTTCCAAAAGGAAAGAATACTAGACGCGATATCACGTTGGGTATAGTTGAGGTAAGGGGAAACTGCTATGGTGATCATAGCAGTTTTTTATAATATCGGAATGTTTAATTGCTTTACAGAGTTAAAGTAATTAAGCATTCCTTCCATTCGCGTTAGCCCATCAAAGAAAAGAGTTTCGTCCGCTTGCAGTCTCCTTGGAAGTGATACTAAGCGAAAGAACGGAGGAAGGAATAAGAGTCGCCACCCAACCCCTTTAGGGGCGCGAAGCGTTTGGCGACTCCCTTTCGTAGTGAAAGAGCGGACTTTATTATCATCTCTGCGAACTTCCACAGAGCGAAAAGGGACGAAGCTCTTTTCTTATAGGAGGATGTGACATAATCCCGTGAAGTCTGGATATTTTGATCATTTCCAGCACGTTGATATTGAAGAGATTGCGGATGTTATCGGGGAACTGCTGCAGAACCCCATTACAATTGAAGATGCGGATCATAAGTTAATTGCCTACAGTTCTCATGGAGAGAGCACTGATCAGGCTAGATGGTCGACCATTATGGGCAGGCGCGTTCCCGAGAAGGTATTGACTCGACTTTGGAAAGACGGGGTATTTCAGCAACTGCTTACCCAGAGCGATCCGGTTCATATCCCGGCCAAAGACGAAGTAGGCTTGGGCAAACGAGTAGCGATAGCCATTCGTAAGGGAAACGACGTCCTAGGGTATATTTGGGCCCAAGAGGTGAACCGCCCCTTTACGGATGAAGATGATGAAATTTTGCGACAAGCGGCGCGAGCAGCCGTTTCGCGATTGGTTCAGCGTCAGGGCAAGCGTAAAGCGGAGGAGCAACGCAGAAAAGAGTTTTTCTGGGAGCTTTTGCTGGGGAACCACTCCAGTGAGACCGTGATCCAGCGCAAGGCTGAGACACTGCAAGCCACCCTGCCATCGCCTTTTCTTGTCTGTATCATCGAGGCAGACTCCAGCCAATTGGAGCAGCTGCTTTATCCGCTTTTGATCCGTGACAAGCTTTTGTGGGTCGTTGATGGTCAACAATTAATCCTGTTAATGGGTTTGCCCGCGATTGTAAAAGGAGATCAGAGCATTTTTCAACAGGCCGATCATTTTTTGCAGGAGTCTCTCGGTCGGGTTATGGACCGCATGGAGGGACATTCGTTTGGTGTGTACGGAAGATCCTACCAATCCCATGTGGATATCAAAAAAAGCTATCAGGAAGCCTTGCAAGTGTTGCATGTGAAGCGATTGTTTCCTCGGGAAACGACGAATGTGCAAGGATACCATGATCTTGGGATTTATCGATTTCTGACGGAGCTCAAAAAATGGGGCGACGCGGAAGGGTATGAGAATGAGCGATTAACCCGATTGCGGCTTTATGATCAGGAGCACCAAAGCAACCTTGTCCAAACGCTGGAAACCTATCTGGATGCCGCAGGGAAGGTAAACGTGACTTCTCAGCGACTTCATATTCATATCAACACGTTAAGCTACCGATTGCGACGAATTGAAGAGATTATGGGGATTCAGTTGGATGACCCCAACCAACGAACGGCTCTTTACCTGGACTTAAAGCTGGAAAAATTAAGCAAAGAGTCACAAAGGTGACATATTCGTTTGTGAAAATCCACAAATGGAGTCGTCAGTAAATCAAGGGAATCACCAATGAGGAATGTCTGAAAACGCTGTACAATGTGGATAATAACAGATTGTAAACGTACGAAGGAGGACATAAATCATGATCGTAGGAATTCCCAAAGAGATAAAAAACAATGAATATCGCGTGGCCATTACCCCAGCAGGTGTGACAGCTCTTGTTCAAAGTGGACATGAGGTGCTCGTTGAAACCAACGCTGGTTTGGGAAGCGGTTTCACAGACAGCGATTATAGCGCAGTAGGCGCGAAAATTGTTCCAACCGCAGCAGATGCTTGGGGCGCAGACATGGTGATGAAAGTAAAGGAACCGCTTCCATCTGAATACGGATATTTCCGTGAAGGATTGGTACTTTTCACATACCTGCATCTTGCTCCAGAGCCTGAGTTGACTCGCGCATTGATGGAGAAAAAAGTGGTAGCCATCGCTTACGAAACGATTCAATTGGACAACGGTGCGCTTCCACTTCTTACTCCAATGAGTGAAGTAGCTGGACGCATGTCCGTTCAAATCGGTGCTCAATTCCTTGAGAAGCCATATGGCGGCAAAGGTGTACTCTTGGGTGGCGTACCAGGCGTAATGAAAGGTGAAGTTGTTATCGTTGGCGGCGGTATTGTAGGTACCAACGCGGCGAAGATGGCATTGGGCTTGGGTGCTAACGTAACAATCCTTGACGTAAGCGCTGACCGTCTCCGTCAATTGGACGATCTTTTCCAAGGTCGCGTACAAACTCTGATGTCCAACAGCTTCAACATTGCGAACGCTGTGAAAAAAGCTGACTTGCTCGTCGGCGCTGTACTGATCCCAGGTGCACGCGCTCCTCGTCTGGTAACAGAAGAAATGGTAAAATCCATGCAACCAGGTTCTGTGATCGTTGACGTAGCGATTGACCAAGGCGGATCCATTGAGACAATCGACCGTATCACTACTCACGACAACCCGACTTATGAAAAACACGGCGTCATCCATTACGCGGTTGCCAATATGCCAGGTGCTGTAGCGCGTACTTCTACTTGGGCGCTGACGAACGTAACTACTCCATATGCGGTGCAATTGGCGAACAAAGGCTATCGTGAAGCTATTCAAAGCAACCGTGCTCTTGCCAAAGGCGTTAACGTAATTGATGGCAAAATCACCTTCAAAGCTGTAGCTGACGCTCACAACTTGCCATATGAGTCCATCGACGACGTATTGTTGGTAAAAAACTAATCGACAACGAATTTCAAACGCTCAAAAGCCAATTCAGCGACTGCTGGGTTGGCTTTTTTTAACATGAATCGCTTGACTCGAGGGGTTTTTAATTGAAGAAGGTTTATGTTATGCTCTTAGGCAAGGAAAAGTGATGGAGGAGTTGGCATCGTGTACAAGCTTGCAAGAAAATATTTGTTCAAATTAGATCCGGAAGAAGCCCACGAGCGTACCATTCACGCTTTGCAATATGCGCAGAATACCTCCGGGGGTTTAGATCTTCTTCGGTTCATGTATACCTATAAAAATCCAAGTTTAAACATAAGCAGATGGGGAATCCAATTTCCGAATCCTGTTGGACTAGCAGCGGGCTTCGATAAAAATGCGGAGGTGTATCACGCGCTATCCGCTTTGGGTTTCGGCTTTATTGAGGTGGGAACATTGACGCCAATTTCCCAGCCTGGAAATGATAAACCACGCCTGTTCCGTTCTGTCGCGGATGAAGCGGTTATTAACCGTATGGGCTTTAATAATCTGGGAGCCTATATTGCTTCGCAAAATCTCAATGATTACTGGGCTACTAATTTACCAATCGGGATCAATATCGGGAAGAACAAAGTAACCCCGAATGAAGAGGCGGCTAGTGACTATGAGAAATGCCTGGATATGCTTTATCCATATGGCCACTATTTCGTCATCAATATCAGTTCTCCTAATACGCCTAATCTGCGTGACCTTCAGGAAACCGAGAGCCTTCGCAAGCTGCTTCGAGCGGTCTTCAATAAGACACAGGAAATGGAAAAGAGAGGCACTCCCAAAAAGCCAATCCTATTAAAAGTAGCTCCTGACATGTCTTCCGAACACATGAGAGACGTTGTAACAACAGCGGTAGAAGAAGGAATTGCCGGAATCATTGCCACCAATACGACGTTGTCTCGTGAAGAGCTGACTAATAAAGTCATAGCGGAAGAGACTGGCGGCTTAAGCGGACGTCCGTTAACCGAGCGATCCACAGCCTGGATTCGGGAGATTTATCAAGAGATTGGCGACCAAGTGCCGATTATCGGGGTAGGCGGAATCTTTAACGGGGACGATGCATATGCCAAGATCAAAGCGGGTGCCAGCCTCGTTCAGGTTTACACTGGTATGATTTACGAAGGACCGGGAATTGCCAAAGCCATTAACAAGCGCCTTGTTCAATTGCTGAAACAAGACGGCTTTGAGTCGATCGAACAAGCTGTTGGAGTTGACGCGCGTCAATGATGAGAGGGATGTATAATGAGAATTCTTGTACTGGGTGTGGGAGCAGTTGGAGGATATTTTGGAGGGCGTCTGGCACAGAAGGGTGTCGATGTGACGTTCCTGGTGAGGGAGAAGCGCCGTCAGCAATTGGAAGCTTCTGGACTTGTGATCAAGAGCGTGCATGGGGATGCTACAATTACGCCACAGCTACTCGTGAGTGGTGATCCCAGTGAGCCATTTGATCTGATTATGCTTTCAACCAAGGCCTATCATCTGGAGGAGGCGATGGCAAGTGCGCTTCCTTACATCGGAGATAAGACTTTAATCCTTCCATTATTAAACGGCGTGGCTCACATGGAGCAGCTAGTTTCACGATATGGAACGCAAAGGGTACTCGGTGGGCTCTGCTTTATTGAGAGCACATTGAATGAAGCGGGAGAGGTTGTTCAGACCAGCAAGCGTCATGAGGTTACCTTTGGGGAGTGGCAAGGAGAGAACAGCTCGCGTCTTGCTCTGATGGCAGAACTGTTCTCCAATGCCAATGCAACCTTCACGCTGAGTAAGGACATTGTTCCCGAAATGTGGCATAAATATTTATTCATTACCACCCTATCGGGAATTACTACGCTCATGAACTCTTGTGTTGGCCCAATTCGCGATGCGATATACGGCAAAGACCTGACGCTTCAGTTAGCGGAGGAAAGTGTTGCTGTGATTCGAGCGCTTGGAGCACCGATAGCTGAAAATATTGTAGAGAAACAGATGTCGATTTTCTGGAAACAGCCAGACACGACGAAATCCTCTATGCTCCGTGATATGGAGAAGGGCCTTTCTGTGGAAGCGGACCATTTACAAGGATACTTATTAGAAGCGGCAAAACGTTTAGGCGTATCAACGCCGCTGTTGCAAATTGCCTACACAAATCTGAAAGTTTACGAGAATAAGCGCTTGGCTTTAAGCTAAGGTGTAGGAATACAAGAAGGAGGGGTGGCCTGTGGACGTCATTAAGATCTCACCACGTGGCTATTGCTATGGAGTAGTGGATGCCATGGTGCTTGCGGCGACGACTGCCCGCAATTTTGACTTGCCGAGACCGATCTATATTTTAGGCATGATTGTGCATAATTCTCATGTCGTGGAAGCATTTAAAAAGGAAAAGATTATTACGCTCGACGGGGAAGATCGATTGAGCCTGTTAGATCAGATATCCGAGGGAACGGTTATTTTTACCGCTCACGGGGTATCTCCAGAGGTGCGTAAGAAAGCTCGCGACAAGGGCTTGACGGTTGTAGATGCCACTTGTCCAGACGTAACCAAAACCCACGACCTTATCCGCGAGAAGATTGCAGTTGGATATGAAGTCATTTACATCGGGAAGAAATCTCATCCTGAGCCGGAGGGGGCTGTCGGGATTGCTCCAGACAAGGTGCATCTCGTCCAGACCATAGAGGATGTAGAGAATCTCCCGTTTACCCATGACAAATTAATTGTGACGAACCAAACCACGATGAGTCAGTGGGATGTTCGCCATTTGATGAACGCCATCGTGGAGCGCTATCCTCGGGTAGAAATCCATAACGAAATCTGCCTGGCGACCCAGATTCGTCAGGAAGCGGTAGCCGAGCAAGCGGGCGAAGCGGATCTTTGTATTGTTGTCGGGGATCCAAGAAGCAACAACTCCAATCGATTGGCACAGGTAGCAGAGGAGATTGCTGGTGTGCCGGCTTATCGGATTGCTGATTTGTCAGAGCTTGATATCGACTGGCTGAAAGGCAAGACGAAGGTAGCTGTCACCTCTGGGGCTTCAACGCCAACACCGCTCACGAAAGAAGTGATTTCGTTTCTTGAAGCGTTTGAGGAGCAGAATCCAGCAACATGGGAAAAGCAACGAACCGTTAACATGAACAAAATTCTTCCAACCGTAAAAGAACCATCATAAGCGGCGATCTTCTCGCCGCTTGTTATAATATCGTAAAGTTTAATTACTTTGCATTAGTAAAGTAATTAAACTTATCCATTTGCGCAAGCTCGTCAAGAAAAGAGTTCGTCCGCTATTAGTCTCCTTAGAAGTGACACTTAGCGAATGAGCGGAGAAAGGGATAAGAGTCGCCACCCAACCCCTTTAGGGGCGCGAAGCGTTTGGCGACTCCCTTTCGCAGTGAAAGAGCGGACTTTTCAACATCATTGCGAACTTCCACAGAGCGTAAAGGGACGGAGTCTTTTCTAACTGACCTAGAAAGAAGGAAAAAATATGCAAGGAAAAGGAGCAGAGGAACCGCTATCAGGGGGCAAAGGCATTCAACAAACCTACATCTATTTAAGTGCCTTGTATGTTTTTATCTACTACGGATTCGGTGCTTTCTTCCCGCTCATGTCGCAGTATTACAAGTCTATTCATTTAACTGGCACGGAGATTGGAACGATCAGCTCGATCACGCCAATTGTCTCGATTCTGGCGCAGCCCATCTGGGGGATGATCTGTGACCGTTACTCGATCAGAAAGCCGGTTCTGATTGGAACGCTGCTCTCGACAGCGGCGATCTCTTTGTTGTTTTCAATGGTTTCCAGTTATGCGTGGATCCTCTTTTTGTTTACGATCTTCTCGGTATTTCAATGCGCGCTTGTTCCGATCTCAGACAGTATCGCCTTAAGCTACGCCAAGAAAGAAAACATGCAATTCGGTAATATCCGCATGTGGGGAGCCGTAGGTTTTGCGGTAGCTGTATTTTTTACGGGGATTGCGGTGGAGAAGTGGGGTCCGAACGCGATTTTTTACTGTTTTGCCATCGCCTTAATTATTGCGATGTTATCTCTAAGAGGGATACCGGATGGCAGCAATGAATTCAGCTCCGTCAATTTGCTGAGCGGGCTGGGGCAACTTCTGCGTTTGCCGCGTTTTCTGCTGTTTTTGATCAGTTCATTTTTTATTTTCGGAGCGATTAACGCCAATAATATTTGGTTTTCTCTGTATTATCAGCATATTGGCGGTTCAGTATCGGGGATTGGACTGGCGTTTCTCCTGTTTGCCGGAAGTGAAGCTCCATTTATGAAAATCGCCGCCTCTTTTACTCGACGATTTGGCATGGAGATTACCTTGCTGTTAGCAGGAACTGTGTCAGCTATAAGATGGTTATGGTATGGGACAGCGCCTAGTACGACCATGATTCTCTGTCTATTCTTTATTCAAGGGATTTCCGCTGGTTTCTACTTGGCCAACGCAGCCCAATTCGTTCGTGAAAACACCCCGCCGGCCCTTCAAGTAACGGCGCTGGCACTCTTCACGTCTTTGGGCTATGGATTGGGCTCCATGGCAAATAATCTTCTGGGCGGAATCATTATGGATCGTTGGGGAATACTCTCGACGTATACGTTTTTTGGTGTGTCGACCCTAATCGGCTTGATTCCGCTGATTTATCTAACGATCAAAAGACCGCGCAAAGCATTGTCGGCTTGAGGATCCGGAGCGGAGTGGTAAGGGAAGATCCCCTGGTGATTAGCGACAAACGTAATGGTTGATGATTCACCGGCAGACAGTATAACGGTATGGACACCTAAAGTGGATAGGTCTATATAATGCGTGGTTGTATCGGTATTGGTAACGGTAAGCGTAACCGTATCCCCTGTGTCACAGGTAAGTTGATTTGGGAGAAAGCCATACTTGGTAATCGTCAGATGTTGGGCGACGAGATGTTGAGCTGACGATGGCTTGACTGTGTAACTGCTATGTAGAAAAAGCAATAAAAGAGTGAGAAATAAAGCAATCAACGGATGCCGATACCGCAAAAATTTTGACAGGTAATCATTCATCATGTTCTTTCACTCTCCTTGAAGTTAACCAGGATTTCCTAGGTAAGGCATAGTTTATCCAAAAAGAAAAGCAGCCATGCTACCAGAACAGCGACTAATCAAGTCAATGTTCGAGCAGCAGGCTGCTTTTTGGTATGGGTGTTAGTAAGGGAACTGAGTGGAGTACCCGCTGAACTGCTGGGAAGTCTGTTGCAGTTTTTGTTGCTCTTCCGCTTCAAGCTTGTACCAGCCTTTTTGGAACATCAGGTTGTACAGTTCCCGTGCGGACTGGTGGGTTTCCATCAGGATTTGCAACATATCGGTGTGAAGCTGTTCATGACTGGCTTCCCGGACGGCAACATTGAAACTGTCGGTGAGATACTTACAGGTGCTAAGCCCATCGTTGATGAAATCGCGATCATTCATCTGCGGGCCTTTTACTTGAGGCAATTGACCGGTTTGCGGATTGGCGATTTGATTGGCGTTTTGGCCTTGATTCTGCATCATGTTTTGACCTTGATTGGTAAGTGAATACATAAAGCGCCCCCCTTATTGGTTTTGCTGTGGACGTGGAAGTGTGGCCATCGCTTTGTTGTTGTCCACTTGCAAATGGGTCAACAACTTTTGATAATGGCGCTGGTGCATTTGTCCTGTTTTCTCCAGCACTTGTTTAATTTGGGGGTCGCTTACTTGTTGAGCATAAAAGTGGAATTTTTTAAAAGCGATGAGCTCCCAAGAAAGAGCGTCTTTCAAGTACATGGTATCCTTCGTGGTAATTACACGAGGAGGAACCGGAATAGGAGCTTGCGTCTGTGCTTGCGGTGGTGTCATGAGGGCTGGCATGAACAGTCTCCTTTCGAGTAAGGGAATTGTCATACACCCTATAGCATGAAGAAAACCCAGGCAGGTTATGCTGGGTTTAATTGCAAGGAAATCACTTGGATATCGATACTTGCCGGTGAAATATTCAACAAATGCGTGGTCTCACGGTATAAGGCCTGTTGTAGTTGATGAATGACGGGATGAATTGGCTCTCCAAAAGGAAGACACAAGGTTAAAGTGATCGTCAATCTTGGCAAATCTTCAAAAGAATAGACAGTTTTATGCACATGCGCAACCTCGGGGTAACGATAACACGTGATTTGGACGATTTTTTTCAGAACCTGTTCATAAATCTGGATTCGTCCACCAGAGAATGCGGGGTGAACCACCGTCGTCTCGCCAATCACTTCTTTTCTAGGGGATAAAATCTTCTGAGCGGAAGAGATCAACCGATGGAGAAAATCTTTTTCCACCTCGACACGAGGAATGGGGATGACGTGTTTTCCTTGCGTTTCACGAACATATTGAGCCGCCTGAATCTCTTCAAGCGGCTTTACTGATTCAATTGGAATAAACTCATCGACTTCGGGAAGTCGCAATGCTTCAACGATTCGCCCAATCATTCGCTGAGAGGTTCCGATTACAAGCAATCGCTGGATGGGATAATGCTCAAGCGCTTTCCGAACAGCTTCAGCGTGTCCCGGGTAATAGAAGATGGCCCGCTTTACTGCCTGTATCTTCGTCTTCTCATATTTCGCGGAGGTACCAGCCACTTTGCGTCCATGATGGATTAAAATGCCGTCATCGATGATCGCGTCAATCTGCATTTGATGAGCCAGTCTGAGTGCGGTTGTACTTTTACCGGTTCCACTTGTTCCATAGAGCGCGTATACCTGCATCGAAGGGTCCTCCCTGCCGTGTCAACTGATCTATTGATTACCCTCAGTATAGCATGGGACAAGGATTAGCGGAATTGCGCCCCCAGCTCACGCGAACGCTCAGTAGCGCGGAGCACTGCGGAAGAGAAGGCTTGCTTGACCCCGTAATGATCCAGCACCTCAAGTCCGGCTTGTGTTGTGCCACCGGGACTGGTTACTTTTTGACGGAGGACGGCTGGCTCCTCACTCGAATGAAGCAGCATTTGGGCCGCACCCAACAGAGTTTGCAGGGTTAGCTGGCGAGCCATAAGCGGAGACAGCCCAGCGTTGGCGCCAGCACCTTCCATGGCTTCAACCAAATAATAGATGTAAGCGGGACCGCTTCCTGACAAACCGGTAACAATATCCAACTCTTCCTCGGGAACAGCGTATACCGCACCAATGGACTCGAATAAGGTGGAAGCCAAAGCCAAATGTTCGGTTGTCGAGTGAACTCCTTGTGAGACTCCCGTCGCGGACAATCCCACAGCAGAAGAAGTGTTTGGCATGGTACGCACAATCGGGCAGGATGTGTCTAGCCATTCTCCCAATAATTCGGTGGCTATTCCAGCGATGACGGAGATGACCAGATGACGTTCGTTCACCAAACCACGCAAGGCAAGGCAGGCTTCGTGCGCATCCTTGGGCTTCATCGCCAGTATAAGAATGTCTGACTGACTCAAGAGCTTTTCGATATCGCGAGTGGTTTGAATTTCATACGCTGTACTCAATTTATCCAGTTGTTCATCATTGCTTCGATTGGTCACGAGTATTTGCTCAAGTGGAAGCAATCTCCGCTGAATGATACCCTTTAACATTGCCTCCACGATGGATCCAGCACCGAGGAAGCCAATGCGGACATTACGCAGTTGCTCGTGGTTAAATGTTGTTTTACGCATCTGTTTTCCTCCTTATTGAAAGGTTTGTGAAGTTGGATCGGATTCGAATTATCGAATTTGACCGTTCCCTTGAATACGATATTTCCAGGAAGTGAGGGCGGGTAATCCCATTGGCCCCCTGGCATGTGTCTTTTGAGTGCTGATTCCGATCTCGGCACCGTATCCGAATTCGCCCCCGTCCGTAAATCGAGTGGAAGCGTTGTGATAGACACAAGCAGCATCGACTTCACGTAAAAATCTTGCGGCCGACTCCAAATCTTCCGTAAGAATCGCTTCCGAATGACCGCTTCCATGCCGATGAATATGCTCCATTGCCTCTGTCAAATCATCTACAATCCGTACAGACAACACGAGATCGAGGTATTCCGTATCCCAGTCCGCATCAGTGGCCTGCTCCAGGTTAGGGTACTGGTCCGCAAACTCTCGATAAAGCCTGTCGCAAGCCCGAATGGTAACGTTGGCTTCGGATAAGGAGGTAATTAAACGAGATACGGCATTTGCTGACCAGTCGCGATGAATCAATAAGGTTTCCAATGCGTTGCATACGGAAGGTCGGCTCGTTTTGGCGTTTAATACAATCTGTTCCGCCATTGGATAAGCGGCACTCTCATCGATAAACACGTGGCAGATGCCTTCACCAGTCTCCAATACAGGAACGGTAGAGGTCCGAACAACTCGCTTGATCAGCTCAGCCCCTCCGCGAGGAATGATCACGTCAATTATTCCATTCAGCGTACACAGCACATCGACAGATTCTCTTTGCTTTGCGGTCAGGTATTGAACAGAATCGGAGGGAAGATCCACGGATTCCAAGCCTTTCTGAATACTTCGAGTTAATGCTTGATTGGTTTCGCTTGCGGAACGACTGCCGCGAAGGCAGATCGCATTCCCCGTCTTGATCGCAATTGCTGCCGCATCTAGGGTGACATTAGGTCTAGCCTCATAAACCATTCCGATGACGCCTAGTGGAACCCGTACTTCCTGAATCCGCAAGCCGTTGGGGCGCTCCCATTCAGCCGTAATCTGACCGATCGGATCGGGCAAAAGGGAGAGCTCATGCAGACTGTCAATTAACCCTTGAATCCGTGCGGGGTTTAGTCGAAGCCGATCCAGATAGCTGGCAGTACTTCCATCCTGCAGAGCTTGGTCGCAATCCTTCTGATTCGCCGTTAGAATCTGCTCGGTATCTGTTGCAAGCTGGTGCCCAATCGCCAGAAGTGCTTGGTTTTTCAACTCGGTAGAAGCCAATGCGAGCTTGCGAGAGGCGGCTTTCGCTTTTTGAGCTTGCGCGGTAACGCTTTGTCTGATATCTTCCATGATTTCTCCCTCCAAGAAATAACAGTCTATCGAAGAACAATTGGGCTAAAAGAGTGCACAGCCATCCAGTCATCCCGATGGATCACGGCTTTGGATAAAGAACCATGATCCGGATTCAGGAGGTAATTCTGTAATTCCGATGCCTCGTAGCGGCAGATTCCGCGCCCGATTCGTTGGTCGTTCCAGTAGACATCGACAACCTCCCCGGAGGCAAAAGAACCTTCTGCCACCTTCACCCCCGCCGGCAACAAGCTGCGACCACAGTTCAAAATCGCGTCTGCCGCCCCATCATCGACAACTACCTTACCGTTGCTAGGGGAGTGTAGGGCAATCCATTGTTTGCGATTGGGAACCGACTCCGCTTTATCCGCTTTTCTTGAGGCAACATAAGTGCCATTCCCATTGCCATTCAATATTTCAATCAGTCCGTCAGAGCCTTTAGCCAACCCGATAAAAGAGGGGATGCCCAAGTTGCTTGTCACATTGGCCGCCAACAGCTTGGAGCGCATTCCTCCAGTTCCAAGCGAGCCAGCTCCACCCGCAAGCTCCAGCATCTCAGGTGTCACTTCTTCAATGGACGGGATTCGCTTCGCCGTCTTCAGCTTGCGCGGATCACCGTCATAAAACCCGTTGGTATCCGTCAGCATGATATACAGATCAGCATGAACCAGTCCAGAAACCAATGCCCCCAGCATATCGTTGTCCCCAAAGGTAAGCTCCGCAACAGAGACCGTATCGTTTTCGTTGATGATCGGGAGGACTCCCCGCGAGAGCAGAAGCGAAATGGTTTGAAAAGCATGCTGGTATCGCTCTCGGTCAGAGAAGTCATCCCGGGTGAGTAGAATCTGGGCGACAGGTATTTTATTTTGGGCAAAAAGATAAGAATATTGCTGCATTAAAATGCTCTGTCCAACAGCAGCCGCTGCCTGTTTGGCGGCAAGCGTTCTCGGTCGCTCCTTGTACCCCAATTTCTGATAACCGCTAGCAACTGCTCCAGATGAAACAAATAAGACGTCGTGACCTTGCTCGCGCAGTCGAGTAAGCGAGGAGACGACAGCATCAAGCTTCGACTCATCATAGCCTCTCTCCTGATTGGTCAGAGAGCTGCTTCCTGCTTTTACAACAATCCGTTTTTTTCTTACACTCACGTCAAGTCCTCCCTTCAGGAAAAATAAAAAAACCTTCCATCCTTGAATAAGGACGAAAGGTTACTTTCGCGGTACCACCTTACTTGATGAGTTGACAGGTCAACATCATCCGGCTTTTCACTGCATCGCTTTGACAATTATTCATGCATGAGCAGTGCTTTCCTTGGTAACGGGGGAAAGACTCCCGTCTAGGTTATCCCTAGCCGCTCCGGGGTGGGTTCAAGCGATATCACAGGTGAAACCTTGCAGCCGGTGGGTTTCACTCTCTAGGCAGGAAGATCAGCTTTACTATTTCCCTTCAACGCGTCAGTGTATTAGTCTGGCTTTTGTTTTAATAATTATGCCAACAGGCGA
Source organism: Brevibacillus ginsengisoli (assembly GCF_050113715.1). Taxonomy (NCBI): domain Bacteria; kingdom Bacillati; phylum Bacillota; class Bacilli; order Caryophanales; family Paenibacillaceae; genus Brevibacillus; species Brevibacillus ginsengisoli. Next base: position 297,260 of record NZ_JBNJQR010000005.1, read on the forward strand.
ATAAAAATGTCAAGGGCAAAGATCATCTACTCAAACATTTTTGCGCCATAGGTCCCAAGCCGTTGATTAATCTCGTATTGCTTTGTCTTCTGGTCGCGAACCAGACGATAGGTGATCGTTCTGTCAGATGAGAAAGCGGGGAGGGTAGCATCCTTCACAGTGGCCGTAATCCCTTTGCTGTCTTTTTCCACCGTGGTGTTTTTTACGGTAATTAATACATGATATTCAGATTCCCCTTGCGCGAGATACACTTTGTCATTCACAACTTTAGTATGCAGGTTGTCGTACATTTTAACGGCGATCGGTCGACTCCAGAAGCGGGTGAAGTAGGTAATAATTTTTTCTTTGGTGTCGTATGACGATGGCAATTCACGATAGGTAATACCGTCTTCCTTTATTTTTTTTCCGTTGGTCATGGTTGCGGCCGCGTACTGCAAATCATCAAAAACCTTTTCTGCGCGATTCAAAAACATGACGAGATCGTGTTTGTTTGTATCCATATCTTTCATGACGACTGCGTTTTTTTCATTACTCTCGGCCTTGTCCTTGTTTTTACCTTTCAATCCCTTGTAAGGGTTGGCTGTTTTGGTTTCAGTCTTGGTTTTCTTGGATTCTTTCTTGGTTTCGGTCTTAGCTGATTCTGCTTTTGTCTTCTCTCCTTTTGTCTTCTCTCCTTTTGTCCCATCTCCACAGCCTGATACGACAAGCGAGAGAGCGAGAAGGATCAACCACTTTTTCATTCGAACCACCTCATCATTTCATTTCTACACCTTAAGATGTGAGGGGGCTGCGAACGATAACCAAGTAAAAATCTTCCTTCTTTTCAAGGGATCTTTTGGGTGATACTTGTTTGTTTAGAGATTTACCTCTATCATGGAAGGGATACTAAAGAGGACAAGTACCTATTGTAGAGGTGAAAGACATGTTTGGTTTTGGAAAGAAAGTAAAGAAGCTGGAAGGTACCGACATTTTGATTTTGAAAGTGGCGGAGTCTCAGAATCGCCATTTTTATCAAGTTGCTTTCCCAAGTGCGTTAGGGAATGACATCGTTAACATGTTGCAAAAATTACAGAAATCTTCATTTAACCAAAAAGAGTACCTGGGAGAAATCGGCGGTTTTCATATTATTACGTATATTGAAGCCGCAATGAACTTTGAGGTGCTAGATGAAATAGACATTGAAGCACATCCTGTACAAATTCAAGACTTTGCCAATATCCTGTTGCGCCGTTTGGAAGCGAATGAGGAGTCAGGCGAGCACGAAGAAAATGAAGATTTGGCATTCATCATGGGCGAGCTTACCATGCTTCGTGACGGTAGTTTCATTCCACAAACGTAAGAAAAAGGGCTTCGTCCCTTTGAGGACGAAGCCCTTTTCTGGGCTTACGCGAATTAAGAAAGTTTAAGTACTTAACTATCGCAAAGTACTTAAACTTTCTTAATTATTAGGCTGTGTTATATCATTAATTAGGCTGAAAATCTTACAATCATAATTACATTAATAATTAGACAACTTCTCTTTTAAAGTAAAACCACGTTCCATCTACTCCTGCCAGTTCCCAACCTTCCTTGCCAAGCGCATTCAACTTTTCAGCAATTTCCTTGTTATATCGACTCTTATCTGATTTTAATATAGCCTTTAATTCAATTTGAATTTGCTCTACTTTATACTCGTACTGTTTCACATAAATTCCCCCTGAAAATTACTAAGATCCTCAATTAAAATTATTAAGAATATTATATCATCACGAAAGTATCATTTATTTCTTTAATGTTGAACTATCGTTGTCATACGAATCTGCTTCGGTAGTTTAATAAGCACGGTCTATCCATTGTTTCAATCGAGAATGGAGGCAGTGGACATTTTGTATGTGAAATTCGGACAGGATAAATATCAACGTGTACCTTTAACAGAGCCTATTATTAAAAACTCAACGTACCAAGCAGAAATTGATTGCATTAAGTGAATATTCAAACGAATTTACAATTGCAACCGCTTCCTTTTTGCATTACAATAAAAAATGAACGATGGTTCATTATCGTCCATTCACCCAAATAAAACTTCTCACAGGCGATTTCAACAACGTGGGATGTTTTTTTTAAACGAAATGAATGAGTATTCATTCAAAAAAGCCATAGGACATGATGCAACAAGGATTATCATAGGATGGGAAAGAATCTGTTGGAGTTATGAAGGAGGTTACAGGATGGAACGCAAAATTCGCAAAGCGGCCGTACTCGGTTCAGGAGTGATGGGAGCCGGCATCGCAGCACACTTGGCTAATGTAGGAATCCCAGTGTATCTCTTGGACATCGTACCGCGTGAACTGACAGAAGAAGAAGCCAAGAAAGGGTTGACGCTAGAGCATCCTGCGGTACGCAATCGTATGGCCCAAGCGGGTAAAGATCGTCTGTTAAAAGAAAAGCCAGCACCGCTTTATGACAAAGCTGACCTTGATTTGATCACCGTAGGCAACTTCGAAGACCATATGTCCCTCGTGAAAGAAGTGGACTGGATCATCGAGGTTGTTGTTGAGAATTTGGATATCAAGAGAAAGGTGTTAGCGACCGTCGAGGCGAATCGCCGCCCTGGTACCATTGTTTCCTCCAATACATCAGGCGTTTCCATCAATGAAATGAGTGAAGAATGTTCGGAGGAGTTCCGTAAGCATTTCCTTGGAACTCATTTTTTCAATCCTCCGCGTTATCTGAAACTTCTGGAGATTATTCCTGGCAATGATACCGATCCTGAAATTGTGAACTTTATGATGAAGTTTGGAGAGTTCGTTCTTGGCAAAGGAACCGTTCTCTGCAAAGATACGCCGAACTTCATTGCGAACCGCATTGGGACATTCGGCTTGCAGGTGTCCATTCAAGAAATGGTACGGCTTGGTTTGGGTGTAGATGAGGTCGACGCCATTACCGGTCCGCTTATTGGACGTCCGAAGAGCGCAACCTTCCGCACACTCGATGTGGTTGGTTTGGATACATATGTCCATGTGGCCAACAATGTGAAAAATAAGAGTAATGACGAGGCTGAGAAAGCGGTATTTGAAATTCCCGGATTCCTTCACAAAATGGTGGAGAATCGCTGGTTAGGTCAAAAATCCGGTCAAGGCTTCTTCAAACAAGAAAAAACAGCGTCAGGCAAAGAAATCCTGGCCCTTGATTACAATACTTTGGAGTACAAACCACGCAACAAAGCGAAGTACGCATCTCTTGAGGCAGCCAAAACCAGCAAAACGTTAGCGCAAAAACTGCAAACCATTGTCTATGGCAAAGACAAAGCGAGCGATTTTCTTTGGAGTGTATTCAAGCGTGTCCTCCTTTATTCCGCTGCCAATGTTCCCGCAATCGCGGATGATATCGTTTCCGTAGATCAAGCGATGAAGTGGGGCTTTGGTTGGGAAATGGGTCCATTCGAGACGTGGGATGCGCTCGGAGTGGAGAAATCAGTAGCTCGCATGCGTGAAGAAGGGGAAACCATCCCGGCGCTTGTAGAAGAGCTGCTTGCAAGTGGCAAAACAACTTTCTATGAGCAAAACGAAGGTCGTCTGTCTGCCTTCACAATTGGCGGAAAATTCAAAGATATTCAAGAAAATAAAGAAAAGATCAATCTTGCTGCACTCAAAGAGCAAGGAAAATTGGTGAAGAAGAATTCGGGTGCGTCCTTGATTGACCTTGGAGATGGCGTGCTCTGCCTGGAGTTTACCTCCCCACACAACGCGCTTGGACCAGATGTCCTGCAAATGGCAACAGCTGCGGCAGAAGAAGTGAAAAAAGGTTTTGCTGGTCTCGTGATCGGTAACCAGGGCAAAAACTTCTGCGTGGGCATGAACCTTGCGATGGCGCTGATGGAAGCGCAAGACGATAACTATCTGGAGTTGGAAATGCTCGTCAAGAACTTCCATAAGGCCGCGGATGCGCTTCGAGCAAGCAACCGTCCAGTTGTCGCCGCACCATTCGGTATGACGTTGGGTGGAGGCGTAGAGGTTTGCTATCTGGCAGACCGTGTACAGCTTTCGGCGGAAACCTACCTCGGACTAGTTGAAGTAGGTGTGGGCTTGCTCCCGGGTGGAGGTGGAACGAAGGAAATGCTGTTCCGAGCGATGGAGAATGTGCCAGAAGGCGGTTCGATGCCAGTCGACCCATTCCCGTTCGTCGCTCGAGCGTTCGAGAACATCGCTATGGCGAAAGTGTCGACAAGCGGTAAAGAAGCGATCAAGTTAGGGTATTTGCGTCCAGCAGATCGCATCAGCGTCAATCAGGATCACTTGCTCTATGACGCGAAGCAATTGGTTCTTTCCATGGATCAAGAGGGCTTCACACCTCGCAAACCTCGTAAAATCCGCGTGATCGGTGAAACCGGATATGCGAATCTGCGCTCTAGCCTTTATTCCATGCGGATGAGTGGCTATATCAGTGAGCATGATGAGTTGATCGCAAGCAAGATCGCTTACGTGATGTCTGGCGGCAGCTTGCCAGCAGGAACAGAAGTGAATGAACAATATATTCTCGGATTAGAGCTTCAGGCCTTCCTCGAGTTGATCAAAACTCGCAAGACTCAAGAGCGCATGGCGCACATGCTGCAAAAAGGCAAACCGCTTCGCAATTAGAAACATAATACTTTTCGCCAGTTGGGAGGAGAAATGATGAAAGAAGCAGTCATTGTCGCAGGTGCTCGTACGGCTGTCGGCAAGTCCAAACGAGGGAGTCTGAAAGATGTTCATCCTGTAGATATGGGTGCCGCGGTCATTCAAGACTTGTTGCGCCGCGTGCCTACTCTAGATAAGTCATTAATCGATGATGTGATTATGGGGACAGCCAATCCGGAAGCGGAACAAGGCATGAACATGGCCCGCTTGATCGGGCTGCGCGCCGGACTTCCGACGAATGTATCCGGAATTACGGTGAATCGTTTTTGTTCGTCCGGGTTGCAAACCATCGCTTACGCCGCCCAACAAATCATGACGGGCATGGCTGATATCGTGATCGCAGGCGGAGTGGAGAGTATGAGCTTGCTGCCGATGGTGGGGAATAAAGTAGCGTTGAACCCAACTCTGATGGAGACCATGCCGGAAGCGTACATCAGCATGGGACATACAGCAGAGCAAGTAGCCAATCGCTACAATGTGAGCCGATCCGATCAAGACGCATTTGCTGTTGAGAGCCATCGTCGTGCAGCAGCAGCGATCGCTTCAGGCAAATTCAAGGATGAGATTGTGCCAATCCCGGTGAAGCAATCATTTGTAGATGATCAAGGGAAGGTACACGTCAAAGAATATGTTTTTGATACGGATGAAGGGGTACGTCTGAATACCTCTCTGGAGGGATTGGCAAAGCTCAAGCCGGCTTTCCACATTAAAGGTTCCGTAACGGCGGGGAACTCCTCTCAAACAAGTGACGGAGCTGCAGCAGTTCTGGTGATGTCAGCTGACAAAGCGGCAGAGCTTGGCCTTGAGCCAATCGCCAAATTCCGTTCCTTTACGGTTCGTGGCGTAGATCCAGACGTGATGGGAATCGGTCCTATTGAAGCAATTCCACACGCTCTTAAACTTGCGGGATTAACCCTTGAGGATATTGATTTGTTTGAATTAAACGAAGCGTTTGCTTCCCAATCCGTTGCGATTATTCGTGAGTTGGGGCTCAATCCACAGAAGGTCAACGTGAACGGAGGAGCGATCGCGCTTGGTCATCCGCTTGGCTGCACAGGAGCTAAACTAACCGTTTCCCTCCTGAACGAATTGAAGCGACGAGACGGCAAATACGGTGTCGTTACCATGTGTATCGGTGGCGGTATGGGTGCTGCGGGCGTATTTGAAATCCTGTAAGTTCCACCACACGTGGAACAGGTATGAATCCATTTGCTAAAAAAGGAGAGATACACAATGGCAGATACACAAAATTTGATTCGTGGCGGCAGCTTCTTACTGGAGGCTGGTTCTTGCGATGATGTGTTTACATTGGAGGAATTGACCAACGAACAAAAAATGATCGCGCAAACAACAGAAGAGTTCGTACGCAACGAAGTACGTCCCCATCTGGAAGAGTTAGAGAAACAAAACTTTGAGATTTCGGTTCGACTGTTAAAAGAATCTGCTGATTTAGGATTGTTAGCGGCTGACGTGCCAGAGAACTACGACGGTCTTGGCCTTGATAAAATCAGCTCGGCTTTAATCGCAGAGAAATTCGCGTTGGCGCGCGGCTTTGCGATTACCCACGGCGCGCACGTCGGGATCGGTTCCTTGCCAATTGTCTACTTCGGTAATGAGGATCAAAAACGCCGTTACCTGCCTGATCTTGCTTCCGGCAAAAAACTGGCGGCTTATTGCTTGACTGAGCCATCCTCCGGTTCCGACGCGCTTGGTGCCAAAACAACCGCGAAACTCTCCGAAGACGGCAAGTACTACATCCTGAACGGTACCAAGCAATTCATCACCAATGCGGCATTCGCTGACGTGTTCGTGGTTTATGCCAAAGTTGACGGCGAGCATTTCTCCGCTTTCATCGTTGAGCGTAGTTTCCCAGGGGTATCCACAGGCGCTGAAGAGAAGAAAATGGGGATCAAGTGCTCTTCCACTCGTACGGTGATCCTTGAGGATGCGCAAGTTCCAGTGGAGAACCTGCTTGGCGAAATAGGCAAAGGACACCACATTGCTTTCAATATCCTGAACGTGGGTCGTTATAAATTGGCGGTTGGCGCTGTGGGTTCTTCCCGCCATGCTCTTCACCTGGCTACTACGTATGCGAAAGACCGCAAACAATTCAAAACTCCAATTGCCAGCTTCAACCTGATCAAAAACAAATTAGGCAGCATGGCAACCAAGATCTATGCGGCAGAAAGCTCCGTCTACCGTACAGTTGGTATGTTCGACGTCGCCCTCTCCGCGCTGGGTGAAAAAGCGGAAGATGGTCGTGAGGTAGCCAAGGCTATTGCAGAATACGCGATCGAATGCTCGATTAATAAGGTTCACGCTACCGAAGTTCTTGACTTCGTCGTGGATGAAGGCGTTCAAATCCACGGTGGATACGGCTTTATTCAAGAATATGAAATCGAGAATATGTACCGTGATTCCCGTATCAACCGTATTTTTGAGGGTACCAACGAGATCAACCGTATGATCATACCAGACACGTTGATCAAAAAAGCGATGAAAGGCGATCTTCCACTCATGCAAGCGGCAACTGGCTTGCAAGAAGAATTGATGAGCTACTATCCGCAAGAAATTGAGGATGCTCCACTTGCTCTTGAGAAACATCTGATCGAGATGACTCGCAAAATCATCATGATGGTAGCTGGTTCCGCCATCATGAAATACCAAATGGGGCTCGCCAAAGAACAAGAACTCCTCGCTTTCGCTGCGGATATGCTGATTGAACTCTATGCGATGGATAGCGTTTTGAAGCGTACCGAAAAGGCAATCGCGAAAAACGGTTTCGAGAAAGAACAGCATAAGCTCAATATGACAAGCGTTTACGTACAAGAAGCGTTCGATAAAGTGGAAGGCTGGGCGAAGGACGCTTTGGCTGCCATGGAAGAAGGCGACAACCTGCGTCTACGTCTCTCGATTTTGAAAAAGCTGACTCGCCGCAATCCAGTGAACGTGGTTCATCTCAAACGTGCCATTGCAGACCGTGTGATCGAAGCGGACGGTTACGTATTGTAATAGCTTGTCGTGAAGGTAAAGGGCTGGGGGATAAAGACCCCCAGCTTTTCAATATGAAAACACTCACCTGAAGTTAGTTTGAATATTGAATCATTCAATGATTCACGAAGGAGAGAAGTGAAGATGATCCTGAAACCAGGAGATCGTTATACGTGGTCTAGGACGTTTACGGAGGATGAAGTACGTCGATTTACCGAATTTTCCGGGGACAGTGGAAGGCATCATCTAGAGTATGATGACCAGGGGCGACTGATGGTGCAGGGCTTGTTAACCGCAAGCATCGGAACCAAACTGGGTGGTGATATGAACTTTATCGCGCGTCAAATGGTCAGCGAGTTCATTCGACCTGTTTTTACGGGGGATACGATTACTTGTGAGTTGACGGTTACAGAAGTGATACCAATGGAGAGATATCGTAAAGTCGCAGTGGAAATGATCTATCGAAACCAACATGACAAAGAAGTCCTGCTTGGGAGCAGCCACGGCATTATTCGGGATGAAGTATCTTGATGTTTCGTAATTAAGATGAAGGGAATAGGATAGGAAGAGGAGGAGAAAACATGACAGAATCGAAAGCATTAACCGAAAATATGAACGAAGTTAATCTCCTGTTAAGAAAAGTGAGTGGACTTGGACTTATCCTATTTTATTCCCTGTGCTTTCTATTGAAGTATCTGGACATGGTGCAGATCATCTCTTATCCAGAGCTATTTTTGGGTACGGGAATATCTTTTTTTCTTTATTTTGTCACGTTATTTTTGTTTCGCTTCAAGAATCTTCATCGCTATTTTCATTACATATTCCCGTTGCAAATGTTTATCATGATAGCAATTGTCTATCCGATGTTTCACGCGACGACGCTGACCTTTTTTGTCTGGTTAATTCCGATTATCTATTCAGGACTGTACGCACATAAAGGAGTGGTGATGTTTGTTTCGTTGCTTGTGATGATTACCGCACCAGCCGAGACCTACTTAATGGGCCAAGTTCAAGTAACTGACCTTGCCATCCTTAGCCTCATCATGCTAATTGTCATCTTGCGTCTGATTTCGATGGTAACCCGCTCTCGCCTCATGATTCATAAGGCGGAGCAGGAACTAGAGCACAGTGCACAATTGCAGAGGGAGAACCAACGACTATTGGACGAAGTAGCCGTTACCACGAGTGAAATTGGCAATGTCATTCAACAATTAAATCAAATGACACACGGAACCCGCGAGGCGATGATGCAGATTGCTCAGGGAAGCGAGCATATCATTATCAGCAGTCAGGCTTCCAAACAGATTCTCGTAACCAATCAGCAATTCGTGACGGAGCAAGTAGACAAGTCGCAAGCGATAACCAACGCGACCAAACAAGCCGTTACGCATGCCGAGGCAGTGGAGAAAGAATCCATCGAGAGTGAAGAGGTCGTTTCACAGATGGCGACAATTATCCAAACCATTGACCAAACCTCACAGCAAGCGACTGACAAGGCGATGGTGTTGGCGGAACGGACACAGGAAATTTTTACAATTAGTGAAGCCATTACGGATATTGCCAAAAACGTAACGGTCGTTGCCATTAATGCCTCGATTGAAGCTTCGCGTGCGGGTGAAGCGGGGCGTACCTTCCAGGTAGTCGCGGAACAGGTCCATCAGTTGGCGCTCAAAGCTTCGGAGGCAGCCAAAGCGATTGGAGAGCTATCTACTCATGTTCAGGACGACTTGAGCGAAATCAAGATGAGCATGGGCGAAAGTCGGGAAGCCGTAAGAAATGGGGTTGAAATCTCCCAACAAGCCACGGAAAAGCTGCGACAAATTGAAAGTTCTGTGGAAGAGATTAATCTGAACCTGCAAAATATTGCCCAAAAAACAGAGCTTCAACAACTGGATGCCAACAAGATTGAAACGGGCATGCGGGAGCTTCGATTTAAGACGGATGAGAATTTGACGCATATTGAGACAGCCGCCGCCTCTACACAGGAAACAGCGGCCATTATGGATGAATTCACGGCAATCGTTGCTAGATTGCAGGAACGCTCGCAGACATTGCAGCGTTTGGTGCAAGAAATCGGATAGAGAATGAGAAGAGAGGGCTCCGCAGAGGCCCTCTCTTATTACGTATAACAGAAAATCAATCGGCATAACCTTGAGCTACAATTGGGCGGTTTGAGCAAGAGAACGCAGCTGCAATACTTTCAAATGATAGTCAAACAAGAACTCAAAGGCCTCCAGATGGCGCTTGGCTGCCAAATCGCTGTCTCCCCATGCGTAGATTCCATGGTTGCGAATCAATACCCCGGGAACGTCAGGAGTAATTACTTGCTCGATGGCTGAAGCGAGCGTAGGAATATCCGCGTAGTTCTCAACGATAGGCACTGTAATGCGAGCATTCTCTTCCCAGATACCCAGTCCCTTGATCAGCTCTTGCCCTTGGATACTGAAGGAGCGCTGACCATAGTAAAGCTCCGAAATCACGTTGTTGCTAATGGTATGAACGTGAAAGCAAGCTCTGGCAGTGGCAAAATTCTTATAAACGACCGCATGAATCAGGGTTTCAGCGGATGGCTTTAACGTGGTTTGCTCAACTGGCTCAGAGTTTTCGTCCACAACCAGGTAATCCTCTGAGGTACATTTGGTTTTGTCTTTCCCGCTGGCGGTAACGGCGAAGAGGAGCGGATCAGACTCGATTTTGATCGAGAGGTTTCCGCTTGTACCCGGGAACCAATCGCGACGGGCAAACGTCATTTTGACATCGTCCAATTGACGGAAGGCTTCTTCTCGCTGTTGATCGGTGAATCCCATGGCTTAACGCACCTCCTGACGTTGGATGATCTGATCGAGACTTGCGATCACGTCAAAAAACGTGCCGAATGTCTCATGGGGGAGCTGCAGTTCACGGCACTTCTCCGTCAAAAGTGAGCGTGCAATAACGAAATCGGCAATTCGCGCTCCTGCCAAGTCAGTAATGCTGTCGCCTATGACAACCCGGTAGTATTGATCCGGATCATAGCTTCGGATAATGGTGGTTTTGCACATGCCGCAATCCGTCGAGCAGTGTTCATCGCATGAGTTCGGCCAGGTAATGGTAATCGTCTCTTGAGAGAAATCACTGCCGTTGCAATAGATTTGATCTTCCAAGCCAAAGGGTGCGAGCATGGGATAGACGAAGAAGTCAATACCGCCGCTGGTAATGAGCAAGGTGATTCCTTGATTTTTACAATAGTCGATAAACTGGGCAAAGCCTTCACGAATCTTGGCTTCACGCAGGAGGAAGTCAATCATTTCTTGCTTGCGTGAAGAAGGAATGGTGGCAAACAGCTTGCCAACCCCTTCACGAATCGAGATCTTCTGGGTAAGGATTTGTTCCGTCAGAGCCTCCCAGCCCGGTGGAGCGAATTCTTTCATCAGTGCGACAATATTATCTTTTTCGGTAATCGTACCGTCAAAATCACAAAAGAGTACAAGCTTTTTTTGCATTATTTCTGCCCCCATTTAGCTAAAGCAATCGCCAGCGGTTCAAAGTCATTCGCGGCTTCCTGCAAGCTTTGTCCGCTTACAACAGCCTCGATTGCCTTGATAAAAGCACGGGCTCCATCGGTAGCTCCGCCAGGATGACCGTGAATTCCGCCTCCCGCATTGACTACCTGATCCAATCCGAAGTCAGCATATAATTGGCTAACGAGTCCCGGATGAATGCCCGCAGATGGAACAGGGAAGGAAGGCTTCAGTCGAGTATCCGCACTTGTCAGATGAGCGGCGAGCGTAATCGCTTCGTCTTTATCCAGCGCCACGTTGCCATACGGAGAAGGGAAAAGAACCAGATCAGCCCCAGCCAGCCGCATCAGCTTGCCGAGCAACAGCGGCGTAGCGATTCCGTAATCAGGAGATGGATAGAAGGCTCCCGCTAACGCTGGATGCGCCATAATCGGCACAGTGATGTCAGGATCAGCGGCAAGGCGATGCAACACATCGAAGCCATAGCTCAACACATTAAATAGCAGGCATTGGGCTCCCGCATCAACTGCCCGCTTCGCTTTTTCCAACAATTCGTGAGTCGGGCCGGTAAGGTTAGCGCTGTAAAGCACATGTTTGCCTGTTTCCTGCTCCACCTCGTGGGAAATCTGACGAAAGGCTTTGATTCGCTCAAGGAAAGGCGCTTGGTCATCCGCGAAGAAAATCTCGTCGTCTTTTACCAAATCAAGACCGCCAAGAGCCTGCGCCCGGAATTGGGTCTTGAGATCCTCGAATGGCATGCCGAGACAGGACTTGAAAATACTCATGCACAGCGGACGATCGTGAACATCGACAAGATTGCGAATGCCTTCAATCCCGAACTTCGGACCAGGGAATCCTTCGGTGAAAGAGTCTGGGAATTGGATATCCAACAGTTTGATCTTGCCGTCCATGGATAATTTGCCGAACACACCGGTCAAGAGGGAAGGAATATCCTTGGTAAAGTTGCGCGTCGGATAACTGATGGTGATCGTTCCGCGTATGTCCCCATTATCAAGCTGTTCGATTGGATGAACGGAATGGACTTCACCAAGGTACGGACGGAGGGCCTCCTGTTTCGCGGCAGGCAAGTCTGTCCAAGAACCAACGGTCATTCCGACGGCAATGGCCTGCGCTTTTTTCTCCAGATCCTTGGCTTGGGTCAAATAAGTTACGAGTATCGTATCTTGGCTCACGAGATTGCCTCCTCGACAAAAAATGGTTGACCTTAACAAAAAAGCCCCCTTCAACGAGAAGGAGGCGTCATATGCGACATGCTTCTTCTCTCATCTCTCAAAAACCAATAAACGGGTTTTTGCAGGATTTAGCACCGTTACGCGCAAGTTTGTACGTGCACGCCGGTTGCCGGGCATCATCGGGCCAGTCCCTCTGCCTTCTCACAATAAGAGTTGTGTCAGAAAATATTGAATTGAACCGCTCTTTTCACACGGTAATCAAATCATAAGATGAGTTTTAGCCCCCTGTCAACTATGAGTTTGGTATCGAGTAAGGGGAAAAAAGGTTCAGGGAGTTGTCCGCACATACACGAAAAAATAGGTGTTGACAATTTGCGGGATCGCTGTGTATGATTCATCGTAATCGCAAATCGAATAGTTTGAAAAATGGATTTCCTTATCCAGAGACGGTGGAGGGACTGGCCCGATGATACCCAGCAACCGACACATTGCTTACTAGAGTTCGACTCGTAAGAATGTGCACGGTGCTAATTCCTGCAGAAAAACATTCTGGTAGATAAGGGGGAACGACAACGTTGACGACGTATGCACAGGACCTCTTTTCTTTGGAAAAGAGGTCTTTTTTCGTACCGCTATCAAAAACATGGTGTGAACAAGTATGGGCAGAGCATAAGTATTTAGTAATGTTGACATCGTATTGTGACTACAAAGAAATCGCGCAAGCCTTTAAGGATCAGATTCAACTCTCCAAGCAGCAAGCAAGCCGTGACTGGACGGCATTCGCCGATTGGCTGTGCAATCGTTTGGAAGAAGTTAAACAGCGCCCCGTTGAAGAGGAAAATGCCCGCAATGCTTTGACACATGCAATCGGTCATTTGCGCGGCAGGCTTTCGGAAGAAGAAGCAGGTTCCTGGCATCTTTTGCTCAGTGATGATTGGAAGAGGGCGTGGAAAACGTTGTTTCTTCTAGCGATGGAACGCGGAGATGAATACCTGAAGGAATCCCGCCTTTTTTCACCCGACTGCCCGGTGGCGAATATATGGGTAAGAGTACGGGGGAAGGATTGGTTTATCCATAAGTCGCAAGCGGATTGGGTCATTCTTACTGCTGAGCAGGTTGTCCAAGAAGTGGCGGATTGCAAGGTGAGCAAGCTGGTGGAGTATCGTTTAATGGCTCAGTTGGAAGAGCTGACGAATCCGTTGGAAATATACGAGAAGTGCAAGAATTAAAAGGGCTGAAGAAGGGGGAAGATTCTGATGGCATATCGTCCATTATCGGAGCAGGATGCGGTTGAGTATGTGCGTCAATTGCCTGGGCTTTTCGAAGCGGATGCGAGGCTGACTAGTTCAGAAATCGGCGACGGCAACTTAAATCTGGTGTTTCATATCCGGGATGAAGAACATCTTAAAAGCGTGATCGTCAAGCAAGCTTTGCCTTACGCTCGGGTAGTAGGGGAATCGTGGCCGTTAACATTGGATCGGGCGCGGATCGAGAGTGATGCCTTGCACATTCAAGGGAAACTGGTCCCAGACCTGGTGCCGCAGGTTTATCATTTTGATAAGGAATTGGCGCTTACCGTCATGGAGGACTTGAGTGATCATATCATTATGCGCAAGGGCTTGATCAGCGGGGAGCGTTATCCGCAGTTCGCCAAGCATATTGGGCGTTTCCTGGCCGAGACCCTGTTCTTTACTTCTGATTTGGGGATCCATCCGTACGAGAAAAAGGCGTTGGTTTCCAAATTCATCAATCCTGAGCTTTGTAAAATAACCGAAGATTTAGTATTTACAGATCCTTATGAAAAATGCGATACAAACAATTTCAACCCATTGATTCAACGAGATGTGGAGACGATCTGGGCCAACGGATTGTTGAAACGTGAGATAGCCAAATTGAAATTTGGGTTTTTAACTCGCGCGGAGGCTTTATTGCATGGGGATTTGCACACAGGCAGTATCTTCGTAACCGCGACAAGCACCAAAGTCATCGACCCGGAATTCGCTTACTACGGTCCAATTGGCTTTGATATCGGGCAAGTGATCGCGAACCTGTTGCTCAACTATGCTGGACAGCAAGGCTTGCAAAAGACTGAAGAGGATCTTCAAGCGTATCGCCACTATCTGTTGGAGACGGTTGAGAACGTGTGGCAGGAGTTTGCTTACAACTTCGTGCAACTCTGGCATAAACAGGCCAAAGAGCGGAGTGCCCGTGTGGAGGATTTCTGGCAGGAATATCTGGCCCAAGTTCTCCAGGATGCCGTAGGTTACGCAGGCTGCGAAGTTCTCCGCCGCGTGATTGGTTTGGCGGGTGTCGCCGACCTGAATACCATTGAGAATCAGGAAGTACGCGCGAATGCCGAGCGTCTGGCGCTTGAGATTGGGAAAACGCTGGTTTTACAGCGGACGTCTGTGAAAGCAGCTACGGATATTAGCGAAATCGTCAGCAATCTGACTACAGAGTCACATCAGGAGGAAGCGGTATGACAACGTCAACAAGACTAACCCCTGTTCGCTGGGCAGACGATCATCTGGAACTACTGGATCAAACCAGACTTCCGCTCGAAACGATTTATCTGCAACTAACCGAGGTTGAACAGGTGTGGGAATCGATTCGACATTTGCAAGTGCGCGGGGCACCGGCGATCGGGATGACCGCAGCGTATGGTTTATACTTGGGAATCCGTCATTCGAAAACGGATAGCTTCGAGGGGTTCTGGGAGGAGCTGAATCAGCAAGCGGATTATCTGGCCACTTCCAGGCCAACAGCCATCAATCTGGTATGGGCGTTGGAACGCTTGAAAACCAAGGTACAGGACAACGCGGGCCTGACCATCCCACAGATCAAACAAATCATCCTCGACGAAGCAATCGCCATCCAGGCGGAGGATGAGCGGGTATGCAAACAAATCGGCGAGAATTTACTGACGTTGTTGCAGGATGGAATGGGAATCTTGACACACTGCAATCCGGGAGCGCTTGCCACTGCCGCATACGGTACGGCGACTGCGCCACTCTATCTGGCGAAGGAGCGAGGCTGGGATTTACAGGTGTATGCGGATGAGACTCGCCCCGTACTGCAAGGTGCTCGCTTGACGGCTTTCGAGCTGCAACAAGCCGGCATTGACGTGACACTCATCTGTGACAATATGGCGGCGATGGTCATGGCGCAAGGGAAGGTTCAAGCCGTCATCGTGGGTACAGATCGAGTGGCGGCGAACGGAGATGTCGCTAACAAAATTGGCACGTACGGAGTGGCTGTTCTCGCACAAGCGCACGGAATTCCCTTCTATGTAGCGGCGCCGCTCTCCTCTATCGATCTTGGCACCGCAACGGGCGAACAGATTCCAATCGAAGAACGTCCGATTGAAGAAGTGACACAAGGTCTTGGCAAACAGGTGGCACCGAATGGCATCAAGGTCTACAATCCGGCTTTCGATGTTACGCCAGCGCGTTATATCACGGCCATAGTGACAGAGACTGGCATTTATAAACCAGAGCAAATTAAATCGGTGCAAAAATAAAAGACAAGCGAGTTGGACCCATTCCCTAAACATTTTTTGATGTAGGGGAATGGGTCCTTTTTGTATAATATAGGAAATAAAGTTTGGGTTTTCATTGTTAATAGGGGGGATGATCAATGGATTACGAGAAGGCATTCGAACAATATATAGAAGCCACTAATTCTCATGATTTCAACAATGTGAGAAAGCTGCTACACGAAAAGGCGGTTTATTGGTTTTCCAATAAGACTTGTACAACGTTAGGCGAAATTCAAAGTTATTTCGAAAACTCGTGGGACGTGGTTCAAGAAGAAGTTTATTCCGCGAGAGATGTCCAGTGGCTTACAGCAGACGAAACTTCAGCAACGTGTATTTATACCTATCATTATCAGGGTTATCACAAGGGGGAATTCGTTTCAGGAAGTGGAAGGGCAACGAATATCTTCACTAAAGTGGATGGGGGAGAATGGAAGCTGATTCACGAACATCTCAGTAGTCTCTGATCGGATGAAGAACGTCCTCTTCACTCAAAAATGGAAGTCCTTATCGTGGAGGGCTTCCATTTTGTTTGGTTGGATTCAAGTATCAGGAGTCAAGCTTTTCTTTAATCTCATCCATCTGGTTTTTGTTCATGCCGCCTTTTATTAACATGGAAATCAGCTTGGATTGAGAATCATCTTGAAGTAGTTGTTTGAAAAGGAGAAGGAATTGATTCAATTCTTCATCCGTATAAGATCTTCCCGATCCCTGTGCGGCCTGTTGGAATACGCTCTTAATGGCATCATCATCGTTTTGTTTATCGAGCGGAAAATTCTTAATAAGATCGATAAGTGCGTCAAGGTCCATCTAGATTCACTCCCTTCGAATTAGATTCTCATTCGATCAACTGGACTTGCGTTAGGAATAATCTCGAATCGTCTCATACATGGTCTTATCCTCTAAATCCAAAAAGATATAATCGTCCGGTCTGAAGTTGGCTTCAATGATCCAAACCTTTCCTTGATTATCGAGGCAGAGATCGTAGCCGACCATGCGGATTTGAAAATGCTGGGCAAGTCGCTCTGTTGCCAGTAACGCTACGTGATCCAATTCGGCTAAAAGGGCCTGCTCTGGAAGCGCCTGTAAGGAGGGGGAACGTTGAAGCACTGTCTCAACAGGAAGGATGACGGCTCCGAGATTGACATTGGTTATGGCATAGCCACTGTCCGCCAACTTGGCCAGTTTTCCTGTCACCACCCATGGAGAATCTACTTTCCGTTGAACCATGACCCGAATGTCAAAGGGACGGTGGTCGACCTGGGCCAAAGGAATCCGATGTTGAATGATATAGCTTTCACTTAGAACGTCCATTACTTCTTTAATTGGGATGAATGAAGCAAAATCCTTAATAATTTCCTTCGTTAAATAGGAGAAGAGGTCGTCCCTTGTGATGACTTGTTTCTCCAATTTTATTTGAACCTCAAAATGATCGTTCCCTAAGGATGACACGATCATGACGCCTACTCCTCCGCTGGCTGCCGCAGGTTTCAAAATGACACTCTCATATACGGCTAGCAAATCACGCAAATTCTGCTCCGACATCAACCGCGTCTCCGGTAAATAGGAGCGAATCCGCATATCTTCATTTAGAATTGAGTACCTCTCCCATTTGCTCATTCTCGTATCAAGCCCCCATTAGGAACAATTCCCTACAGTATATCCCAGCAGGTAAGATAAGGTTCTTAAGCAGCGACAAAGACACGATGATCATTTTTAAGTGGAAGATGTGTGCACGGGAGAACCTCAATTATTCATAAGATATGAAGTGTAAGAAATTTGGAAGCTCGCTCGAGTAGGGACTGGATTGGAGGTCCGCATGAAAAAAACAACACAGTTAAAGCAGCTTATTCAATCCCCAGAAATTGAATTTCTAATGGAAGCGCATAATGGTTTATCAGCCAAAATAGCCGAAGAATGCGGCTTCAAAGGGATCTGGGGAAGTGGTTTATCCATCTCAGCTTCCCTGGGAGTGAGGGATAACAATGAAGCTTCCTGGACTCAGGTGCTGGATGTTTTAGAGTTTATGAGTGACGCGACTACGGTTCCTATATTGCTGGATGGGGATACGGGCTATGGAAACTTCAACAACGCGAGAAGATTGGTAAAAAAGTTGGAGCAAAGAGGCATAGCGGGTGTATGTATTGAAGACAAACTTTTTCCCAAAACCAATTCATTTATCAAAAGTGAGGTTCAGCCGCTCGCCAATATGAATGAGTTCTGCGGCAAAATCAAGGCGATGAAGGACAGTCAAACAGATGAAGATTTCGTCGTTGTGGCACGAGTGGAAGCATTTATAGCGGGTTGGGGTTTGGAGGAAGCATTACGAAGAGCGGAGGCTTACCGGCAAGCGGGAGCAGATGCTATACTCATGCACAGTAAAAGGACGGATATCACGGAAATTGAGGCATTTATAAAAGAATGGAATTCCAGGCATCCCGTTGTGATTGTCCCCACCAAATACTATGCGACACCCACAGAAAAATTTGAGGAAATGGGTGTAAGCGCCGTCATTTGGGCGAACCACAACCTGAGATCCTCGATTGTCGCTATGCGGCAAACGTCGCAGCAAATCTTTCACCAGAGAAGCCTTTTGCATGTGGAAGAAAAACTGGCGCCGCTGGATGAAGTTTTTCAGCTGCAACAAGCTGACGAATTAAAAGAAGCAGAAAAGAAGTATCTCCCGAAAGGCAACGATCCGGAGAGTCTTGGATAAAAGGGATGATGAAATGGTATTGAACACGAAGCTGTTTGGTGATGAACTGAACAAGCGAGGCTTTCAGTTTTACTGTGGGGTTCCCTGTTCATTTCTAAAGGATTTTATTAACTATGCTAAAAATGAGTGCAATTATGTGGGGGCAACCAATGAGGGAGAAGCGATAGCCATTGCGGCCGGAGTAGCATTAGGAGGAAAAAAGGCGGTTGTCTTGATGCAAAATTCCGGTTTGACCAACGCTGTTTCCCCGTTGGTGTCACTGAACGATCCTTTTCGCCTGCCTGTTCTGGGTTTCGTCAGCCTGAGGGGGGAAGAGGGAATTCAGGATGAGCCGCAGCATGAATTAATGGGCCAGATGACGACACAGCTGTTGGATTTAATGCGGATCAAATGGGAGTTCCTTTCAAGCGATATGGAGGAAGCCAAGCAGCAGCTTGATCGGGCGAATGTGACTATCGAGGAGAATCAATCCTTTTTCTTTGTCGTAAAACACAAAACGTTTGAAAAGATCAAGCTTGCCAAACAAGAGTCCTTATCAAACCGCAATATTCTCAAAATATCAAAAAATGAACAAGATCAGGTTCCGACGCGCTATGAAGCCTTGTCGGTTATTAACGCCCTAAAAGACAGCCAAACGGTCCAGCTTGCCACCACCGGAAAGACGGGACGAGAACTGTATGAGATTGAAGACGCTGTTAACAATTTGTACATGGTTGGTTCCATGGGGTGTGTCAGTTCTCTTGGACTTGGCCTGGCTCTTGCGGCAAAGGATAAACAGATCGTCATCATCGACGGAGACGGCTCCTTGCTGATGCGTATGGGAAGTTTGGCTACGAACGGGTACTACAGTCCAGACAACATGCTTCATATTCTGCTGGATAATAATGTTCATGATTCGACGGGCGGACAGAGTACCGTATCCAATATTGTTCATTTCGTGGAGATTGCCGCCGCGTGTGGCTACGTGAAATCCATTTATATTCACAGCCTGGAAGAATTGAAAGAAGCGATTCGAGCGTGGAAACAGACACAGGGACTGACTTTTCTCTATCTGAAAATTGCAAAAGGCTCATTTGAGCAACTTGGTCGCCCGAAAGAAAAACCGTATGAGATAAGAGAACGGTTGCAGAAGTTTGTTGGAGAATGATCTTGGAGTCATCGGCTATCCTTCGAAAGGAAGATGCCTCATGAGAGCAAAAGATAAATGGTCCAAATATTTACTCCTAAAACGTTCTCGACATTTAACGCATTACATGCCGGAGACGCGGTGGATGACGCGCAAAGCTTTTTGGAGAATGCTCAGCAAATATGGCCAAGTGATTCTGAAGCCTGTCAATGGCAGTGGCGGGGCTGGTGTGATCAAGGTATCTTCGTTGGGAAACCACTATTATCACATACACAGTGAGAATCGAAAGGTAATGGTAAAAGGGAAAGATATGATGTTCCATAATTTGATTAGTAAAATGAGGTCCTTGGCGTATATGGTTCAACGCTATATTCCCCTCGCCAAAATCAACAATCGCCCGTTTGATATGCGGTTCATTGTGCAACGTAAAAGGGATTCCAATCATTGGAATATAACCGCTAAAGCTGCAAAAGTAGCAGGCAAAGGCTACATCGTCACCAACAATACAAGGAGTAAAGGTAAGATGATGCACGTTCGGGCCGCCTTGAAAAAGTCTTCTCTCAAGGGTCGGTCTCACCGGATGATCCTGTCCAATCTTAACAGTGTCGCGTTAATGTCAGCGTATCGGCTAATGGCGGCGTTTCCAGCCCATCGCATTTATGGAATGGATATGGGACTGGACAAAAATGGCCGTCTATGGATCATTGAAACAAATCATTTTCCTGCCATCTCCCATTTCCGTAAACTGGGGAATAAAGCCATGATTCGTCGTATTCGGGCATATAAATACGGGTAAGCAATGAAGCCGGTTGCATTCTTCCGTTGGTGCAGCTGGCTTTTGGTGTGCCTGGAGAGCTCAAGCGACTTGCTTGTTTAGGAGCTTCTCGACTATACAAGCTTAATCTCTATAAAAAAGGAAAAGGAATCGGTTTATCATGATAAACCGATTCTTTTTCCATCCATGCGTAAGCCCAGAAAAGAGCTTCGTCCACTTATAGCCTCCTTGGAAGTGATACTCAGGTAAGGAAAGAAGAAAGGGAAGATAGTCGCCACCCAACCCCGCAGGGGCGCGAAGCGTTTGGCGACGTCCCTTTCGGATTGACTGACCGGACTTTGCTGCTTCTCTGCGAACTTCCACAGAGCGTGAAGGGGACGAAGCTCTTTTCTCCCTTGCAGAAAACACACAAAAGTGCTAAATTTCAATAAAATAAAGTTTAACTGTCAATTTTTTACGTGACTTTTTACATATTGGATGGTGATCAAGATGCAAGGAATTCCGCTCTCTTACAATGCAGAGTTGAGAGTGCTCTCTTTTTCAGATGCTCACGCGATGTTTGAACTGGTTGATTCAGGGAGACACTACCTTCGGGAGTTTCTGCCGTGGGTGGATCAATCCAGGGATTCTCATGATACGGCTCAGTTTATTCAAGCGACCATTCATCAGCGTGAACGGAATCAAGGCATTCACTATGGAATCTGGTTTAGAGGCTTATTTGCAGGGACGATTGGTGTACATAGCATCAACTGGTCAAACCGTAATACAAGTATTGGATATTGGCTGGGAGAACAATTTCAAGGAAATGGTCTCATGACGGCTTCTGTTCGGGAGTACATAAACCAGCTTGTCTTTGGTACATGGAACTTGAATCGGGTCCAAATCAATGCGGCCATTCAGAATCATAAGAGCAGGGCGATACCCGAACGCCTGGGCTTTCAGATGGAGGGAATCCTCCGCCAAAATGAGTTTCTTAATGATCACTATGTAGATCATGCAGTATATGGCATGCTGGCAGATGACTGGCGAAAAATCAAAGCAAAAAGCTATTGAAAAAAGCTGGATTCACAAGAAAAGTCAAGAAATCCAAGACATCATAGGATAAAATGGTTTCATCTTAGGCATTCACCTTTGCCTGTTGGCTGGTGAATGCCTCGTTTTTACACGTGAAGGGTTGCTTGCGAGAGGAGAGATACGGTGGATACGTTTCGGCAATTAGGCTGGTTTTTTCGTACATATTGGAAGCGTTATGCAGTGGGGATATTCATTTTATTTATCATTGATGTTCTGCAATTGATTCCACCTAGACTAGTGGGAAGTACGGTTGATCATATGCGGCTTGGGACAATGACTCAGCCGATATTAATTCAGACTATTGCGATTTTGCTGGGGGTAGGAGTCAGCCTTTATGGATTGCGATATATGTGGCGGTTTTTATTGTTTGGCGGATCGCTTATTTTGGAGCGTACGTTGCGTGAACGATTGTTTGGTCAGCTCACAAGAATGTCGCCTTCTTTCTTTCATCGGAGACGGACAGGGGATTTGATGGCTGTAGCGACCAATGATATTCCGGCGATTGAGAATACGGCCGGGATGGGTGTGTTGACATTAGTGGACTCTTTTTTCATGACACTGCTTGCCTTTGGCACGATGATGATCTCCATCGATTGGAGATTGACGCTGGCCGCCTTGATCCCGATGCCTTTTCTGGCGTGGGCGACCGCTTACTACGGCAAGTTGCTGCATGAACGCTATTTTCTTGCGCAGCAAGCGTTTGGTCATATGAATGATCATGTGCAGGAGTCGATTACGGGTGTGCGTGTTCTTCGGGCCTTTGTCCAGGAGAAAAAGGACATTGATGCCTTCACCCAGGTAAGCGAAGAGACCCTTGAACGCAATGTGAGTGTCGCGAAAATTGATGCCCTATTTGAGCCGACCATTTCCATTATCATCGGATTCAGCTTCTTGATCGGATTAGGCTTTGGGTCCATTCTGGTGTTTTACAGCCAGATCTCTTTGGGGGATTTGGTCGCTTTTAATCTGTATCTCGGGTTGTTAATCTGGCCAATGTTTGCCTTTGGCTGGCTGATGAACATTATGCAACGAGGGAGTGCGTCACTGAAGCGACTGCAGGAGTTGCTTACGGAGGTTCCCGATGTGCAGGACGCGCAAGCCGCGGCCACTACTCTCTCTAACAGCAACATTCAAGCGAATCATCTGACGTTCTATTATCCGAATACAGAACGCCCTGCTTTAGTTGACGTCAGCTTCGAGTTAAAAGCAGGCGAAACGCTTGGGATCGTAGGCAAAACGGGAAGCGGTAAATCAACGTTATGCCGCAGCTTGTTGCATCAGTATCCTTTACCGGATAACAGCCTGTTTGTCTCGGGAAGTCCCATTGAACAGATTAGTCTCTCTACGCTTCGGGAAAAAATCGCGTATGTTCCCCAAGAGCATATTCTTTTTTCGCGTTCAATTGAAGCAAACGTGGCGTTTGGCAAGTCGGAAGCAACAACAGAGGATGTACTTGATGCTCTTCGCCTAGCTGAGATGGCGCAGGATTTGCAACAGTTCTCGGAAGGAATTCATACAGTGGTCGGGGAGAAGGGCGTTATGCTGTCAGGCGGTCAAAAACAGCGGATTTCGATTGCCAGAGCCCTGCTGCTGGATGCCGAGATTTTGATTCTGGACGATTCCTTATCGGCAGTAGATGCGAGGACAGAAGAAAAGATTTTACAGCATTTGCGTGAAGAGCGTACGCAAAAGACAACCATTATTACCGCCCATCGTCTCTCGGCTGTCCAGCATGCCAATCAGATTCTGGTTTTGGATGAAGGTCAGATTGTGGAACAAGGAACACACGAGCAGTTGATGGAAGCAAATGGCTGGTACGCTGACCAATATCGCCGCCAACAGCTGGAAGAGGTTCTTGCGGGAGGGAGGGAATAGCCGATGAAAGGATCATCCGTAATACGACGGTTAATTGGATACGCCCGACACTACCAAAAAAGCATCTGGATCGCGCTCTTTCTATTAATATTGGGAACAGGTGCGGAGCTTGCGGGCCCTTTTATCGCGAAGATTGCCATTGACGACCACATCCTCAGCATTCAAAAGCGTTGGTACGCCTATTCACAACAACCCGCGGGGAATGAGGAGGCCTCACGTGTGGTTCAAATCGGATCTTCCTATCTGATTCGTGAGGATTGGCTAAGTCCGGGCGGCCAACAGGCACAAGGTCAGCTCCGACAGGTAATCGCTGAAGGCAAGAACTACTACCTGATTGAGGGCGAGCTGCCAAAGGAAGGTCAACGAGTCATTACACCGAGCGCTGTAGATCCTCACGGGAGACAGCTTGTGACGGTGGTGGTTCAGAACGGGAATGATCGAATCGAGCGAAAAGGAGAGCAATTATCAGCCGATGAGGTGTTATCGCTTTATCGCAATGATTTTTCTCCGTTACTCTGGCTGTTCGGGGGCTATGCTATGCTGATTGTGGCTTCTGCGGGAATCAACTACGTCCAGTTAATCTCCTTGCAAACCACAGCGCAGCGCATTATTCAACGCATGCGAATCGATTTGTTTGCTCATTTGCAGAAGCTTCCGGTGTCGTTTTTTGATCGTACGCCGGTTGGCTCACTGGTATCACGGGTGACGAATGATACGGAAGCGATACGAGAGATGTACGTCAGTGTGTTGGCAACATTCGCCCAAAATGGGGTTTATTTAATCGGAATCTTAATCGCTTTGTTTCTTTTGCAGCCGAAATTGGCGATGTTCTGTTGCCTTGCATTACCGATACTGACTGTCTTGGTGATCGTTTATCGGATGTATAGCTCCAAAGCTTATGCCCTGATTCGCGCGCGGTTAAGCGACATGAATGCCATGCTGAATGAAATGATTCAAAACATGGTAGTTGTGCAGGCGTTTCGTCGGGAAAAAGGTGTGTCCCAAGAGTTTAATCAGCTGAATAACGAATATTTCGAAGGTCGGATGAGAGAAAACAAGCTGGAGGCGCTACTGCTGCGACCCGCCGTTGATTTCGTGTATAATTTGACGCTTACACTAATTATCTGGTACTTCGGTTCCGCATCCTTTGACGGGTTTGTTTCGTTCGGGATCTTGTACGCCTTCATTGATTACATGGGCAGATTTTTCGAACCGATTAATATGATCATGCAGCGATTATCACAATTGCAGCAGGCGATTACCGCATCGGAACGTGTATTTGCGGTGCTGGATGAACCCACGATTGCGGCGAAGGAAGAGACGAATTTTCCAAGGCCACAAGGGAGAGTGGTGTTCGACAATGTTTCCTTTGGCTATAACGACCAAGAAACTGTTCTGCGAAATGTTTCCTTTACAGCGGAGCCTGGGCAGACGGTCGCGTTGGTTGGTCACACTGGTTCGGGAAAAAGCTCGATTATGAACCTTTTGCTTGGTTTCTATGAAATTAAAGAAGGAAAAATCACCATCGACGGTCAAGACATGAGTAAAATAAAGCCCGAGGTACTCCGCGAGCATGTAGGGCTGGTTTTGCAGGATCCATTCCTGTTTACCGGAGATATTTCGTTTAACATTCGCTTGTATAATGAACAAGTGACGAATCAACAAGTACTGGAAGCAGCTCAGGCTGTGCGAGCGGATGAGTTTATCCGTCAATTGCCCCAAGGCTATCAAGAGCCGGTTGTGGAGCGAGGAGCGACGCTTTCGTCTGGACAACGTCAGTTAATCTCCTTCGCCCGCGCGTTGGCGCATAATCCAGCGATTCTGATTCTCGATGAGGCGACGGCCAACATCGACAGTGAAACAGAATCAGCAATCCAGGAGGCCCTCTACGTCTTATCCAGCGGACGGACGACCTTCATGATCGCCCACCGCTTGTCGACCATCCAGCACGCTGATCAGATTCTAGTTCTCTCACGAGGAGAAATCATTGAACGGGGAAACCACGAAGAATTAATGGCGAACGGCGGTTTGTATTACAAAATGTATCAGCTTCAGCTAGGTCAAGTTGCCGAGCGAGTGGATGTGTAAAAGAGAGGAGAAACATCATTCATGCAGTCATCACGATATACCATCTGGACGTTAGTCGGCATTGTTTGTATTGCCGGGATGAATCAGGGATTAACTCTGCCGCTACTAGCGATATTACTGGAGGAACAGGGAGTTTCATCGATTGCCAACGGACTGAATGCGGCCGCGATGTACTTTGGGATCATACTCGTTTCTCCGTGGCTGGAAGTTCCACTCCGCAGATTGGGCTACCGAAGTACGCTCCTGCTTGGGTTGCTGATTATGACCGTTGCAACGATTTGTCTGCCATTTCTACACGGATTAACGATCTGGTTTGTCCTGCGTATGCTCATGGGAATCGGGGATTCGATCCTGCACTATTCCAGCCAAATGTGGGTAGCTGCGATTACGCCGCCTGAGCGAAGGGGAAGGGACTTGTCCATTTACGGGTTGGCTTATGGCGTAGGTTTTAGTATTGGACCGCTTGGGATCAATTTGTTGCAGGTCGGGTTGTGGGCTCCTTTTATGACGTTAAGTCTATTTGCGGTCATCGCCTTTGGGTTGGTCAATCGTTTGAAGAACGCCTATCCTCCTCCTGTCGAGCAGATCGCCAAAGGCCAAAACCGTTATGTCCTCGTTGTTAAACTGGCCTGGCTCGCTTTGCTTCCGTCCTTCCTGTATGGGTTTATGGAATCGTCGCTTAACGGAAGCTTTCCCATCTATGCGCTCCGCATCGGGCTATCCGCAGAGTGGGTTTCGATTATTTTACCCTCGTTTGTGGTGGGCAGCTTAGTTCTACAGCTTCCGTTAGGGACATTAAGTGATCGGATTGGCCGCCAAAAGGTGATGATTCTCTGTGCCATTGCCGGAGGACTTGCGATGATGTTGATCCCGTTAGCCGAAGCCAATGTTTGGTTGATTATGGGCTTGCTCGCGCTTTCTGGAGCAGCAGTTGGTTCTTTTTACTCGTTAGGACTGGCGTTTGCTTCCGATATTCTTGCTGAGGGGATGATCCCGACTGCCGGAATCATCGCTGGCGTGAACTTCAGTATTGCCAGTATCATGGCTCCCAATGTGAATGGAGTCTTTATCGATTACGGTACACCTGGATGGATGTTCTATCTGATCGGCGCTTTGCTTCTTTCGTTTAGTTTGGCGGGGTTATTTTTTCGGTCCAAAACCAAACGGTTGCCAGCCAGTTCCGAGACGATCGCTTCCTAATGACTAGTGTTGACAGGATGGGGTATGAGATTTTCCTTTCGAGGAATAGTAGCAGTAGTAACCAAGAGACAGGCAGGTGAGACTGTTGCTTACACCGTCTTCAGTCAAGCGTGGCGTCATTTGGATTTTGTTTTTTGTCGCCAGTTTTTTTAGCATGAGATATTTGGGATAAGAACCAGAGAAGGGAGAAGGACTCCCTTCTTTTTTTGTTGGACTATCGAGTTTTATTTGATCAATAAATTTAATTATGTCGGAATAAACGAAAAATTCATACTTTTACAAGGGTAGGTGTTGAGATAGAATAGACAGAGAATAGAGACAACTGATCAGGGGGGACATGCAGCGTGATCATTCAAGTTACGGATCTTCATAAATATTATGGAAAACTCGAAGTATTAAAAGGCATCACCACCCAGATTGAAGAACGTGAAGTCGTCTGTGTCATTGGTCCGTCCGGTTCTGGTAAAAGTACGTTTCTGCGTTGTCTCAATCAATTGGAGGACGTGACCAGCGGCAAGGTTGTTATTGATGGATACGATATCACGGATCCCAAGACAGATATTAATAAGGTACGAGAAGAAGTGGGGATGGTGTTCCAACGCTTCAACTTGTTTCCGCATAAAACGGTTTTGGAGAATGTCATGCTCGCTCCGATAAAGGTCAGAAAAGTGGCCGCTGAAGAAGCGCGCAAAAGAGGACTGGAGTTGCTTGAGAAGGTAGGACTAAAAGACAAGGCTGATGTTTACCCGGATCGCTTGTCTGGCGGTCAGATGCAGCGGGTGGCGATCGCTCGTGCGTTAGCGATGAATCCAAAAGTCATGCTGTTCGACGAGCCGACTTCGGCCCTTGATCCGGAATTGGTGGGAGAAGTGTTAGCCGTCATGAAGAACCTGGCCAAAGAGGGAATGACCATGGTCGTGGTTACGCATGAGATGGGATTTGCCCGTGAAGTAGGCGATCGTGTCATTTTCATGGATGGAGGGTATATCGTGGAAGAAGGAAAGCCCGATCAGTTTTTTGCCAACCCGAAGAATGAGCGTTTGCGTTCTTTTTTGAAGAGAATTTCAGGATAATCGAAACGAAAAGGACTCCGCAGTATGCGCGGAGTCCTTCCTTTCGCGTAAGCCCGCTAGAGAAAAGACTTCGTCCACTCGAAGTCTTTTCTCACCTCACCTTCCCCTGCTCAAGCAATTTACTCACAGTTACAAATTTATACCCCCTGGACTTCAGGTCAGTAATGAGCTCTTGCAGGGCTTTAATCGTTTGCCGCTGATTGAGTCCACCATCATGAAACAAAAGGATATCGCCCGATCTTGTATGGGATTTCACGCTTTCGGCGATCACAGCAGCCGTACGCCGCAAGGACCAATCACGAGGATCTACCGACCAATGAACAAGATCGTAACCAGACGCTTGTACGGCATTGGTGACATCATGCGTGACTACACCACCTGGAGGGCGGTAATATTGGGGGAGGATACCGGTTTGTCGCCAAATGGATTTTTCCGCACGTTTAATATCGTCGTAAATCTCCTGCTCCGTCAATCGATGTAAATCATGATGGTAATATCCGTGACTGCCAATCTCATGACCCGCTTTTTTCACCCAGCGGATAATTTTGGGGAATTTGTCCACTTGAGATCCCAGCACAAAAAATGTGGCCGGAACCCCGTTTTTATGCAATGTCTCCAGAATTAAAGGAGTGTACGTGGGATCAGGGCCGTCATCAAAGGTAAGGGCGATGACTTTTCGCTGCGTATCAATGCGATGAATGGGTTCAAACGAAGCTTTACTGCCCCAAGCGGTTGGAGACCAGTATAGGAGAGCGCTTATGGTAACGAGAATCATGACAAGCCTGCGCAAGGTGCTAGGACACTCCTTTCTGTTCCAAATATCCTAACCATAGGTTCACCGTTATTGAGGGATTCATGCCTGTAAAATCTCACGCCCGGAATGTGTTACAATAGAAGCTAATTTACGTACGATAAGGAGAGATTAATGTTGGAAGTAAGCGGCATCTTGCATAGCCTAACCCATACCTATCATGGCAAAACCCAACCTGTTGATTACTATTTGCAAATAAATGAAGATCGCGTTCCACTAAACGAGTGGCTTGGACAAGAAATTTCGGTCGCTTATCTTGGGCAGAAGAACTGTATCGCTTGTGGACGCAAAACCAATAAGACCTTTAACAGCGGTTATTGCTATCCCTGCTTTACGAGCCTGCCAGAAAACGACTTGTGTATCGTCAAGCCTCATGAGTGCCACTACGATCAAGGAACCTGTCGGGATAACAGCTTCGGTGAAACTCATTGCATGATCCCACACTATGTCTATCTCGCTGTTTCCAGTGACGTGAAGGTTGGATTAACCCGCAAAAACAATCAATTGAAGCGTTGGGTTGATCAAGGCGCCATTCGCGCGATTCCCATTGCTGAGTTGCCGACACGCAAAATGGCCGGGGAGCTTGAAGTACATTTAAGCCAATACTTGCCGGACAAAACCAACTGGCGCAAAATGCTCAAAGGTGACGTCAAAGAGGTGGATTTACGCAATCTTCGCGATGAAGTATACGAGTTTTTTCCAGAACAGTTCAAACCATATCAATTGAAAGAAGACGAATGGGTGGATATAGCCTATCCCATCTTGGAAACCTTGGATAAAATCAATTCAATCACGTTGGACAAGCAGGAAACCATCACCGGCAAGCTGCTTGGTGTGAAGGCGCAATACCTGATCTTGGACACTGGAGTATTTCAAGTACGCAAACACGCTGGCTATCATGTGCGGATAACGTTATAAGAGTTGAGTCACACTGAGACAACAGTTCCTAAAGATCAAGGGGAGGTTGTTGCAGATGGCGAAGAAGCAAAGCGTACCTGTAAAAAGCCGAGTGGAATATCAAGGGGAGTTGACGGGGACATTGGCCGAGACAGCGGATCTGGATGATCTAGGAATGTCCTATAGCCCGATTCAGGCGATGTGGCAGGTCAACCCCGAAGAGGAAGAATCGCCTCGCGATAAACATGAGTTACCAATTGAATAGAATAAATTTTTAAGTCGTTGAAATGTCAAACATTCAACGGCTTTTCTTCATTTATCCAAATAAGTTAGTGATATAATAATCAGAAAATTTCACTTTCTGATTGGAGTTGAGATTATGAGGTTACCATCTTTATATAGTTTTTATCGAGTTCATTTTGGTTACCCAAAATCCGACAAAAAACATTTTGCGTTAGCAATTCGGGACACATATCCTGTTTTGTCAGAAGCCTTTAAAAAGCATCGAGAATTAAGCGTTATTGAATATAAAGAAAGAGAATATGCAAGACAATTAACTGTAGGATTTCTAAATATGTTTAACCATTTAGCTTATAGTAACTATGAGTTACCCTTTGAGGCGTTAAGCTATGAAATGAATTCAATTAGTATTTCGAAGGACTTACTACTTAGTTCCAAAAGATTAGATATTGATTTTTATTACTTGTACGATGTGAAAAACAGGAAAATTATATTTTTGGAATTCGGAAAGTTAGATGAAGTTCGATACTGGTTTCAGGTTTTCAAAACACTAATCTCA
Source organism: Brevibacillus ginsengisoli (assembly GCF_050113715.1). Taxonomy (NCBI): domain Bacteria; kingdom Bacillati; phylum Bacillota; class Bacilli; order Caryophanales; family Paenibacillaceae; genus Brevibacillus; species Brevibacillus ginsengisoli. The sequence goes on from NZ_JBNJQR010000005.1 coordinate 327,568, forward strand.
AACTTTAAGCTTGCGTTTGGTATTCCGAATATTGACACTATCGTGTGCTGGGATTTGTTAAGGGGTACCATTTATGAGACCAGTTATTCTCCTGTTGAGGAAGCTAACTATACAAAGGTTTTAGAAACAGCTAAAAGGATTGTATCCACTTAGCACTCTAATATATTGCAATCGATCGCAAGAATACATAAGCTATTTGTAGCATAAATTTACATCTTAGTTGAAAAGAGGACTCAATCTATGACAGTAAAAGCCTATTTGTACGATAAATGCGGAACCTGCCGCAAAGCCAAGCAATGGTTGAAAGAGGAGAATATCGCTTTTGATGAAATTCCAATTGTAGAGGCCCCGCCGTCCAAAGAAGAACTGCGCCGTATCTGGAAAAGCAGCGGGCTTGATCTGAGAAAAATGTTCAACACCAGCGGACAGTTTTATCGGGAGTTGCAGCTAAAAGACAAGCTTCCGAACATGAGTGAAGACGAGATGCTGGAATTGCTTGCGTCTAACGGCAAGCTGATCAAACGCCCGTTGATCGTCGGAGATAATCGAGTAACGGTTGGTTTCAAAGAAGACGAGATGAGTGTCTGGAGGAATCAATAGATGAGTCCACGTCATCCATCCAAACGATTGAATCACTTAAGTTCAGCCATCTTTACCGAGATGGCTGGACGCAAACAAGAGATTGCGAAAAAAATGTCGGTGATCGATCTGGGAATAGGAAGTCCTGACAAACCTCCCGCCGAGTATCTGAGAGAAGCGTTGGCAAACGCGGTTCTTCGTCCAGACAGTTACGGTTATCCCGGTTCGGAGGGGTCCGCGCGTTTTCGTGAACAGGTAGCGAAGTGGTATCAGTTTCGTTTTGGGGTTGAGCTTGATCCGAAGACGGAAGTCCATTCCTTAATGGGATCGCAGGATGGCTTAGCGCATATGGCATTGGCTTGGGCCGATCCAGGAGATGTCGTACTGGTACCTGACCCAGGCTATCCGATCTACGCTGGAAGTGTGCATCTTGCGGGAGCCGAGTTGTACCCAATGCCGCTTCGCGCGGAAAATGATTACTTGCCCGACCTGGAGGCCATTCCTCAGGAGATTCGGCAACGCGCTAAACTCATGATTCTCAATTATCCGAATAATCCCATTTCGGGGGTTGCGACACTTTCTTTTTTTGAGAGAGTCGTCTCTTTTGCCAAACAACACGACATCATCGTCGTACATGATCTCGCCTACTCGGAGATGGCATTCGACGGGTATCGACCGCCCAGCTTCTTGGAAGCGGCGGGGGCAAAGGATGTCGGGGTGGAATTCAATTCCTTCTCCAAAAGCTTCAACATGGCCGGCTGTCGGATCGCCTATGTGGTGGGGAATCAGGAGATCATTCATCCGCTTGCGGTCGTGAAATCGAACATAGATTATGGGGTGTTCAACCCGGTGCAGGAGATGGCCATCAAAGCGCTGGAAGCTGACATGTCAGGAGATTATTCTAATCAGACGAGCAGCATTTATCAAGAACGGCGAGATGTGTTGCTTGCTTCCCTCGAGAAAATCGGATGGAAGATCGAACCTCCCAAAGCGACTATGTTTGTGTGGGCGCCTATTCCAGAGGGCTGGACGTCTCGTGAATTTGCTTTTGCCTTGCTGGAGCGAGCGGGTGTAGTCGTGATCCCAGGCAACGCGTTCGGGGATGAGGGAGAAGGCTATGTGAGAATTGCCCTTGTTCAGGACCCGGATGTACTCGTAGAAGTAGCCAATCGCATCGAAGCTAGTGGTTTATTGGTCGATAAGAATTTATAAAAATTCTTATTGATCCAAGTGCAACTAAGGCTCTACCGGCGCCAGAGGCTTGGCATCGTCAAGTTTTCTATGAGAAAATAAGTATTCTTGCAACCCGGAGTATAAAGGCGAGAGGCAGAGGGTAGACTTTCAACTGGCGATACTCCGATCCTAATAAAAATTATTACTACATTATATTGACTATAAACTGGCTGTTTTGATATGATGTAGATTGTAAACAAGTTACTTAAACTCTAGGGAGGTTGTTACATATGACACAACGTTTAATTGGCGCACCAGCTCCAGATTTTACTTTAGAGACAGCTTTGGGAAATGGTAAAGACTTCGGTAAAGTATCTCTTTCCGATTACAAAGGCAAATGGTTAGTGCTTTTCTTCTATCCACTTGACTTCACTTTCGTATGCCCAACAGAAATCATCGCTCTTTCTGATGCTATCGAAGATTTCAAAGATCTTGACGCAGAAGTTTTGGGTGTATCTGTTGACTCTATTCACTCTCACCGCGCATGGATCAACACTCCTCGCGACCAAAACGGTCTTGGCGGCTTGAACTACCCACTCGCTGCTGACTTTAACAAAACAACTGCTCGCGCATACGGCGTTCTTGATGAAGAAGCGGGTGTTGCATTCCGCGGATTGTTCATCATCGATCCAGAAGGCGTTCTTAAATATCAAGTAGTAAATGATCTGAACATTGGTCGTTCTAACGACGAAACTCTTCGTGTTCTTCAAGCTCTTCAATCCGGTGGTCTTTGCCCAGCGAACTGGCGTCCAGGCCAAAAACACTTGGTAGCGAAGTAAGAGCGGATCAATCTCCGACAATACTCACATGCAAGAAATGAAAAGGATCTAACAATGTTAGGTCCTTTTTTACCCATCTTCGGGTGTATAATATTTCCAAACGCTTTTCTATAGATTTGGGTTCTGTGTAGTTGCCATTCACCTATAAAAGGAGATGTTCCGATGCGCTTACGTGAAGAATTGCCTGATTTCCCCGGGATTACAGAATGGGTTAACGGACAAGTAACGAAGGCTGATCTGGCTGGAAAGCCTGTACTTGTTCATTTCTGGTCAGTTAGCTGCTATATGTGCAAAGAGTCACTTCCCCAAATTAATGAATGGCGCGATAAATATGCGGACAATGGGTTGAGGGTGATTGGCATTCATATGCCCCGCTCCGAGGCTGACACCTATATCGAAACGATCAAGGAAACGATTGCTCAATACGAGTTGACTCATCCAATTGCGATTGATAATGAAATGACGACAACCGATGCCTTCCAAAATGAGTTTGTGCCTGCCTATTATCTGTTTGATGAAAGCCTTCAGCTTCGTCATTTCCAGGCTGGTGAGAAAGGTTTGAACCTGGTAAAAAAACGTTTACATCGAATTTTGGAAATCGAAGAGGAAAACTAGAATGTTTGTCCAATACTTAGAAGATAATCATCAACAGACTAATTAGGAGGAGTTTAAGAGATGGAATTTCCAAAAGAGCTTCGATACAGCGAAGAGCACGAATGGGTACGTGTAGAAGGTAACAAGGCATATATCGGGATTACAGAATTCGCTCAATCCGAGCTAGGCGATATCGTTTTTGTTGAGTTGCCGGAAGTTGGCGCCACTCTGAAGCAAGATGAGCCATTTGGAAGTGTCGAATCCGTTAAAACTGTTTCTGAACTGTATGCGCCTATTAGCGGTAAAGTAGTTGAAGTTAATGGAGCATTAGAGAGCGAACCGGAATTGGTCAACTCCTCTTCCTACGATAAAGCGTGGATGATCGTGGTTGAAATGAGCGACACCAGTGAACTGGATAAACTTATGGATGCCGCTAAATACGAAGCGATGGTAAAAGAATAATTATTTATTCATCAAGAAAGCCGGATTATTCCGGCTTTTTTCTATTCAAAGGATTTTTGACGCATAGGTACTTCCAAATAGCATGTCTTTTGACATAAATGACCAGTATTTGCAATAGTCAGATAAATACTAGTCATTCCATTGGTTTTTCGATAATATAGTAGTACAGACTAGGGGATAGAGATGTTGGATGAAATGGTATCTTTTTAGACTAGCAGCCAGATGGGTTCTCCTTTACAATTTAATCAGATAAGTATGTCAGGAAACTTATCCTTTTCATTATTGTCGCTATACTCACTCGAGTAGAAAAAGCAAGAATCGAGTGTTGTTTACGAGGGGGAGGAAGATATTGATGAGCTTTTGTTGTGGAGCCAATATGATTGGTTCAATCGGCACTGTCCGCCATGACACGACGACTGTGCATAACGTCCCTATTATGTTTTGTCCTGTATGTAATCGCACGGATGTTCATCCTTATATTGAGGCTGAATATGAGATATTAGTAGAGTATGCCCAAGGAGATAAAGCGAGCGAAATCGATTTTAGTGACTTCGTAAGTGTTGACAATAAACAAGATTTATTCGAAAATTGTACAATGACTGATGAAGGCAGTTTCAGTGACGTATTGAAACAGCAAATCGACATTGCCCTTGATTTATTGGGTGTTGCCAAGCAATTGAATGATCAGGCGTGGAAGGATGCGCTTAAACATCGATTGCAAAGACTAAGCGAGCGTTTACGGGATTATAATAGACGAATAGAAGCATCAAGAAGAAGTGCATAACGTCGTGTGTAAGCGGTACTCCAATAGATGGAGTCCATCCTAGAGATTGTATGCATGTTTGGGAGGATTGTGCAGCATGTTTAATTTGCGAGGCGTTCATCATATTGCGCTTAATTGTCGTAACGTGATGAAGGTAGCTCACTTTTTCCAAGAAATCCTTGAAGTTCCCATCGATTTGGACCAAGTCGAAGGAGATGAGCCTATCTATTTTCATCTCGGGAGCCATACCCGAATCGGGCTTCATCATCGAGAAGACGACGGTAAGAATGGCGGAGGGCAAGTGGATCACATCGCCTTTTCAATCGGAACGAGAGACGAGTTGGATTATTTAGTCGATAAACTGGAAGCCAACAATATATGCTATCGTGGTCCAATGGAGCGTTCAACTAGCTTCAATCTCTACTTTGAATCACCTGATGGACACCATTTAGAGGTGCGTTTAGACCGAGATGAACAAGATGAATAGCCAAAAGAGCAGTTGAGTAATCAACTGCTCTTTTCTTTGTATGCTAGTCTCTCATTCCGTTTGCAGGGATCACAAAATAACTCCAAAACTCGCCGGTTCTGTCGACATCGGCTTCGATGGTTGGCTGCCCCGCTTTCTTAAAGACAAGATACCCTACGTTCTCAGTTCCGAATTCGACTTGATAGCCCGTCAAGTCAATGCCAAACACCTTTTTCACCATTGGCTTGGCTTTGGCGATCGCTTGTTCTTTCGTATAGAACCTTTTTTCGTCTTTTTGCGGGATTGGGGTCAGCTTTGCTTCGTTGGCTTGTCTTTTACCGTACATATAAATGTATCTGATTTTACCTGTCTTCGCTCCTACTTCTGCGACATAAAGGCCTCCTTTATCAGAGAAGCGCCATACATCGGATTGCCCGCTGGAAGTGTTGGAATAATTGTGCGCCGCGGAATCAGGGGCTACTGGTACTGGTTTTCCGCCATTCATCACCTGGAGTGCGTTCAAGCCCGCAGCTGCCGCTTTTTTGTCCCCTTGTGCGAAAGGATAGGTGATGGAAGTACCAACTACCTTGAGGGTGTCAGCATTGAGAATAACGTTCATGCCAGCTCCAGTCAGGGTCCACTCATGCCATTGCTGCTTACCAGATAAATTCTTCTCTTTCATAATGGTTTCGGCCGTAAAGGGTTTCTTCGAATCCAGACGATGAATGGCGTTGATCGCTGCCTCTTTCACAGCTGGAGACAATTCGTTCCACTTGTAAACGGCTTCGAGCCGCGTGATTTGTCCCGTCTGCTTGTTGATGGCAACTCGCCCTTTTCCATTTTTATTGTCCAAAAGCCAATCCGGACTAACATCCGTATCGATTACTTCATACAACTCCGCCTTTGAATCACCTAAGAAACGGCGCAGTTCCTCTTGTGCCGAAGCGATGATCTTCTTGTCCAGTTTAAGCTCATTAATTGTTAACTTTTTCTCAACTTTCGCAAGCCCCGCACTATTCAGCGCAGTTGAAGAAGACATGTTGACAGCTGCTGACTCCTGAGCCTTTGGGGTCAATTCTTTTGCGTTGACCAGCGAAATGGAAGAAATGGCGATAAGCGAGGCCAAGCCAAGTGTTGACCAGCGATACGATTTTTTCTGGAAACTTTTAATCATAAGTATTCTCCTTCTCAATTGTTTTTTGCCTCCCGATAGAGTAGCCAAACTGGGCATTGGACGGATGTTGGAATAATGCTCCAGAAGACTAATCACCGTATGGCCATAGAATTCTTTCTGTTCCATGCCGATAAAAGTAAGCGCAAGGGCATCGCAAGCTATTTCCTGATCTTCCCGCATCTTGTGATAGGCATACCACAAAAGCGGGTTGAACCAGTGGAGGATAAGTAAACCATTCATGAGCCAGTTGACGGCTACGTCTTTTCGTTTTACATGGGCTAATTCATGATAGAAAATGATCCGCAGCTGGTGGTCGTCTAACGTTCTTATGAGGGAATCTGGCAGTATAATTCGCGGACGGATAAACCCCAGAACGGCTGGACTTGATATTTTACCAGTAGGGACTAAAGGGATGGATTGCTTGATCGACATTGTTTTTTTGCACTGCGCTAGTAGATCGATCATTTTGGAATCTGTAAGAACAGGCCTCTGTTTGATCTGGCGATAAAACCGCCAATTTACGATAGCCGTGAGAATGCCGATACAGGCGACGCCCAATAGCCAGACATAAAATGCGAGCGCGTAAATTGAAAACGTTGCTGGAGTTTCTTCTTCCTTCGTCTCGGGAACTGAAGAAAGGGGCTCCTGTTTTACTTCTGAAACGCCACTCGGAACCAAATGCTGCTGAAGATCATGGTCAGGAGAAACAGCGGATGGGTAAGCGGGAACATCCGGTGTCTGCTGCAAGGTTTCACGAACGTAAGGAAGTAAATTATAGACGCTAAAGGAGCTTTCAGGCGCCCACGGCAGAAGCAATCTTACAATGATCACAAGCCATAGCATATAGTGCCATCTTGGCGAAAGTTTGTTCCTCAGGATCACTTTCACGAACAAGATGAGCCCCACCAAAACGCTCGCCATCATTGAAGCCTCTAGCAACCAATCGAAGAAGCTCAGCAGTAAGCTGCTTAGATGATCCATATCAATTGTCCTTTCTTCGGTCAGTTTTCAACTCCGCATCCGACTTCTCATCGAGAATGCGCCGAAGATCGTTAATATCGTCCGAAGATAGCTTTTGTTCCTGCAAGAAATTGACAAGCAAGGGCTTTATCGCTCCGCCATACAACCGTTTGAGGAAAGACTGCGTCTCGCTCTGCACATAGTCGGCTTGCGAAACCAGGGGATAATATAAATACGACTTGCCCGATTCCTGAAAGGCTATCGCATTTTTTTGCAACAATCGACTAATCAAGGTTCGGACAGTTTTTGGCTTCCAATCCGTCAATCCCTCGAGTGCCTCAATCACTTCATTCGCGGTTTGAGGGGATCGGGACCAAAGAATTCTCATCACTTCCCACTCAGCTTCGGATATAGTAGGCAATTCTTTCATTTTCCCAGTCGACTCCTTTCTCTAAGTTGAGATTACTGATGTAATCCAAAAATAGATTACAACAGTAATCCATCTGATGTCAACAATTTCCTGGTTCCGATTACCAAAAGACTGTCATACTCAGGAATGTAAATCCCTCATGCTGCAAACGAGGTTTGTCAAAAGATGATCACTCAACCTGACATATGATGACAAAGCTTCTGAAAGCTCGCCAAAGGATTCGACTCGCTTCCCACAGAACCTTCTGCAGTAGAAGAAAAGGAAGAACGGGGGAGACGGAAAGATGGTGGCGGGATCTATCCAAACATTGCTGCAGCAGTTTGTAGAGCGGGTCAATCGCAAAGCGTTTTTACGCATTGTCACAAAAAATTGGGTACGCAACATTGGGGTCATGGTCCAGGATCGCAATCAAGCATTCGCGCTTGTCTTCCGTGGAGAGGTAGCGGAGTACACGCCATGGCAGGAGCATGTAAAGTACGATGTAGTGATTCGCGGGAGGGAGCAGGATATTCGCTTGTTTTTCCAAGGAGACGAACTAACCTACCTGCATATTCGCCCAAGCATTGAAACGACTGGATCGATCCGAGATCAATTGAAAATGGATACGTTGATTCGCTTATCCGCCCGACAGGTTAGTTGACAATTCTGAATCAATTCCTTAGACTAAAAGACAATTCCAAAAGCAGTTAATAACCGTGAAGAAGATTAGTACACTTGGAGCGATTGTTGTAGAGAGTCGGTGTCTGGTGCAAACCGATACAATTACCATGTGGAATGGACTTCGGAGTTGATTCGCTGAACAAAAGGCTTACCAGTTCAGTAGGCGAATCCGGGATTGTCTCTCCGTTACCAAGAGTCAGGTTTACCGAGTAGACGTAATGTACTCGATGAACCCCAGAGAGAGTCAGTCCGACTAATTAGGGTGGCAACGCGGCCCCACGTCCCTTGAGATGTGGGGCTTTTTTGCGTTCTTATCAATTTTGGCCACGACTGTTACAGTGTTGAGAATGGTCAAGTCATAAAAAGGAGGTGGTCGCCTGTGAGCGATGGTTGGTGGTGGTTCTTGCAAGTTTTTAATTCTAATGATTTAACCAAAAGGAGAATGAACAATGACAGCAAATCAAAACGAACGAGTGCTTACGGGCGACCGCACGACGGGTAAATTACATTTAGGACATTATGTGGGGAGCTTGCAGAATCGCGTCAAGCTGCAGGATGAATACGAGACCTTCGTGCTTTTGGCAGATGTTCAGGCGTTAACCACACATTTTGAGCGACCGCAATTAATTCAGGATCATGTCAGACAGATCACGCTCGACTACTTGTCAGCCGGTATCGATCCAGACAAGGCCACGATTTTTATCCAATCCATGATTCCGGAGATTGCGGAATTGACGATATTTTTCTCGATGTTCGTCACGGTAAACTCCTTGCGTCACAATCCGACGATTAAATCGGAAGCGGCAGAGCGAGGCTATACCCAGATGAATTACGGATTTTTGGGATACCCGGTGAGTCAGGCAGCCGATATTGCGTTTTGCAAAGCCACATTGGTGCCTGTGGGAGAGGACCAGATTCCGCATATTGAACAGACTCGCAGAATTGTCCGCCGCTTCAACGAGCTGTATAAACCCATTCTTCTCGAGCCAAAAGCGCTGGTAGGTTCAGTCCCGCGACTCGTTGGATTGGATGGCAAAAGCAAAATGAGCAAAAGCTTGGGGAATAGCATTGAGCTGGACGCTACAGAGCAAGAAGTAACGGAGAAGATGATGAAGGCGGTGACCGATCCCGCGCGCATCCGTAAAAATGACCCCGGCCATCCCGAGGTTTGCGCTGTCTATTCCTATCATCAGGCGTTTAATGCTGAGCAATCGTCTGATATCTATCAAGCTTGCACAGCGGGGCAAATTGGTTGTGTGGAATGTAAGCGAAGGGCGGCAAGCAGTTTGAACAATTTGCTTGATCCCATGCGAGAAAGACGCCAAGCATATCTTGCCAATCCGAACAGAATTGATGAAATCCTCCAGGCGGGAACCATGAAGGCGCAAGCGGTGGCGAAAGAAACGATAAGTGAAGTGAGAGATGCCATCGGAATTCAATATTTTAAGTAATGCTGGATTGGAATTATTTAGTATAATTTTGGCAGGAGATGGTGTCATGATGGAAACTCGCCAGCTGGGCAGGACGGGACTTCAAGTCTCACCGCTGGGTTTTGGGGCAATGCATTTGCCGAAGCTTTCCCAAGCGGAAGCGAATCAATTGCTTCATTATGCGCTGGATCGCGGGATCAACTACATCGATACGGCTGCCAATTACGGGCAAGGTGACAGCGAGGAAAAGCTGGGTAAAGCGATTCGCGCAAGGCGATCCGAATACGTGTTGGCGACCAAAACCGCCAAACGATCCTACCAGGAAGCTCGTACCGAAATCGAAGCAAGCCTGCGCAGACTGCAAACAGATTACATCGATATCCTGCAAATCCATTATGTCAATTATATAGAAGAATATAAGCAAATCGTATCCGATGACGGAGCCATTCAGGCAGCCGAGGAATTGAAGCGGAAGGGTTATATAGGTCACATCGGAATTACAGGGCATCGTCCGGAGCTGTTAGCCAAATGGATTGAGCGTTATTCATTTGATACGGTGCTGTTTCATCTCAATTTGGCACAGCCTTTTTCGCGGCGTGATATAATTCCGGCAGCACAGCGTCTGGGAGTCGGAATGATTGCCATGAAGCCGCTTTCGGGAGGTTTTTTAGCTGATGTAACGCAAGCGATTCGGTATTCCTATGATTCACCTGCTCATGTTGTACTATCGGGAATGAAAAGTATCACAGACGTGGAAATGAATCTATCCGCATTCGAACGTGCGGTCGACCAAGAGGAGAGTTTGAGACTTCAACAGTTCGCACAGGGATTGGAAGAGCACGGATGCCGCCGCTGTAATTATTGCTCTTGTCCGTTGGGAATTCGCATCCCGGACACACTGATCCCTTCCCGTTACCGTGAGCGGTATGGGCTATTGGAGTGGGGGGAACAGCTTTGGCAACAATCCGCTTCCAAGTTTGCCTCGTGTCTGGACTATGAGCCTTGTCGGGAAAAACCGCTGTGTGAACAAGCTTGTCCGTATCAGTTGCCAATCCAACAAGAAATTGCCCGCGCAAACGGTCAGTAATCTCGTGAAGCAGGAGAGGATATAGAATGATCAAAGAGTGGAGTGGGGGTGTCTGATGGAGAAGGCAGACTGGCTTACCATTAGCTTGTGTGTGAATATCGTCGTGTTCCTTGGGGGCTTATACTTTATTGCCCGCAAGCGTGAAGCCAGGTTAGCGCTTTTGGCCAGACAATCCCTTGAGCGTCAACTAATCCCCTTGTGCGATCAGGATGGCTTCGAACAACCAATTTGGCAAGGACGAATTCATACGATTATTGCAGAGGATGAACGGCATGAGACACAGATGGATGTAATTGTATATCCTACTTCACTTTTTATCGGCTTTATCGATGACGGTTTTCCGTTTCTTACCCTTCCCGCTGAGCAAATTATACGAGTCGTAGGGGAGAAGGGCTGTGTTTCCGTCCTTTATCGTCGAGAGGATGGGCGTACCATTCGCTATCAGCTCCAGGGGCAGCAGTTGCGGGGAATAACGGAGAAAATTGAATTTATCCGCAAACGTGCCCAGGCCCGATAGTTGGACAAGGGGTGAAAAATTTTTCGCTGATTTTTTAAAATCTTATAGCTTAATTATTTAAATGTGTTATACTAATTACATCTTATCAAGCGAAGAGAAACCCAATCTTGGACAGTGGGGAAGGAGAACGTTTACATGGAAACGAAGACAGTAAAACAACTAGATGACGTGTTAACTATTGCACAAGTACATTATAACCTATCAGTTCCGCAGCTCGTAGAAAGCGCGACCAAACGCGGTGAAGGGATTTTAACTGATAAAGGTGCACTCAACACGTTAACTGGTAAGTTTACGGGTCGTTCACCAAAAGATAAATTCGTGGTAGATGAGGAATCTGTCCACGACAAAATTAACTGGGGACCGGTAAACCAACCGATTTCCGGAGATAAATTCGATCAATTATATGCGGAAGTAATGGAATACTTGGCACAAAAAGAACTCTATGTTTTTGACGGGTTTGCTGGGGCCGATTTGAAATATCGCTTGCCAATCCGCGTTGTAAATGAATACGCTTGGCATAACCTGTTTGTTCACCAATTGTTTATCCGTCCAACCAAGGAGGAGCTTGCGAACCATCAAGCAGAATTCACTGTAATCGCTGCTCCTGGTTTCAAAGCGAACCCAGAAGTACACGGAACTAACTCCGAAACCTTCATTATTACCAGCTTCGAGAAAAAGATTGTCTTGATCGGTGGTACAGAATATGCGGGCGAGATGAAGAAGTCAATCTTCAGCGTTATGAACTTCCTTTTGCCAGAACAACACGTTCTCTCTATGCACTGCTCTTCCAATATTGGAAAAGAAGGCGACGTTGCCTTGTTCTTCGGCCTCTCCGGCACAGGTAAAACCACGTTGTCCGCTGACCCGGACCGCTTCTTGATCGGGGACGACGAGCACGGTTGGTCTGATCATGGCGTATTCAATATTGAAGGTGGTTGCTACGCCAAATGCATCAAGCTTTCTGAAGAGGGCGAGCCGCAAATCTGGAAAGCAATCAATTTTGGTACCGTATTAGAAAACGTAGTAGTTGACGCGGATACTCGCAAAGCAGACTACGATAGCAATAAATACACGGAGAATACTCGCGCGGCCTATCCGGTGGAAATGATCCCGGGTGCTGTGATTCCAGGTGTTGGTGGACACCCTGACGTGATTATTTTCTTGACTGCGGACTCCTTTGGCGTAATTCCGCCAATCTCCAAGCTGTCTAAAGAACAGGCGATGTACCACTTCCTGTCCGGCTATACAAGTAAAATGGCAGGAACTGAGCGCGGTGTAACTGCTCCGCAAACCGAGTTCTCCACTTGCTTCGGTTCCCCGTTCTTGCCGCTTCGTCCAGTTGTCTATGCGGAAATGCTCGGCAAGAAAATCGATCAGCACAACGCACGCGTTTATTTGGTGAATACAGGCTGGACAGCTGGCCCAGTAGGCACTGGACATCGTATGAACCTCAAATATACTCGCGCTATGGTAACGGCTGCGTTGACTGGTGAGCTGGAGAGAGCCGAATTCGTTAACGATCCGGTATTCAACGTACAAGTGCCAACCTCTTGCCCAGGTGTGCCTGCTGAGGTACTTCTGCCGCGCAACACATGGAAAGATCAAAACGAATACGACAAGCAAGCGAATGAACTGGCAAGCCGTTTTGCTGAAAACTTCACGAAGAAGTTCCCAACTGCAACCGATATTGCAAAAGCGGGCCCAAACGTTAAGTAATAGAAGAGAATTTGTCTTTTAAGGTTTTGCCTTTGAAAGGGGAATGACTTTACGCTTGTAAAGTCATTCCCCTTTCTTCCATTTAACCGGAAAACACTTCATCCACTTGTAGCCTCCTTGGAAGTGATGCCCAGCGAACGAACGGAGAGAGGGAAGAAAAATCGCCACCCAACCCCGCAGGGGCGCGAAGCGTTTGGCGATTTCCCTTTCGTAGGGAGAGAGCGGACTTGCAAGCTCCTCTGCGAACTTCCACAGAGCATAAAGGGGATGAAGTGTTTTCCCTATTTACATTCTTATTTAGAACAAGTATAATCAATAAAAAAGTTGCTCTTGTGCAAAAAACTGTCGCATAAGCAAAAATATCGGAACAAAAGACTATACTTCTTCATATAATCTGGGGAAGGCATTTTTTTAAGATAAAAGTTGCGTTGACGCAACATAATTTGATGAATGCAAAGGAGGTAATCTTATGGCGAATGAAAACAGCATGTCGTTAGCGCAAGATCAAGGCTGGAGTAGTACATCGGAGCAGAAATCACTACAAGAAGCCTATCGCTCGTTGCGAGTTCCTAAAACAGGCTCATGGTTTCGTAAGTTTTTAGCGTTCGTTGGACCAGGTTACCTTGTTGCGGTAGGCTACATGGACCCCGGGAACTGGGCGACAGACATCGCTGGTGGCTCCCGGTTTGGCTATACCTTGTTATCCGTGGTTATGTTATCCAATCTGATGGCGATTCTGTTGCAGGCGTTAGCCGGCAAATTAGGGATTGTAACCGGGCGTGATCTGGCTCAAGCGTGTCGCGATCATTATAGCAAGCCGGTTTCTGTTGCTCTTTGGTTCTTATGTGAGTTAGCGATTGCTGCCTGCGACCTGGCAGAAGTGATTGGTACGGCAATTGCGCTCAATTTATTGTTTGGCATCCCGATCCTGTATGGAGTGATCTTAACAGCGTTTGACGTCATGGTCATTCTGCTTTTACAGAACAAAGGATTTCGGTATTTGGAGGCTTTTGTAATTGCTTTGATTGCGACTATCGCACTCTGTTTTGGTTTGGAGATGATCTTGTCCAAACCGGATATTGCTAGTGTTGCTTCTGGATTCATTCCGAGTGCAGAGATCATCAAGAATCCTGAGATGCTCTATATTGCCATTGGGATTTTAGGGGCAACAGTCATGCCCCATAACTTGTATCTGCATTCTTCTATTGTGCAGACTCGCCAATATGAGAACACAACGCTTGGCAAACGAGAAGCTATTCGTTATGCCACACTGGATTCCACCATTGCTTTGTTCTTTGCTCTTTTCATTAATGCGGCAATCCTCATTCTGTCAGCAGCCACGTTCAATCAGGCGGGTATGACGAATGTATCTGACATCGGTGAGGCGTACCATCTGATGACGCCTTTATTGGGAACGACGATGGGAAGCATTTTGTTTGGGGTAGCTCTATTGGCTGCCGGTCAGAACTCCACGCTGACAGGAACATTGGCAGGTCAGATTGTGATGGAAGGCTTCCTGAACATTCGCCTGAGTCCATGGGTGCGCCGCCTGATAACACGAATGGTGGCGATCGTCCCAGCCGTCATCGTTACGGCGTTGTACGGCGAAGCGGGAACGGCAGAACTATTAATATTAAGCCAGGTTATCCTGTCATTCCAGCTTTCGTTTGCGGTGATCCCACTTGTGCAGTTCACCAGTGATAAAGTGAAGATGCGCGAGTTCGTCAACCCTCGTTGGCTCACCGTACTATCCTGGATTGTGGCGATCATTATTGTTGGTTTGAATATTTACCTTCTATATCAAACGTTCTTTGGATAATAGGATAAATTCGCTTGCAAGAAGGTTGCCGCAAACTGGCAACCTTTGTTTTTGTTTTAGTAAATTCGGAATGATTAATCGCTTTACGGTAGTAAAGTAATTAATCATATTCATTCGCGCAAGCCCACCAAGAAAAGACGAAGCCTTTTCTAGTTGCTTCTGGCCATGTTGTGTGCTATTGTTTATGCGAATACAATAGGCTAATTGAGAATGCTTTGAGAATGACCTGTATTTTATACCAAACATCAAGCATGTAATTGGGGGAGATCGCACCTAACCTGAAGGGATTAAACGCGACTCAGGTGGGTGAAAACAGAAGGGGGACCTGTTATGTCAGTAGTGCAGCAACCAGTTTCAACACTCTCTTTGAAAGAGTGGGCAGTAGCCATTGAAGCTCTCGGAGAAGGCAAACAAATCATTACGGTTCGCAAAGGCGGTTTATATGAAGAAACGCGTGACTTCAAGTTGGAGCGCGATACTTTCTATTTATATCCGACTTATGAACATCAGAAGGCTGAAATGGTGAAGCCGGAGTTTCACTCAGATCTGGAAGCGACTCTGGTAAACTGGAGCCCGGAGAAAACCACGGTGGCGATCCGCTATTTCGCGCATATTACAGACGACGTGGAAGTATTGGATGAAGCCAAGATTCGCGCGCTTGCTCCATTCCACATCTGGACGGACAACTTTGCCGATGTACGCTTGCATTGGAAGAAGAAGAATCCGCTTCACATCCTGTTTGCGCGCGTCTACAAGCTTGAGAAACCACTTGAAATCACCATTGACGAATCATACAAGGGCTGCAAATCCTGGCATAACCTGCTGCAAGAGATTCCAAAGGATGGTTTCAAGCCTGTATTAACTGATGAAGAATATGTGACAAAACGTGAAGAAATTCTGAAGGTTCTTGCCTGATCCTGTTGGCCCAAGTTAGTGAAAATAGAGGATTTTCGCTAACCAAAAACACTTCAGTGGAATACTTATTAAACATAAATATTTAATTAATTCATTTATGTTTATATCGTTGATCTTTGATTAAAATTATTATAAGATAGTCATTGAGAATGGATTGAGAATGAAGCTCCAATCTTCTTCTATAAACTGTTAAAATACGAGTAACGGAGGAATGTTGCATGTCCGGCGTACCACATTTGCAAATAAACAATCTACGCGCAAGAATCGAAGAAAAAGAAATCCTTAAAGGATTGTCTCTTGAAATAAAGGGTGGCGAAGTACATGCCATCATGGGTCCTAACGGAACAGGTAAATCTACACTCGCTTCCACTTTGATGGGGCACCCGAAATATGAAGTAACGGAAGGGTCTGTTCTTTTGAACGGGGAAGACGTACTGGAAATGGCTGTGGATGAGCGCGCTCGCGCAGGTCTGTTCCTTGCTATGCAGTATCCTTCTGAAATCAGCGGGGTTACCAACTCTGACTTCTTGCGTTCCGCGATCAACGCTCGTCGTGAGGAAGGCAATGAGATTTCCTTGATGAAATTCATCCGTGAGATGGATAAACGCATGGAAACGTTGGAAATGGATCAATCGTTTGCACACCGTTACCTGAACGAAGGCTTCTCCGGCGGTGAGAAGAAGCGTAACGAGATTTTGCAAATGATGTTGATTCAACCGAATATCTGTATTCTCGATGAGATCGACTCCGGTCTTGACATCGACGCACTCAAAATCGTTGCAAAAGGCGTTAATGAAATGCGTGCGGCTGAGCGCGGTTTCTTGATTATCACTCACTATCAACGTTTGTTGAATTATATTAAACCTGATTTTGTGCATGTTATGATGCAAGGACGTATTGTGAAATCTGGCGGTACTGAGCTTGCGGAACGTTTGGAAGCTGAAGGTTACGATTGGATTAAAGAAGAACTCGGTATCGAAGACGAAACCGTTAACGCTGGCGTGTAGGGCGAAGGAGGTATTGAAACGATGAGTGTAGATACACAACTTCGCTTTGACCGCGAAGCAATCACTGCTTATTCTCAGGCTAATCAAGAGCCGGCTTGGTTCTTGGAAAAACGTCTTGCCGCTTTCGAGGCGCAACAGACGCTTCCATTGCCTGCGCTTGATAAAACTAAAATCGACAAATGGAACCTTGATCAGTTCGTGCCTTTTACGACTGAGTCTCAAGTGGCAAGCATCGCTGATTTGGACCAAGTGGTTCAAGAGCAGATCAATGCGGATCAAGCTCACAACCTGCTTGTTCAAAAGAACGCGTCCACTGTATACTACGAGGCTTCTAAAGAACTTACCGCTCAAGGTGTGATTTTTACCGATCTTGCTACCGCTCTTCGTGAGCATGGCGAATTGGTTCAGAAGTATTTTGGAGAGGCTGTTAAATCTGACGAGCATCGCTTGACCGCTCTTCATACAGCAGTCGTAAACGGCGGCGTATTCTTGTACGTGCCAAAAAATACAGAAGTAGAAGTTCCGCTTCAAGCCGTTTTCCAAGTGGCAAAAACGGACGGCCTTGTAAGCCCTCACGTTCTGATCGTGGCGGAAGCGAACAGCAAAGTCAGCTATGTGGATACGTATGTATCTTCCGAGGACAAAGCTATGGTGGCCAACAGCGTAGTGGAAGTATTCGTTGGTGCTGGTTCGCATGTGCAAGTAGCTTCTGTTCGTTCCCTCTCGACTGAGGTTCATGACTATATTTTCCGCCGCGCTATTGTTGAACGTGACGGGAAGATGGAATGGATTCTTGGTGAGATGAACGACGGCAACACAGTAGCGAATAATACCACTGTGTTAAAAGGAAATGGCTCAACAGCTGATACCAAGACCGTTACAATCGGTACAGGCAGCCAACGCCAGAACCTGACTTCTTCCGTTCAACACATCGGTACTCATTCCGAGTCCAGCATGTTGTCCAGAGCGGTTATGACTGATGAGTCTGTAGCGATCCTGAACGGAATTACGAAGATCGAGAAGGGCGCGGAAAAAGCAAACGGCGAGCAAGCGGAAAACATCTTGATGTTAAGCGAAAAAGCTCGTGGAGACGCAAACCCAATTCTTCTCATCGACGAAGATGACGTAAAAGCTGGTCACGCCGCATCGGTTGGCCGTGTAAGCGAAGAAAGCTTGTACTATCTGATGTCTCGTGGTATTGCCCGCAAAGAGGCAGAACGTCTCATCATCCTCGGTTTCCTCAACCCAGTGGTTGTGGCAATCCCGCTTGAAGAGGTGCGCAATCGACTCCGTCAAGCACTCGAAAGGAAGTTAGGGTAATGAATGCGAATGAGATACGCAAATACTTTCCTATCTTGAATCAGGAAGTCAATGGACACCCGTTAGTTTATCTTGATAGTGCAGCGACTTCCCAGAAACCAATTCAGGTCATCGAAGCAGTTGATAAGTACTACAAGGAGTACAATTCCAACGTGCATCGCGGTGTTCATACACTGGGCACTCGCGCAACCGATGGCTATGAAGGAGCGCGTGAAAAGGTCCGCAAGTTTATCAACGCCAAAGAAACGGCTGAGATTGTGTTCACTCGTGGAGCCACAAGCGCATTTAACCTGGTTGCAATGGGCTATGTCCGCAAGTTTTTGCGTGAGGGTGATGAGATTGTCACCACTTTGGTGGAGCACCACAGCAATTTCATTCCTTGGCAGCAAGCGGCAAAAGCGACAGGTGCTACCTTCAAGTTCATTGAGCTTGAGGTAGACGGTACGGTTTCGCTTGAGTCTGTGAAGCAAGCCATCACCCCGAATACTAAATTCGTTGCTATTCATCATATATCCAATGTTTTAGGTGATACGACACCGATTAAAGAAATTGCCGAGATCGCTCATCAACATGGCGCTGTTCTGCTGGTTGACGGCGCGCAGTCTGCTCCACACATCAAAGTGGATGTACAAGATCTGGATTGCGATTTCTATGCGTTCTCCAGCCACAAAATGTGCGGTCCAACAGGCGTAGGTGTCTTGTATGGCAAACGTGAACTGTTGGAGCAAACCGATCCAGTAGAGTTTGGCGGCGAGATGATCGATTTTGTAGAATTGTACGACTCTACATGGAAGGAGCTCCCTTGGAAGTTTGAAGGGGGAACTCCCATTATCGCTGGGGCGATTGGGCTCGGTGCAGCGATCGATTTCCTCGAAGAAATTGGGATGGATGAGATTGCGAAGCACGACCAAGAGCTTACCCATTATGCGATGGAACAGATGCAATTGATTGAAGGATTGACAGTCTACGGTCCAACTTTGGACCGTACAGGACTGATTACTTTTAACTTGAGTGATGTACATCCACATGACTTGGCTACGGTTCTCGATAGCCACGGAATTGCTGTACGCGCTGGTCACCATTGCGCGCAGCCGCTGATGCGTTGGTTGCAAGTATCAGCTACTGCTCGTGCCAGCTTCTATTTATACAACAACGAAGAAGACGTGGATCGCTTAATCGCCGGGTTGAAAAAGACAAAGGAGTATTTCGGAAATGTCTTCTCTTGATGATTTATACCGCCGCGTGATTATGGATCATTATCAAAAGCCAAGAAATAAAGGCCAGCTTGATGAGTCAAAAGGACTCGTCATCAAGCTAAACAATCCAACTTGTGGAGACAGTATCTCCTTGTCACTTCAGGTGGAGAATGGCATTGTTGTGGATGCGAAGTACCTTGGGGAAGGTTGCTCCATTAGTATGTCTTCCGCCTCCATGATGACAGAAGCTGTCAAAGGAATGTCTGTTGAGGAAGCGTTGAAGCTCTCGGAGAATTTCTCCTGTATGATGCAGGGCAAGGATATTGACGAATCTATTGATTTGGGTGACATTGAAGCTCTTTCTGGTGTTTCCAAGTTCCCGGCTCGGATCAAATGCGCAACATTGGCCTGGAAAGCCCTCGAACAAGGCATCAAGCAGGCAGAACAGTAAACGAAAGACAAGGAGTGAACAAAAATGGCAAAGAAAGCCCCTGAGATACAGGATTATCAATATGGTTTTCACGACCCGGATGTGTCTGTCTTTCGGACGAAAAAAGGGTTAACTCGAGAGATCGTGGAAGAGATCTCCCGCATTAAGGGCGAACCAGCTTGGATGCTGGAATTCCGTCTGAAAGCTTTAGAAATTTTTTATCGCATGCCGATGCCAAAATGGGGCGGCGATTTGGATAGCCTTGATTTCGACAGCATCACTTACTACGTGAAGCCTTCCGAGAAGCAAGGACGCAGCTGGGATGAGGTTCCTGAAGAAATCAAAGCGACGTTTGATAAATTGGGGATTCCAGAAGCGGAGCAGAAGTTCCTCGCAGGGGTATCTGCTCAGTACGAATCTGAGGTAGTTTACCACAACATGCAGGAAGACCTGGAGAAACTGGGCGTTCTCTTCTGCGACATGGATTCCGCAGTGAAGCTTTATCCAGAGATCGTGAAAGAATACTTCTCTACAGTCATCCCTCCAGCAGACAACAAGTTTGCGGCATTGAACTCTGCGGTATGGTCCGGTGGCTCCTTCATTTACGTGCCAAAAGGCGTAAAAGTAGATACTCCATTGCAAGCCTACTTCCGCATCAACTCCGAAAACATGGGTCAATTCGAGCGTACGCTGATCATCGCGGATGAAGACAGCTTCGTGCACTATGTAGAGGGCTGTACAGCTCCAATCTACAGCACAGACTCCCTGCACTCTGCGGTTGTTGAGATCATTATCAAAGAACGTGCTCGCTGCCGTTACACCACTGTCCAAAACTGGTCCAACAACGTATACAACCTCGTTACGAAGCGTGCGGTTGCTTACGCGGACGCGAACATGGAGTGGATTGACGGTAACATCGGTTCCAAGCTGACTATGAAATATCCTGCGGTTATCATGAAAGGACCTCGTGCCAAAGGTACTGTTCTTTCCATCGCGGTAGCAGGTAAAGGACAGCATCAAGACGCGGGTGCCAAAATGGTTCACCTTGCTCCTGATTGCACATCCACTATCGTATCCAAATCCATCTCTCGTGAAGGCGGAAAAGTAACCTATCGCGGTCTGTCCCACTTCGGACGCAAAGCGGAAGGTTCCAAGTCCAACATCAAGTGCGATACCTTGATCCTGGATAAACTCTCCACCTCCGATACGATCCCGTACAACGAGATCTTAAACGACAACATCACGTTGGAGCACGAGGCAACGGTTTCCAAGGTTTCCGAAGACCAACTCTTCTACCTGATGAGCCGTGGCTTGTCTGAAGCTGAAGCGACAGAAATGATCGTCATGGGCTTCATTGAGCCATTCACCAAAGAGCTTCCAATGGAATATGCGGTTGAGATGAATCGTCTGATTAAGTTTGAGATGGAAGGTTCTATCGGATAATTATTATTAAATGAACCACTTTCGCTAAGTTGTGCGGAAGTGGTTTTTTAGTGTCTGGAAGGCTGGAGTGAATCACAGGAATGCGAGCCTGTTACCAGAAAAACGAATAATTCACTGGAAAGTGTTTGATAATACAGGAGAACTGATTAAGTTGGGGGGCGGCTCCTGGTGCAAACATGGATTCAGAATTATGATCCACTCGGCAATCTTGCCCTATCGGCTTTGGTGGCGTTAATCCCCATCGCCTTTTTCTTTCTCGCTTTGACAGTCTTGAAGATGAAGGGAAATACGGCCGCTCTCATTACGGTTTGTATTGCTTTTGTGATTGCATTGTTCGTGTACCGAATGCCGCTGGTCAAAGTAGTTGCATCAACTGGCTATGGGATCGCCTATGGGATTTGGCCGATCAGCTGGATTGTCATCTGCTCAGTTCTCTTGTATAAACTATCTGTAAAGACGGGTAGCTTTGAGCTCATTCGTTCCTCCATCATTTCGATTTCGAATGATCAACGCATGCAGCTCTTATTAATCGGATATTCATTTAACGCCTTCTTGGAAGGAGCGGCAGGCTTTGGGGCACCGATTGCTATTTCCGCCTCGCTTTTGACTGGATTGGGCTTCAATCCTTTACTGGCAGCCGCTTTATGTCTGATTGCTAACTCCGCTTCAGGAGCATTCGGAGCTTTAGGGATTCCGGTGATTGTAGCGGGACAGGTCTCCCAGATCGATAAACTCACGCTTTCACAGATGTTAGGCATTCAGCTGCCCATCATCTCTTTCTTGGTTCCATTCCTATTGATTTTCATTATGGATGGGGTAAAAGGGATACGAGAAACTTTTCCGGCATTAGTTGTCTCAGGAGGGACTTACGCGATTTCACAGTTTCTCGTCATTTATTTTCTCGGACCCGAATTGGCGAATATCATCTCATCACTGGTGAGTTTAGGGGCGTTAGCTTTCTTTCTGCGCTCCTGGCACCCCAAACGAATTTTTCGGTATGAGGAAGCTGCTGCGTCAACGAGAGAGGAGCACAAGATTACAGTAGGGGATACGATAAAAGGATGGGCTCCTTTCTATATCCTCACCATCATCGTATTTGTCTGGAGCTCAAAATGGTTTCAGGGTCTTTTCGCGAAGGGAGGGCCACTGGAGTATTTCCTTTACAACATCCCAGTACCTTCTTTGGATAAATTGGTGTTAAAATCGCCACCTGTGAGTAATGCCATCACTCCTTATGCGGCCGTATTTAAATTTGATCTATTATCGGCAACAGGAACCGCCATTCTAGTGTCGGTCATCTTAACGATGGTGTTATTCCGCGTCAGATTGCGAACGGGTATCGCTCTTTTACAGGAGACACTTGTGGAATTCTGGAGACCGCTTATTACGATTTGTTTAGTATTGGCTTTTGCGTACATCGCCAACTATTCCGGGTTATCTTCCACTCTTGGACTAGCTTTATCCAAGACAGGTCGACTCTTCCCGTTCTTCTCACCGGTTCTTGGCTGGATCGGCGTGTTCTTAACGGGTTCCGTTGTATCCAACAATGCGCTGTTTGGCAATTTACAAGTAGTAACCGGACAACAAATCGGCATATCACCCGTTCTACTGGTTGCGGCGAATACATCGGGGGGCGTGATGGCCAAGATGCTGTCTCCGCAGTCGATTGCCATTGCGGCCGCTGCTGTAGGGCTTATTGGTCAAGAATCCAAGTTGTTTAGTTTTACTGTAAAATACAGCTTCGCATTTCTCTTGGTTGTTGCGGTCATGACGTATGGATTGGCGTTCGTGATTCCGGGGTTTATTCCATAGAGATTCCAGTGAAATGAGAAACACTTCCATTCTGTATTAATGGAAGTGTTTTTTTTGTAGGGGGGATGCCTATTCAACCTTGGCTCATTTTCAATCGATTGAAAGTAATGAAATAGTAAAATCATAGATTAATAGAATGTTCACAATTTGTCCAATTTGAAATCATTTACATTAAATATAAATTATTGTATTATTTCAATATATTTACAAATTAGTAAACAGGAGGGTTCATATGAAAAAAGTAGTTGCAAGTCTATTAGGTTTAGCTTTAGTAGCAGGATTATCAGGTGGCGCAATGGCTCAAGAGGTTAATAAAGTACCTAATAAAACTGTTACGATCAATGGAATAACTTACACTGATGAGAGAGAACCTAATGATACGGAAGCTACAGCAGATAGCTACACCGAAGGAAATGTTATTCGTGGTGAATTACCACAGGGTGATTTTCAAGATTACTTTACATTTACTGCAAAAAATTCTGGTACCTATCGTATGAAAATGCAACCAGCCGTTTCCTCCAATACATACGAGTTATGGATCAAAAAACCAGGTTCATCGTATTTTAAAAAGGTTCAATCTCAAGCTGATGTTACCCTTGAAAATGGACAAGTGTACATCCTTCGTGTCTTGCCTGTTTATCAAAACTATACTTACTCACAAGCATACACAGCATCTGTAAGCTTTGTTCAATAAAAGGAAATCAACAACTATTTTAAGCTGGAATGTAATTTGATAACTCTCTTCTAATAGCGTCATAGTTTAAATAAGGACCCGAGAAATTGACACTTGGATAAAGGTGGTCAATTCCCGGGTCTTTTACTCTTATTTCTTTAAGCTAGCGAAACTGCGGCTGCTGTATCAGCCTGTATTCAACTAACGATCGCGGGCCAGTCTAAAACTGTATTATCCCTTCACACTAACAAATGCTTTGATAAATGTTTATTCCCCGAATTATAGTGAGGGAGTTGACATAAAATTAAATTGATGAATAAATAAAACACCTTGTAAAAATGAACAAACCATGCTATACTAAAAATCCATTGAGCAATCAAATGGACAGGTGTCCGAGTGGCCGAAGGAGCACGATTGGAAATCGTGTAGGCGGGGTTGACCCGTCTCGTGGGTTCAAATCCCACCCTGTCCGCCATTCATCTAATAAAACTTGGACTATGGCGGTCGTGGCGAAGTGGTTAACGCATCGGATTGTGGCTCCGACACTCGTGGGTTCGATTCCCATCGATCGCCCCATTATTGAATAGGCCGGTATGGCGGAATTGGCAGACGCGCGCGACTCAAAATCGTGAGGGAAACCGTGGGGGTTCAAGTCCCTCTACCGGCACCATCTCATACATGATACACTCTACCCAGACAGGTAGGGTGTTTTTTGCGTTTCCGGATTAGATGGAGGTAACTGAAATGGAATACAAGTATGAATTGGTCAAAACGGATCAGGATTTACCTATAAAAATCATTTACCATACCACAGGTAAACAAAGGGTGATACCAAGGCATTGGCATGAAAGCATAGAAATTTCATATGTGCTTTTCGGCAGAATCGATAAAATTTATATCGACGGAAAAGAATATACTTCCAAGCAGGGCGATATTGTCTTAATTAATTCGAATGCGATCCATTCTTTTTCAGTCAATCTGGAGAAAGATCGAAAGACGGTTACGATTCTAATCCCCTATGAATTCATAAAAGCGAACGATACGGATCATGATCACTTTGAATTTGATTGCATCTCCATTAACGAGCAAGATGAACAGAGAGAAATGTTGTTTCAACAGTTGCGTGAAAATTTAAACTCCATAGTAAGCGCGTTCATAGAGAAAGAAAATGACCCTCTGGCATCCATAAAAATAACAGGCTTGTCTTATGAATTAATCTATCTCTTATTAAAAAACTTTAAGATTAACAAAAATGGCAGTGGACTCATTAAAACAAAAAAATATTTAGACCGCTTAACTTTGATTACCAATTTTATAAAAGATAACTATAATCAAAATTTATCCATTGATTTAATTTCAGCCCAATTTAATTTATCCTCCGAGTATCTTTCACGTTTATTTACCAAATACATAGGAATGACTGTGCTTACTTATATCAATACGATTCGTCTTGAAAAATCGTATCCTGATTTGATGAACACAGATCGCCCTATCATACAAATAGCATTAGAGCACGGTTTTCCAAATGAAAAGTCGTATCATCGAGTTTTTAAGGCTGTCTACAAAATCACACCCAATCAATATAGAAAAGGGCAAAGAGCAACGGATGTAACAGAGAAGATGTCAGGATTTGACTTTAAATAAGCTAATAAAAGACATGATTTAGCGGGTGCTTTTTTTGATAATGAAGATGTAAACGCTTTAACTTTGGAAATGATCCAAAGTAAAGGAGGATTAGATAGAGAAATTAGGTAGACATGCTTCCAATAAAACATCGTTAGCATGAAGGGGTAGGGGAAAATGATAAAAAGTATAAAAAAACACGTAAAAACGGCAATGATATGTACCTTAGCTGCAACTTTGGCGCTTCCTTTCAGCATGAGTGCAGCTGCTGAGCAAGTTCAGAAGCAATCTGCATCGTATAGGACGATTACAGAAGTCGCAGATTGGGGAGCGGTAATTACCAAGGTCATCGTCGACCTAGGCAAGCCAGTACCGAAGAATTCCGTAACTACAGATACTTTTAAAGTACATGTTGTAAGGAATGACAAAAGGTTAAGCGATCCATTTATAGAGGAAGGGGATCGAAAAGTTACAAAAGCTTATGTTGCTGATAAAAACGGGAAACCTGCTTCTAAAACAGGAAGATATGCCGTTCTGGAAATGGAGATTGGACCAACTGTCTCCTTAGGTTCTGCAATTAACTATGATATGGATGGCACTGGATATAATGACTGGAATGAAAATAAGTATACGATTACGCAACAAAAAGGCATTGAGACTAGCGATGGAATAATTTCAGGATTAGTGGTTGATACATTTGCGGGAGGATCGCGAGTGCTTGTCGATCAATTTACAACTGGAAAAGCAACCAACGATGATATTACCTTAACCTATGCAAACTTTACCCCAGCAAAAGACAACAAGAAGAATCCATTAATTATCTGGTTACATGGCATGGGAGAAGGTGGCACTGATCCAACGATACCGATTTCCGGAAATAAGGCAGTCAACTTCGCTTCCAAGGATATTCAGTCTTATTTTGGTGGAGCCTATGTTTTAGCACCTCAGACCCCAACATTTTGGATGGATGGTTTTACAGGGTTTGGGGATGGTACTTCAAAATATGAGCGTTCACTTATGACATTAATTAAAAATTATGTTTCCCAAAACAAAGATATTGATCTAAATCGAATTTACATCGGTGGAGACTCCAACGGTGGCTATATGACCATGTTGTTGATTCGTGATAACCCCAAATACTTCGCCGCTGCATTCCCAACATGTGAACCTTTAAAGGATGAACTAATTAGTGATGCAGATATTCAGAAAATGAAAAAAATGCCGATATGGTTCACTGCCGCCAAAACAGATCCGGTAGTGCCTCCAAATGACTATGTCGTTCCAACCTATAATCGTTTAATCAAAGCGGGAGCAAAAAATGTTCAATTATCCTTATTTGATAACGTGCATGATACTTCCGGCTTGTACAAAAATGAAGATGACACACCTTATGAATACAATGGGCACTGGTCTTGGATTTATGTGTACAACAACGAATGTACAGCAAAAATTAAGGGCAAAACAACAACCATTATGGAATGGCTGGCTGGCCAGTCTCTAAAAAAATAGCTTCTTCTACCGGCACTATCTCATACATGATGCACTCTACCCAGGCAGGTAGGGTGTTTTCTTTTGTACATACACCCAATCCATATCGGAAAGGGTTAAGAGCAGCGGATTTAACAAAGAAGATGTCAAGATTTGACTATAAATAAGCTAGTAAAAGACATGATTTAGCAGGTGTTTTTTTAAATAATAAACATGTAAACGTTTTAATTTTGGGAATTAACCAAATGAAAGGAGGATTCGATAGGGAAATCAGACAAGCGTGGTTTCAATTGAACACTGTACGTATGAAGGGGGTAGAGAAAAATGATCAAGAGTATGAAAAAACACGTAAAAACGGCAATGCTATGTACTTTAGCTGCGGCAATGGTGCTTCCTTTCAGCATGAGTGCATCGGCTGGGCAAGTTAAGCCGCAACCAACATCTTATCGGACGATTATAGAAGTTAAAGATTGGGGAGCAGTAATTTCAAAAGTAATAGTTGATTTAGGCAGGCCTGTACCGACGAATTCTGTAACAACAGATACGTTCAAAGTACATGTTGTAAGGACTGACAAAAGGTTAACCAATCCTTTTTTAAAGGAGGGAGATCGAAAAGTTACCAAAGCTTACGTCAGTGATAAAAACGGGAATCCTGCTGTCAAGACAGGAAACTATGTAGTACTTGAAATGCAGATTGGCCCAACTGTATCCTTGGGTTCAGCAATTAACTATGATGCAAAAGGCTCAGAACTTAATGCATGGAATGATAATAAGTATACCATTACGCAGCAAAAAGATATTAAGACTAGTTCGGGGAAAATATCAGGATTAGTTGTTCATACATTCGGGGGGGAAACACGAGAACTTGTCAATCAATTTACAACTGGAAAAGCAACCAATGATAACGTTACCTTAACATATGCAAGCTATACCCCAGCAAAAGACAACAAAAAGAATCCATTAATTATCTGGTTACATGGCAGTGGTGAAGGCGGCACTGATCCAACGATACCGATTTCCGCCAATAAAGTGGTCAACTTCGCCTCTAAGGATATTCAAGCTTATTTTGGTGGAGCCTATGTATTAGCGCCTCAGACACCAACTTTTTGGATGGATGGTTTTGCAGGGTTTGGGGATGGTACTTCAAAGGATGAGCGTTCCCTTATGTCATTGATTAATAATTATGTTGCCAATAACAAAGATATTGATCCAAATCGAATTTACATCGGTGGAGACTCCAACGGTGGTTATATGACCATGCTGATGATTCGCGATTACCCAAATTACTTCGCAGCGGCATTACCAACCTGTGAAGCTTTAAAGGATACACTAATTCGTGAAGAAGATATTCAGAAAATGAAAAACATCCCGATATGGTTCACTGCTGCCAAAACAGATAATGTAGTACCTCCAAATGACTACGTAGTTCCAACGTATAATCGATTAGTCAAAGCAGGAGCAAAAAATGTTCAATTATCTTTATTTGATAATGTGCATGATACTACAGGCTTGTATAAAAAAGAAGATGGCACGCCATACGAATACCATGGACATTGGTCGTGGATTTATGTATACAACAACGAGTGTATTGCAAAAATTAACGGCAAAACAACAACCATGATGGAATGGCTGGCTGCTCAGTCATTAAAAAAATAGCTCCCTCTTCCGACACAAACGCATACATGATACACTCTACCCAAGCAGGTAGGGTGTATTTTTATTAGTCGCTAGAGGCTTAGGCATAGCTGAGTTTTCGGATAGGAGGAAGCTCGTCATGGATCAGATACGTGTGAGAGTCACTGTCGTTGTGCAGCATCAGGAGAGTATCCTGCTCATCAAAGAAAAATCAGGTCAACAGGTACAATACAGTCTGCCGGGTGGTGGAATCGAATTTCAGGAAAGCATTGCCGATGCTGTAAGAAGGGAAGTCTGGGAAGAGACTGGACTCTTGGTCGAGTATGCTAAACTTTTGTGGCTTGATGAGAGAATTCACGGAGAAGAAGGCAAACACACGATTGGAGTTGGAGTCCTCGCGAAACTGATCGGGGAAGAGACGGCTCCTATCCCAGGTGGAGTAGAAGATGAGGAGATTGTCTGGGCCGGTTGGGTCAAGCTGGAGGAATTCAAGCATTGGCCGCTCGATAATCCGCAACGGCGGGATCAGGTCATGAAGGCGTTGACAGACCCGAGCTATCTGGCAGCATACATTGGGAATGTGTTTACCGAGTAGAGAGGAAAATTGAAAAGGGAAACGATAGACAGCGGGGGCAAGCTAAACTGCCTCCGTTTTTATTTGGTTAATTGACAAAGAGAATCATTATCAATTAGAATGTGATTATTCGATTCAGACTTGATCACTTTCAAATATACGATCCATACATAAGAAAGGAGCGGCAATTCATATGGCTTCCTTGCTCATTGTAGGAGCTGACCATTTGGGGAATATTACGGAGAAACTGACGGACTACGGATTTGACGATGTCCAGCATATTACCGGCAGAAAAACTCAATCGGTCAAGAAAGCAATCTCAGAGGATACGGATCTCATTCTTGTTTTGACCGATTACGTCAATCATAATTTGTCCAAAGTCATTAAGCAAAAAGCGAAAGAACAATCTTTACCGATTTGCTTTGCCAAACGATCTTGGTGCTCTATCCAGCAAGTCATTTGTGAACATCGAGAAGAGTGTATGGCGGCCCAAAGCTGCATGAAATTCCAGTCGCGGTCATCTTAACGGATGGCCTTTTTTTCATCGTCAATTTCTGGATACAATAGAAGGAAATAAAGCTTGGGAAAGAAGGTGATCGATTGGGCGCAGCCAGAGGATTGATTGTGGAAGGAATACCGGGTAGCGGCAAGACGAGTACGATTCGGCAACTGCAAAAGCTTCCGGAATTTGGTCAGCGAGAATCAACTTCGTTCCTGTTATTTGGAGAAGAGATAACACAACGGACATTGGAGCTTCGAAACAGGGAGGGGTTACTGTCGGTTGACGATCATGAGAGTCTTCTGGGTGAATTGCTGTTTCCCTTAGAACAGCAACAAAAACGATTTGCCGAGCGGGGCTGGAACGGGGAAGAGAAGGACCTTCAGTTTCTCTTTTTGTTCGAGCGATTTCATCTGACCCACGCTACGTATTATTCCGATCTTGCCGGATGGAACTATCAACCGATTGAGGAACGGCTCTCGAATCTTTCGGCCAAGGGTTGTCTGCTTGTCATGAGTCCAGAAGTGATGCAGGAGCGTATTATCGATTCCAGGCCTTTTACAAGGTGGCGCAACTATATTGCACGATATGGAGATACCAATCAGGCGATCATCGAGCATTACGTACGGCAACAGGAGGCGCTGCTTCGGGAGGTTAAGCGGTCTCTTTTAGACTGGCTGGTAGTGGATACGACGCAAGCCAATTGGTCGTTGGTGGCCTCCGAGCTATGGAAGTATTGGAATCGGTAGCCCATTACAGGTTTGTACAACCAGACAAAAGAGCGTACACTAAAGAGAAAGAAAAGGAAGGAAGATGAGTATGTCGGGACATCTTTTTCATATGGAAGCGGAGTGGCAAGGAGGACGATTAAGTACGGGAGCAATAAAAGGCGAAGGTTTGCAAGCAAGCATTTCCGTACCCGCCGAATTGGGAGGACCTGGCCAAGGAACCAATCCTGAAGAACTGTTGATCAGCTCTGCCATGACCTGTTATACGATTACGCTTGCGGCGATTTTGGAGAAACGCAAGATTCCGTTTCAATCACTTACTGTTCGTTCCGAAGGTAAGCTGACAGTGGAAGAGGGGAATCTAGGCTTCCGTGAAATCATTCATCGTCCCATTATTCGTCTAATGGAACAGTCGGAGGAAATCAGACAGAATGCCAATCATGCGGCACATCGGGCGGAACAGGTCTGCATGATTTCCAAAGCGATTCGAGGAAATGTAGAAATCAAGGTGGAGCCTACCATTGAATTCGTATCCCAAGGATAAGATTTTCCTTACCCAGAAGTGAATTCGTTGATTTTACATAATCGTGTAGGCTTTGGAAATGAAGCGTCCATTTATCAATTGGTATGCTAGAACTTCCGGATTCTCCGGGTGCTGAAGCGAAGCGATCCAGTAGCCCAAGGTGGGATAATGCCAGCCAGCCAAATCAGCGGATGAGGGGATGGCAGGTGAAGTGGGGTGTGTATGAAACACGCCGATCCATTGTAAGCCGGCCTCTTGAATTCGCCGCAAGGAAGCAAGCAATGTTGGGCCGCTCCAGGCAAAGGTATGGAGGGACGCTTCCGATTGAGGTGCAGGAAGGTGCATCGTCGCAATAGAATGATGTCCTGCCAAAAGAGCAGAATATTCATGTGGGAAGGCAGCTTGACCCTCAATCAAAAGGCGATGAAGCACTTGTGAGTCGATTTGTAAAGGGGACGTTTCGCTTGTAAAGGGGTTTCCAATCAGTTGATCAAACATATCGAATTCCTTTCATGTGAGGATAAGCTGTATGAGCAAAAACATTTCGATCGGCCTATGCGGATGGGGAGATCATCATGATCTTTACCTGTCCGGCGTGCGGGCCAAAGATAAGCTGGCTGTGTATGCCAGTCATTTTCCTATCGTGGAAGTCGATAGTTCGTTCTATGCTATCTTACCACAAAAGAATTATGAATCATGGGCGCGTGAAACACCTGACTCCTTTCGTTTTATCGTGAAGCCTCATCAGGTTATGACCGGCCATCAGCGGGATCATCAAGAGGGATTCACGCGGGAAGAGGCGTTTCGCCTGTTTGAGGCCAGTATTCAACCGCTTGTGGGGTGCAATAAGCTCAAAATGATCTTGTTCCAGTTCCCGCCTTGGTTTGATTGCACCCGTGAGAATGTCTCCTACATTCGTCATGTCGTACATACAATGTCTCGTTATCCCCTTGCCGTTGAATTCAGGCATCGCAGCTGGTTTGACGAGCCTTTTCGTGAGAGAACCCTGAATTTTTTGCAAGAGCTGGGTGTTATTCACGTTGTCTGTGATGAGCCGCAGGTTGGGCAAGGCTGTGTTCCGATCGTTGCGGCGACGACTTCGCCGAAGCTCTGTCTGGTTCGCTTTCATGGTCGGAATGTATCTGGATGGCGAGACCCTGGACAGGGGCAGAATTGGCGGGACGTTCGTTACTTGTATCAATATAGCCAATCGGAGCTAGTGGAATGGAAGCCACGAATTGAAACGCTGGCCCAACAAACAGAGGAAGTATGTGTGCTGTTCAACAATAATTCCGGCGGGCATGCAGCGGCTAACGCGAAACAATTAATGAAGCTTTTGGGTGTGGAGCCGGCAGGTCTGAATCCACAGCAGATTGAGCTTTTCTAATGAATGGAAGGGATTATTAGCTCCTGGAGCAGGAAGAGGAAGTCATAATGATTGGATTACCCATATTGTTTCTTCTGATCGGATGTATCGCTGGAATCATTGGAAGTCTTGTCGGAATTGGCGGCGGGATGTTCTTTGTCCCCGCGCTGCTGTTTTTTGCGAATCAGCATGAAGCCGGTTCGATGAGTCCCTCGATGGCTACGGGAACATCCCTATTGGTTATCGTCATTACGGCCTTGTCCTCTACGCTTGCTTTTTTAAAGCAGAAAAAAGTGGACACCGAAACCGCGTGGCTGTTTTTCTGGGGGAGTGCTCCCGGCTCCATTGCCGGAGTATATTTGAATAAAGTGCTGCATCCGCAATCCTTTTACTTGTTGTTTGGACTTTTCCAGATTTGCATGTTTATGCTCATGATGGTCAAAGACAAATTAAAGCCGAGAACCATCAGCTGGGACGTTCACCGGACCTATACCGATCCGGAGGGAGTCACTCATGAGTATGGCTACAAGCGATGGGTGGCCATTGTTGTCGCCTTCTTTGTTGGCGTAACTTCTTCGTTGTTTGGCGTAGGGGGAGGGGTCTTGCTCGTTCCGGCGATGATTGTGTTGTTTCGGTTTCCGCCTCATCTGGCAACCGCCACGTCGATGTTCGTCATCTTTTTATCGGCCATCGTCGGCAGTACGACCAATTTGTTGAATCATCAAATTCATTGGCTATATGCGCTGATGCTTGCTCCTGGCGCGTGGATTGGCGGTAAATACGGGGCCATATTGGCTCAACGAATAAAAGGAAAAACATTGGTGCTACTGCTCCGCCTGTTGATTTTGGGAATCGCCATCCAAATGATAGCGAAAGCCTTTATGACGTAAACTTACTAGATAGAAAACAAGATCGAGGGAGGGAGTTCGTTTGTCGCAAACCTGTACATTGCATCTTTTACATACCAATGACATCCACAGTCGTTTTGAGAAAATGGCGCAGGTAGCCAGCTGTTTACTGGAAAAACGCCAGTTGTGGGAGTCACGTGGAGAGTATGTGCTTACCGTCGATATTGGCGATCATACAGACCGGATGCGAATGAAGACAGAAGCAACCTGGGGACAGGCGAATATCAAAGTCCTGAATCAAAGCGGTTATCAGTATGTGACGATCGGAAATAATGAAGGAATTACGTTCCCCAAAGAGGTGCTGGATCGTCTGTACGATCAAGCGGAGTTTACGGTGATACTCAGCAATCTGCTGGACCACGAACAGAATCAGTTACCGAAGTGGGCCGTACCTTATGCGATACATACTTGTAATGATCTTCGTGTTGCGCTGCTAGGGGTGACTGTTCCTTTCGCCAGTTTTTATGAACAGTTGGGATGGGTGGCCAAAGATCCGATTCCCATCCTGAGAGAACAGGTCAATCAGCTTCGTTCACAGGTAGATGTGATTGTTGTTTTATCTCATTTGGGCTATCCCGCAGATAAAAAGGTGGCAGAGCAAATTGAGGGGATCGACGTGATTCTGGGAGCGCATACGCATCGTCTGCTTCTGGAAGGAGAACGAGTTAATCAGACCTGGATCGCGCAGGTTGGCATGCTGGGGGAATATGTAGGTCACGTTAGTCTGACAATTGGGAAGGATCAGCAAGGCTGCAAGCTGACCGGGTTCGTTGAGGCGTTTCCCACCAGTGAATTCGCTCCTGATCCGCGGGTTGCCCAGTTGATTGAAGCGGAACAAGCAGCAGCTGATCAAATCTTGTCAGAAGTCGTTACCGAATTGCCCCAGGACTTAGCGATTGACTGGGAGCAGGAGACGGCGTTCGGGTCGTTTCTAGCCGCGAGTATTCGTCAGTGGACGCAGGCTGAGGTTGGCTTGGCTAATGGGGGTCTACTGCTTCATTCCCTTTCACAAGGAAAGATAACCAGAAAAGACTTGCTCGAATGCTTGCCTCATCCGATAAACCCATGTGTGGTTCAGATCAGCGGTCAGGAGTTATGGCAGGTGTTGGAGATGTCCCTGCAACCCGACATTATTCACAAGGAAATCAGGGGATTCGGCTTTCGCGGCAAGATGATGGGCTGGATGGGAATCGATAATGTTCAGGTTTATTACCAAGATTCGAACCATCCGGTAATTGAACGTATAGAGGTTGGCACAGAAGAGCTTGATTTGGCGCGGATGTATAGGATTGGAACGGTCGACATGTATGTGTTCAATCGAATGTTCCCGCAAATTTCCGATAGTCACGAGCATTCCTTTTTCCTTCCGGAGGTCCTTCGAGAGGTGTTGGCGCAAACAATCAGCAACCATGAACGGATCAGGCTAAGTGAAACCAGACGTTGGATACGTGTGTAAGGATATTGATCCATACTGCTTGTGCCAACTTGGGGAATGATAGTAAAAAAACGGCGAGGTGAGTGTATGCGCTTTATTGATGAACTATACGAACTGTATCGAGGACACTTGACTCGTGATGAAGAGGATATTGTAGCCGTGGTGGTGGGAATACTCGCTGAGCAATCTCGGGAAGAGTTGCTAAAGCTCGTGAAGGATATGGACGAAGAAGAGCTCTTCCACATGGTGGCGTACTATATGATTGAAGTGATGAAACGTAAAATTGCCATGGAAGACGAAGGTCTTGAAGACCCAGAAGGTTCATTACCAACCATTCATTAATGTCTTGATCACCAAAATGGGATGGTGTACATAGGGTATGGATGAGAAGGTAAGGAGGGGATCACGTGATTGAGGTGCAACCGTTGCATTTGAAGGAAGGGACGGCACTAGCGGTAACGGTCAGGCTGCCCAAAACTACATTACTCGCCGTAACCACCGACAAGGGCTATATTATGTGTGGCGCTTTGGATGTAGGGCTGTTAAATGAGAGACTGGCAAGCCGCGAAATACTTGCGGGTCGTGCCGTTGGTGTGAAAACGATCGACGAATTGTTGAACGCTCCGTTGGAGTCCGTGACGCATACCGCTGAAGCAATAGGAATTACCGTGGGGACTATTGGCCTAGACGCCGTTCGAAAAATGTTCTAGAGCATCCATTTACATGGATGCTCTCTTTTACTATGATGGTTACAAGGAAGTTCTTGGTACAAGCAGCGTGATTTTGCTTCCAGGATGATGAAAGGCGAGTTGAACGAATGCGGCTTATTGCAATGGCAAATTGCCAACCGGGGGAACGATTGGCAAAGAGTATATATAACAATAACGGAACAGTTCTGGTCGGTGAAGGTGTAGAACTGAATCAACGGATGATTGATCGCTTACAAGCTCTTAATATCACAGCGATTTATGTACATGATGAATTGACCAAAGATATCGAAATCAAAGATGTGATCTCCGAGAGTACCCGCCGTGAAGCGTTGACGGTGATTCATACGACATTTCAGCTGTTTCTGGACGAGCCTAGTCGCTGGCAGAAGCACTTTAACTATAAGCAGTTGGGCAAGCAGTGCCGTCAAGCCATGGCATCGATTATTGATGAACTCAAACAAAACCGTACCGCTATGAACTTGTTGGGAAGTGTTGTGGGAACCGATCACTATGTGTTTGCGCACTCCTTCAACGTAACTCTCTATACAACGGCGTTAGCGCTCAAGCTGAATTTGAATGAAAGAGAACTAATGGAAATCGGCATTGGGGCAATGCTTCACGATGTGGGGAAAATGGCGATTCCTCCTGAGGTATTGCACAAGCCAGACCGGTTAACGGATGATGAATTCGAACAGATCAAGCAGCATGCGGAGATTGGGTTTGAGATTCTCCGTCGGCAGGAAGAGATTCCACTCCTGGCTGCGCACTGCGCTTATCAGCATCATGAGCGATTGGACGGCTCCGGGTATCCGCGTAATCTGACTGAACCGGAAATTCATAAGTATGCGAAGATTCTAGCGATCTGCGATGTATTCGATGCACTGACAACGAATCGTGTGTATCGTCGCGCGATGCTGCCCCATCAGGCGATGGAGATTTTATATGCGGGTGTGGACACGCTATTCATCAAGGAATATGTGGAGGCTTTCCGCGATACAATCGCCCTCTATCCAATCGGGTTAAGCGTCACGTTAAATACGGGAGTAGAAGGCATCGTGATTGATTACAATCGGGGTCTGCCTAGCCGACCGATTCTACGTATCTTAAAAGACGAACTAGGAAATGATCTGGATTCACCGTACGAGATCGACTTGTCCAAACGATTGAATCTTGTCATCGATTCCTGCGATTTGTTGATGTAAAGACTGAGTGAACGAACGAAAAAGAGTCAGGGTGGTTCGCAAGCGTGTGAACCGGCCTGACTCTTTTTTATATTATCGGAAAGTTTAATCATTTTACAGTGGTAAAGTGATTAAACTTATCCATTCGCGCAAGCCCGCCAAGAAAAGATTTCGTCCGCTTGCAGCTCATTTTAAGCGAAACAAAGCGCAGAGAATGAAGGAAGGAAAAGAGTCGGCATT
The DNA here is from genome assembly GCF_050113715.1 of Brevibacillus ginsengisoli. NCBI lineage: Bacteria > Bacillati > Bacillota > Bacilli > Caryophanales > Paenibacillaceae > Brevibacillus > Brevibacillus ginsengisoli. The sequence continues at coordinate 363,943 of NZ_JBNJQR010000005.1, forward strand.
CTTTACGTCAATGAGATACGAAGTGATTTTCTTGTCGACTCCCTTCCGTAGTGCACGGAGCGGACAGTAGATGCTACACGCGAGCTTAAACAGAGCGGAAAGGGACGAAGTCTTTTCACATTTACAAGAAAAAGATTTCGCGTGTAGCTCGATATTCACTTGGGGACATCAGCACGTTCTTTCTAAAGATTGAACTAAAGTAGTTAGGCGTATTGAAGCCGTTATCTTCCGCGATCACCTCGATCGTCTTGTTGGAGTGGCGCAGCATCCAGACAGCTCGCTGCAACCTGACAAACGTGACATATTCGACAAAGCTCATGCCGGTTTCTCTTTTAAACAGACGGCTGAAATAGGTGTAGCTCAGATTCACTTGATCCGCAACTGTTGCAATCGACAAGTCTTCATTGTAATGGTGGGAGATGTAGGAGATACATTTTTGAATACACACATCCTGACTGATCTCTTCAAAAAATCGCAGCGACATCGTGCGGGAAGGGGGCGTATGTCTCGCTTTACGCGCCTGCAAGTATGATTTGTACAGGGAGGACGGATCTTCTGTCACGCTTCCGACTCCAATATAGATGTGAATGTCATAATCGCGTTTCAACTGTTCAATGGCCTCAAGCAAAGCGCTGGTCAACTCCTCCCAGTCCCTTAAAGAAGGGTAGCAATAGGGAACACGGGAGAGGAATAGCAAATGCTTGTGAAAAGGCAAAAAGTAAAGCGGCTTGATCAGCGGAGCCAGTTTTTCTTCCAGAGTAGATTGGATGAGAGCAGGCGCCAATGCTGCGCGTTCGATTTCATCGTCAGGTTGGTCTTTGATAAACCCTTGTAAAAAGTAGACGATATTTGGGAATCTCCGATCGGGAAAGAGCTTGCTGGCAGCTTGCAACTCATTCTCGTTAATAGATTCACCCAACAATCTACGTAAAAAGGATTCGCGAACATAGGCCGATTTATAGCTTTCCTCCTTGTCGGAAGAAGCAAGAATTCGTTTCAGCATGTTCAGGAAAATGTGTTTTTTTAGCGGCTTGATCAAGAAGAAGTCAAGGCGCAGTCGGCAAATGAGCTGGATCATATGGAGTTGTGAACGATCAATGAGCAAGATCATTCGCAGGTCTGGCTGTTTCTTTTGAAGGCGGTAAATGGTTACCCAGTCGAACGAGTGATTCACCTCAACGAACATCATCGTTGAACCCTGGAAGGGGGAGTGAAGGCTGGTCTGTCCAAGACTCGGATGGGAATGGCGGTCAGCGAAATACTCCGTAATCCAGGATTGCAAAGTCTCTTGCTGAATCGGTTCGTGGACAAGCAGTCGAATATTGTTCATTATTGTCACCTGCTCTCAATTTAACAAAAATTTATATATTTCTGACAATTTATTGTAAGGTATTGTCCCTCTCAACTCTGTAAAATCTCATTATGTCGGTTTTCATATAAAGGAGGGAAGAGGTAAACCGACTACACGATGACAAGGAGGGGGTAAATAGTATGGCTGGGGAATACTCAAAGTATGATTACGTGGAAGCGAATACGGTTGATATCGATCAATTGGAGCCTCTAGATTTCGAAACAGACGGAATTATCAAAGCCGATTTGGGTACAGGTCTGAAACTTGCTTTCATCTATTTCGCCTTTATTCTAGCGATGCCTGTCTTAAATTGGTTCGCGGGTGGTTTCATGTTTTCGCGGATGTGGGGCGGTATGACCTACGCGTGGTTTTTCACGGGAATCGTAGCCATGCTAATGGCTTTTCTCATCGCGTATATCAATATCCACTCCTACGAGAAGCGTCTACTAAAAAATGCGAATCGAACACAGGCAAAAGAGAATGAAAGGAGAAGGATCGGATGATACAAACCTTACTGGAACCGAAAATTCTGTTTACAATCATTCTGATGGGAACCATCGTTTATATTACGTACGTGAGCAAGCGCAGCACTACAGCGACAGACTACTTCGTTGGCGGCAGGAGTTTTGGCTGGTTCATGAACGGCTCAGCGATTGGCGGCGATTATTTAAGTGCCGCAACGTTCCTTGGCATCGCTGGATTAACCTACAAGCTGGGTTATGATGGTGCTTACTACGCCTTTTGCTTTTCGATTGGTTTAACACTCTTGGCTATATTCGTTGCGGGCCCGCTTAGAAGGTTCGGAGCTTTTACGGTTGCTGATTTCCTCGCGTATCGCTTTCATAGCAAACGGGCACGAATTGTTGCGGTGGCGGTCGTTCTCTCGATTTCAGGTTTCTATGCGGCGCCTCAGTTGTTGGGTGCGGCACAGATTATGAGCATGTTTTTTGGAACCAGCTATGAATTTGGCATTATTTTTACTTGCGCGGTTATGATCTTTTATGTAGGGGTCGGCGGAATGAAAGGGACGACCATCAATCAGGCGCTTGAATTATGGATTCGTCTGGGGGCGTTTATCTTGATGGTGGGTGCCGCGATCTACGGAGGACTTCACTACCAGCAAATTCTGACGGCAATTAATGAGTTTTCGGGAACTGTCGCCAATACGGCTCAGTACGCGAAGGATGGCAAAGACATTGTGTTTGACGGCACCAAGTGGACAGGTACAGGGAACTTCTTCCCGAGCTTTATTCAAACCTTGTCGATGACTATCGGGCTTGCGTTTGGCACGATTGGACTTCCTCATATTCTACTTCGTTTTTACACGAATCCTAGCGCCAAGGCCGCGCGTCGTTCAGCCATAATGGCGATCGGGATTGCCAGCTTGTTCTTCTTCTTTGCGGTCTATCTTGGTGTGGTTGGTCGGTCGATTTTCTTAAGTGGTACGGCCGAACCTCAAGTGATGAAAGACTTGATTACAGGCGGCGACAACATGGTCATTCCTTCTACCGCCCAGGCTTTAGGTGGCAAATGGTTGTTAGGATTAGTCATCGCAGGGGCGTTTGCCGCGATTTTCTCCAATCTGTCCGGCTTGTTTATTGCAAGCTCTGGTGCGCTTGCTCACGATCTTTACGCGTCCTTGTTCCGTAAAAACATCACCGAAAGAGAACGAATCATTGCCGGTAAAGTCTCCATCGTTATCTTTGGAATTCTGTACGGTGCCCTCGGCCTCATGGTCAAAAGCGCGTCGATCGGCCATCTGGTAGCCCTTGCCTTTACTGTCGCAGCTAGTACGTTTACTCCGATCTTCATTCTCGGAATCTGGTGGAGAGGTATGACAGAGAAGGGGGCGATTGCTGGTCTGATCGTTGGGCTTGCGGTGTCCATGTACATGATCCTCTTGTCGAGCACACTTCCTGCTTATCTCCAATTCAAGTCACCCGGGATTATCACCGTGCCGCTTGGTTTCTTGACTGTATGGCTGGTCTCCAAGCTGGATCGGCAAGTTCCGGGAGACGTGAATGAATTTATGAAAAAAGTTCATTCCAAGCAATCAGAAGCGGCATAAGCCTATTCTAATATGAAAACGGTTACCGTGGTCGGATTTTGGCCACGGTTCTATAATTTGTCAAATTTTACAACCATCCTTTTTTCTTAAACAACGCATACATGCCGATTCCAACCGTGAGCATGACTCCAAGGACCACAAAGTAACCATTGCGCGTATGCAGCTCGGGCATGTTATCGAAGTTCATGCCATAAATCCCGGTCACAATCGTCAGCGGCATAAAAATGGTCGTTAATGCAGTAAAAACACGCATCGTCTCGTTTGCTCGATTGGCGAGAGCGGCTTGGTAAGCTTCCCGCAAGTTGCCCATGAGATCACGGAAGGTGTCGAAGGTCTCCACGATCTTAACGGAGTTCTCCAGAATGTCTCCAAAATATTTTTGCAACCGATCGTTAATCAAGGCGAGTTCTTTTTTATTTAAAGCGGAGATCAGATCACGCTGGGGACCCAGCATTTTTTTGGCGTAAAGTATCTCACTTCGAATCCCGATAATCTCATTCAGTTGGGAATTGTCTGGTTTGACAAGGATTTTTTTCTCCAATTCTTCAATCAAATCCTCGATATCGTCGATGACCCCGAAGTAATTCTTTACGATCAAATCAATGAAGTGATAGAGCATGTAATCTGCGGTATTAATCTCTTCATCATGAATCTCCTGTTCAAGCTGCTTGATTTCCTGGATGGGGTATTTGGTAATGGTAACGATATAGTGAGCCCCGATGAAGATATTCACCTCATGCAGAAGAATATCCTGATTGGCGAATTCGACGCTGTTGATCACGATGAAGTAATGGTTGTCGTAGATTTCCAGCTTGGGGCGCTGTTCTTCTTCGTCGATACAATCTTCAATCGCCAAATCGTGAAACCCAAAGATCCGTTGCAATTCATCCAAATCAAATAAGCCGGCATGAATCCAATAGAAACCATAGCTTGGACTGGTTTTGGTTTCTTCGATATCTTCAATTTCCTGCATGTGGCCATTTTGGACAAGCATAATTCTCATGCGGGAGCTGCTCCCCTCTTCATTTGTCGGGCATACTGCCAATATTGTATTAGTATACCATTTTTTTGCTTGACCTTACCGCTGCGTTATCCTTCATGATGGTTCCAACCCAATAACAAGGAGGAATCAGATGTGAAGGAGTCTAAAAAAGTTTTGCTTACGGGTGGTCTTATCATGCAAGGCTTGGGCAATGAGCTGAGCTTCGAATCCAAGGACATCCTGATTGAGAACGGCAAGATCGCCCGGATTGGGGATGATCTGCAATTGGATCAACATACTCTGGGAGAGGTCGAGGTACGATCAGTGAAGGGGAAGTGGATTTTGCCTGGCTTAATCAATACGCACAATCACGCGGGGATGAGCCTGTTGCGTTGTTTTAGTGACGATAAGCGCCTGATGGAATGGTTGAGCCACAAAATGCTGCCAGCTGAGGCAAGAATGACTGCCGAAGATATTTATTGGGGGACGCAGCTGGCGATGCTGGAGATGGTGAAGTCTGGAACCACAACGTTTGCTGATATGTACATGGAAATGGAGCATGTCGCACAGGCGGTATTGGAAGCGGGTATGCGGGCATCGTTGTGCAGAGGGATGGTGTTTCTGGAAGACGATGGCGGTAAAAGGGTTCAGGAAGCGTTAACGTTAGTTGAACGTTGGAACGACCAGGGAGATGGCAGAATTCAAGTGATGCTTGGAGCCCATGCGCCGTTTACTTGTCCGCCAGAGAGCTTGCGGATGATTCTGGGGCTCGCCAAGGAAAGAAACGTCCCGATCCATATCCATTTGGCGGAAACGGAAGAAGAAGGGGAGAAGATTCAAGCACAATACGGATGTACACCAACGGAGTATCTGGGGCGATGCGGTCTGTTGGATGGCCATCCGATTCTGCTAGCCCATGCCGTTCATCTGACAGAAGAGGATATTGGCTTACTCAGTGGCATTCAAGGCGGGGTAGCGCATAACCCAGTCAGCAACTTCAAGCTTGGCTGCGGAATTGCCCCAGTTGAATCAATGCTGGAGCGAGGCATCACTGTTGGACTAGGGACAGATGGAGCTGGGAGCGCATCATCGCTTGATATGTTTCTCACGATGCAGGCTGCGAGCTGGATGCAAAAAGTAACCTTCCGCGATCCCACCAGACTCTCGGCACGGCAAGTTCTTACCATGGCGACCCAAAATGGAGCAGACATTCTAGGTATGGGGCAAACGACAGGCAGCCTGGAGTTAGGGAAAGCGGCTGATCTGATCGTGATCAATCCGGATGTGGCTCACTTGACTCCACAGCATGATGTTGCCAGCTTACTGGTCTATGCCGCCAAGGGATCGGACGTAGAGAGTGTCATGGTAAATGGTCGGATGCTCATGGATCAAGGTCAAATGCTATTGGTCGATGAAGAACGGATCAAATATGAAGCGAGCATCCGGGCCAAACGGATTGTCGAGGGAATTTAGGCCAACCAGAGCTCGGCTAGCAAGCGAATCCCTTCTTCAATCTCATCAGCGGATAGCCCACCGAATCCCAGTAAAATTCTTGGCCGATCAAAACAATTTGAAGTATGGTTCATCCAAGTATGCGTGATGGTGTACACCTTGATCCCTGCATGTGCAGCCTGTTCCGCCAGCTCTTCCGAAGTACTATCGCTATCCATTTCCAACAAGATATGTAGTCCGGCTGATTGAGCCAGTACCGTGGCGTGGTTGGCAAACTGTCGATGGATTGCGTCCAACAGGCATTGATGCTTCTTTTCATAGATTTTGCGCATGCGTCGGATATGCTTGTCCCAATGCCCCTTTTGCATGAACAGCTGCAGGGCCCGTTGTTGAAGGCGAGGGACTGGCGCAGGGTAGATATGAAACTGCTGATGATACAACGTAAGTAATGGAGCGGGCAGAACCATATAATTCATCCGAAGAGCGGGAGAAAGGGATTTAGAGAAATTGCCGATATACACAACGGTGCCGTCTTGATCCAGACCTTGCAAGGATGGGGCTGGTTTGACGTTGTAGCGAAACTCTCCATCGTAATCGTTCTCCAGGATCACACCACCCGTTTGTTTGGCCCACTGCAACAGCTTCAATCGTTTTGTAATCGACATCACCATTCCATAAGGGTATTGATGGGCGGGGGTCACATAGACGGCAGTTGCCCCGCTTAGAATCAGTTGATCGATGTTGATTCCGTCCTCGTCCAACTCAACTGGTACCACCTTCAGTCCATGCTGCTCCATGACCATCCGCATGTTGGAATAGCCAGGCTCCTCAATCGCCACTCGTTGATGACCGACACGCAGCATCAGCGAGAGCAAACTGACGCATTCATGAAGCCCCGTACCAAGGACGATCTGTCCAGCATCACAGGCAACTGTTCGCGCTTGTCGCAGATAGCGGGCAATCTCTTCTCGAAGTTCAGGCTCCCCTTGATTGTCTCCATAAAAGGCAAAGTCCTCCGGGTATCGTTCCAGAGCTTCTTGCAAACATTTGCGCCAGAGGGTGAAAGGGAAGTGATCAACATCAATGACGGAGCCGTGAAAATTAATCTGGTAGTCGTCATACTTCAAGTGCGGGGGTTCAAACACAGTGCCAGGCTTGAAAAGGGCGGGGAGTTGTTCACTCCAATCCGTCAAATCCAGTGAAGCGACGAAGAAACCGCTCCGCTCTCGGCTGTCGATATACCCTTCCGCGAGTAATTGGTGGTAGGCGGTTTCGATGGTCATTTTGCTTACTCCCATTGATCGGGAGAGATGACGAACAGAGGGCAATCGGGTGTGAGGAGTCAGTCTGCCCGCTTGGATTTCATCTCGAAAATACTGATAGATTTGAGCATAGAGAGGGGAAGTAGAGTGGTGTTGGATGATCGGTGTAACTTCTGTCACGGATGCCTCCTAAACAAACTGACCTGATCTTTTTGTTTGGAACTGACTCTCTTAATAGGAGCAGATTCTCGTTATACTCATTGTAACAGAAAACCAGTTTTTACTAGGGAGGAATTTGAGTGAGTGTCTTTTTGCAAGGGAAAAAAGTAGTGTTACGAGATGTGCGCCCAGAAGATTGCGAAGCAGAATACTATTGGAATTATGAAGCGGAAGATCGTGAACACCAGAATTGGAATGGACCCTATAAACCTGTTCCTTACATGACCTTCGAGGAGTACCGGGCTCAGCCTAAGATTCAAGAGAATCTCAAACGAATCGAGACTGATTTGCCGCGAAGTGAGCTGATCATAGAGATCGACGGAGAATTGAAAGGCTCTGTCGGCTGGTACTGGGTCGACCAGACGACGAACTGGTTTGAGATTGGGATCGCCATCTATGATTCTCGCTATTGGTCGGGAGGATACGGTTCAGAGGCCTTTCAGATGTGGATTGACTACCTGTTCATGAATATGGATACGGTTCGTTTGGGAATCGGCACCTGGTCTGGCAATGAGCGAATGATTCGTCTTGCCGCCCGCTGTGGAATGATAGAAGAAGCTCGCGTGCGCAAAGCAAGGATTGTCCGTGGGGAATATTATGACGCGATCAAAATGGGTATTCTGCGGGAAGAATGGGAAGCGAGAAGAGGAGAGTAATATAGTCCCCTCCCGGCAGTACGAAATGGACAGCCGGAGAGGGAAACTGGCATATTCGCTATAGCAGATAAGGATCTGCGCTTATGGCAAATCCGTTTTGCATAGGTTGTGGACGTGCTCGATAAACATTTGGACAGCTTTAGACGAAGCATCCAGTGAATTAACAGCCAGTCCGAGGGAGCGATAGACTGGGGGATCAAAAGAGAGAACGACTGCTTGTGGCAGCTTGGCGGGCAACGCCATTGAAGGCAGAATCGTAATCCCGAAGCCCTGCTGAACCATAGTCAGAATGGTTGACGTCTCTTTGACCTCGTACTTGATGTCGGGATTGCAGGCCTTGAAGATCTTCCGGATCATCCCTTCGCAGCCGCCCTTGGTCATAATAAAGGCTTCATCACGTATGTCCTCTACCTCAAGAGAGCGTTTGGAGGCCAGCGAGTGGGTGGAAGGAACAAGCACCTTCATCTCGTCGTGCACGATAAAAGTCGTCTCGAACTCACTGTCAGGCAAGGAGACGAACCCCACATCAATGGCACCGGTAAAGAGCCAGTTGCGTACCTCTTGATTGGTTCCATCCAAGAATATCAATTCAATCTCAGGATAACTGGCTCGGAACGTCTTCATCGCTAAGGGAAGCAGGTGGGCAGACACACTGGGGAAGCTTCCAATGCGGATCGTGCCTTTGGCTAACCCTTTATACGCTAACAAATCGGATTGAAGCAAGTCGACGTGTTGGATGATTTGCTCCACATGATTAACTACTTTTTCACCTGCGGCTGTCAGTTTAATTCCCCGACGATCACGTATGAGCAGGGTTACCCCGAGTTCAGACTCCAGATTGGAGATAATGTGGCTGACGGCGGATTGTGTCATGCCTAATACATCGCCCGCTTTGGTGAAGCTGCCTTCTTTGACGACAGTTAGTAACACTTCGAATTGAATCAAGGTCATGGCGACAACCCCCTTTAACTAAAAAGAATCCATGAGTAATTGTTCATGTATAGCATGATAAACCTTCATTTCCCTTCCCAACTCATGATTGTTATGATTCCTGTAAGACAGGAATAGGAGGAAGCAGGATGAAAACAATCGGGTTAATCGGCGGAATGAGCTGGGAGTCTTCCCTTGAATATTATCGTATCATGAACGAAAAGGTAAAAGAAGAGCTTGGCGGCTATCATTCAGCTAAATGTTTGATGTATTCCGTTAATTTTGAAGAAGTCAAACAGCTTCAATTTTGCGGGAACTGGGAGGCAGCCACTGAATTAATGATTCAGGCAGCCGAACAGGTGGAGCGTGGGGGTGCGGATTGCCTGATGATTTGTACCAACACGATGCATATGATGGCGGACGAGGTACAAGCCAATATTCGCATTCCGCTGATTCACATTGCGGACGCCACAGGAGAACAAATCCAAGCCCATCAGCTGCGCAAAGTAGGGCTCTTGGGAACTCGGTTTACAATGGAACAGGAATTCTATCGTAAGCGCTTATTCGATAAATATGGGATCGAAGTGATCATCCCGGAAGAAGCGGATCGTGAGACAGTTCACAGAATCATCTATGATGAATTGATTTTAGGAAAGATCGAGCCCGCTTCAAAAGAAGCCTACAAAACAATCATGCAAAAGCTAATCGATCAGGGAGCGGAAGGTATTGTTCTCGGATGCACGGAGATTATGCTCCTGATTAACCAAGCGGATTGCCGTTTCCCGATCTTTGATACAACCAGAATTCATGCGGAGGCAGGCGTGGCGTTTTCGCTTCAGAAGCAAGAAGTCGTACAAGGCATCTAAACTTAGACGAATAGAAAGATTGCAAGCACCACACGAGAGGTTCGTGTGGTGTTTTTGTGTAAAATGTCGTTTAAAAGTCCTTCCAAGTAATATCTGTACTTAAATAACCAATCGGTTTTTCGTTAAAAGTTACCTTCTCCTTGGTGGCTAATTCCGGTTTGCGGAAACAAACAAGCTCCATATGGAAACCGAACAAACGGCAGACTTCTGGTCGTACGGAATGGATTCCACAGCGATCATTGTCTAGATCGTAGAAAATACAAGTTCCAAAAAATCTTGGCTGATTTTCTAAGTCTTCACGGATCTTTCGCGGCATAGATTTAATTTTCTTATGAATGGTATGAAATTCTTTCTTGGTGATAGGAACAGGGCCACAGCATAAACCTTTACAGCCTTGACAAGGTAGCGTATCCATCTATTGAAACAACCCCTTTACATATTTATTTGGTGACGATTTTGCCCATAAAAAAAAGCTACCAGATCGGCAGCTTCTAGAAACTCTATGTAGTTCATTCATTTTTGTCTTGATAGAAAGCGTAACAGCTTGCTGGGGATTGGTAGCACCCAACCATATGTATATAATAAGTATACCATATGTTGAGAGTGGATGGAAGGATTTTACACAGCGCTACAATAGTTAATCTGAAGACGGGTTCTTTCGTTTTACATCCACAAGTGCCCCTACGACTCCAACAAAACCGCTCAGAGCAAAGATGACAGGGATGAACGAAACTGGCTCAGTCAAAAGGCGATACACGCCAATTAAACACATGAGCAAGCAACTGACCAATAGGATGATTTGTCTGGTTCTTGGTTTCATTATGTAAACACCTCGGAATGATTGTAACAGATGTGATGAGAATTACGATTTAAATCAACTGTGCAATCTTTTCAATCTCGGCTGCTGAAGCGGTTACTTGCTGCATAGAGGCTGAAATTTCCTCAGTAGCGGCTGCTTGTCGTTCGCTTTGAGCCAAACAATCAAGTATTGTTTTATCGATTAATGCAACGTTATTCTTAATTGATTGAAGAATGTTCGCAATTTCCACTGTAGATGATGCGCTGGTGACCGACATTTTTCGAATTTCTTTCGCTACTACACCAAATCCCAATCCATGCTCTCCAGCTCGTGCAGCCTCGATGGCCGCATTGAGTCCCAGTAAGTTGGAGTTTTCAGCCACGTGTTTAATAAATCCTAATATTTCATCCGTTTTTTGTAGTTCTTCTACGACCTTCTGCCCGACGCTTTTCAGATTACTAACTTTATTGGCCAACTCTGAGGCCGTATTGGCAATTTCTTCAGTCGAGCCATTAATCTCTTCGAAGGTGGTCACTAGCAAATTTGCGGCATTACTTAAGGTTTCCTGATTGGTTAGACTGATTCCCATAGTAAAAACACCAATCGTTTTGCCATCACTTTTTTTTATCGGTAATGCAAATGATTTAAAGGGTGTTCCGTAAACCTCTTTTGGAACTACCACAATACTTAATTCTTCGCTCAGAAGGCATTTTTTGATCCCACCCTTCGTAGGAATGGGCATTCCTTCATATACGTTTAGATCTAGTTCTCTACCTGGCAAGTCGTAGATAAATTTTTCCCTGTCCGTTAAACTGAACATGACATCAAGTGGAAATAATTTTTGTACTAGCGGTAGACTCAATTTCAGACATTCCAATAATTGTTCGATACGATTTTCCTCTATGTTTCCCAACAGTATCCCAGCTCTCATGAAGGTATGGAAATGTTATTTTAATCGTGCTTGTAAGATTTTTGCATTTCTATAATAAAGTGAATTTTATACACATGAAAATGATCAGAGTCACATGCTGCTCTATTTTAAGGGAAAGTAATTCCAACATCTTGTTAGCACTTTCAGTATTCAGAGTTTCATTGATGACGAAAGCCGTCTCAAAGTATTAGATTCCCTAACAATATGGTATTATGAGGAAACAACTTTTGCAATGAAGACTTGGTTTCATTTGACTAGATAGAACAAGGGGAGAAACGGTATGTCGATTCAAATCGTGACACTCAGCATTGGATTGCCTCAAACGATGGTCTATGGAGAGAATGCGACCATGATGACTGGGATTTGCAAGGAACAAGTACAAGAAGCCTACCTGGCCGTAGATTGCTTCCGGGGAGATGGCGTGCATAATACCAAATACCACGGTGGCCCTGATCGGGCAGTTTGTGTTTACCCGCACGAACACTATGCGATGTGGGAACAAGAATTGCAGACGAAACTTCCGCCTGCCGCGCTGGGTGAGAATTTGACGGTGACCAATATGCGTGAGGATCAGGTACATATCGGGGATATCTATCGAATTGGGGAAGCGTTGGTCCAGGTAACGCAAGGACGTATCCCATGCAACACGATCTCCAGAAGGAATAGCCGAGATCAATTCCTGCCTCGGATCGTGGAAACTGGATATACGGGTTACTTTTTCAGAGTGTTGGAAGAAGGGATGATTCGAAGCGATTCTCCCATTCAGCTCGTCCAACGTGATCCGCATGAAGTGACCGTCTTATTTGCGAATCAGGTATTGTTTCATGACAACAAGAATCATGCGGCGATTGATCGTATTCTGGCTGTTGATGCATTGGCAGAGGTTTGGCGAACCAAATTGAATAAACTGTTGGAGCCCAAGGTGTGATGGGCTCTTTTTATTTTAGTTTGTGCATAATTGAATAATAATTCGTTGTATACAATATATAGGTTTTTGTTTTTGTCTCAATAACGACTCTATCCGTAGTTCCATAGGGTGTTCCTATTCGAATCGCTTCTTTTTCTTCGCCGCCATATGTATCATCTAAACGAACGTCGATGATGTCATGAATTGGAATTTCCACTTTGGATAGCTGCCATTTGATAATAACTTTATCGTTTGATTTTGTTACATCAATCCCTAACACAAGCGTCAGCTCCCTATATAAAATTTATGGTTAAATTAACTATCCTCTAATTAATACGAGCTAAAGTTAGGGAGGTTTCTTCCTTTAATACTACCAGGAAAAGAGCTCCGTACATTAGAGTTTTATCCCCCCCTTTTACCATATATTTCTCGCTGACAATTCTATTTCAATTGGTTTATTATTTGGTGGCAAACTATTTATGGAGGAGATGATCCTATTGACAGTTGATCTACGCGATCTCCTTAACAAACATACAGGATGTGATCGAGTAATTGACCAGTCCGCATTAGATCATGCCTCAACGGAAACGCTGCTTATCTTCATGAAGACGTTTCGTGATATCTACACAGAGATGGAAGCGAGATTATCGCAATTCGGGATCACCCAAGGCAGATTCATACTGCTCAAGATTATGTACCAAAGCGGCGAAGCCCATCTGACTCCCTCTGAATTGGCTGAGCGGGCAGGAGTTACCCGGGGAACCGTATCAGGGCTGATTGACGGCTTGGAGCGGGATGGACTGATTGAGCGCAAACGTCCGCTCGGCAATGACCGACGGATCGTAACAGTTCAACTGACACAGACAGGCTGGAAGCTGATGGATCAATTATTGCCCTATTACGTAAAGGGAATTGACCTCCTCATGTCCTCGCTCACCGAAGAAGATCATGCGGTATTGAGTAGCCTCATGGACAAGCTGCAAGCCGGTTTGGAAAAAGTGCGGCACCAGCTAGACGACTCCATTTGACGGAGGATTCGTTGGCTCCACTGACTGATGACCTATAAACAAAACGGTCACATCCACCTTTATGAAAAACGTCGAGACGTTTTTCACAGAAAAGAGAGAATAAGAGGAGAGACATCTATGAAAAAACAACCGAAAAAAAATCTTGTGACGGCTCTCATGCTTGCCGGAGTGGTGGCAACAACCGTAATCCCAACAACGTATGCGTCCGCAGCCAATGTGAACAGCGTAGCGGTCGTTCAAAAATCGGATATTCAAATCCGTATTAACCAAGCGTTAATCTCTGTCACCGACGCCAAGCCCTACATTGACCCAACCAGCAACCGGACGATGGTTCCATTGCGCGTGATCAGTGAACAATTAGGGGCAGAGGTCAAATGGGACGCGAATAAACGGACGGTATACATCGCCAAAGACAATACCCAAATTCACGTGCAAATTGACAGCAAACAGGCGGATGTCGATGGAAAAACCGTCAGCCTGGATGCTCCAGCGGTGATTAAAGCAAGCCGTACCTTTGTTCCGCTTCGCTTCATCAGTGAAGCAACAGGAGCGCAGGTAGACTGGAATCCGACTGAACGATTGGTGAGCATTCAGACGAAAGATGCGGTATCACAGCCATCCGGCGATACAAATACATCCGGTTCAACAACCGATACATCAAGCAATACATCAGGCAATGTCGGCAATACACTGTCGATTAATCAGGCGGTCGATTCAGCTCTTGCGAACAACAGCGATTTGAAGGCGATGAAGCTGGATGCCGATACGGCTGATTTGAATTCGCGATTAGTCTATTCCAATGTGAAGGACATCCCATCTGATTTTATTGATTCACTTAGCATGGCCCAACAAAAATACGTCAACGAAGCCAAGGCTGAGATGGCTAAGCGAGTCAATGGGTATGTGCTAGATGCAACCGAGCAGAAAATTGTGCTTGGCGCCAAAAAGGCCTACTACGATTTGTTGAATGCGCAAGCGGATCTGGATTCCAAGAAGCAAGCTTTGACTCGTTCCCAGACCCAATTGAAACAGGCGACGGCTGCTTACCAGGTGGGAACGAGAGCCAAAACAGACGTTCTGCAAGCGGAAGCGGGAGTAGCAGGTGCTAATGCGGCACTGGCCTCCGCGCAAAACAATCTATCGATCGCTCAGATGAAGCTGAACCAATTTATCGGTTCTCCGCTGGACAAGCAGTGGGTCTTGAAAGCCGATCAGATTGACCCTGCTAACCTAACCATCAGCAAAGATCAAGCAGTCGAGCTTGCGTTGAAGCAGCGCGCAGAGGTTCTGCAAAAGCAGGAAGAAATTAAGGTCGCCCAACTGAATGTGGATTTGATTGAAAAATATTCTTCTCTCAGCACTTATCAAGGGGAAATGGCAAAGAACGAAGTATCCAAGGCCAACCTTACATTGGAGCAAACAAAGCAGAACGTCACGATTGAAGTGACCCAAGACTACAACAATCTGCATACAGGCAAAGTAGCAATGGATGCCAACCAAAAGGCGGTGGATGCGTCGAAAGAGAACTACCGTCTCACCCAGTTGCGATATGAGAATGGCTTATCGACGACTCTAGAGGTTATTCAAGCACAAGAGGATTTGTCCAACAGGGAGAATGCTTACCAAAGTTCAGTCTACAACTACAATCTGGCGATTATCTCCTTTGAGAACGCGATGGGCAAAAGCTCTTCAGCTTCATAGCAGCAGGAACGCAAAAATCCCCCTATTTTGTAGGGGGATTTTTGGTCTGTACACTGACAGGTGATTTGATTACAGGGAAGAATTAGTATTACCGTAGGATTGCTGAAACACCCGTCGCGGCAGTTTCCAATGGTAGTGGAGACTGATCATTCGAAGCAGGATGATGACCACAAACAACGCGTACAGCTGAATATGGTTCTGATTGTCTACCCATCTCATTTTAATGATGAGACCGGCAAGCATCGCCCAGACCGCATAAATTTCATCTCGCAGCACGATTGGTTTGCGTCCGGCAAGAATATCGCGGATAATTCCTCCGCCGATCCCGGTCATCATCGCAGCAACCATCACAGCGCTGATTGGGTGCTGCATCTCGCTTGCGTACAACGCTCCTTGAATCGCAAAGGCAGACAAGCCAATCGCATCAAAAAAGGATTCCCAACGCTTCCAGCGCCTAATCCAGCTGTTTGGTAAAAGAAAGACAATCGTCATGGAGATTATTGCGATTTTCAACAGCATGCCTTGCTCCCAGATGGAAGAGACAGGAATACCAATCAATAAATTACGAATAACTCCACCGCCAAAAGCGGTAACAAGTCCTAAAACATAAACACCCAGTATGTCATACTCTTCTTCCATGGCGACAGTCGCTCCACTTACAGCGAAAGCAATTGTTCCAATAATGTTAAAAGTATCCCAACTCACTCGTGACTATCCTTTCTCTTCTACAGATGCGTTTTCTTTGATCTAGCGGCGCCAGAGGCTTAGCTAGGCCCAGGTTTTCTAATAATATTGGAATGTATAATTGCTTTATAGAGTTAAAGCAATTATACATTCCTTCCATTCACCGCAAGCCCGCCAAGAAAAGACTTCGTCCGCTCGAGCTCATTTTAAGCGAAACCAAGTGGAGTGAATGTAGGAAGGAAAAGAGTCGGCATTCTTTACATCAGACTGAGAAGCGAAGTGATTTTCTTGTCGACTCCCTTCCGTAGTGAACGGAGCGGACAGCATATGCTACACGCGAGCTTAAACAGAGCATAGAGGGACGAAGTCTTTTCTTACTGTATTACAAACTATCATTTTTTTCGTTGAAAAACTACTAGAAAATTTATTTTATAAATAGGAATCTTTTCACAAGAAACGTCAAGAATCTTGGGTGCTCCGAATGTATGATAGATATCGAAAGGCGGATAGACTGAATGGCTGATTATTATCAACAAATCCAGCGAGTGATTGACTATGTCGAAGAACAACTGATGGAAGAGTTGTCGTTGCGCGATTTAGCGAAGGTGGCGGGTTTTTCCGATTACCATTTTCATAAAGTGTTCGTCGCCATCATGGGGACGCCTGTGATGGATTACGTTCGAAAACGTCGTCTCGCAAATGCAGCTTATCAATTATCGCACAGCAACATCAGAATTCTCGATATAGCGTTCGATCATGGATTTCAATCTGTCGAAACGTTTATTCGCGCTTTCAAGAGGTTGTTCGACGTGACCCCTAGTGAATACAGAAAACGCCAATTTAATACGCCGGACTACCAGAAGCCCAACATTATGCATCGCCGCTATAATCGATATTTAGGAGGAATCAAGATGGAATATCGTATCGAAACCAAACCGGAAATGAGAATCATTGGGTACGAATTGAAGACGAATGTTAATGGGGGATTAAACCTCAAGGAGATTCCCGCTTTTTGGGATAAATACCTAGCAGAACAACTCTATAAGAAGATTCCGAATTGCCTTCACACCGAATCTCCGGTCGAGCTTGGTATGTGCTGGGACTTCAATTCCCAGACAGGTGAAATGAGCTACATCATTGGAATGGAAGCGACAAGTTTTGAGAATGTACCTTCAGAGATGGTTTGCCGCACAATTCCTGAAGCTACCTATGCGGTGTTTACGACACCCAAGGTTGCACATGCGGAGTTTTCACCATCCATTCAAAGTACGTGGAAGTCAATCTTCGAAGAGTGGTTCCCGCACTCTGGATACGAGCATGCAGGAACGCCTGAGTTTGAATGGTACGATGAGCGTTGCCACCAGGATAAACACGAGCTGCTCCAAATGGATATCTATATCCCGATTAATTCCAAATAAACTGGCGAAATTCCGGAAGCTCCTGCTTTTGTGGCAAACCCACAAACAGGGGCTTTTCACATACCTTGAGAACATACTCATAGACTATAGAGAGGGAGATGTCACCCTACATCGATTTCACTAAGGAGGATATAGCTTATGCTGCCGGCCATCCTGATTATTTGCGCGTGTATTTTGGCTGCTCTGGCAACCATATATGTTGGAATCGCACCGGTGGAGGATAACTACGGAAAGATCACCAAGCTGCGTTTGCTTCGATTGACTTGTCTATACGGTGTAGCTACGATTCTGTTTCTCGCGGTCTTTTTGGCTTTTCGCGCATGGTAGAAAAGCCCAATATTCGGGACGGAGCTGCTTTATTCACGTGTTCCAATGGAATCTCCAGAACGTGTTTCGTCAACTCTCATCTAAATCCTCACCTTAGCTTAACGCTTTAGTTCATCTACTTTTCTCTTAAAATCAGAAGGAGTTAGATTGTTCAATACGGGAAACCCAATGCCCTTGAGGGCGATCGATTTTCCATCCAATAGAGGGTAAACTCCTTGCCAGAGACCGACGAGAGAATACCATTCTGTCCCGGGAATTGGTCGAAGAAAGAGAATGTAATCTCCTTCAACTAACGGACCGGGATAAAGCTTGTTCAGCGGACTTGATGCATCAGGAAGTGGTTCTACTCCTTCTGAAACCAAGGTAAGCTGCTTGGGAGCATTTCCTTTCATAAATTGCTTGATGTGAATTTTTTGCGTGAATTTCACTACCTTCCGACCATCCACCTTCAACGTCGTGGGCACCTGCTTGTCTGCTGATTCAGACTGTGCCAATACGATTAGCTTAGAGCGGTGAGTTAACTCTTGGGCACTGGATACACTACTGGTATCGATCTGAATTTTGCTAATATCCGGTTGACTGTAGATGGGTATGGTGGAAATCATCAGGAACGATGCAGTCAGCAGAACAGAGACGGCTATTTTCTTCGCGTGTTTCTTCATCTGTCATCACCCCATGGTTATTTATAATATCGGAAAGTTGATGCTACAAGCGAGCTTAAACAGAATGCGTTTCAGCCCCCCGATGAGAGGGGGTAGAGGGACGAAGTCTTTTCTCTCTCGTCCTATACTCTTTGTTAAGAAGCCTGTTCTTATGTGTTCACAAGGGAAAGCTACATTTTTTTGGAAAAAGGTCAAAAACGCCCTTTACAAACCGACTGTCGGTCTGTAGAATGAAATCAGAAACGAGACGTACTAATCGAGGTGGCTACAGATGAATTCCAATATTCCTACTCATCCAACCATGCAGCTGGTGTTAGAGGCAACCAAGGAACTAATTAAAGAAAAAGGCTGCCAGCGAACAACCATGCAAGACATCATCACCAAAACAGGACTTTCCAAAGGGGCCATTTATCACTACGTCAAAAGCAAAGATGAACTGTATGCAATGGTTCTGCAATCGGGTTTGGAAAAGGTAAATGACAATTTTCAAAGACGGGTTGCTGTTGCGAAGAGTGGTGATCTTGTGAATCCGTTGGAAGCAATCGTCAATGGTTTATTTCTTCAGTTTGACTCTAAGAAGGATGTAACCAATGAAATTTTCGTCTACCTTCTGTCCCAAAAAGATAAGCCAGAAATTGCTTCGATTCTGCAACAGCTCATCCAGTTTTCTTTGCAAATGTCGACCAAGTGGATTGAAGCGGGACAAAAGGGCGGTGCAATTCCGGTCAATTTGGACGCCATGAAAACATCGGTTTTTATCATGCTGAATGTGTATGGTTTACGCGTGATGAAAAGCATCCCAGGCACAGAGAATCTCGTAAGTGAAGGCGATATGTTTACCCTCATGAAGATATTCTTAACCAATGAAGGAGGAAGTTCAGTTGAGAAACATGTTTTGGATTCTGATTGATTTTATCCCGTTATTTATCGCGTTGGGTGTTAATCCGCCAATTCTGGGCTTTAGCTTGGGGCTTGTTGTCGCCATTTTGATGGGCGTATTTCAAAGCAAGAGGTTTGGCGAAATCAACACAATCATTAAGGTGAAGGTGCTTTATTTTGTGATCTCGATTGCCGTTCTCTACTTCTTGCCGCAAATCGATCTCGTGAAGCTTACACAGGTTTTTATCTATGCCATTTTGTTTATCACTACGTCGATTTCTTTGTTGCAAAAGAAGCCATTTACCCTGCAATACGCCAAAAAGTCAGTAGCACCGGATTATTGGGAGCATCCGCTGTTTGTATCTACCAACTATTGGTTAACCGTTGGGTGGGCCGCAACATTCGGTATTTCACTGGTGTTCTCCATCCTGTTCATTCTTCAGATTGTCACTGGCTCAACAGGAGCGTTTCTAACAAACATCTGGAATGCGCTTGGATTATTCATTACTTTTATCGTGCCGCCACTAATGCGGAAGAAATTTCGCGCGACGCAACAGGAATTATGAAAAAGGGGGAGCAAATTTCTTGAATGAATTTTTTTAATCAAAACAAACCGACAGTCGGTCTGTAATTATTGATGGGAGGGAATTATAAATGAGTAAAAATCAATATGATGTGATTGTCATTGGATCAGGAATGGGTGGATTAACGGCGGCGGTGGAGCTTGCCAGTCAAGGAGCCAGGGTACTTGTTTTGGAGCAGCACTACCTTCTAGGAGGGGCTTGCACGACCTACACGCGCAAAGGAGGATACCTGTTTGACGCTGGTGTGGAGTCGATCAGTGGTTTGGGTGAAAGAGGACCGGTTCATCACTTCTTGCGCAAGCACAACCTGTGGGATCGGTTGGTTTGGTTGAGAAACCAGTATGAGTTTCAGTATCAAGGTAAAGTATTTGTGATTCCGACAAGCTGGGAAGCGTGGAGAGATCAGCTAATTGAGCGTTACCCGCATGAAGGGAAGGGACTTAAAGGGTTTTTTATGACCTGCAAAAAGGCTTACGAGCAAATGT
Organism: Brevibacillus ginsengisoli; assembly: GCF_050113715.1. NCBI lineage: Bacteria > Bacillati > Bacillota > Bacilli > Caryophanales > Paenibacillaceae > Brevibacillus > Brevibacillus ginsengisoli. The sequence continues at coordinate 384,134 of NZ_JBNJQR010000005.1, forward strand.
ATTACTCGTTCGCGCCAGATCGTGTGACGCCGTATGAGCCGCAGAGCCTTGCGGAGAAGCTTGCCTATCCGATCAAGCATCCTCAATTCTTCCGGTGGATGAAACGGACATGGGGTGAGCTCTTGCAGAATTTCGTCCAGGACCCGGGGTTGCATGCGCAGTTGTCGATGTTGACTGGGTATGTGGGAGACGCAGGGAAGGATACACCGGCTGCTTCCATGTTAGCGTTGATGGGGTACTTCATCGATGGAGGTTTTCGACCGCAAGGAGGATCGGGTGAGCTGGCGAAACAGCTGGTTCAAAAGCTGCGGGAATACGGAGGAGAGGCCAAGATTCATGTCGATGTAAAATCGATTCTCATCGAAAACAACCGCATAATCGGGGTGGAAAGCAACCGGGGAAGATTCGAGGCCCCCATTGTGATCTCTAATGTGGACCCGCGAGTGACTTATGAGCAATTGATTGATCCGAACCATCTCCCGCCACAAATTCTTGCCAACGCGCAGGCACTTCAACCTTCTATGTCACTGTATATCTGGTCTGCCGCGTTGACTCGACCATTCGTAAGCGATAGACTTACCTTCGTTCATCTCGATACTCCTGTAGAATTGCCGTTAAATAATTTGCGCGTGACGTCCTATACGTATCAATCCGCTTCCGCAGTAGACTCTACGCTAGTGCCGGAGGGAGCGGGGAGTGTCGCCATCAACCTTAGAGCCAAACCTCTCGCTACCCACTATCGGGCGATGTCCGAAGATCAGTACCAGGCATGCAAAAAAGAACTCGATGACTTCTGTCGCACCCTCATCGCGCAGATTGACCCGGATACGGCCAGCAGTATTCTGTTTTCTGAGGTATCCACACCCAAAACAGTCCAACATTTTATGCGGACATACGAGGGTTCAATTTATAGCAGCAAAATAAATAAGAGCATCCAGTTTCCCAACATCACTACGCCGATTAATGGACTCTTCTTGACAGGAGCGGGAGTAGGCTACGGTCCCGGTATTGAAGCGGTTGTGATTACGGGTGCGGCGACAGCGGAGCAGGTGCTGAGCTACAGAGGAAGTGAGCTCTTCGCGCGCCAGAATTGATGACAGAGTACTCCGCCTTGTCTAAAGGGCGGTTTTCTTTTTTCTCTTTTGTTAAATTACGGATCCATGTAAAGTGAACTTGACAAAGAAATTTGTGTAAAGTAAGCTTTACGTAAAGTGTACTTTACACAAGGGAGAATAAGATGAAGCATCGAATTCGTGAAAAACGGTTAGAGCAAGGCTGGTCACAGGATACATTGTCGGAGAAAGTGGGGGTTTCGAGGCAGACCATTATCTCTTTAGAAAATGGAAAGTATAATGCTTCATTGATTCTCGCACACAAACTAGCCCAGGTTTTTGCTTGTTCAATTGAAGATTTATTTATTTTTGAAGGAGATGAAAATATATGATCGATACAATTGGTGCTATGTCAGGGTTAATCGGTGGTGCGTTCATGGGTTTATTAGGTTTGTATATTGGTAATAGACAAGCTAAGAAAAACCGTGGATTGGATGAACGCTTTCATTTAATCCGAACCAAAGCTAGAGCGAATTCTTGGATCGTTACTCTGATTACTACATATATTCTGTTTTTGCTTCTAATTCTTAAATTTGACATTTCAATTGCTGCTGTTCTTGGAATGTTGTTATTAACCCAAATGGGAAGTTGGGCATTCTTCGTTTTTTATTATGAATACAAACATTAGAAAAAGCCGGATTCCACTAAGAAAATCCGGCTTTCTTCGCAATATGGTTCAAAAGCTAAGGGAATACGGAAATACGGAGCGGATTTTGTGTGCTAAGCTGTTAACGAGAATCCGTTTTGGGGAAAGCTACCGTTTTAAAGAAGATAACACATGTCATCAACAACATAACCGTATTGACGAATAGAGCAAGAAGGTTGTACAAATCGGTTACGTTCATAAAAACAACGCTAAGTGAAACCGCCGCGGCAACAAGTGGAGTGAATTTGTTTAATTGAGTCACTTTTCCGTTTCTTTGAAGGCGGTGTAAAAAGAAGAAAACGGCTAACAGGATGGGCGTCGTAAATAAGATTCCCGCATATCCAACAGCATCTTCAATAAACCAAGGTAAAAAGCTCATACGTGACGTAAAAATCAATAAATTTAGCAATAATGTGCAGAATAGTAATCCGTTTAAAATGATCAAATTTGTTTTTTTCTCCATTTGATGATCCCCTCAAGTTTGATTTTTCATAGAGTCTTATTTTGTTAGTTCATGAAAACGATCCATTGCCTCTTCTTTTTCAAATGAGCTATACCATCTGTAATCCTCACTGTCCAAAATACGATAATGCTGGCTGATTATATTTTGCTGCAGTCGAAAAGCCCCTTTATTCGCAATCTCTTTCCAAAAAAGTTTTCCCCCGAGCGTTTTATCTTTTGGACTATCAATTCCATCGTGAGCCAGTGTTTCGATCACTTCAAAAGGTTCATCGCCTAAAATCGTTTTTAAAATGTCACTATCCTTAAACAAGGCACATAATGCGACTGCATTCGTCCACCCTATTGACGCTCGTCCCTTTTCAATTTGAACGAGTGTTTTTTTTGACACCCCGAGAACAGTAGCCATTTTTTCTTGGGAATACCCCTTTTCTAATCGAATCAGTCTCGCTTTCTGTGAAATCAGGTCAATCACTTGTTCTTTATTCATAAAACACCACTTTCTAAAGAGTACAAAATACATCGTTTAGTGTAATTTTACACTTTTCGAGTATTTTTTCAAGTGCTTTATTAACAAAGTAATTATTTCATGGATGATCGATTTCTTCCCATTCTTTTGTGAAAATATCTAATTTTATGGTTATTGTTTTGCCATCTTTCTTTACATCCCCATAAATATAGCCATCGCCATACCCACCGGATATCCAATCATCATGAGCTGGAATCAAACCGTTCTGATCTAATACTTGTTTCGAAAGTTTTATGATCTCATTCTTGAAAATTCCACCATTGGATTCCCCAGAAAATTAGGGGCATCCTTGACTACCAGATTCGTCTGAGGCATACCAGAGATTCGTTCATAAACGGTTCCGGTCTTGGCGTTCACCTCAAGGGTAATTCCCTCTAAGTTCGGATCACTCGGAACCGAACGAAAAGAATACGTATCATCTTGTTTTGAGAATTTCCACCCGTCAATATCCATTTTTTCGGCCATAAGATGCTTCACGTCTTGTTCTTCTAGAGGCATTTTAATAGAAGTGGTAGTATTGCAACCTGTTAACATCATGATCATAAAGCAAACGATAAATATATTTTTCACGAATTACACCTCTTTTGGTGAAAATTACAGGTATTCACTTAATTGTATTAATATAACATATGTTCATTTCAATCTGAAAGCCGAATTCTATTAAGAGAATCCGGCTTTCTACATAATATTGTAAATCCCAATCACTTTACAGAGGTAGAGTGATCGGGATTTACTTCCATTCGCGTAAGCCCAGCCGAGAAAAGACTTCGTCCGCTCGACGCTCATTTTAAGCGAAACCTAGCGCAGGGAATGTAGGAAGGAAAAGAGTCGGCATTCTTTACATCAGACTGAGAAGCGAAGTGATTTTCTTGTCGACTCCCTTCCGTAGTGAACGGAGCGGACAGTAAATACTACACGCGAGCTTAAACAGAGCAAAGAGGGACGAAGTCTTTTCTTCCCTCACCTATAACAATACTCCGCCGTAATCCGAGCCACCACCTGTAGCTGACCGGGCTCGATAGGGGTAGGTGTGCTTTTGGCCAATTGGCTTGCGGAATACAGCAGCGGTGTAGGAGTGGGGGTCGTGATCTCCGTAACATTTTGGGGGACGAAGCATAAAGTTACGCCCAACGTCTGAGTCAACGTAACCGCCTTTCGATAACTGTCGTGAAGGGCAAGGGAGAGAGCCTGGTTGTAGGCGATTTCTGGGTGGGAGAGTGTGAATTGGATGTTCCCCACGAAGTTGGCTCCCTGGCTCACGGCTGTATCGACAACGAGTCCGATTAACTCAATTTGTTGCAACGTAATTTGCAGGAGATGCGTGACTTTGTACGAACGAAAAACCTGCTTCCCTTCCACGTAATCATATTGTGGCTCTATTCTGAACTCGGCTGTTTTGATTTGTTCCCGTGGAACGCCTAATTGGACGAGGACATTGGTGATATTGGTAATTTTCTCGTTATTTTCTGATTGGGCAAGCGTGAGATTGGGATTCTCCGTAATGACGCCAAGGGTAATGATCGCTTTGTCAGGTTGTGCCGTGACGATTCCTTCACCTGTTACTTTCATCATGAAAAGCCACCTCCTTGATGTGAACAATCTGAACCTATAGACCAGTATGTAAGAGCGGTTCCATGTGTTTAACAGAATTGGTTGAATTGCTTATTTCATCGCGCCGAACGAACTCATACAATAATTTATCTTCTTCAAATGAATATGCAAGTTATCGGAATGATTGAATAAAAACTTCAGGAAAAAACATGATTGAGGTGCACAGATGAAACTGGTGCTGCTGTCAGGAGGATCTGGCAAACGGTTGTGGCCATTGTCCAATGATGCAAGATCCAAGCAATTTTTGAAGGTGTTACCCAATTCCTACAACCAATTGGAATCCATGATTCAAAGACTCTGGGGGCAAATCCGTGCAGGTGGATTCCGAGAGGCGGTATACATCTCGACGAATCAAACACAAGTGGAGGTCATTCAAAGTCAAATCGGTTCGGACATTCCGATCATCATTGAGCCGGAGCGGAGGGATACTTTTCCCGCGATTGCCTTGGCTACAGCCTATTTGCACACCGTAGCAGGGATTGAGCTGAATGAAGTCATTGCGGTCATGCCTGTTGACCCGTATGTGGAGGATGACTTTCTCGCCAACATACAACAATTGGAACAAGCCCTTCAACAATCAGGCGCTCAAATCGGACTGCTCGGGGTAATGCCCACGTATCCCTCAACACAATACGGATATATCATTTCACATCCAGACGACCAGGAGAGAATCGAATCATCTTACTATCAACAAGTCAAAACATTCGCCGAGAAACCTACAGAAGAACGAGCGATAGAGTTGATTGGACAGAAGGCGTTGTGGAATTGCGGTGTTTTTGCGTTCAAATTGGGATACATGATCGATCAATTAAAGAAAAGAGGATGGCCTACTGACTACTACGAGCTGGTGAAAAACTACGGGCAGTTGCCCAAAATCAGCTTCGATTATGAAATCGTGGAGCAGGAAGAGCACGTCATTGTGATCCCGTATGCTGGTGAGTGGAAAGACCTTGGCACTTGGAATACGTTGACGTCAAATTTGAGCGACAATGTAATGGGGAAGGGAATGCTCAGCAAGAGCTGCAAGAACACGCATGTGCTGAATGAATTGGAACTTCCCGTTGTGGTTGTCGGTCTCTCTAATGTGGTCGTGGCGGCAAGTGCCGATGGAATCCTGGTGGCTGATAAATCTTCCAGTCAAGAAGTGAAGGAACTTCTTAAAAACACGAGCGAGCCCCCTATGTTTGTGGAACGACGGTGGGGATGGTACCGCATTCTCGAACGGAAGCGATCAACAGATGGAATAGAAGGGATCACGAGGCGAGTGTGCTTGCTTGCGGGTAAAAACCTAAGCTATCATTACCATCATCATCGAAAGGAGATCTGGGTGGTTCTGGCTGGCGAAGGGGAGTACATTCTGAATGATGTGCGATCACCTATTCGAGTGGGGGATGCGTTGGAAATACCAGCGGGAGCCAAGCACGGAATTCTAGCGATTACAGACCTCGAAATGATCGAGATTCAGCTGGGAAGCAAGCTGGAAGAAGAGACGGATACGATCCCAATCGCGCTCACTTGGGAAGATGCCTTGAGAACCATCAATCGCCGCAATGATCAATAGCCTCCTAAGAAGAATGGCTTCTTGGGAGGCGTTTTTGCGTGGAATAATAATCGTTTAACAGATTATTGATGAATGAGTCGGATGACAGCATCCTGCAAGCGGGACAATCGTTCTTGGCTATCTTCAGAGGAGTTTCCTTTTACACCGAAATAGATTTTCAGTTTCGGTTCCGTTCCAGAGGGTCGGATACAGAACCACGATTCATCCTCCAGCCAGTATTTCAACAGATTAGACTCTGGCAATGAGAGTGGAGTTACCTCTTGAGTTAGAAGGTTCGTTCGCTCCTTGGTCAAGTAATCTTCCAGGAGAACGGCCTTTTTACCCATCAGTTGATTCAAAGGATTTTCTCTTAAAGCGCTGAGAATATCGGTAATTTTCTTGGTTCCTTCTGCGCCTTTTAGCGTAATGGAATAAAGTGCTTCCTGATAATATCCATATCGTTCATATAGTGATTGTAAAGCCTCCCACACGCTTTTTCCTTGAGAATGGCAGTAAGAGCAGACATCCGCCATGACCAATGCGGCCTGAATGGCGTCTTTATCGCGAACGAAGTCGTAGAGCAAATAGCCGTTGCTCTCTTCATATCCGAATAGAAATACACGGGAGCCTGTCTGTTCGAATTCCGTCGCTTTTTCCCCGATATACTTGAAGCCGGTTAAGGTATCGATGGTTTGGATGCCGAAGCTTGCGGCAATTTCGCGTCCCATCTCGGAGGTGACGATGGTTTTGAGGACGATGCTTTCTTTTGGAAGCTGATCTTGGCTTTGTTTCATGGACAGCCAGTAGGATAGAAGCAGGACGCCAATCTGATTGCCGTTCAACACGAGATATTCTCCGTTTTCTTGCCTAGCGGCGACTCCCAGACGGTCACCATCAGGGTCTGTTGTAAGAATCAGGTCCGCTTTATGAGCTTTCCCGTATTGGATCGCTAACTGAAAGGCCGCGGGATCTTCGGGGTTGGGCGAGGTGACGGTCGAGAAGTTGGGGTCAGGATTGGATTGTTCAGGCACAACGAAGACATGCTGATACCCAAACCGTTGCAAACCATTACGAATGGGTTCAAGCGTGGTGCCATGCAGAGGGGAAAAGACAATGGTTATTTGATCGACAACCGGTTGGATACGCATGCTGTGAAGTTGTTCAAGATAAGCCTCCATAACCTCGCTGCCTATGAGTTGTAAACATCCTTGTTGCTTTAGCGTCTGGAGGTCCGTGAAACCGACTTTTAATTCATCATCTACTTCATTTACTTTAGTCATCAACTGTTTGGCTGGCTGTGGCGTGATTTGTCCTCCGTCTGGGCCGTATACCTTGAACCCGTTGTACTCTGGCGGATTATGGCTGGCCGTAATGACAATTCCCCCAAAAGCTTGGAAATAGCGGACGGCAAAGGAGAGCAGGGGAGTCGGGCAGAGCTGTTCAAACAGATATACACGAATCCCGTGATGCCCAATTACTTGAGCCGCTTCTCTGGCAAATTCAGCGGAATGATGTCTGGAATCATAGGCGATCACAACGCCTGCTTCTATAGCCCAATCGCCTGACGCTTTCACATAACGGGACAAGCCTTCTGAAGCTTTGCGAATGGTGTAGAGATTGACTCGATTCGTACCGGGCCCCATTTCTCCCCGCATCCCGCCTGTTCCAAATTCCAGATTGCCCAAGAAACAATCAGCCAAGGTCTTAGGGTCGTCTTGCAGCTTAAGTAGTTGGGTTCGAAGATTCGGGTCCAAATTTTCGTACTGCTCCCACCGCTGATAACTGCTTCTCCAATTGATCGTTGACATGAGTAACCACCCCTAACGAGAGTGAGCGTTTTACTACCCTGCGTTTCACTACTTGAAGAATCGCTCGTTTCATGGCGAGGCCGGATCGATTCCACGAGTGCTTAAGCATATCTCGCCTGCCTTGCTTTCCTTTTTTCTTGCAAAGAGCTGGATTCTTGTAAGCTTTTTTCATCAATTGGCTTAGGGCTGGGCTGGTGACCTCTGCCCAAAGTTGTCCGCGTTGTACGAATAATCCCCGGAATGTACGCGCAATGACGTGTTTGTTGTTCATGCTTTTGGCCGGGGGTAGAAGTTTGTAGGGGATGAGAAAGGAATTGCTCTTCGTTAAAAAGTCCATATGACCGCCCCAACCTGTCGCAATCACGGGGATACCACTTGCCAACGCTTCGAGAAAAGGCAATCCCACGCCTTCACCTCTTGTAGGAAGAACAAACACATTCCCGCGTGTATAAAGCTGTGGGATCTGTTTGAATGACAGGTACCGGGGAAGCAGGGTAATCGGTGGGAGGCTCTTGCGGTAACCCAGTTTGAGGCGATAACGTCGGATTTGATTGTGAATCCATTGCTGCGTTTCGTGCTTTCTGTAACCGAATGTCTTGATCGCAAGAAGGACCTTGTCTTTGGAAGTAAAGGCGTTCCAGTAAGCGCGAAGCAAAGTTTCCGGATTTTTACGGTGCTGAAAGCCAAAGACGGAAACAAAGACGAACCTTCCTTTCGCATCTTTGATGAACAGTTTACGATTGGCGGGATGGAAAGTGCGAGTATTCACTCCATGGGGGACGATGAAGATGGGGACCTTGACTCCACTATTGATCAAGGCTCTCTTATTCTGCTTGGAAGGGACACAAACCGCATCAAATCGATTAATGGCTGGAAACCAGTTACGGGGGATTCTTGTGGTTTCCCATACGGTATTGAGAATGAGGTAATCGTATTTCTTGCGTTCTTTTTTGATATTGATCCGGTTGGGTGGAAAATGGTAAATGAGCACACTTGTTCCTTTTCCCCCAGTTCGCCTCTTGTTGCCAGAAGCGATTTTGCCTGTTTTTTGGGCCAGTTTTACGCGAACACCCTGTCTTGCCAAGGCGCGCACATACTCTTTGCTGGCGATACCCAGCCCACTTACTTTGCCAACGGGACCTCTCCAATAGACCTGTACATTCATCCGTGTTTCACGCCCTTTTCCGTACGTACCAGCGTCGTTTGTGGAAGGAGAGGGATCTGTATCGCTTGGCCAGCTTCAAGATTTGTGAACGAGTCAGAGAGGCGGGACTAGTCGACAAGCTTTTGTTAAAAGCGCTTCTCTGGACCGATTTTCCAGGATAGTGGGAATGAACAAAGTTTCCGTAGGTTTCAAATTCAGAGAAGCCTACATAGCTGTGCCTGTTGGCGCTCTTGATAATCGCCCAGTACCATTTTGTATTGTGCCTGGTCTCAAGTTTTCGCTTTAAACGGGAAAGCTTTGACTTATCAAACAGCATGTAATGGGTCACGAAAGAACGAGAGGCGGTTGGCCTTACTCCTATCAGTCTTCGATACGTGCGAAAATATTGTTGGATCTTCCAGTTTCGGCAGTAAAAAATGGTTTTCCCATTCAGATGAAACACGTGCGGTCGTATCAAAATCGTATCCGCGTCAATGACCAGAAAGAAGTTATTCTTGGTCAACTTCCCTCCTGCCAGCTTCAATAACTGTTGGAGTAACCAGCCTGACCGATCGGTTCGTTTGGTTCGGTAGTGAATGTCTTTTTTCGTGATCGGCAGTACTCGTCTTTCGTTGATGAAGGTGCAATTTTTCCGCTGACAAAGGGCTTGGATTCGTTTGCTTCGCGGTGATACAACCATAATTTTGCCAATTGGATGCTTCACTTGTTTTCTTACACTGTCAATGACAAAAGGAAGCGTCCCCAAGTCTTTCTCAATGGCGGGGATCAGAACATCGATCCTGGTTTTACTGGACAAATGCGTTTTCGCAGGGCTCGACATGGCATCAACTCCTTTGAGGAAACCAACTGCAAGACATACACTCCTTCCACACATCTGCTGACTGGACGGCGAAAGGGGCCGACTTTCCAGATAGGATATGAAATTCAACGTAGGTGCGCATATGACAGGTATGGAATTCTTAAAAAAATGGGTGTATTTTCACGAGCGATTGTATGATAATAACAGGGAAAAATTAACTGACAAAACGGTCGTAACCGTTGATGGGAGGAAATCTCGTGAGTCAACTAAAACCCGAAGTAGAACGCCATCGCAAGCCTGCGCATGACATTAATCCTGTGTATCTCAATCGCTGGTCTCCTCGCTCGTTTCTGGAAAAGGAGGTGCCCGAAGAGGTGCTGCTCAGCCTGTTTGAAGCGGCGCGCTGGGCCCCTTCAGGCGGAAATATTCAGCCATGGCGGTTTATTCTTGCCCGTACGCAAAAGGATCGGGAGAAATTTTATCCGTTCATCGACGAAGGGAACCGTATCTGGTGTGAGAAAGCGCCTGTGCTGGCCATCATCCTTTCCACACCGGAATCACCGTATGGACATAATCGCACGCACAGCTTTGACGCCGGAGCTGCCTGGGGTTATCTGGCTTTGGAGGCTGTTCGTCACGGGCTGATTACACATGCGATGGGAGGATTTGATCCTGATCGGGCTCGTGAGGTACTTCATGTGCCGCAAGAGTTTGAATTGCTTGCTGTCGTCGCAATCGGTTATCAAGGGGAGAAGGATGCGTTGACGGAGAAGCTGCAAGAGCGAGAGCAGCCGAATGATCGTCGCGCGCTGAGCGAATCGCTATTTGAAGGTGGTTTCGATCAACCGTTGGGTTAAGCCCAAGCTTCGTGGCGTTAACGCTTGAATGGGCAGGGGAGAGAGGAAATAAACATGAACTACGGGAAGTTCGATCGCTTTTTTCGTTCGATATTTCTTTCGCAAGGGAAGCATTTTATTCGTGAGGGACTTCGTTTAAGTCTCTACAATCTGGTCTATATTCTAGTGAGTATCACAGTTGTCGTAGGCACATTCCTGACGCTGGGCAGAATGGCTTCGATCTTCCAGCAGGTATCATTCCTTGTTTCATTGGTGGTCAGCCTGCTGTTTCTTGTGATAATGGTAGAAATGATAGTCTCTGGCGCAGGTTACTTTGTGCTATGGATACGTTTTATCAAGAGTGATCATCAGAAGAGCTATTCCCCATACAAAAGGTTAAGAGCCCTCGGCATCAGCTGCCTTGGAGTACTCCCGAACGTAGGAATCCTTTTATTAATGCCAATCGTCTTGCCCATCTTGTTTCCTGCCGATAATGATAGTTGCGGAGGGTTTGTTGGAGTAATGTTCGCCTATTTGATTTTCTTTTTGTCAGCAGTCATTATGCCGCTTGTTGGAGTCATTGCAACTTTCCTTCGAACACCGCCTCAGTTATCTTCCTAATTCAATCGAACCGATGCGGCAGTCATTAGGTGAAAGCCTAGCCAATTCTGTTTGTCAAAAAAAATAAGCCCGAAATGGGCTTATTTTTCTTCTTTCTTGATGTTTGCGTGTGAACCATCGCAATTTCCGTTAGGGTTTTTCGTATTTCCGCAACCACATGTAGCCATTATGTACGCCCCCTCTCATTGATGATATAGTATAATCTATCACCTTTTCTTACTTTTGTAAATATGCTAAATAAAATTTAGTTAATAAAATTTTACGATACCGCATGTAAAAAATTCTATTACATTGAACAAATTGAGAAAATCTTTCATTATAAGCCACTCCATGATCGAAAGACTTGTATAATAGAAATATTCACACCAATAATAGAATGTGTTGGATGTAAGTCAACGAACAGTCGAGAGACAGAGGGCGGGAACTAGTGAGAACAAAACCAGTATTAAGCCTGCAAACCAAAATTACCTTGCTTGTTTGTGGAGTGGTTGTGTTGGCATTGATGGTAACCAACTTCTCGATTAGCGATAAAATTACAACGATCATACAAGAGGATCAAGCGGAGAAGGCGTCAGGTATTGCGAGGACCATCGCGCATACTTCATTGATCATCGAAGCGTTGAATGGCGATAGGCCAGATAGCGATATTCAGGCTTACGCCAATGAAATCAAGCAGGCAACCAAAGTAGAATTCATCGTTGTTATGGATATGAACGGAATCAGAAAATCTCATCCCGACCCTAGTAAAGTAGGGAAGCCGTTCATCGGCGGGGATGAAAAAACGGTTTTGATGGGGAAGGAATCCGTTTCGGTGGCGCAAGGAACATTGGGAATGTCTTTGCGTGCGTTTACCCCAGTCTTTACCCCACAGGGCAAGCAGGTAGGGGCAGTTGCTGTTGGAATCTCGTTGAATAAGGTGGAGGAAGCCGTTGCGCACAGCCGATCTTCTATTTATTTAGGTATCGGGTTGGGTATCCTGGTTGGGATCTTGGGTGCCTTGATTCTCGCCAGAAAAGTTCGTGCCATTCTGTTTGGCATGGAGCCTTTTGAGATTGCGAGATTGCTAGAGGAACGCAGTGCCACACTGGAGTCAACTAGAGAAGGAATTGTGGCTGTTGACCTGGATTCGCGCATTACACTAGCGAATTGGGAGGCGATACGTCTGTTCCGTCAAGCAGGTCTCGTAGATACCCCGATTGGCAAATATGCGGATGAGTTTATTCCCAACTCTCGTTTACGCACTGTATTGGAGACGGGAGAGGCTGAATTGGATGACGAACAGGACCTTAACGGGATTACAATCCTAGTGAATCGGGTTCCCATACGAGTGAACGGGGAAATTGTTGGAGCGATTGCAACGTTCCGAGATAAAACGGAGATTAAGTTGTTGTCAGAACAGCTGACTGGTGTCAGAATGTACGCAGATGCTTTGCGTGCGCAAGCGCATGAATTCATGAATAAACTGCATGTGATTTTAGGGATGACCCAATTGGGTTTTTATGATCAGCTTCCGCAATATATTAGTGGTATCGCCCATCAACATCAGGACGAAATCGGCTACATTATGAAGCTGATTAAAGATCCGGTAATGGCGGGTTTCTTGCTTGGCAAGATGAGCAATGCCCGTGAGAGAGGAGCGGAGTTGATCGTTTCTCAAGAGACTTATTTACCCGAGGCGCAAGACCCCGAGGTTATTCATGAGCTGGTCACGATCCTTGGCAATTTGATAGACAATGCGATCGATTCCGTCCATGCAAGCAAGGATAAACGGATTACGGTTTTGCTCGCTTACGAGAATGAGCATCTGATCCTTGAAGTAAGCGACAACGGGCCAGGGATCAGTTCTCGGAACCAAGAACGGATTTATGAGAAAGGCTTTTCGACCAAAGGTACAGACCGAGGAACAGGGTTATTTCTTGTTCATCGAAGTGTTTATCATGTAAATGGCCAGATTCAACTAACCTCTCAACCGGACCAGGGAACAACCTTCAGAATAAGCTTGCCGTATAAGCGAAAGAGGTGAACGGAATGATTAAGGTCTTGATTGTGGAAGATGACCCGATGGTGGCCGAATTGAACAAGCGCTATCTGGAGCAGGTAGAGGAGATGCAACTATGCGCTGTTGCCTCCAATTCAGAAGAAGCGATGGAAATATTGAGCAATCAGGAGATTGATTTGATTTTATTAGATATCTATATGCCGGGGATGGACGGATTGGAGTTATTGTCCATGATCAGGAACTTGGACAAAAGCGTAGACGTGATTGTCATTTCAGCGGCCAGTGATATTGCCAGCATCAAGAAAGCCTTGCGTTATGGGGTCGTGGATTATTTAATCAAGCCATTTGAATTTGAACGGTTTCATGCCGCATTAACGGCCTACCGTGAGGATGTGTACCTCATGCGATCGCAGGAGGTGTTGAATCAGGAGGAACTGGACAAGCTTCTCTTTTACAAAGAAACAACTCCAGAGCAGGCGGAATTACCAAAAGGACTTACCCGCAAAACGATGGAAAAGGTGTGGAACCTGATCCAGACCTTTGCAGATCGTCAATTTACAACGGAGGAATTAGCCAATAGTCTAGGAATTTCACGAGTTTCCATGCGCAAATACTTACAGTTCCTGAATGAAATCGGAATGGTTGAATTTGAGATTACGTATGGCTCTGTTGGAAGACCGGTGTACAAGCACCGATTCATCCAAGCCAAAAGTGAATTAATCAAGCCATATCTGTAAGCGGCGAAATGCCGCTTTTTTTTATTTCCAGGCGAACAAGAATTCAGTTCCCAAAATATTGTCGGAAGAAATCAATGATGTCGAGACAATTTTGAGACAGCTGTTTATCCTTTTTCCATGCCAAACCAATCGAGAGCTGAATCGGACGTTTCAACGGAATTTTGACAATCTCATCATTGTCCTTGACCACCATGTTAATCAAAAGAGAGAGGCCAGCCCCATTGGCGACCAGAGATTTCAACGTCTCGTAGTTGTCAGTTGTAAACGCGATATTGGGAAGGTATCCATGCTGTTTGCATTCATCCACGATAATTTGGTGATGCATAAAATGATCGGATAGGAAAATGAAACGCTCATCACGTAACTGTTCCAAGGATAGTTCACGTTCACCTGCCAGGTAGTGATCATGTGGAAGACAAACCATCATGTCTTCCTGGGTGAAAGGAAGCATATTGATCGCCTCGGAATGTGGGGGAAGGATCATGAATCCAAGCTCCAATTCGTCTTTAACGAGCATCTCATGGATGGCACTTGAGCCTTTTTCACAAACGTGCAGATTGATATCAGGAAGCGCTTTTTGGAATTCGATAAACAGGTTGGGAAACAGTTGAGCCCCGATCATTGGAGGAAGCCCGAATTTCACCTTGCCGGCATTCGTATCCGTGATTTCGGTAACGGCATCCTTGACGTGCATGAGAATCGTCGCCACACGTTTGTTGAAGAGTTCTCCTTTAGGAGTGGGAGCTACTTTCTTCGTGTTCCGTCTCAGCAGCTGGACACCTAATTCCTCTTCAAGCTTGTGAATAGAGTTGGTGATTGAAGGTTGTGAGATATGCAGTTCTTCCGCAGCATGCGTGAAGTTTTTATGTTTGCAGACTACGTGGAAATACTCCAGTTGTCTAAACTCCATGCTCTTCTCCTCCTCGTAGCGTCTTTGATCTATCTGTATTGTAGAACTTTAGCTTGGAGTTAGGAGTTTAGGTAAATTAAGAAGTCGTTTTGTAATTAAAAAAAGTAGAGAAAAGAGGTTCGTCCCTTTACGCTCTGTGGAAGCTCGCAATGGAGTAGGGGAAGTCCGCTGAGCGATCACTTCCAAGGAGGCTGCAAGCGGACGAACCTCTTTTCTAGTGGGCTTACGCGAATGGTGAGAAAGTAAAAACGTTTGATCACTCTAAAACGTTTTTACTTTCTTGTAATTAAGATGAAGCAACGACGTTCATCTGAGACTGAATATTCTGCAAAATAGCCATAGACTATTACTTGATCAAAACTAGGTATTTCAGTTATTCAAAAAAACATGTGAAAATATTCACAAGAATAACAGGAGGTGAACAAGCAGAAGCTGACATAAAAGCAGCTGGCAACACCCACTTAGTTCTTAATCATTACTTTTAAAAAGAGGTGAGTAGCATGGCTAAAGCAGTACCAGTTCAACCAGGCAATCAAACGAAAGCTCCATCAGAAGTCAAATTTATTCCATTACTTGCAACAGTAGCAGTAGCTATCATTATTTGGTTTATCTCACCACCAGCAGGTCTGGACATTAAGGCTTGGCACTTGTTTGCGATCTTTGTTGCTACAATCGTAGGTTTTATCACGAAGCCCCTGCCGATGGGCGCAGTCGCTATTCTAGGTATAACAGCCACCACGTTAACAGGGACGTTGGCGTTAAAAGATTCGTTAAGCGGATTTGCAGACACCACGATCTGGCTGATTGTTATCGCCTTCTTCATTTCTCGCGGCTTCATCAAAACGGGTTTAGGCGCGCGTATCGCATACTTTTTCGTAATGAAATTCGGTAAGAAAACACTCGGACTCTCTTATTCCTTACTATTCAGTGATCTTATGCTGGCGCCTGCCATTCCAAGTAACACCGCTCGTGCAGGTGGGATTATTCTCCCAATCATTCGTTCCTTGTCAGAAACCTTTGGCTCCAAGCCAGAAGATGGTACAGAACGTAAAATCGGTTCTTTCCTGTTAAAAGTAGGGTTCCAAGGCAACATGATCACTTCCGCAATGTTTATGACAGCAATGGCGGCCAACCCGCTAATCGCTAAGCTGGCAAAAGACGTCGCAGGCATCAACATCAGCTGGACTGGTTGGGCAATCGCCGCACTTGTTCCTGGATTGATCAGCTTGCTCGTGATTCCATACTTCCTTTACAAAGTGTATCCTCCAGAAATCAAGGAAACACCGGGCGCTTCTGATATGGCCGCTAAGAAATTAAAAGAAATGGGTCCGCTCAAACGTTCTGAAATCTGTATGCTGGCCGTTTTCTTCCTGGTACTTATTCTATGGATCTTCGGAGACAGCTTGAAAATTGCGGCAACAACTACAGCATTAATCGGTTTGTCCGTCTTGCTTCTGACTCAGGTTCTTAGTTGGGATGACATAAAGAAAGAACAAGGTGCATGGGATACATTAACTTGGTTTGCCGCATTAGTTATGATGGCTACCTTCTTGAACAAATTGGGCATGATTCCTTGGTTCGCTGAAACAATGAAAGCTTCTGTAAGTGGAATGACATGGATGGCTGCACTCGCGATTCTAGCGATTGTGTACTACTATTCCCATTACTTCTTTGCAAGTTCTACAGCACATATCAGCGCGATGTATTCCGCTTTCTTGGCTGTAACGGTGGCTGCTGGAGCACCTCCAATGTTGGCTGCTTTGTTACTTGGTTTCTTCAGTAACTTGTTTGGTGCAACCACTCACTACGGTTCAGGTCCAGCTCCAGTATTCTTTGGTGCCGGTTATATTACACAAAACAAATGGTGGTCTCTTGGTTTAGGAATCTCCATTATCCATATCGTCATTTGGTTCGGTATCGGTGGTCTTTGGTGGAAAGTTCTTGGTCTCTGGTAAATCTTTGGCAGGAACATACTTGTGAAAAAATGCACAAATTTGAACAAAATGTGAACAACATACAAAAGCAACTAGATTCGGCATGCTAGAACGGATTCGGGAGGGTGCTTTATGAAAGAAATAGCAGTGGAAACAATTACGCAGACGGTTAAAGGGTTATGCATCGAGGCAGCCTGTGACTTGCCCCATGATGTAGAGGCATTATTGAGAGATGCGGTAGAGCGTGAAGAATCACAATTCGGACGGTACAGCTTGGAGAAAATCGTCAAAAACGTGGAGCTCGCTCGAAGCGAAAACGTGCCAATGTGTCAGGATACAGGAATGACCGTCATTTTTGCTGAGGTAGGACAAGACGTACACATCGTGGGCGGAAGTCTTATCGATGCCATCAATGAAGGGGTTCGCCAAGGCTATACCGAGGGCTATCTGCGCAAGTCCGTGGTGGGAGATCCTGTCCTGAACCGCAAGAATACGGGTGACAACACACCAGCGGTCATCTATACAGAGATCGTTCCAGGGGACACACTGCGAATTCAGGTTCTCCCTAAAGGAGCGGGCAGCGAGAACATGGGCGCGCTCAAAATGCTTAAGCCAGCAGAAGGACTTGAAGGGGTGAAGAAATTCATCATTCAAGCGGTTACCCAAGCGGGAGGTAATCCTTGTCCACCAGTTATTGTCGGGGTCGGGATTGGCGGAACGATGGATAAATCGACGCTTCTGGCGAAAAAAGCGTTGTCCCGTCACGCTGGAGCCCCTCATCCGAATCCGGAATACGCCGCTTTGGAAGCGGAGCTTTTAGAAGAGATCAACAAGCTGGGAATCGGCCCACAAGGCTTTGGCGGTAAGGTAACGGCTCTTGCGGTTCACATCGAAACCTATCCGACCCACATTGCTACCATGCCTGTAGCAGTATGTCTCAACTGTCACGCGGCACGTCATAAAGAGGCTCTACTATAAGAAGGGAGTGAATTGCATTGGCCACTATGAAAAAAATTACAACACCGCTTACCTACGAACAAGTAAAGGATTTAAAAGCAGGTGATCAGGTTGCGATTTCTGGAGTCATCTATACGGCAAGGGATGCAGCCCACAAACTTCTTGTAGAAGCGCTGAATGCGGGTGAAGAATTGCCAGTTGATTTTAAGGGTCAGGTCGTCTATTATGCCGGTCCTACTCCTGCCAAACCAGGCAAAGTAATCGGTTCCTGTGGGCCGACAACAAGCGGACGAATGGATTCCTATTCGCCAACGATGATGGAGCAAGGATTGCGCGGCATGATCGGAAAAGGCCCGCGCAGCAAAGAAGTTATTGAATCCATGAAGAAACATGGTGTTGTCTATTTTGCAGCCATCGGGGGTGCAGCCGCCCTTATCGCTGATTCAGTGAAAAAGGCTGAGGTCGTCGCTTTTGAAGAACTAGGTCCTGAAGCGATCCGTCGTTTGGAAGTGGAAGACTACCCCTGCATCGTTGCAATCGATTGTGAAGGCAACAATCTTTACGAGATTGGGGTTCAACAGTACAAAGTTACAGATTAACGATAGACAGAGGAGGAGGAAATTTCCATGCTAAAATACGATGTTGTCATTGTAGGAGCTGGTGGGGCGGGAATGATGGCCGCCCTGAATGCAAGTAAAGAAAAAGATGTGAAGGTAGCAGTACTTTCCAAAATCTATCCAACGCGATCCCATACAGGGGCCGCTCAGGGTGGGATTAACGCGGCAATGGGGAATCGGGACGCAACCGATTCTACGGAAAAGCATTTCCGCGATACGGTCAAGGGTAGCGACTTCCTCGCTGACCAGGATGCGGTTGAGTTCTTTACCGATAATATGCCTGCCATTATTCGAGAACTGGATTACATGGGCGTACCTTTTTCCCGTGATGAGAACGGGAATGTAGCGCAACGTCCTTTCGGTGGAGCCTCCAGTCCAAGATGCTGTTACTCCGCTGACAAAACAGGACACGTTATCCTTCATACTCTTTATGAACAGTGCCTTAAAAACAACGTAGAGTTTTTTGACGAGTGGTATCTGTTGTCACTTGCGGTAGAGAAGGGCAAGCTTGACGGTCTGGTAGCAATGGATATGAAAAGCGGTGAAATTCACGGGATCCAAGCCAAAGCTGTCGTGATCGCTTCTGGTGGATTTGGACGGATTTACTGGAGCCGAACAACCAATGCGCTCAACATGACAGGAGACGGAACAGCTGCTTGTTTTGAAGCGGGAATTCCGGTAAAAGACCCAGAGTTCGTACAATTCCACCCAACTGGTCTCGCTTCTACAGGGGTACTGTTATCAGAGGCTTGCCGTGGTGAAGGTGGTTATTTGATCAACAAAGACGGAGAGCGATTCATGGCGCGCTACGCTCCAGAAAAAATGGAGCTTGGACCGCGCGACCTCGTATCCCGTTCGATTGAAACAGAGATCAAAGAAGGCCGTGGATTTGGAGAAGGCATGCACTCTTATGTTCTGATGGATTTGCGTCATCTGGGCAAAGAGAAAATCATGGAGCGTCTGCCACAGGTTCGCGAACTGGCGATGGATTTTGAAGGCGTAGACCTCGTGACCGATCCAGTTCCAATTCGTCCAAGCTGTCACTATATGATGGGCGGCATTCACGTGACTGATTATAAAACGTGCAGTACCGCAATCGAAGGGATTCATGCGGCAGGGGAATGCAGCAGCGTATCGATCCATGGTGCGAACCGTTTGGGCGGAAACTCCGTAGCGGATGTTGTGTTCTTCGGTAAATACGCCGGTTTGGGTGCCCGCGAAACCGCACTTGGCCGTTCTTATACTGCCGGTAAAAAAGTGGAAGACCAAGCGAAACAGTGGATCAAAACCTTTGAAACCATGCGTAACAAAAAAACAGGTAAAAACAAGCTTTTCGAAATTCGTAACAAAATGGCTGAAACCATGTGGTACAACGTAGGGATTTTCCGTACTGAAAGCGAAATGCTCGAAGCGCAAAGAGTAATCGACCAATTAATTGAGGATTACAAAGACACCTACATCGGAGATTCTTCCGTCTTGTATAACACAGCATTCATCAATTATGTAGAGATCGGCAACTTGTTAAAGCTGGCGAAAGCCGTTGTTATGGGTGCCCTTAACCGGAAAGAGAGCAGGGGTTCTCACTCTCGCGGAGATTATCCAACACGTGATGATAAGAACTTCTTGAGTCATACATTGATCCACAAAGAAGGCGACAAGTACCGACTAGAATATCTTCCAGTTCGAATTACCAAATATCAACCGGAGGAGCGGAAGTACTAATGAGACAGATTACGTTTACAATCAAACGAAATGACGGAACAAAAGAGTGGGCGCAATCCTACAAGCTGCCTTATGAAAAGGGAAAAACCCTTCTCTGGGCGCTAACCAAAATTCGAGAAGAAATCGACCCGACGCTTAATTTTACCGCGGCTTGCCGCCACGCGATCTGTGGAAGCTGCGCCATTCGAGTGAACGG
This sequence comes from Brevibacillus ginsengisoli, assembly GCF_050113715.1. Classification (NCBI taxonomy): domain Bacteria; kingdom Bacillati; phylum Bacillota; class Bacilli; order Caryophanales; family Paenibacillaceae; genus Brevibacillus; species Brevibacillus ginsengisoli. Next base: position 404,332 of record NZ_JBNJQR010000005.1, read on the forward strand.
TAATGCTTTCTTGACTTGTAAAACATCTTTAGATGAAATCTTGGAAACCTTCCGAACCGACGATTTATCCTTTGAACCATTGGGTAATTTCAACGTTGTACGTGACTTGGTAGTCGATTGGAAACCAAAGATTCGCAAAATGAAAATCGTCAATCCTTGGCTGCACGCGGCAAAGCACGGCAACAAAAAAGATGGCTTCAAGCAATCCGAACGGGAGTTTCATAAAATTTCTTCCCCAACCGACTGTATCTTATGCGGTGTGTGTGCTTCCGAGTGTAATCAGCTTGCGGTGAACGACGGAAAATACCTAGAGCCGTTTATCTTGAACAAGGCGTACCGATTCGCGGTTGATTCTCGTACGGATACTCCTGAGGCACATATTAAGCCAGTTCTCGATCACGAACTGTGGAAATGCGTTCACTGTATGGAATGTGTGACCAAATGTCCAAAAGGTATCCATCTTGATCAGGAAATTGCTTATCTGCGTCAGGAATCGATGCGCATGGGCGAAGTGGATAACTTGGGTGCGCGTCACGCGTACGCCTTCCATGATGACGTGAAAAACAAAGGCCGTCTGAACGAAATGACGCTGCCGATTAAAACTGAGGGTATGATCAACACCATGAAAAAACGCATCCCATTTGCCATGCGGATGGTGATGAAGGGCAAGATCAATCCGCTTCATATGCCGAAAGAAATTGAAGGAATTGATGGAGTCAGAAGACTTTACAAGTTTGCCAAAGGGGTTGACAAGCCATGAGATTGAAATATGGATTTTTCCCAGGATGTACATTAGAGTCCGCCGCATCCGAATTGATGATCTCCACCAAAAAAGTTGCCGAAGCATTAGGCATTGAACTTGTAGAACTGAAAGGCTGGACCTGTTGCGGTGCCAGTCACATCCAAGACGTGGATCGATTCCTGGGTGTCTCCGTCAACGCTCGCAATATCGCCCTTGGCGAGATGCTCGATGTTCCAATTCTGACCGTTTGTAACACATGTACGCTCATGCTTCGCACAGCCAAGCAGCAAATGGACAGCGATGAGGAACTGAAGGAACAAGTGAATGAAGGGCTGCAAAAAGCGGGAGTGCAATACCGTGGTACCAGTGATGTTACGCATTTACTCTGGGCTCTGATTCGAGATTACGGATTGGAGAACCTGCGCAAAAAAGTAAAACGACCTTTAAAAGGGCTAAAAGTCGCTAACTTCTACGGTTGCCATATTACTCGTCCGCCACAAATCATGGGATTCGAAAATCACCTCAATCCGCAATCCATGGAAATGGTTGCAGAAGTTTTGGGAGCGGAAAGTGTGGATTTCGATCAGCGTTTAGCTTGCTGCGGATTCCATGCCGTTTTCCCAGCGGAAAAAGAAGTCATGGAGATGACCCGAATCAATTGTCTATCTCCGAAACACGCAGGTGCTGATTGTATCGTGACACCTTGCCCGCTGTGCCAAATGCAACTAGACATGTATCAACCAGACGCGCAAAAAGGAACCAACGAAGACATTACCATGCCGATTCTTCACTTGCCTCAAATAATTGGCTTGGCTCTGGGATTGGACCCAGAAGAGCTAGGGATTCAAAAACATATCATTGATGCGATCCCAATGCTCAAAAGATGCCTGAACGTATAAGGACCCTTTGCTAGTTCCTGCATCCAAAAAGGGGATGATGAGTTGCGATATACCTATCGGAAGTTTCAGAAGAGAGCGAAGCTAGCGGGATTTGTCGGTTCGGGCAAGCTATGGCTCATCAATCAGCATGAAGAATGGATACACGATGTATATGAAGAATGCGATATTCATCACGGAAGAATCTTCTCCCTAACCAAAGCGTTTCATCCACTTTCCACAACAATAACCGGGTATTTTCAGGATTCAGAAACCAAGAAGTGGATTCGGGTCGAGAACGGTTTGGCAGAGACCAGCGATCAACATCAAGTAGACCGAGAGGATTCGTCAGCGAATCGTGGTGGATGGATGGACAGCCTAGATGAGTTGTTGGAGTTGGAAAAGCAGAAACGCTAGGAGGCGGAGGACATGAATGAAATCAAAAGCTATCTGTATTCAAAAACAAATCCGGCAAATGAAGTAGAGCACTGGGAGATTTGTCTACACCGTGTCAAATATAACGAATTTCTGTGCATGGCCCAAGAAAGAAGAAGTCACCAGCTTATTGGATGGCTGAACTTGAGTGTCGATACCGAACTGAATGGATATTTTGAAATGGTGAAAATCATTAATACAGGTAGCAGGGAAGTATTCACAGAAGAACCGCATGTTGCTCTTTCGGCATATCCCAGCTAGTGCTGCTAGCTTGTCTTGATCATCTCAAAACCTCTTTTCTATTTTAATATGAGAGCCTCCATCACGAAGCTGGGGGCTCTTTTGCTACATACAAAGTGAATAATCAACACATTATAATTATTTTAATTACTATATTGTAATTATTATAAATATGGTTTATAATCTAAGATATCAAAGCAAACCAATCAATCCAATCTTTAATCCTATCCTACTAACCTATCTAATACATCCTAGAATAATCCTTTCGAGCTTGGCGTATTTTATCCCAGTAAGTTCTTGTTAGTCCCATTTAATAATTTAGTAACCCATTTCTATGAACAACAAGAGGAGGAAACGAGTATGAGTAAACAAATGAGCCCTGTATTGAACAAACAAATTGCCAATTGGACGGTTTTATACATCAAATTGCACAATTTCCATTGGTACGTGAAAGGTCCGCAATTCTTTACCCTTCATGTCAAATTTGAAGAGCTGTACAATGAAGCTTCCCTGCATATCGACGAGCTGGCCGAGCGTGTGCTTGCATTGGGTGGGCAACCGGTTGCCACCATGCGAGAAGCCATGGAGTTGTCTTCTGTTCAAGAAGCTAATGGTAATGAAAACTCAGAACAGATGGTCCAAGCAGTCGTAGCGGATTTCAGTCAACTCATTCAAGAGTTAAAAGAAGGCATGAGCATTGCCGATCAAGCAGACGACGAAACCACAGGCGATATGCTCTTGGCGATCCATTCCAGCTTAGAGAAACATGTGTGGATGTTGAAATCTTTCCTGGGCTAATCGTTTATCTTAATAGAGATGAGTTGCTCTGTTCTGGTATCGAATGTGATGGATACGAGCACTCCCCATTCTTTTTGATTTTGTCTTAGCCACAGGCGAAAATTTTCCCTTGATTGGTTGTTATCAAGAGACTCTCTCCCAATATGGAGATAATCAATAATCTGAGCCTGGGGATAATGTTTCTGTGTTTCATTTATGGCAAGTCGACCCCATTTTGCGTATGGTGGTTGTGCTGAAGCTGTTTGCAAGAATAAACACCAAACCATAACGACAGCTAGGAAAAGACGATGCGTGCGCATAAAGTGTAACCCCGCCTTTTTCCAGTAGTTTCACCCAAAAAAATGACCCTTATCATGTAAGGGTCATTTCGTCTTTGATTAGAGTCCTTTGGCTTGAATCTCCGCTAACACGCCATCCCACAAAAGTTTCCGCATTTGCAGTGAATCTTGAGCGGTGCGGATGGATTCTTCTTTTTTCGCGGAATCATCACCGCACAGATCATACAAAAGTCTTTGCGCAAGTGGTCCATGCTCGTCCTCATCCAGTTCGATGTGACGCTGCAGGTAATAATGAAGGCGTCCATAAGAGGAACCCTTTTTTTGCAGTGAATCCATCAACAGCTGGAACATATCAGGAATCAAGCCTTCTCTTCCAAAGAAAAAGGCAGAGGCTACTTCGTGGATTTGTCCCTTGAGGCTTAAGTCCAGATTATAGGTAACAAACTTGGCGCAAGTAGGCGGGATCAGTTCGTTCTCTAGTGCTTTCTCGTAGGGAACACCGTTTTTCAAAGCGTCAAGGAATACTTGAATCGGCGTGGCATCCGCCCCTGCTTCCGCCATTGCCTCCAAATAAAGTTGAAAATGACTAATAAACCCGCCATTTCCATCTTCATCGGACTCCTCCGCTAGCACAATCTCGTTAATAAAACGTGTGTATGTAGGATTCTCATAGGGAAGCCATGGCACATTAACAGATGTGACTGATTGTTGGAGGCGTTTGAGCAAGCACATGAAATCCCATACGGCAAACACGTGATGCTTCATTAAGACTCTGACTCGATCAGGAGTGTTAATTTCTTGATACATTGGATGAGATAATAATTCGTCGCGTACAATCTCTAATTGATTTAAATTCATACATGCCCCTCCTTATGATAAGAAATAGTGGTTTTCGAGAAGTTCTTCTACTAGATCGTATCACTCCTAAATCAAGATGTGAAATATAAAATTATTATTATGTGATGATCATTGTAAGGCCAAGTGACGCTAAGTTTAAATGGCGTCCACCATGTTTCTTTGGATTCGAGATAGCGTTCTTAAGTTTTTCGGGGCCCTCTTGATCCTTATATATTTCATTTTTATCTTTGTAGGCTGTTTTAAATACAAGAAAACCCTAAGTGCGGTTGCTTCTCATCTATATAAATACTGATGTGGGACATCATCTTTGTGGTGTGCCTATTCAGAAGAAATTCAATAACCCTTTGATATTTGATTTATAGAAAAAGCATTAGATATACTCTTGAGGTATGTTTCCTTCTGCATACTGGTTTATTTACTAGTTAATTTCCATGATTTATCATTGATTTATTGAATTCAAATATGATAGATTAAGATTCTGCCAACGATGCTTAATAGTAATCGAGTGGCTAGCATTGAAAAAAGTCTTGATTTCTTCTTGAGAGACATGCTATACTGCAATTCCGGTCATCGATAATCTCTTTGATCGAGCGGTAAATATCCTTTAAAAATAACGATTGACTTTCGAGAGTTGAGTGTGTTATGATTTAAAGGTCGTCTTACCGAGATGATTGATCGATAAACTAAATGCTCTTTGAAAACTGAACAATAAAAGTTTAGTGAATGAAACACTAGCCAAGCAAAAATGTTTTGAAGTTTAGTATCAACTCAACTTTATTGGAGAGTTTGATCCTGGCTCAGGACGAACGCTGGCGGCGTGCCTAATACATGCAAGTCGAGC
>NZ_JBNJQR010000006.1:0-306354 GCF_050113715.1 Brevibacillus ginsengisoli
CGGGTGACCTTGAACATACCCATCCAAGCGGAACAAAATATATATTTGGCAAAGAGTTTACAATTATTAACGCTGACGGTTCTCGCTATACATTAGGTAGAGATTTCGTTGCAGCGCCATCGGGAAATGCAAAAATTACTGGTCAACGAATTGATCTGAATTAGTGAGAATATACAAAAACAAATGGAGGTGTTAGGTGTGAGAGGTAAAACGTGATGATTGCCTAGTGTGTACTAAGTAACAGGACACGCTAGGCTTATTTAGGGAGGAAATGATTTAGCGAATCAGTAGTCCAACGATTTGTAATTTTCAAAGAGCAATTCGTATAGATAGAGAAAAATAGTCGTAGTACACATGGCAATTGGTATCTTTCATGCCATGTAGATGAAACAAGAATTTAAACAATTATTTCCACAATGGATACATAATATTTCAAGCAATGATAAACTCATTCTCACTAACGACATAGACAGTATAATATCTTGCGCTGTCCTCAAATCCCTTTTCGGGTGTGAGGTTGGGGCATTTTTTGATTTTTATTCGCTATATCACTTTGGGACAGCATATATGGGAGATCAATTGATTGGTGTAGACGCAGCAATAGAATATAAAGATTTACGAACATTTTGCAATCATCAAACCCGCTTCAATGCCAATGATAAGGTTAACCCAAATAGTGCAAATCCAAACAGCGTACAGCCTTATAAAAAGTATTATGCAAAGTATGGAATGTCTACGTTAATACTCATCTTATCTCTTTATGATGCGTGGGATTTATTGCTGAATCCTGGTCACAATGAACTGACATATGAACAAAAGATTTTTCTCTGGGCAGTTGATTCGTCCTATAAAGGATACACATCGTATCCGACTCATACAGACGTTCACAAAGCCCATTTACATTATCAGCAGCTGCTAGGCTTAGAGCATATCTCAGATGTGTTAGTGCGCTATACAGAGCCATTTACAAGCATACAGAGGGAATATGGATTATCTGAGCATATCGGAATAGTAGACAGCAAATTACAGACCGAAATTGAACTGTATAAGATTCAAACATTGTTTCCAAGGTTGGATTTAAGTCTGCCAAATGGTCAACTACATAAAAAATGTGATTTTGATACATACAAAGGCAAAATTACATATGGAAGTAGTAAAACGGACATAGAGGGTTTGTTTAGTCTGGCAGTCACATATCCAGATAGTTATGTTTGTTCAAAATTGATTGTATAGGGGATTGCCTTCGGGTAGTCTCCTTCTTTATAAAGGAGAGAAAAGAAAGTGAGTAAGTACTTTTTTTGCTATGACATGAAATTATTTGAATATTTGAAGCGTAATGGACTGAAATACATAACGAAAGCACGACACCATAAGAGTGGTGATCTGTTTTCGATGTATGAGCAGAGCGAAAAATTGGAGAAATTGCTTTCACTATGGAGAGGGTGTAATTCAGAAATGTGATATTTTTTTAAAAAATCGGATGATAAAAACGAGCTAAAATAAAGGTTTATTCATTTTTTATGTGATTTTTGGTGTTATTGGGGGTATTCATTTGTTTGTAAAACGTGATATAAATATGTCATAGGGGTATTTTTTAGATAGTAAAACGTGATATTTTTCCTTAAAATCGGATACACTTAACAATTTTTAAAAATTTGATTAAGTCCTTATAAATAATGGGTTTAAGTGTATTTATGAAAATTATTATAGTTTGATATTTTGGTATTGTGGGGGTATATATTAAGTGGTTTATTTTGATTTTTTCGCAAAAAAGGGGATATATTATTAACTTAAAATAATAAACAAGAGAGAATAATAGTTAATAGATCAGAAAACACATAAGTGCGTTGTGTTTTCTTGAGTTAAATTTTCTATTTTAATTTTTCTTTCACATACACCTATTATGTAATTGTTCAATGTAAAACTGGAGGAGTAATATGTTTAACTATACCATGCACAATATTAAAGTGAAATCGAATTGGTTTGATTTTTCAACTTCAACTAACAAATTTAAAAAAATGGGATATAAAGGGTTCAATTTATATCTAACTTTGTTCAAGTTCCGTCTTTACAAACAAGAACATAACTATATGTTTGTCACTTCGATTTCACTGTTGAGGAAAGAAACAGGATATGCTACAGAGGAGATCCTCGAACTATTAAAGGTCATGAAAAAAATAAAAATCATACATATAGACAATGTATCTCGTTGGGATTATATGATGGATGGACAAAAGATCAAAGATGATAAGGTATTGGTCATGTGGGCTTCTGATGTTCCAAATGTGGAAAAAGTTGAAATTGAAGTTGAAGAAAAAGGGTTTGGGCTAAAAGGTTCAAAAACAAATACTAACACAATTGAGAAACCAGTCACAGAAGATGACTACTATGTGAATGTTGATTTGAGTTTGCTTCAATATTATGAAGAGATTGGATTAAATGAGCGATATTATCCACTTTACTGTTTGATTAGAAAAATGACCAATAATCCTGAGAAGAAGTCATGGATGAGCATAGAAAAAATGGCTGAAACTCTAGAGTACGATAAAGATACTCTCAACAAGATGGTTCATGAGATGAACAGAAAATATCTTCTTCTTAGTACACCTAGAGATAACGGTAAGAATGGGAAGTATTTTGAAAATAAAATTTGCACAACCTTTAGCAGTCTTGATCAATTTAAGCAAAATCATCAAGAAGAAATTGATAAACGTGTGGAGAAATGGGACAAGAAACTAAAGCATAAAGGGAAAAAGAAGAATCAGGAGAAGGAGAAAGTAAAACCTAATAGTGAGCTTGATAATTCGATAAATGAAAATGATTTGTTTTATGAATATCTAGAGCCAGATGTCAGTGGAAAATTTGACCGCAAAAGATCTAGATTGGTTGAATGGCAGGATAATGCAGGGAAGTTAAGACAGCGGAACGATGATCAGGAATGGTTAGATGAAATGGAATTTTGACATTGAGTAAGCAGGAGATTGATGTCTCCTGTTTTTTGTTTGCCTAAAACTATCAAAACTATGGAGGATAAAATTAAATGAACATATATGAAGCATTAGCCAAGATACCAGAGGCAAAACGAGAATATTTCAAATGGAAACATGATATTCGTTATGATCAGACAAAACCTAAAAAGTCAGAAGAAGATTTTAAACGGTATGTAAATGTCAAGACGCTCAATTCGTTCCTCGAATGGGAAAAGAGTCCAGAATATCATTCACTTTGTCTATTGCTACTACAATCCAAACTGGCGAATGACCTGATGGACACGTATCAGATTGTAACTGAAAAAGCCAAATCAGGTGATGAGAAGTCGGTTAAATTGTTTTTACAACTTAGCAAAGAGATACAATCTGGAGCAAAATCAGCATACGCTCAAGTGCAACAGGAACAAGAGGAAGAAGATGATCTTGAATTGTAATTATTTTTAGAAGAAAATAGAATCATCTTACTATAGAGGTGGTACTATGGTTACATGTATTAGTTGTGATAAGAAATTTGAAGAAGATAATTGTATCTATGATTCACATGAGGCAGAATATTACTGTCAAAAATGTTTTAATGATGGTGACCTAAAGAAGTGTCCTGATTGTGAAAGAGTGGTTGATCACTTGGAAAAAGATGGTTTGTGTGAGAGCTGTTCTCCAGATGATTACTGGAAAAAGGAAGACCCTGATTTTATGGATAGTTATGATCCTGATATAGATTAGATATTTTGATGCAATAGAAAGGTAGTCGATTATTCGGCTGCTTTTTTTTGTCTGAAAGGATGTGAAACGGTGGTTGCATTAACAAAAACTTGAAAAGGTAATGGGCTCATTTGAAATAGTAAGAAAAAAATTTGATTTTAGATTCTTAAGTTCTCTAGTAGCAACAAATCTTGAATATGGCGGAAAGTGATTAAATTAGGAATTATGTAAAACAATCAAATTGTGTTTTTATTCGGAATTTAATAAGGTGCGGTAAATTTGACGAAAGTAGGACGAAATTACATCCTACTTTTTTGTTTTGTTAAAGTTTCTCAACCCAATTTCGGGTTCAGTGGCAAAATAAAAAAGGAAAACGGTTTGACAAGCTAATGTTGCAGCAAGACTACACTATATGTACTTATTTGTGTATAGAATTTTTGTCAGGACTCTAGAAAATCTAATGTATAATATTGGATAGAAATACGAGATAGAAAATTTGGAATTATGTGGTTAGAATTATTCGATGAATGGAGAGATTTGGCTATATATGAAAAAGAAAAGATTCGATATTGGAGAGATCGATATTCTCGATTTGCTTAATGAAATAGGTGAAGAGGTTGAAGAGAGTGAACAACTACTTAATTCATCTTTTAAGCCGAATAGTTTTGATTGGAATCTTGTTCAACAACTATCTCATGGAGAATTAGAGTCTCATCTACGCAATATAAACATTATTGATCAAGAACTAACTGTATATGCTGTGGAAAGAACCTTAGGCAATGAATTTCTAATATTGACTGGCTATTCGTATGACATGTTTTATATTAGAGCAGTTATTGTAAAACCAGACAACAGCATTAAATTTGTAGGCATTTGTGCTAAAGAAATGTCAGATAACAGACTACACATTTTAGATATAAATGTGAAAAAGAAGGATGCCAATAAAGGATATGGTTCAATTCTATTAGCACATCTAATTAAAGTAGCTTCGAACAACAGCGTAAGAACAATTACAGGTGAATTAACACCTGAAGATTTAAGAAGTCATGGTGATAGGCTGAAGTATTTTTATAAGAAACATGGATTTGAAATTGAAGATTTTGGACATTTTGCTAACATTAAATGGACTAATTCTAATTAGTAATAAATTAAAAGATGGTTTTAATCCTGAAATAACTAATTGGAATATATCTTATATTCTCACTTCTCTGTGCTATCATAAATATTGGGATAAAAGGGGGTTGTACATAAGTGAATAAAGTTATCATTTTATTATTAGCGGTATTTGTGCTTGTCGGATGTGACTCTTCTGCTTTTAAAGAGAACATGGATAAAGGACAGCAGGCGCTAAAGGAACAAAAATACTTTGAAGCAATTAAGGTTTTTTCTGAAGCTGCAAAAGAAAAACCAAATGATCAGCGTGTAACAGAACCATTAGCTGAAGCGAAAAAGAAAATGGAGGAAGAACAAAAAAAGATTGTTTCGGATTATTATCAATTTGTTATCGACAGAAAGTATGAAGATGCATATGATCTACTTTCTGAAACTACAAAAAAGAATGTTAGTAAAGATGATTTCGATTTATATCAACAACTTAGATCAGAAATTATGAAGTTTGAAAATTTTAAAGTTGAAAAAGGTAAAGAAAGTAACACATTTAGCGTTACTGAAAGAAGTACTAACTACTTTGATGGAAAAGAAGTAGTATCTTCTTCAATTAGAAAATTAGTTAGAGAAAATGATACATGGAAAATCATAAGAGAAGCAAATGAAGGCTGGAAAGAAAAAATAGCTTATGATTACAATGTAATCGGTGGGATGTATTTATATGGGAAGGGCAAAGATAAAGATCTTAATTTAGCAGCAGAATATTTTGATAAAGCTATAACTAAAGATCCTACATTTGAAAATGCCTATTTCGGTCTTGGATATGCTTATGCAGAACTAAGAAGGAACAGTGAAGCCTTGAAAGCATACCAAACTTTTGTTGACAAAGTTAAAGATGATAAAGAAAAATCGGATGCACTAGTTAATATGGGAATTATTTATGCAAGCATGGGCAATAGAAAAAAAGCACAGGAAACCTTACAAGAAGCGATAAAACTTGATAATACTAATGAATATGCAAAGACAACTTTAGCAGCAATTAAATGATGTAAAACAAAATTGGGAAAAATTAATTTCCTGAGCCAGCTTGTAAAAGATGGGTTTTCTTTAACCACTTCCAAGCAAATTGGCAGTTTATTAGAAAGTGGGATAGTGTTATGAGTTTGGATAACTGGATAGAAAGCATTATTAATGATTTTGAGCAAAACAATATTATCACTCTAGAAACTGAGTACGATATTGATATTCCTGTCCCTATTGTTTGCTTGAAAAATGATGAAGAAAATATCAATAAATTAATGCGATTGTTGCAAATGCACAACTTGCCTCTTTTAACATTCAGAAAGAAATTTAGTGATGACGTTGAACCACTTTCATTAGATCAATTGGATGAAGATGAGCACTATATTTATCCAAGCAATGATAAGATTATTGATTACATTAACAAAAAAGTTAATCAACATAATCAAAAACTAAAATCAGTTCCAGTTAACGAGACAGTTAAAGCATCTATTTTTGCAGTTCTTCCATCTCTAGTTATATCAATAGAAAACCACCATGTAAATTTTTCTGAATGGAGAGAACTAGTATATACAGGCATTGAAGATATTATTAATGAACTTGATCATGATGTTTATTATCTAGAATTAAAAACTGAATATAAAGAGGAAATGGAAAGAGAGCGACTACTCAAAAGAGAAAAACTAAACGCTTTGATAAGAGATTGGTCTGCTTTTCTTTTCAATGATGAAACATTTAGATTGTGTTCAAATCAAAAATTAAGAAGAGAATTTCTACTAAATAATTTTGAGCCATTCATTTCTAAGCACAAATGGGCAGATGAGCAGAGCGATGATGAACTAGTTCTTAGTAGGCAGAATTTATATAGTCAGATGTCAAACGAAATAGATTTAGTATGGAATAAACTCAAGGCAGGAAGATAGAATGGGGAATTGATTAATTAATATCTAAGGCTAAGGTGGAATGAACAGTGGACTTTATTCTTAGGGAGATAGAAGAACGAGCAAAAGAAGCAGAAAGAAAAGTTGTAAAAGAAGCAAAATACAAGATTGGTGACAAGTTGTATTCAAAAGGGACTCGTCCTGTAGTTATTACCGATATACATAATGGATTTTCTGGTTTTAGTTACTCAATTGAATATGACAATAATGGTAGACGTATGCAAACTAGAGCACTAGAGTCAAGCCTTAGTATTGAACCTTATGAACCAGAAGAAAAGCCAGTAGTTGATTTAGAGGCAAAGGCCCAAATGCAAATTGAAAAAATCAGAATGGAAGCAGAAGAACAGATTATACGAATCCAGTTAATAAATCGACTGGTTGAAGTTATTGATGAGAACTCAGATTTTTATAAGGAATTTGGATATGTGACAAGTAAAGAGGGAACTGATTATTTTGTTGAGTTTCTTACCTCAAACAATACGAGAGTATTTAAGAGGGATCAAATTACACTTCCACACAGAAAGAAGTTTGGAGAAAATAACTATCCAGCATGGAAAGATGCAATGGAAGATTAAATGAATTGTGAGATTGATTGGAAAGGTGAGTTTGATGGACTATAATACATTGACTATTGTCTTTCTTCTCGTATTCTTTGTTGGAATTGCATTAGGAAGGTATTTTACACGAAGTGCAATATTGACAAAAATTACTGAGCATATCGGAAACCTTAATGACATACTTCATAATGCTAAAATAGAGTTACGCACTGGCAACAAGATTAGTTATGATCATCTCACTCAGGAATTGGAACCAACAATAAGTGAAGGAGGAGTTGTTAAGGAAGAAGCAGAACGAATGATAAAAGAGTACGAAGATCGGATTTATGAAGCAACACATATAAGAGATTTGTATGTCTAGAAACACCTTAAAATACTATTTTCGATGGATGGGTAGTCGAATTGATCGGCTATCTTCTTTTATATCCTAACTAAATTTCTCAATTAGTGTCAGAAATCGATTGAAACTTTGTAAATTAACACATATAGTTTCAAGTCAGTGTTATGTCACGATACGATTGCCGAATTATAATAGTTTGAAAAAAAACTTGATTTTGCTAGGTTTTTAAAAAGTGTCTCCTTTCAATCATTTTGCATAAAATGGCAGTAAGCCTTGATACATAAGGGTTTTCACGATAACTGCCTCGATAGTAATCTCGATGCTCAAAATAGAGGTGTATTTTCATAATAAAATAACGATGAAACCTTGGTATATTAGGGTTTGACCGATGTGTGTGTCGAGAACATTATCGAGACGTATTAAAATGAAGTCGAATATTTCGAGTTCATACTTAGTTGGACTAGCGAAACGTGAGGTTAAATAAATTAACCAACCGAATAATTAGGTTCGTTAAATAATGTAACTGACCCAATTATTCGGTTGAGTGAGTCACAAATACGGTCGTTAATGTTACTTTTTAAAGTGTTTCAAAAAATGCCTGAAAAATAGCCAAAAGATACATAAAATAAGTATCAAAACCCATTAACAAAATCATAGTATCATAATTGACTAAATATACCCTTTTTGGTACAATTTAAGTATCAAGAGGGAGGCGGTCAGTAATGAGTGAAGTATTCGGATATGCAAGGGTAAGCACAGAGGATCAGGTACTAGATATGCAGTTAGACGCATTGAAAAAGTACGGATGCAATGAAATATACCAAGAGAAAATGACAGGGACAAAGAAAGACCGACCTCAACTAGAGAAACTACTTGAAAAATTAAGGAAAGGTGATAAGGTTGTTGTTTATAAACTTGATCGTATTAGCCGTAGCACGAAACATTTGATTGAACTTGTTGAGATGTTTGATGAAAAGGAAGTTGATTTCGTTTCTATTCAAGATAATATAGACACTTCAACGGCTATGGGACGCTTCTTCTTTAGAATGATGGCTAGTATTGCTGAGTTAGAAAGGGATATTATTGTTGAACGTACAAAGGCAGGACTTGAAGCTGCTAGAGCCAGAGGGAAAAAAGGCGGTAGACCTACAGTTAAGAATGAAAAGGTTACACTTGCTTTAAAAATGTACGATAGTAAAGAGTACAGTATTGAAGAGATTCTTAATGCTACTGGAATAAGTAAGATGACACTGTACAGATATATTGAGAAGCGTGATAAGGAGTCCATTGTATAAATACAGTGGGCTTTTTGTTTGCATGAATTGAATGGAGAGGTCGGGGTATATTTACATCTATGGAAGTAATGTACATTCTGATAGGGTGGAGATCACATGTGGGCGTCTAGGCAGGTTATTGAGTGAATCGATGCATTTTAATAGTGGGGTTTAATGCTATGAGATGGAGTAGACTTTCTTTTTAGAAGTAGAAAAAAATGTAATTTATCCCTAGAAATATATGCTATAGTTGATAAATGGATAGATAATAATCAATAACTATATTTTCTAAGGATGAAATCTATGATTGTTTCCCATAATTTATCCGCTTTAAATACCTCAAATAAACTAAAAATGAATAACGATAAACGAGCGAACTCAACAGAGAAATTATCTTCAGGATTAAGAATCAATAAGGCTTCGGATGATGCCGCTGGGTTGGCTATTTCTGAAAAAATGAGAGCGCAAATAAGAGGATTAAGTCAAGGACAAAGAAATATTCAGGACGGGGTCTCATTAATCCAAACGGCTGAAGGTGCTTTAGGGAATATACATGACAATCTGCAACGTATGAGAGAATTAGCTGTACAAGCAGCTAATGATACATTGACAGATACAGATAGGCAAAATATCCAGGAAGAGATCGTACAATTAAAAAGTGGGATCGATAAGATTGCACATAATACTGAATTTAATGGAATGAAGTTGCTAAATGGTTCAAATATTACAACTACGTCAAATACGATTACAACATTGTCTAGTGTGGATGTACCAAAAACTGTTTCTATTTTATCAACTGGAATGGTTTATTTCGGAGAGTTTACAAGCAATCTTTTTGCTGGATTACCGACCGACGGAAAAGAGAGGTTTGGTTTAATAAATTCACCCCCTTCGGTCACGACGTTAATATTCCAGTTCAGTACTCCAACAACATCTCCCGAGTATATATATTCACCATTAGGTACAGATATAAAAAGCACATTAAGTAACCTACTATCTACCTTCAATGAGGTGAAAAACGGATCAAAAGGAAGCTTAGATCAACAGAATATGATTGCAGCAGAAAATATCAGAATGGAAATTTACGGTAATTTTGCCGTTCTTATTTCAGACAGTAGTCAAGGTGGGATAGCAGGAGGTGGGAATGGAGGAATAATTAATACCTCTAATTATGCAGTTGGAACTACAGCAATTATTAACTATACAGAAACACAAGAAGTTACTACGACGACAACTGTTATAACTACTAGTCAGCAGCCATTAACATTACAGATTGGTGCTAACTCTGGTCAGACATTAAACATCGAAATGACAGATACAAGGACATCTGCGCTAGGGGTTAATAATATTACAGTTAATTCAAGAAATAGTGCAGAGGCTTCAATTGGTATAATCGATACTGCTATTCAAAAAGTTTCGTCAGAGCGATCCAAATTCGGTGCATATCAAAACCGTTTAGAACATGCTATGAACAACGTAGCTAATTATGAAGAAAATTTAACCGCAGCAGAATCTCGAATTAGAGATGTAGATATGGCTAAAGAAATAATGGAAAATACAAAACAAAGTATTTTAGAGCAAGTATCGCAGGCAATGTTGTCACAAGCCAATCAACTGCCCCAGGAAGTATTACAATTGTTGAAATAATTTAAACTGCCCATCGTGGCAGTTTATTTTTTTGATTTTTATAAATATGATATTCATGACCAATTACATTGTAATTTACGGTAAATAAAATCCATCAGGATGAAGTGTCCGTTTACTTAGCGGAAAGCGGATTGATTGCCATTGATACATGCAATCCAAACTGACAAGATACAAACAAGAAAGATATAGGAAGCTGCATTATCTATTCTACTTGAATACATATCGAATCAGACACAATTAATGGAGAATTCGCTCAAGATGACAAAACTGTATGCCAATTTCATGAGAACTTAATGGCACTATTTGACCAGTTAGAAAATAGAATTCACAAAATGAAGATTGAGGAATCCAAAGCAGCCAATTCAAATGGCTCTTTTTTTATGTTATTTGATATGTAGTAATTATAAGGTCGTAACCGATACAGTGACGACCTGTGAAAACAAATTCTCCATTTTGATCTTCCTACTTTAAGTAGGAGAGACCATTTTTGGACTCTCGTATTTTACGACTTCCGAAATTCCAAAGGGGTAATTTAATTCTTTCTCCTTCAAATGGTGGATTTCTGATAACCAATTACTAACTCGATGGTATTACACCCTTGAGTTTTAACTATGAGGGTTGCGATTTTACTGAACCGACTTTTCCGTTGAGTGATATCTTGAAAATTCCTATGGTAATCAATAGCGAATCGTTAGTAGGTTTGTTTTAAGGTCTTGGGAGAATCTCCTACGACCAATGAGAGAACGGAAAAGTCCGTTTTCGGAAATGGTTAGTTTTTACTCAAGGAGTTAATTAATGTGGATTATACAAACGATTTACACATTGCTCTAGGCTTCATTTGCTTCGTGGTGCTGTCTTAGATATTCCGAGATAAAGATGAAGTCTCAAAAGGGATTAAATCGGTTTAAATTAGTGGATTTATGAATGTTGTTACATTGGGATTTAGTTAAAAGAAGGCGTAACAATGGTTTAATCGTGCAGGGGTTTTATCTACCAATGATAATAATATACATAAAGATATAATAGGTAGGAAAAACCCCCAAGTGTGACAGAGATTCAAGATGAATCTGAGTTTAAATGCGTATCCAAGCCTGTCGGAATAAAATCCGATGGGCTATTTGTTTTGTATAACAATAAGGAGAGATTTTAATGAATGATGAACAGCGATTTAGTGTCGATGGTGACGAATATATTCTTTACTATTAAAATGGCAGACTTATTCTCAAATGAAAATGTTAATGATTTGATATAGTGTTAAATAAAGCTATAAATACAAGTTTTATCTAACCTGATTATGTCCTATAATAGCATGTGTGAAACAATGTCAAGGAGTGATGATTTTGGACAAAGTAAAAGTCGCTGCTTATTGTCGTGTCAGCACCTCGACAAAAGATCAATTAAATAGTTTCGAAAATCAGCAGACATATTTTCAACGTGAAATATCCAAAAAGCCAGAATGGGAACTGATTGAAATTTATGCTGACAAGGGGTTAAGTGGTACAACCATGAATAAGCGTAAAGAGTTTTTACGGATGCTTTATGATGCTGGAGTTGATTGGCAGATAATCAAGGGCAAGGTAGTACTTACATCAAGTGAAAGGGAGCCAAAATTTAATAGAATTATGGTATCTAATACTTCCCGTTTTGCAAGAAATATCCTTTCAATAGATGCACTCAGAGAATTAAAAGCAAGAGGGGTTTACATTGACTTTCTTGATTCTAATAAATCGAGTGAAAATGAGTCAGATGAGGTATTTATTCAGATGCTGATATCATTTGCTGAACAAGAATCAAGAGATAAAAGTATCAAAGTTCGATTTGGTCAAAAGGAGAGTGCCGAAAAAGGGGTGATCTTTACCAATAAAACTATATTTGGTTATAGGTATATCCCAAAAGAAAATATTTTGGAAATTATTCCAGAGGAAGCAGAAATCATTATTACAATATTTGATCTATATGTTTCTGGTGAAGGAATTAGACGGATAATTGATATTCTTGATGAACGTGGTATGAAAACAAGAGATGGTAAATCATTTGCAAAATCAACTATCTCTAGTATTTTAAGTCAAAGAAAATATTGTGGGGATCTAGTTAGAAATAAATACACTTTTGGTGAATTTCTTAACAAACACAATAGTTACAAAATCAAACCTAAAGACGAATGGATAATCCATGAAGATGTAATACCTGCCATAGTGTCTAAAGAAGTATTTCAGAAGGCTCAGGAAATAAGGGATGGTAAAATTCACACAAAATTGCAACGTGGAATAAACAAAGGTAAGTCTGATTTTGCAGGGAAAATAAAGTGTGAAACATGCGGTAATCATTACATTCGAAATGTTGACAGAGGGAGAGCATTTTATAATTGCAGTCTAAAGAAGGCTAAAGGCGTTAATGCTTGTTCAAGTAAAAATATAAATGAGAAATATTTAAATGATATTGTAGAAGAAATGGTAACTAGGGTTCCAGAAATGATTCTCAAGAATAAATCGAATACTATAAAAATGTTAGAACGATTTAAAGATGAATTACTCAAAAGTATAGATCAAGACAAAACTGAGTTAGTCCGAAACCTAAGTGATAAATTAAAAGAACTAGAAGGTAAAAAGGTAAAATTGCTTGATTTATATTTAGATGATTCATTTGACAAACACACTTTAAGCAAAAAGGCACTCAAGATTGATGAAGAAATTATTAACATGAAGAAAGAAATTCAAGAAAACTCTAGAAATAATGATGAAATCAATGCTGAAGCAGGAAGGATTAATCAACAAATCATAAGTATTCGAGATTTAAAAACAAAAGAATATTCAATTGATGAAGTAAAAAATATGCTTAGATTTGAAGTGCAACAAAAAACTAATGGCAACTTCCTTTTTGTAACTGTCAATTCATTTAATGAAATTCAATTCAACTACAATATTCTAGGTCAGTATCAACCATATTCAGCAGTGATGGATAAATTGAAGTATGGAATAGTAACAGCGCTAGATTAATAACGTGTAAATGTCCCACAACGTGTTATTAATCGGTCCTCCTGGCTCGGGAAAAACGATGCTGGCCAATTGTCTCAGCTCGATCATGCCTGCGATGAGTAAAGAAGAGTCTTATGAAGTAACCAAGATTTACAGCATTGCCGGTCATTTAACAAGAAAGAGCGGCTTAATACAGGATCGTCCGTTTCGCGCTCCGCACCATACCATCACCCAAGCGGCTCTTGCCGGAGGTGGTTCACAGAATCCGCGACCGGGGGAATGCAGCTTTGCGCATGCGGGTATTTTATTTTTGGACGAGATGCCGGAATTCTCCCGACATGTGCTGGAAGTTCTCAGACAACCGCTTGAATCGGGAAAAGTAACCATCGGGCGGGTGAAACAAGTCTATTCGTATCCGGCACAATTTTTACTGGTCGGTTCGATGAATCCGTGCCTCTGCGGGTATTATGGTACCCGTGACCAACAGCAATGCACCTGTAGTCCAGCTCAGGTGCAGCGCTATCGGTCTCGAATCTCAGGTCCTTTACTGGATCGCATTGATATTCATTTGGAAGTTCCAAGGGTTCCAGTAGAGATACTAGGGAAGAGAGCGGAGGAGGAGGCATCCGGGGTGATCAAGAAACGGGTGGAGATTGCTAGAATCTCTCAACGGGAGCGTCTCACAATGAATAAGGAATTCCCTTACAACAGTAGAATGGGGTCGGCTGATATACGTAAACATATTCAGCTTGATCGAGAGGGACAAGCGTTGCTAAAGCTCGCTTTTGAAACGATGGGATTAAGTGCGCGAGCGTATGACCGGATCTTGAAGGTAGCGCGAACAATCGCGGATTTAGCTGGTTCAAAACGTGTGGAATCAACCCACATTTCCGAAGCGATTCGTTATCGAAGTCTAGATCGTTCAGTGATCTAAGAAACAACTTTTTTAAAATTCTATCTGTGAAGGATAACAAGAGGGTGTCTCCTCAAGTAGTTTTATCTACTTTTGGGGCACCCTCTTTTTTACTCTTAGTAAGAATCGATGAGTGGAACAAACTCCTTTTTTATTCATTTTCCTCAAGGGATCATCCAATAAGTATGCAACGTTTCGTTCCGGCAAGTCGTCATAGAGGCAGACCCAAATCATGAGAGGAGAAGTTGTATGAAAACAAAAGTGAGAAGACTGGGTATTGAGGCTGTACTAACGGTTGCGATTATTACCTTTTGCTCATTCTTTACCGTTCCTACTCACGCAGAATCTATAAATCCTGCTGGAATGGAAAAGCGTATCATCAGCGTAACAGGTGAAGGGGAGATAACAGTCGAACCTGATATCGCCTACATTAATTTTGGAGTTCAAACGCGTGGTAATAATGCGAGCGAGGCGCAAAGCGCTAATGCGCAGGCATTCGCAAAAATAGAAAAAGTATTATATAACGTCTATAAGTTGGACAAAAAAGACGTGAAAACATCCGATTTTCAAGTACAGCCTGAGTACACCTATCCCGATAAGGAACTACCGAAAATCAGTGGTTATACAGCGAACCATTCTGTAAGGGTAACCTATCACAATATCGCGAAATTAGGCGAATTGTTAGATTCACTCTCCAAAGCAGGAGTCAATCGGGTAAACAGCATTCAATTCAGTACAGAAAAAGGGCAGGAATACGAGATTCAAGCAATGGAAAAGGCAATGATGAACGCTGAAGCAAAAGCAAAAGCTTTGGCCAAGTTTACGGGAAAAGAACTAAAAGGAATCATTACTATTTCGCAAAATGGAGGCAGTGGTATCCCTGTGTTATATGGCGATAATTCTGGATTCTCACCACTAATGAAAGCAGAGGCAGCTCCCAGCACGTCAATTTCCTCGGGACAATTGAGGATAACCGCCAGTGTAAGTGTGCAATTCGAGTTTTAGGTACGGGTGTTTACAACAAACACCCCCAATGCTCATAAGGAATATTTGAGTAGATAGATAGTTATTTCGTACCGGGTTCAAGCTGTAACACTTTGCATCGGACTACATATGATGATAGCAAGCAGGGAAGGAAGGTAGACCTGCACGGTGTAAGCGCTATCATATTATGAAGGGAAGTGCATCGGGATGTTCTGGGTTATGTGGGCGATCGTTAGTCTCGTCGTTTGGGGAATCACGAATCTCTGGATGACAGGTCAAGTTACAGGCAGAAACTGGTGGGCTTCATTAATAGCCGCATTGGTTGGTGGCTGGCTCGGCGATTGGCTATTAGGTGACTGGTTATGGGTGGTTGCCGGATTTAACGTAATTGCCGGGGTCATCGGATCTGGGGTCTTTAACTGGCTGTGGAGCTTGGTTTCCAAACAGAAAGGCTGATGTTCTTGAAAGAGAAAACGCTATACAAGGAGTAAAAGCCTGTCAGCAGTTTGTATGCTGACAGGTTTTTGTTGATCAGACACCCGATTCCTTTTCCATTATCCAGTCTTCAATCCTTTAAGATACCATAATAAACGAGATCCTTATAAACTCCCCATTTCTTCACGTGTTGTGGAAGAATGCCTTCATGTTTCATCCCGATTTTCTCCATTACTCGTATAGAAGCAGGATTTCTTCTCATCGCGCGGGCAAAAATTTGATTCAGTTTCAACTCTTCAAAGCCGAATTGAATCACGTTATGTGCAGCCTCCGTCATAATGCCCATTCCCCAGTAAGGCCTACCAAGCCAGTACCCCAGCTCGGCTCGTTGATGTTCTAGAGCTACGCTTAAGCTAATACAACCTACCAAGTTCTGAGTCTTCTTGAGGGTGATGGCCCACGTCAGCAGTTCGCCGCTTTCTGCTTTTTCTTTGAGAGATTCAATCCAGGGTAATGCCATTCCCTTAAGGTAGGGGTGGGGGATTGAAAGAGTTGTATCGGCTACTTCTTTGTTTCCAGCCAATTCCTCAACAACACTAGCATCATTCGGGCAAAAGGGACGGAGAAGCAGACGGTTTGTTTCGAGTTTTTTCATTATATACATTCACTCCTTGCTAATAAAAAGAGATATTTGTCAAATTTTCGAAACTTTATGAATTGCTATTTATACCGAAAATTGGTATTTTAGAAGAGGTATAATAAATAGTCAAGACCCAATTATGATATGGAAATAGAAGGGCAGGAGGAAATACGATGCCACAGGTAGCTTTAGATGTATCTTTTGTTGGCAGGATTCTAGAAGAGGACGTATTTACAAGAAGTGGCATTCTATTATTAGCAAAAGGAACACCTTTGACGAGTTCTGATATCTTCAAATTATTACGGCAAAAGATACATTATGTCTCAGTTGAATCCGCACTTATTACCTCAGAAGAAGAAGTAAATCCCGTATCCCGTCTCTTAGAGAATTTTTACATACATAAAGAAGTCTCCGCTGCCTATGTGCAAGCATTAGAAGATTCCAAAGAGCTATTCGACAGCATCCACTCAGAATATATCCCGCCTTTGGATAATTTTACTCAAAACTTTTTTCCATTGATGGATCATGTGTTGCAGAATACTGGAATTTTTCGTGCCCTTTACGTGTTAGAAGGTGCTGAGGGTTATACTTATCGTCATTCCATCAATGTGGGGATACTGTCAGCATTGATTGCGAAGTTGTTGAAGCTAAGCGCTACTGAAGTATTTCTTGCTGGCCAAGCAGGTCTTTTGCATGATGTCGGGAAGATGTTGGTTCCATCTGAAATCCTATTGAAACCGGGTAAACTTACTGTAGAAGAGTTTGAACAAATGAAACTCCACACGGTGCATGGATACAAACTGCTAAGTAAGATGGAAGGCGGCCATGAATTATTTGCGCAAGCTGCCTTGTTGCATCACGAACGGTTGGACGGCTCTGGCTATCCTGAGAAACGGGTAGGAGATACCATTCCTTTCTTCACCCAGATTATCTCGGTAGCGGATGTGTTTGACGCAATCTGTTCGGATCGGGTTTATAAAGGACGAACCTCTCCATTCGAAGCGGCAGCCTTGTTATGGAAGGAAGCTTGTTCAGGCGCGTTGAATCCCGATATCGTTACCAGGTTCATCCATTACATCGCATCCTTATATACCGGATCGAAGGCGAAGTTGAACAACGGAGAAGAAGTGGAAGTCGTGTTAGTTTATCAGGACGAACCGATGCGGCCACTCGTGCGTAAACAAGATGAGTATATTGACTTGCGCCACAATCGTAATTTAGCGATTGATAAAATGATAGGATAGTACCAAAAACCCGATCGAAGAAATGATCGGGTTTTTGTTTGTTCGAAATGAACGGGTGATTGGTCTACAAAGGATCAATAGGCAGAAGGATTTCAACCGTCGTTCCTTCATGGAGGCGACTCTTGAAGCTTAAGTCTCCGTTGTGATCGCGAATAATTTTTTTACTGATCATGAGTCCTAGCCCTGTTCCCTTTTCTTTGGTTGAGTAGAAAGGCAAGCCTAACTGACTGAGCCGTTCTTGACTTACCCCACATCCTTGGTCGTTGATTTGAATCATGATAAAACGATCATCTACACCATGCATTCGAATCTGAATAATGCCACCTTGAGGCATTGCGTCGATGGCGTTTTTGATGATATTAATAAACACTTGTTTCACCTGATTCGCTTCACAAACAATATCGGGCAATGAATCGTCGAGCACCAGTTGAATCTGCACGTTGTTCATGATGGCCTGGGTATCGAGAAGCATCAACACATTGGTCAAAATGGATGGAAGGTTGTTTTTCTTGTAATGGATAATTTGTGGCTTCGATAACACAAGTAATTCACTGACAATCATGTTGATGCGATCCAATTCATCACGCATGATTTCCAAATACTCGTGCTTGAGCGTGGATTGTTCCTGCATCAGTTGTATAAAGCCGCGGATCGAGGTGAGCGGGTTGCGGATTTCATGAGCAATCCCAGCGGCCAACTGACCGATAATCGAAAGCTTATCAGAGTTACGCAGTAGTTCCTCCGTCTGGATGCGTTCCGTGATGTCACGTGCGACACAAATGATTTGTTCTACCTTGCCTGAAGAATCCAGCATCGGTTTACATCTGCATTCAAGAACAAGCCATTCTCCATTTTGATGAAGATATCGCAAATCTAGTGTAACTGGCTGCCAATTCGTAAGCATTTCATCAAAAAGATTCGTTACTTTCTCTAAATCTTCGGAATGAACATTTAAAAAAGACGAGGTGCCTTCCACTTGATCCGGGGCAATGCCGAGTACAGTCTGATGAGATGGGGAGGCGTACATAACGATACCTTTTACATCAATAATTCGAATCATATCGAACATGTTTTCGGCGATCAGTCGAAACTTGATTTCATTTTCGCGCAGGGCTTTTTCAACCCGTTTGCTTTCTGTTATATCGCGTAAAATGTTGGCAAATGCAATGACTTCACCATCTGCGTTTCGAATTGGCGAGTAACTGATACTGACATCAACAAGTGATCCATTTTTGTGTTTTCGTATGGTTTCATAGCCTTTTATATTTTCACCTGAACGAACACGTCTATGTAGGTTGGCCACCTCTTCACGGTATTCAGGAGAAGGAAGCGTCTGTACTTCTTTACCAAGCATTTCTTCCGTAGTATAGCCAAAAATGTCCAGAGTGGCCTGATTGATTCGGATGACACGGCTGTGTAAGTCAAAAATTCCGATTGCATCAGAGGTATTAGTCAAAAAATACTGTAAATGCTCGTTTGTCAATCGGAGCTCCTCCACGTATTTTTTTCGCTCCGTAATATCTCTGGCAAGGATCAACAAGGCAAGCAACGTACCTGAGTCATCATGGATGGGGGTGAGCGTCAAGGAAATATCGAAGAGACTGCCATCCTTGCGCAGACAAGCGATTTCATAACTGCTGATCGACTTGCCATCTAAAGCCGCTTGGATAAGAGACTGAAATTCATCAGCGTGTGACTCTGGGATGAAGGGAATGGTTTGGAAAAGGACTTCATGTTTTGCCCAACCGTACGTGATTTCAAACGCGTCGTTAACGTGTCGAATCGTCTGATCAGGATTTAAAATCATGATAGAATCCAATGAATTGGTCAAAAAAGAGGTAAAGAAATGACGGAAGAACGAATCATCCGTCTTCCCAATGTTGTTCTGTCCCATATCACCGAGTTTCTGAGAGTGAACAAAGTTGCTCATGAACAGGACCACTCCAATCAGTTCGTTAGGTATCGTATAAGAATCTTCTGAATGACTTCTATTGGTCTATAATATAACAAGAATAGATAGAAGGGGTAGTTAACGTTCGGGCACAAAAAAACCCCCGCGAAGAGGCGTCACAGCCGCGTTTCGCAGGGGATAATATTAAACTTTGTGAGCGGGATGTTCGAACGTTTGGCAGGAAACGCTGCAATTTTTATTTTGCGAGCAACTGGAGCAAGCTCCTTGTTTGCTTTTTTTTACGTGGCGATACAGTGTCCACCCTGCGTATCCAAACACAACCGTACCAATGAGGATGTCGAACATAATCTCATCTCCTTGTGATAGAATGCCGTTTTGCTAGGGCTAAGCGGGCATCGTCATGACGTTCGTTTAAGCCAATCCGATTAGCTTGCCTCCCTGGTAGATGATCAATGCTACTAGATAAGCAAGTACCAATGCGTATCCCACTGAGAAGATCGTCCAGCGGCGGGAAGCTGTCTCTTTTTGAATCACCCCTACAGTTGCGAGACAAGGGGTATAGAGTAAAACAAAGGCCATGAAAGAGTATGCTTGCAGTGGTGTAAAGAATGTTCCCATCATGCCAGTCAGACTTTCAAGATTAGGAGCGTTGTAAATAATATTCATGGTCGAGACGACAACTTCCTTGGCAAAAAATCCGGTCAAAAGGGCCGAGCTTGCTTGCCAATTGCCAAATCCCAAAGGAGCAAACAGGGGAGAGATAAGACCTCCAATTTGCGCCAAGAAACTATGGTCCATATCGACTCCGAATCCTGAGAAGCCCGCGTACGATAAGAACCAGATCAATACAGAACCACCCAAGATGAAGGTACCCGCTTTGCGGACGAAGCCTTTCCCTTTTTCCCATGTACTACGGAAGAGGGTACGTCCTTGTGGCATCCGATACGGTGGCAGCTCCACGATGAACATGGTGTTTTCAGAGCGGAGCAGGGTTGACGAGAATAGTTTGGCTAATAAAAGAGCGAGGACTACCCCCAAGACATAAAGAGATAAGACGATTGCCGCCTGATTTTTTACAAAGAACGCGCCGACGAACAGACTGTAAACCGGGAGTCGAGCGGAACAGGACATTAATGGAACGAGAAGGGTGGTCAGGAGCCGTTCTTTGGGCTGTTCAATAGTACGCGCGGCCATCACGCCGGGAACGTTGCAACCAAATCCGATAATCATCGGGATAAACGATTTTCCATTGAGTCCAACCATCTCCATCAATTTATCCATAACGATGGTGACACGTGACATATAACCCGAATCCTCAATAAAGGAGATGAGGAAGAAGAGCATAAAAATTTGCGGGACAAAGACCAGTACACCACCGACCCCCGCTATGATTCCGTCGACAAGTAAAGCGTGAGTGAACTGTGATGCTCCAACTGACGTGAGAAACTGATTGACCGTATCACTAAGTGGACCCGAGATAAAGCCGTCCAGTAAATCAGAAAGGGGAGTTCCTATCCAATCAAAAGTAAACTTGAACATGACATACATGAACAAAAGAAAGATGGGCACGCCTAAATATTTATTAGTTACGATCGCATCAATGCGGTCTGTGAGCGTATGTTCTACATGTTTGGTGCGAGCAAGAGATTCCTGAACTACTTCTTTGATAAAAGACGTTCGAACCTGACGAAGATAATGTGGCAACGACATCGCGTTTTCCTGTTGGACTACATGTTGTTCGGTCTCTTGGTAGAGATGCTCCAATTGTGAGCGCTCAATAAATTTCTCCAGCGCTTGAGTAACAAGCGGATTACCCTCCAAAAACTGCAACGCCAGCCATCTGGTAGGAAGTGGTTGGTCTTTCGGTATCCATTGGGTAAGGGAGGCGATTGCCTGTTCGACATTCGGACCATAGTTGAGATCGAGCGGTTTGGCGGTTTGTTGCTCCACTTTTGATAATTGGGCAACAAGTTCGTCACTGCCTTTGCCGGTACGCGCCACGATGGGTACCAAGGATACGCCAAGGATTTGAGCCAGCTTGGAGTAGTTGATATCGATCCCTCTGTTCTTAGCCACGTCGATCATGTTAAGACCCATGAGGACAGGTTTCCCATACTCAAGCAATTGTACGGTCAAGTAGAGGTTTCGCTCTAATTGAGAAGCGTCTACAATATTCAGGATTGCTTCGAATTGTTCATCGAGAAGAAACTGGGTGGCAACTCCTTCATCACGTGAGAGAGGGTTGAGTGAATAGATCCCAGGCAAATCGATTAAATGACCTTGCTTGTTTCTCAGCAGACCTACTTTTTTCTCTACCGTTACCCCAGCCCAGTTGCCAACATACTCATAGGAGCCGGTCAACGTATTGAAAAGTGAGGTTTTCCCCGTATTGGGATTGCCTACAAGCGCGATGTTCATCATACAACTTGCACCTCAATCATGCATGCTTCACTGCGGCGAATCCCGATGCATTGTCCATTGGATTCCAATGTGAGCGGTCCACCGAACGGGCAGGCACGCTTCATGCAAATCTCAGTCCCTTCCATGATACCGAAGTCAATCAAGCGACGCAGGACAACTGCACTCACTTTGGATATATTACAAATGCACGCTTTCGTGCCTGGTTGAACTTCTGCAAGGCTCGCGGTTGGTTTCATAAAGTCCTCCAAAGAAGATAATGATAATCTTTATCAATTAGGCTACTGTAATTACTATATCACGGTATGATCTGAGGGGCAATGAGAATCTTTATCATTTGTAACACTTGCTTATGATAACATGATTTCACCAGAGATGTTATGACATTTATCACACGTAACAATTTTCACAAGTTCGTAAGATCCCCGGGCGAGAAGAGTTTTAATGAAATGTGAACCACGATACTTATGGCGTAAAAGCGATTCAAGTTGAAGGAGGTTGCAACCTATGTCTTTCGGTTGTGGAATGGGAAATATGAACTTGCCGCTATGCCAAGCATTGGCTCAATTAAAAGAGGAACATATACCGTTGCGAGCACAAATGGATGAGTTCTATCTGCTTGCCCAAGCGATTGGACAAAATGACCAAATCACGAATTGGGCGGAATCACTTCACACGGTTCATCAAAAAGCAGCAGCCTTTATCAATAAACTGGACCCTCATTCTCTTCGGGAGGAGGAGATCTTGTTCCCGATGATGGCCAATTTCATTGGTCGTGAAAGCGGCCCGATTGCTGTGATGGAATATGAACATGATCAGGCAAAGAATAATCTCAAACAGTTCTTGAAGCAAATGGACCAGCTTCCTGAAGTCGTAGGCAGAGATGAAGCGAAGGCGATTGCTGGCTATCTGAAGAATGCCTATATCATTTTGACAGAACATTTTATGAAGGAAGAAAATGTCTTGTTCCCAATGGCTGAACAGATCCTTTCAGCGGACGAGAAGGATGAACTTCTACAGAAATTTAATGAAATATCGTAAGGAAAGAAGTGTAATCTTTTGCGCACTATCCGATAACTAGGGTAGTGCTCTTTTCATTTGTACGAATGAACAAAAGATTGCTCACAACATATTCGAGGGGGAGTCACAGTGAGTTCTCGACCATTTGACATTGCAATTCAAACCTACCGAGTCGGTAAGGATTATGTCTTTCATCTGACAGGTGGAGTTGCCCATATTGGAGCGGTCGCGACCGCTTATGTGGAGAACACAGAGATAAAAGTAGGCTTAACCACAGTCCCCGGTCATCGGGAAGATGAGTTGGCGGTTGAATTGGCCACAGCAGCGTGCGAAGCCTATAAACAAACCGTCACGGCCATTGTCGGCATACATATAGATCACGCGACACGTGAAGAGATACAACAGATGGTAGAAGTGGCCCGTCAAACGATAAGGGAAACTATTCGCGGCGTTTGAATGGGTGAAGGAATGATGGGCTCCGAACCAGAATCTTCTATCAGAGGGGAGGAGTATTTGGATGAAAAGAAAATATGCTGACCTTTCACATTCACCTCGGATTTTAGAAAAAAAGTACCGACAGTATGTTCTTACAAATGAGCACTTCAGTGGGACAGTCTCGCTTGTTCAAATTGAAAAAGTAACGGAACCTGGCTTTATTCAAATAAATGACGAAAATATTTGTATAATCGACGCTGGTTATGAGTGGTTAATCCATGTACCCGATCATTCGGCATTTGTCATGACGACGATCTTTAACGAGCGTCAAGAAATCGTACAGTGGTACATTGATATTTGTGAGCAGATCGGGAAAGATGAGAGAGAGATCCCCTGGTTTGATGATATTTATCTGGATATCCGAGTATTACCTACAGGGGAAGTAGATGTACTGGATGCGGATGAAATAGAAGAAGCGCTTAGCCAAGGGGTGATCACCAATGATCAGCATGAGAAAGCGTGGAAAGAGCTAAATCGATTGCTTGCTCTGATTCGCAACAGGAGCTTTCCGTTGATTACATTCTCACGTGACCATCTTGATTGGGCTCTTCCATTGGTTTCTCCATATAAGGGAGTGCAAGGACCATCAAATCCATGACTGCATGAATGAGAATGGCGGGCAGAATTGATTGAAAGCTAAGGTAAATCAAAGCGAGAAATAAACCTGAAATGGAGGTTTTTATCACACCGTTGAAGCCTTGATAGTAATGAATCAGGCCGAACATTACCGAAGAAATCATCAGATACACGACAAGGGAAAAATTATGTAGATAGGACGTCAAAAACAATAACGGAAACGCCCTGCACAGCAATTCCTCACAGACTCCAGCAGTCAAGCTAACCAGTACCCAGAGACTTCGCTCCTTTGAGGAATAGGGTCGAAGGTAAGGGAAGTAGTCGGGCTGTTTTTGACTATCTTGAGTCAAACGTTCTCGAAAGTCAGCATTTAATCTGCTGAACACTAGATTAAAGGCGACTCCAAAGAAATAAAGCATAAACAGGCCAATGACAAGCCATCGAAGCCAAAGCGGAAGGGCAGAAGTTGTAGGGTCGATCCAATTCAAACCAAGACTTTGTCGAGGAAGTCCTTGTGCTATTGTGACGCCTAGCAAATAAATCGTTGGTATCCACAAGGTGACCATGGTGGTGATATAATAGCGAATTCGTTCGCCAGGATGCTCTGTTATTCTTCGCTGAAATCTAATGAAATCACGCTTTCCGACAATTGGTTCATAGATTAGGAGATAGAAGAGTATAGGGAAAAAGGAAAGCATGTTGTCCTCCCGAAATCAAATAAGTGAAAGGCAAGGTTCAGCAAATCATTGTGTATTAACTCTTGTCTATTCACTATAAATTCAACCACATGGATAATCAAGGAAAACGCCATGCGGTCACATCCAATTTTATGAAAAACGTCGAGATGTTTTGATCTCCCGACGTTTCAGTACCCCGTTGAGAGGGGACGTTTTTCACAGTAAAAAGCGCCCGTTACATACTTCGGGCGCTTTTTACTCGATTATGGTCGATATTTATTTCAGCTACATTCGACAAATCTCTCGAGGGCAATCCTGGCAATGGCAAATATTTTGCAGGTAAGTGAGATTGTGAATGATAATGTATCCATTTTCCATGTCTATGATATCTTTGCTTTTCCACTTGTTCAGCATCCGGTTGACGCTTTCGCGGGCCGTTCCGATGATATTCGCTAACTCCGTGTTGGATAGCTTATGCGAAATCAGAATGCTGCCTCCGTCCACTTGTTTGCCATAGGAGTTGGACATACGGATCAGGGTAGAAGCAAGCGCCCCTGATTTCCCATATAGCAGCAAGTCGCGCAATTTTGTTTGGGTCATGGAATGGATGATGCCCATCCACTTCATGAATTGAATGGATAGATCACCTGGCTGAAGGAGCAACCGATCAATCTCTTGTTGTTCCAGGACGCCGATAATGCTGTCTTCTGAAACCTTTGCGTTATACTTGTAGCGGCTGTTTTCCCGAATTTTGGGTTCACCAAACATATCGCCGCTTTGGAACAAAGCTAATGTAAATTCCTTGCCGTCATTCGTTGATTTAAATGTTTTGGCATGTCCTTGCTGGATGAAATAAAGTTTACCGGTCGGGTCACCCTCCCAGAATAAGTAGGAGCCTGCAGCTACCTTATGAAACGTCATGCTGCTCTTCAATAATTCAATATTGTCATTCGAAAAAATCCCGATGTTGCCAAAATAGTAAGGACAGCTTGTAGATTGACAGCCAGTATCGGTAGCTGTCGTTTGAAATGTTGCCATCTTCTTTTCCTCCCAACATTGACTATATAGCAATAGGGCATGTGTTCTTTCACACTGCCCAGTTCAAGGGTTATTTGTGATTCGTTGTAGATTCAACACTTGTGAAACCTTTCACTTTTGTTGAGTTCAAAAGAAGACTACTCATCACGTTCTCTCCTTTAATTCTCTTACTGCTAGTGTAACGGTATTGAAGGTTTTCTTATGTGATAAGTATCACAAATACCTTGACGAAAACTTGTTATTATGAGAATGCCCAAATTCGCTTTATGAAACGAGATAATTTTGAAGCGCTTTTGGGTCAAGAATGACGATTTTCTTGCGATTCATGGAGATGATTCCTTCTTTTTTTAGCTGGTTAAAAATACGATTCACCGTTTCCCTGGTTGTTCCTACCATGTTGGCGAATTCTTGGTGAGTAAGCGGCAGATTGATGATGATCTGTTCCTTGTTTTGGGAACCATGCTCTTGAGCCAACCTGAAGAGGAAGGAAATCACACGATGGTTGATGTCGTGAGTCACGAATTCTTGCAGTTTGGTCTGAAGGTCCCTGATCTTTTCCCCCATCACTCGCATGACTTTTACAGCAATTGTCGGGGTTTCGAGCATCAGCTGTTCAAATTGCTTCAAAGGGATGACGATAAGCTCGGCAGGTTCTACAACCTCTGCCGTTGCCGGATAAGGAGATTGATCGAAGAATCCGGTATGCGGGAACATATTTCCTTTTTTTTGAAAGGAGACGATTTGCTCATTGCCGTTCACGTCAGTCTTGTAGATTTTAATAATTCCTTTGCAGGCAAAGAAAACCGCATGTCTGTTTTCTCCTTGCATAAAGACATTCGCTTTGCGCTGAAAGGAATGATGACTCGTAATGGCTGCGAGCCTCTCGAATTCCTGATCATCTAACTCTCGAAAGATCGGGATTATACGTAATGTAGGAATAAGCGGATTCATTCATTTCACTCTTTTCGTCATAACTGAGGTACCATATTTATCGATAATCGTTCGATGAAGAGCCTACGATATCGTATCACGATCGAATTTATTTGCTTGTGATACAAATCACAAACTCGGATGCAACAGGACCATCTTTCTGATTAATCGCCATCTATACGGGATGTGTGTAAAATAGAATCCAAAACAACACGACAGGAGGGAACATAGCGATCATGTCCCAGCTTACGGCATGTGGAGTTATTTTAGCAGGTGGGAAAAGCGGTCGGATCGGGAACGCCAGAGAATTTTTGGATTGGAACGGAAAGTGATTTGAGCAATTGGGCGACTTATTATATGAATACACCAGAACACTATCAGTTTGCTTGTAATCAGAGGAGGACATACCATGCGTTTTCAGCGGGAAACCCTAACAGTAGAAGAAGCCGTTCTTAAGCTAATGGAACATGCGGATGTATTGGAAACAGAGGAGATCAGCTTGTCGGAAAGCTTTGGGCGGATTCTGGCAGGATCGGTTGTAGCCACTGAAGATTTACCGCCTTTTGACAAGTCTCCATTAGACGGGTTCGCGGTACGAGCGATAGACACAGAGCAAGCTTTACCCGACTCGCCTGTCGCATTACGTGTTGTGGAAACCATTGGAGCAGGTGATGTACCTTCTGTCACGTTGTCTGATGGTGAGGCAAGTCGGATCATGACGGGTGCGTTGATCCCACCTGGGGCTGATGCGGTTGTCATGTTCGAACAGACCGTTAACCCTGGTCAGGTAGCCGAGTATGTACACGTGAAAAAAAAGATGAGCTCTCTTGAGAACATCTCACGTCAAGGGGAAGAAATAAAGCATGGAGAACCTATACTCATTGCGGGAGAAAAAATTGGTGCGGGAGCAATTGCTGCCTTAGCGACCTTTGGTTACTCGCGTGTCAACGTTAAAAAGAAGCCTGTGGTTGGCATCCTTTGTACGGGCAATGAAATTGTTGACGTGGACCAGCCTCTTGCCCCCGGTAAAATCCGCAATAGTAACGGCCCGATGTTGTACGCGATGGTGATGGAGGCGGGTGGAGTACCTGTCAAATACACCCAACTGCCAGACGATGAGGTTTCTTCCAAACAAGCGGTGGATCGAATCATCGAAGAGGTGGATATCCTGATCACCACAGGGGGCGTATCCGTCGGTGATTTTGACATGATGGCTGCGATCGTTGAACATCCGGATGTGCAGCTTTTATTTAATCGAGTAGCGATTCGCCCGGGAAGTCCCACCTCAGCGGCAAAGTATAAAGGGAAAATGATCTGCGCCCTATCTGGTAATCCAGGAGCCTGCTTTATTGGATTTGAACTTTTTGTTCGCCCATTGATCGCTCGAATGCAGGGACAATTGACGGTGCCTTTGAACAAAGTGGAGGCGATATTGACGGAAGATTACGATAGGCCGTGCCCTTATCCGCGATATCTGCGCGGACGAATACATACTCAAGAGGCCGTTCTCTATGTCACACCTGACTTGAATGACAAATCAGGAAATCTGACGACACTGAATCAATGTGAATGCTTCGTCATTATTCCTGCGGGTGGAAGAGGCAAGCGAGCAGGTGAACATGTCGAAATCATTCCGATTCATACTCCAAGCTGGAAGCTAGGGGGAGCGTGATATGACTAAATCCCCAATGGTCGTGCAATTTGCTGGATATTCCAACTCCGGCAAGACTACGCTTCTCACCCAGGTCATCCGCTACTTAAGCGATCAAGGTTTACGCGTGGCTGTAATCAAGCATGATGGTGGACACGATGTTCAGATTGATCAGGAAGGAAAAGATACCTGGCGATTTCATCAGGCAGGCTCTCCATTAGTCGCCATTCAATCCAAGATGCAAACGGCTTGGTTTGATTATTCGCCAATCAGTTTAGCTGAGATTATTGAGCGTATGGCAGCAGGGCAACCCGATCTAATCTTGATTGAAGGCTTCAAACGGGAAGCGTATCCCAAGCTGGTACTGATTCGAACAGAAGAGGACCGGGAGTTAATGGACAAGCTAGAGAATCCGATGGCAATCGTCAGTTGGCTATCGGTAGACCATCCGACTCTCCCTGTATTTTCAATCAATGATCATGTGAGCATTTGTCAGTTTCTTTACAAGCGCTTTCAGGAGATTCGCTCACAAAACTAGCGGTTTCGTGATCTTTTCATGAACCTTTTCTGATGAGACGAATTATCGTTCTGCTCGCTGTGATAATTATCACACAACAATTCTGAAATACTGGTAAAATTGAAGTATAACGAAAAGGATCAGGGGAGGGACTGATATGTTTAAACGTATTTTAGTTGCGGTGGATGGTTCTGACGCTTCACAAAAAGCGGTGGATTGGGCAATCAAAACCCATCGGGAGCTTCCTGAGGCTGAAATCACGATTTGTTATGTACACCAACCTCAAGTAACGGTAATCCCTGGCGGCGGTGTCTATATTCCAGTCGCTTATGAAACCACAGGCACAGAAGTTCCAGAGCATACACCTGCTAGCGAAGCATACAATAAATTCCCAGACAAACAACGCGTGAATCAAGTGACCAAAGTGGGTTATCCTGCGGAAGAGGTTTGCCGTATGGCCGAACAGGAACATTATGACGTCATCGTGTTGGGCGCTGAGGGACATGGTCTTGTTTCTTCCGTATTGCTTGGTAGCGTGAGCGCCAAGGTTCTTCACCAAGCCAAATCTGCTGTCCTCATCATTCGATAATGTAAGTGGAGGTATTCTTTTGTTAAGGTTTTTTACAGAAGAATGCCTCTTTTTTTCAATAGCAACTTTCTGAAAAATACGAAAGTAAGCGCTGAGGTGATTAAGATGAAGGTTACGTTTTTTGGCGGAGCCCGTACGGTAACAGGTTCATGCTATCTGTTGGAAATCGAACAGGACAAAATTCTCGTCGACTGCGGAATGTTTCAAGGCTCCAAAGATCTGGAGCAATTAAATGCGCAAAAATGGCCATTTAACCCAGGCGATATTTCTTACGTCATTTTGACGCATGCGCATATTGATCATTCTGGATTGCTGCCCAAATTAAATCGGGAAGGATTCAAGGGAAAGATTATTTGTACCAAATCCACCTATGACCTGTGTTCAGTTATGCTTCCGGATAGCGGACATATTCATCAAATGGAAGCGGAATGGCAGAATCGCAAGCGCTCTCGTCAGCGCAAAGCCAAGGTCGAGCCGCTGTATACAGAAGCGGATGCTCAAGCAGTCCTTCGCCATTTTGTCGCGATCTCGTATGACACGATTACCCAATTGACACCAGCGATACGGTTTCAGATGAGAGATGCTGGACATATTTTGGGTTCAGCGATCGTGGAGATGTGGGTAACGGAAGAAGAGAAAGAGTTGAAGCTTGTATTTTCCGGAGACATTGGTTCATCTGGACAAGCGATCGTGAAAGACCCAGAGTTGATAGAAGAAGCTGATTATTTGTTTGTGGAATCTACCTATGGAAACAGACTTCATCCAACGGCGGTAGAGAAAAGCGAACTGCTTCTTGATATCATCCGTCAAGCGGTTCGTGAAAATGGTTTGGTCATCATACCATCCTTCGCAGTTGGACGTACCCAAGAGCTTCTTTTTCAGCTGCACAAACTGGTGAAGCAAGGGGAAATCAGCAATATTCCTGTTTACGTGGACAGTCCGCTTGCCATTGCGGCAACCGAGATTTTTCAAGCCAATCCGGAGGTTTACGATGAAGAGACGTCCAGATTGTTCGCACAAGGAGATAATCCACTTGCTTTTCCGGGTTTGCAATTTGTCCGCTCAGCGGAGGAATCTCAGCGCTTGAATTTGCACAAGGGGACGGCTATTGTCATCGCCGCAAGTGGAATGGCGGATGCCGGGCGCATTTTACATCACCTGAAGCATCAGTTGTGGAAGGAAAACAATCATGTCGTCTTCGTTGGCTATCAGGCTGAGGGCAGTCTGGGGCGCAAGCTATTGTCCGGAATCAAACGAGTCAAGGTTTTGGGTATCCAAGTAAAGGTAGGGGCACATATTCATGATCTTTCCGCCTTTTCGGCCCATGCCGACCGAGATCAGCTGCTAGCCTGGTTGCGCGGTTTTACCAATAAGCCCAAACAAACATTCATTGTGCATGGGGAAGAAGACGTTGCGCTCGAGTTTAAACAAACGATTCAGGAACAACTAGGCTTGGAATGCTATGTTCCCACTCGCGGAGAAGTCATCGAACTACATGGGGAATCCCAAGGTCAGTTGAAGAGACAGACGGTGGAAGGGTTGTTTGAGCTCTCGGATGCTGAACTGCAAGCGTATATTCAAGCCCTTGAACACAACATAGAGGGACTTGGATTGGCTTTGCGCAAGTATCGGTTACAAGA
This sequence comes from Brevibacillus ginsengisoli, assembly GCF_050113715.1. Taxonomy (NCBI): domain Bacteria; kingdom Bacillati; phylum Bacillota; class Bacilli; order Caryophanales; family Paenibacillaceae; genus Brevibacillus; species Brevibacillus ginsengisoli. The sequence goes on from NZ_JBNJQR010000006.1 coordinate 31,233, forward strand.
AACCCAAGCGATGCATCTCTCTGAAAAGTTGTTAAAATTGGGTGAACAACTGGATGAGATGGAAGAAGAGCTTTAAGCTTAAAAAAAACTCCATTCATGGCGAAAATGTGTCTAAAATAACCCGAAAGCCATAGAAAAACACCCATTTCCTCTCTGTTTTGTAGGCAGAGAGGCTTTTTTTGCGAAATTTCGGTTGAAATAAGAAACGAAAGATAGGGAGATCAGGAAGAGAAGAATCAGGGAGTTCCCCGAATTACAGATGAATGATTTAGCTTTAGAATGAAGCCGTGAACTAAATTACCCATATTATTCATCCGGGTATGAGGAGGAAGTCATATGCAAGAAATATCGCGCAGCAGTCAAGCGACCCGCACGTGGGATCCAGAAGATCCTGTATTTTGGGAAGCTAGTGGGAAGAAGGTTGCGAACCGGAATCTCTGGATCTCGATTCCAGCACTCCTTCTAGCATTCGTTGTCTGGCAGATATGGTCGGTTGTCGCGGTCAATCTCAACACGATCGGTTTCAAATTCTCTACAGAAGAACTCTTTACTTTAGCAGCCCTTCCAGGTTTGACGGGTGCAACCTTACGTCTCTTCTATTCGTTCGTGGTACCAATTTTCGGTGGGCGTAACTGGACCGTAATCAGTACAGCAAGTTTATTGATCCCAGCGATTGGGATCGGGATGGCGGTACAGGATCCTACGACGTCATTCACGCAAATGGCCATTCTCGCAGCATTATGTGGATTTGGCGCAGGTAACTTCTCATCATCGATGGCGAATATCAGCTTCTTCTTCCCGAAAAAAGTAAAAGGGACAGCGCTTGGATTGAACGCAGGTCTTGGTAACCTTGGTGTCTCCGTGATTCAGTTCGTGGGTCCGCTTGTGATCACTGCTGGTATCTTCGGCGCAATGGGTGGTGACGCACAGACGATGATTAAAGGTGATGTCACCAAACACGTCTTCATGCAAAATGCAGCGTATGTCTGGGTGATTCCAATTATTATTACGACGATTGCGGCAATGTTTGGGATGAACAACCTTCCAGGAATCCAAGCCTCTGTCGGACAGCAATTGGTAGTGTTGAAACGCAAACACATGTGGTTGATGACTTGGCTGTACACCATGTGCTTCGGTTCTTTTATCGGTTATTCTGCGGCGTTCCCTCTATTAATTAAATCTCAATTTCCTGACATCAATCCATTGCAGTATGCGTTCTTAGGCCCATTAGTAGGAGCATTAATTCGCCCAGTCGGCGGTATGATGGCTGATAAATTGGGTGGCGCACGCGTTACTTTCTGGGACATTATCGTAATGATCGGTGCAACGTTTGGTGTCATCTTCTTCATGAATCAACATAACTTCTTGGGCTTCTTCCTGATGTTCATGCTTTTGTTTGTTACAACAGGGGTTGCTAACGGTTCTACCTTCCGCATGATTCCGGTGATTTTTGAGCAGAAAGAAGCAGCACCTGTACTCGGACTTACCGCAGCATTTGCGGCGTATGGGGCATTCTTTATCCCGAAATCGTTTGGCGCTTCCATCCAGGCTACTGGTTCGCCAAATACAGCACTCTATGCTTTTATCGCTTACTATGTCGTATCTCTTCTTATCACTTGGTACTTCTACGCTCGTAAAAATGCTGAAATTAAGTGTTAGTCAAACGACTTAAAAAAAAGAGGTGTCATGTATGACAGAGAAAAAAAGCTTCCTGAAGTCCGGACACTTACCCACATTGGTTTCTTCCTTCTTATATTTCGATATCAGTTTCATGATATGGGTGATGCTTGGCGCAACCGCTACGTTTATTGTGTCAGATTTCAACCTCACCCCGGCGCAAAAGGGACTCATGGTCGGTATTCCCGTTCTCGGGGGAGCACTCCTGCGTATCCCGATGGGGCTGTTAGCCGATAAATTCGGCGGCAAACGAATGGGGATTATCGGGATGCTCATTACGGCTATCCCGCTCTTATGGGGATGGCTATATGGAAACTCTTTGTCTGAAGTCCAAGCATTTGGCTTCTTGCTGGGGGTGGCTGGTGCAAGCTTTGCGGTTGCGCTTCCACTGGCAAGTCGCTGGTACCCGCCTGAGCATCAAGGGTTGGCGATGGGTATTGCGGGAGCGGGGAATAGCGGAACAGTGTTCGCTACGCTGTTTGCTCCACGGATTGCCCAGCATATGGGCTGGCATAATGTGTTTGGCTTGTCCTTAATCCCTTTGCTTATCGCGCTGATTGTCTTTATCATCTTTGCCAAGGATTGCCCGAATGCGCCTAAACCGCAAACAATGGGTCAATACTTGTCGATCATCAAGCGGAAGGAAACCTGGGTTTTCGCCTTCTTTTACAGCTTATCGTTTGGCGGTTTCTCAGGATTAACCAACTATCTTGGTATTTTCTTCGTTGATCAGTATCACGTCAGCAAAATTACAGCAGGCGATTTCGTAACGCTTTGTGTTTTCGCTGGAAGTTTTGTTCGACCGATTGGCGGTTGGCTGGCAGACCGAATGGGTGGCGGTACCAACATGCTTATCCGATTATTTGCGGCAGTTACTCTAGTTCTCTTCCTGGTAGGATTGCTGTTGCCGGTTTATGTTGAATTGGCGTTACTCTTTGTCACCTTGCTGATATTTGGTTTGGCGAACGGTGGGCTTTTCCAAATCATTCCGACCCGATTTCCGAAAGAAGTTGGTCTCATGACGGGTTTCGTAGGCGCAGCTGGTGGAATCGGAGGGTTCTTCGTTCCAAATATTTTAGGTACACTAAAAAGTTTGACAGGATCCTATACCTATGGCTTCTGGTGGTTCGGGGGAACAACGCTTGTGGCGATGTTGATATTCATGGCCTTGAGGGTTGCATGGAAGAAAGAAACCCAGCACCTACGCTCTTCTGTAAACCAATTATAGGATGACGAATTGCAATGAAATAAAATCCTCTGGGCTTGAAACCAGGGGATTTTTCTTACCCGGCTTAGAGAAGGTTCAACCAAATCTCAGGGAAATTCCCGGGGAATCTCAGGGAAACTCCCGATAAACGAGAGGACTCTTTTAGAAGTAGACTTACGGTAGAGAAACAACCAAACAACCAGTGATCAGCAAATCGTGAATCACTGAATGTTACTGTGAAAGGAGATACACCATGAAGAACATTCTTTCACCCTATCTGAAGAAGCTGCGTTTCTTCCAACCGAGTGAACGTTATTCCAATGGATGGAGCGAACTAGCACCACAAGATCGCGAGTGGGAAAAAGTTTATCGCAGACGGTGGCAGCATGACAAAGTAGTTCGTACAACTCACGGTGTGAACTGTACGGGTTCTTGCAGTTGGAAAGTATTTGTAAAAGATGGAATTATCACCTGGGAAAACCAACAAACGGATTATCCAAGCTGCGGGCCTGATATGCCTGAGTTCGAACCGCGTGGTTGCCCGCGTGGCGCCAGCTTTTCGTGGTACGTGTACAGTCCACTTCGTGTGAAGTATCCATACGCCCGAGGTGCGTTACTGAAGTTGTGGAGAGAGCAGCTCGCCAAAATGAAAGATCCGGTAGAGGCTTGGAAAAGTATCGTCGAAAACAAGGAATTAGCCCGAAAATACAAACAAGCTCGCGGTAAAGGCGGCTTTGTCCGTGTGAACTGGCAGGAAATTTCTGAACTGATCTCCGCTTCCATGATTTATAACATCAAGACGTATGGGCCAGACCGTATTGCAGGTTTCACACCGATTCCGGCAATGTCCATGGTCAGCTACGCGTCTGGGGCGCGATTCCTCTCTATGGTTGGCGCACCGATGCTCAGCTTCTATGACTGGTATGCGGACTTGCCGCCAGCTTCCCCGCAAATCTGGGGTGAGCAAACGGACGTACCGGAGAGTAGTGACTGGTACAATTCCGGCTACATCATGATGTGGGGTTCCAACGTGCCGATGACGCGTACACCAGATGCGCACTTCATGACAGAGGTTCGTTACAAAGGAACCAAGGTTGTAGCTGTAAGCCCAGACTACGCGGAGAACGTGAAGTTTGCGGACAATTGGTTAGCTGTTAATCCGGGCACTGATGCCGCTCTGGCACAAGCGATGACGCATGTGATTCTCAAAGAATTTTATGTGAATAATCCAACGCCTTATTTCCTTCAATACGCAAAGCAATATACCGATCTGCCATTCCTGATTACCCTAAAGAAAAAAGGAAACCGCTTTATCTCAGACCGCTTCCTGGTATCCAGTGATCTGAAAAAAGAAGTGAATCACGCGGATTGGAAGCCAATAGTGATTGATGAGGAAACAAAAAGACTAGTTGTACCCAACGGTAGTATTGGCCACCGCTGGGGTGACAAAGGCAAATGGAATCTCAAAATGGAAGACGAGAATGGCAATCCGTTCAATCCAATGCTTACTTTGCTAGGCTCTCAGGATGAAGAAATTGAGGTTGATCTTCCGTACTTCGATGATTCCAAACGTGGTGTAGTCACACGCAGCATTCCTGTTCGGAAAATCGAACTAGACGGCGTTACACACTATGTGACGACAGTATACGACATGATGCTTGCTAACTATGGGGTAGGACGCCAAGGTTTAAATGGTTATCCAACCTGCTATGAGGATCTGGATTCTTATACACCTGCTTGGCAAGAGCAATATACCGGTGTCAAAGCGGAACTCGTGACGCAAATCGCTCGTGAATTCGCGCAAAACGCAGTAGATACCCAAGGTCGTTCCATGATCATCATGGGTGCAGGAATTAATCACTGGTTCAACGGTGATACCATCTATCGCGCCATTCTCAATCTGGTGCTGTTAACAGGCTGTCAAGGAGTGAACGGCGGTGGATGGGCGCACTACGTCGGACAGGAAAAATGTCGTCCGATTGAAGGGTGGGGCAGTATCGCCTTCGGTCGTGACTGGTCCATGCCGCCACGCCATCAGAACGCCACTTCCTATTACTATTTCGCTACAGACCAATGGAGATATGAAGAACTGCCATTAGGAGAATTGACGGCTGCAACCGTAGATAAACCACGCTATCAGCACTCCGCTGACTATAACGTACTGGCGGCGCGCCTTGGTTGGTTGCCATCTTATCCTCAGTTTGATAAGAACTCAATTGATCTCTATAAAGAAGCCACCCAATCTGGAGCCCAATCGAATGAAGAGGTCGTTCAATACACGGTCGATCAATTGAAGAATGGCCAAATGAACTTTGCCATCGAGGATCCTGACAATCCGGTTAACTTCCCTCGTCAATTGTTTGTTTGGCGCTCCAACCTAATCTCCAGTTCGGGAAAAGGTCACGAGTATTTCCTGAAGCACTTGCTTGGCACTTCCAACGGTGTGCTCTCTGAAGACAATACCGAGATGAAGCCAACCGAGATGAAATGGCGCGAGGAAGCGGCAGAAGGTAAGCTCGACTTGCTGGTAAGCCTTGATTTCAGGATGGCTGGTAACGCACTGTACTCCGACATCGTTCTTCCAGCAGCTACCTGGTACGAGAAGCACGATTTGAGCAGTACGGACATGCATCCATTCGTGCATCCGTTTAACCCGGCGATCAATCCGCCTTGGGAAGCCAAATCCGACTGGGATATCTTTAAATCCTTGGCACAGAAATTCTCGGAAATGTCCAAAACCCATTTGCCAGAGCCGGTAAAAGATATTGTGGCTTCACCGCTTCTGCATGATTCTCCAGATGAGATTGCTCAACCATTTGGACGTGTGTTGGATTGGAAAAAAGGTGAAGTTGAGGCGATCCCGGGCAAGACCATGCCGAAGCTGACCATCGTTGAACGCGATTACACCAAAATTTACGATAAGTTCATTACGCTCGGTCCTTTGCTTGAGAAAAGTCCAATCGGGGCACATGGAATTTCCTTCTCGGTAGCAGAGGAATACGAGAAGTTGAAGAAGATCAACGGTCAAGTCCAATCAGAAGGATTTAATGAAGGAATGCCTTCCATTGAATCAGCTCGCCAGGCGGCGGAAGCGATTCTCACCTTATCCAGTGCGACGAATGGTCAAGTGGCATTGCGCGCCTGGGAAGCGGAGGAGAAGAAAACGGGTGTTGAGCTTAAGGATCTGGCGGAAGAAAGGGCAGCCGAAACCTTCACATTTGCCGATATCACCGCTCAACCGAAACAAGTGATACCTACCCCGGTATTTAGCGGGTCTAATAAAGGAGATCGACGTTACTCTCCATTTACTACAAGTATTGAGCGTCTTGTTCCTTTCCGTACATTAACGGGTCGTCAGCATTTCTATTTGGATCACGAGATCATGATGGAATATGGCGAGCAGATGCCGATCTATAAACCGACGTTGCCTAAATCCGTATTTGCCAACCGGGACAATCGTCCAAGCGCGGATACCAAAGAGATCACGCTTCGTTATCTCACGCCACATGGAAAATGGAACATTCACAGTACGTATCAAGATAACCTCTTGATGCTGACGCTTTTCCGTGGAGGACCGAACGTGTGGATGAACAACAAGGATGCGGAAGAAGCGGGTATCCAAGACAACGACTGGGTTGAAGTGTTTAATCGCAACGGTGTTGTTGTCGCAAGAGCAGTCGTGAGTCACCGGATGCCACGAGGCACGATGTATATGTATCACGCTCAGGATAAACACATCAACGTGCCGGGATCAACCATCACGCAAGATCGTGGCGGAACACACAATAGTCCAACCAAAATTCACGTCAAACCAACACAAGTAATTGGTGGATATGCTCAATTAAGCTACGGCTTTAACTACTATGGACCAATTGGTAACCAGCGTGACCTGTACGTAGCTGTTCGCAAGTTGAAGGAGGTGAACTGGCTTGAAAATTAAAGCACAAGTCGCCATGGTCATGAACCTTGATAAGTGTATCGGTTGTCACACGTGTTCCGTAACATGTAAAAATACTTGGACCAACCGCCCGGGTGCCGAATACATCTGGTTCAACAACGTCGAAACCAAGCCAGGTGTAGGGTATCCTGTGCAATGGGAAGATCAAACCAAGCACAAGGGCGGATGGGTAGTGAAGAACGGACAGCTGGAGCTTCGTTCTGGTACCAAATTCAACAAGCTGGCTACAGGAAAGATTTTTTACAACCCGGACCTGCCTACCATTGATGAATACTACGAGCCATGGACGTACGACTACGAAACCTTAACCAACAGCCCGCAGAAAAAGCATCAGCCGGTCGCTCGCCCCAAATCCAGATTGACCAATGAGTACATGGACCTTAAGTGGGGGCCAAACTGGGAAGATGACCTGGCTGGGGCTCACCAAACAGGCTATCAAGACCCGAACATCACCAGCTTGGAAGAGCAGATTCGAATGGAGTTTGAACAGGCGTTCATGATGTATCTGCCCAGGATTTGCGAACACTGCTTAAACCCTGGGTGTGTCGCCTCTTGTCCGTCAGGGGCAATGTATAAACGAGATGAAGATGGAATTGTCCTGGTTGACCAGGAAGCCTGTCGTGGATGGCGCTACTGCATGTCCGGTTGTCCGTACAAAAAGGTTTACTTCAACTGGCAGACGCAAAAAGCGGAGAAGTGCACCTTGTGCTTCCCACGAATTGAAGCAGGTCTTCCTACAGTATGCTCGGAGACTTGCACAGGACGCATCCGTTACATTGGAATCTTGTTGTATGATGCGGATCGCGTAGAAGAAGTCGCTTCCACTGCAAATGAGAAAGATCTTTACCAAGCTCAGCTCAGCTTATTCTTGGATCCAACAGATCCTGCAGTCATCGAACAAGCGCGTCGTGACGGTATCTCTGATGATTGGTTGGAGGCAGCCAAACGTTCACCGATCTACAAGTTGGCCATTCAATACGGAATTGCCCTACCATTGCATCCGGAGTACCGTACGCTTCCAATGGTTTGGTATGTACCGCCGCTTAGTCCGATCATGAACATTTTTGAAGGAAAAGGAACAGAGTTTGATGCCAACAACATCTTCCCAGCGATTAACGAAATGCGGATTCCGATTCAGTTTCTTGCCAACATCTTAACGGCTGGTGACACCAGTGTGATCACGACCGTATTAGGCCGTATGGCGGCGATGCGTCAGCACATGCGCTCACTTACTACCAACAAGACCCCTGATCTTCGCCTGCTGGAAAAACTCGGATTGAACGAGAAAATGGTGGAAGAGATGTATCGCTTGCTGGCGATTGCTAAATATGAAGATCGTTTCGTCATTCCGTCAGCACACAAAGAAGAGGTAATGAACCTGTACAGTGAACAAGGGTCAACGGGTTATGATTTTGACTGCAACTCTTGCGAAGTAGGAGGATACCATGGAGATAACATCAACTTCTACCCAACATCACGAAGATAGTCACTCACATGCCTTTCAGCTTCTTTCACTGCTCCTTCAATATCCTGAGGGACTTGAATTGGATGAAATAAGAGAAGTGACAAACCAGCTCGCTAACGTGCAAGTGAAACAACTGGTCAATCAGTTTGTGGATTACCTGACGAGCAATTCAGAAGACAATCTGACAAGCTATTACGTTAACACGTTTGACTTTAATTCGACGACCGCGCTTTACCTCACCTATTCCAATTTAGGTGAGGAGCGGGAACGTGGACAGATACTGGTTCAGCTCAAGGAATTGTACGACGCTGTGGGACTTCAGCTTGTTTCCGATGAACTGCCAGACTATCTTCCGCTCGTCTTGGAGTTTTATGCGGTGGCTCCACGGGAAGTCTCCCGACAATTAATAGAAGACTTCCGTCTGGTAATGGAAAAACTTCGTGAGGAACTATCCAAAATCGATAGTCCTTACGCCTGGTTGGTAGAAGCAGCACAAATTCAAATCAAACAATACATTCAGTAAAACGGGGGTGGCACCGTGAACTTTTGGAACCAGTTCCTCTGGATCATCTATCCGTATTTGATGTTAACGACATTCCTAGTCGTACACATTTATCGTTACAATACGGATCAGCTTGCCTGGACGGCCAAGTCGAGTGAGTTTTTGGAAAAGAAAAGCTTAAAATGGGGCAGCATGCTGTTCCACATCGGGATTGTTTTCGTATTCTTTGGCCATGTTGGAGGGTTATTGATCCCGAAGACAGTCATGGAGAGCCTTGGGGTTTCTGAACATCTCTATCATATGGGAGCCGTATATGGCGGTGGTCTCGCCGGAATCATGACACTTGCCGGAATCACGATTCTGTTCCTGAGAAGGTTGAACGTGAAGAGGGTCCGTGCGATCAGCTCGGCATCCGATATACTGGTAGCCGTACTCTTACTTGTGAATGTTGCCATGGGCGTATACAATACGTTGGGTTACAATCTATTCGTCGGAGGATTTGATTACCGTGAGACGATTGCACCTTGGCTGCGTGGCCTGATTACCTTCAGACCAGACGCTTCCTTAATGGCTGATGTACCGTTATTTTTCAAGCTTCATGTAATTTTGTCATTTGCCGTGTTCGGGATCTGGCCGTTCACTCGTCTAGTACACGTTTGGAGCGTACCGGTTGCTTACTTCAAGCGTAGCTACATCGTGTACCGTAGCCGCCAGAATCGGACAGCTTAACTAAAACCAATAGTCTATTGCCCACAGACGACCCTTAACCATTTCATTGGTTAAGGGTGTTTCATTTTGGAGAATGACTCGATTTGTGTCGAATGTGTGAAGTTAAAGGGTGTTTTCAACCAAGGATCAGGGAATTCCCTGATAACTGTAGAAGCGTGTATAGGGTAAACTGAGAATAAGAATTGAAACATGATTGCAGGAGATTTGGAGGCATGTCCTATGGGAAGTCCACAAGGTGATATTGAAGCTAGTCTAAGTGATCTTAGACGTTTGACAGCAGCTGACTTCGCCGCAATTGCCTGGCTAGATAATGACTTGATTCGCTGGAAATACGCTTCTGGCAATCGTAATGACCGATATAAACGAATTGTGCTACGCTTTGGCAAAGGGATTGCGGGCAAAGTGATGAGTTCCGGCAGACCTATGATTTTGGATTCCTTTATACCGAAAAGCGGAGATGACCCCAGAGAATATCCAATTTTACTTGCTGAAGGGTTAAAGAGCATTGTGGCCGTACCGATTACAACCAATGAGCGTGTAAAAGGGGTATTGCTCGTTGGGTGTCGAGAGGTTCGTCATTTTGATGAGGAAGTCGTAGAACTGGTGCTGAGTGTATCTGAGCAATTGGAGACGATGTTAAGGCCAACTACTTTAACTCCAACCGCTCCATCTACTTATCAGGTCTCTAACAACCTGGATAGTCTGAAGCGCACACAAACCTAGAGAACAATCTATGAAAAATAAATATTCAGCTACATTAAACAACGATATAATGTGACAAAGAGTGACCACTTACACTAAATAAAGGGGAAGTTACCATGGCCTGGTTGACCAACGTAAGAGCCGATGATACGTCCTCCATTTTACAATCCATATTTGAGAATGTGACCGATGCGATTCTGGTTGTAAGTAACGAGGGATATGTAATAGGAGCGAATCAAGCTGCTGAGAAGATGACTGGATATTCCGCTGACGAATTACTTGGCAAAGTTCCCTTTTGTAACATTTGTTGTGGGATGGCTACTGGTACGGAGGAGTTGACATGTAGTGATTGTTTCTCCACGTCAGGCTCGATGCCCTCGTTCGAGATGCACCTGAAGGCAAAAGACGGACGGAACATTACGATTGCTGCAAGCTCCTCCAAACTGCCAGAGGAAGCGGGTTCAGCGCTCGTTATTATATTGCGGGATATGTCGGAGCAACATCGGATGGAAAGAGAAAGACATCAAAGGCAAATTACGAATTATATTATTCAAGCCCAAGAGGAAGAGCGGAAGCGGATTTCCCGGGATTTACACGATGGAGTCGGGCAAGCCCTTTACAGTATAACGGTTGGCCTCAAAATGGTGAATCAAGCGAATGTTGACACCGATTTAAAAAATCTGTTTGTCGATATCCAGCAGATGACGGCGCGGGCATTGGACGAGGTCAAAAGCATGGCCGTAGAGCTTCGTCCCTCCGCTTTGGATGACTTGGGACTAATCCCAGCGATTCGTTCGTACGCTAAACGATTTGAAGATACATTTGGCATTGAGACGGAGTTTGATGTAGTCGGTTCCCGAAGAAGATTTCACTCATCCATTGAGACCGCACTCTACCGAATTAGCCAGGAAGCCATGATCAATGCGGCCAAGTATGCTGACACAGACAAGCTGTATGTACGTTTTAGAGAACTGGGCCAGATAATTGAGCTGTCTATTATGGATTTTGGCAAAGGGTTTGACATCAAAGAGACTCGTGTTCTAGGAACTGGACTTGGGCTGTTTGGCATGAAAGAACGCGCTCATCTGTTAGGTGGTCAGGTCGAGATTAATTCCACCCTTAACAAAGGAACAACGATTAGAGTAACCATACCTGTGAATGAGAAGGGAGAACCATTATATGTCGATACGGGTACTTATAGCAGATGACCATGCGATCGTAAGGTCTGGGCTCTCCATGCTTATCGGTGCCCAAGAAGACATGAATGTGGTCGGAACAGCGGCAGACGGAAAAGAAGCCTATCAGAAGGCACTGGAGTTGAAGCCAGACATTGTCCTGATGGATTTGAGTATGCCGCCGGGAGAGAATGGATTGTCGGCGACCACTCGTTTAAAAGCTGACGCTCCTGAGATTGATATTCTTGTTCTTACCATGCATGATGACGAGGAGTATCTGTTTCGTGTGCTGCAAGCGGGAGCATCCGGCTATATACTCAAAAGCGCGCCTGACCTTGATTTGATCTCAGCGATTCGCACGGTCTTTCAAGGTGCTGCCTATTTATATCCGTCTGCTACGAAGTCACTCATTCAAGAATTTTTGCAACGTGTGCAAAAAGGTGAAGATCAAGGCAAGTTCGACGTCTTGACTGACCGAGAAAGAGAAATCCTGGTGCTCATCGCCAAAGGCTATTCCAATAAAGAGATTGCCGAGCAATTGATTGTCTCAGTCAAAACAGTCGAGACACACAAGAGTAAAATCATGGAGAAGCTACATCTCAGAACTCGTCCTGATTTAGTTCGTTATGCGGTGAAAAAAGGCTTGCTAGATTTTGAATAAAGTAAAAGGTGCCCTTCCGGCAGATTGTTCTACTGGAAGGGCACCTTCTTTTCTTATTTATACTCCACTCGGAGTCGTAAGGCCGATCTCTTCATCAGTCAGGAAGCACTGTGGATCGGATTCCCAGAAGTCGCCATAGTATCCAAATGCGCGAGGACGGAAGTTTCCGTTACATACATTGAAGTACTGACAGCTAGCGCAACGGCCTTTGATCATCTCTTTGCGATTGCGTAGACCTACAAGGATTGGATGATCACTGTTCCAAATTTCTTGGAAGCTGTTTTCACGCAGGTTACCAAACGTAATTTGTTGACTGAATTGATCTGGATGGATGTTTCCGCGGTGGTCGATGTTGCAAATCGCGATACCGGAGCGGTTTCCACCGTTGCGGACCAATTTTTCATAGATGCGTTCCGCTAATTCAGGGTTTTCTTTTTTAGTTTTGAGATAGAGGTATACGCCGTCCGCATGGTTATCAACGGTCAGGATTTCGCGTGGGGTTCCATTATCTGCGAAACGTTGGATGGCTTCAAGAATGGTGTCTAGGGCTTCGCGAGATTGCTCATGCGTAATATCGTCTTCTACGGAACCGCGACCTGCATACACCAAATGGTAGAAACACGCGCGCGGAATATTTTCTTCTTCCATTAAATCTAGGATGGAACGCAGGGAATCGATATTGTGACGATTCATCGTGAAACGCAGACCCACTTTTTGACCGACTGCTAAGCAGTTACGAATCCCTTTCAAGGTCATTTCGAAAGCTCCCTCTTTACGACGGAACTTATCGTGAGTTTCACCGATTCCATCAAGGCTAATCCCAACGTAGCTTACGCCAAGATCTTTCAGCTTGGCCGCTTTCTCAGGAGTAATCAGTGTACCATTGGTCGAGAAAGTAATACGAATCCCTTTGGAAATCGCGTATTCTGCTAATTCGAGAATATCAGGACGAATGAGAGGCTCTCCACCGGAGAAGAGAATAACCGGGACATTCGCTTCCGAAAGTTGATCGATCACGTTTTTTGCCTCTTCTGTGGTAAGCTCTCCGTCGTATGCAACCGCTTCCGAACTAGAGTAACAATGTAAGCAATTCAGGTTGCAAGTACGCGTGATGTTCCAAACCACAACAGGTCCATGACCTTTATGTGTACCGCTGTGTTGTCCGCGTGCTTCCTCGGAATAACGCAGCTTGTCACCAAAAGTTTGAGTTGTTTCAAGCAGACTGGACAATCCAATCATTTACTAATTCCTCCCTTATGATTGCATAAACCCATTGTAACAACTGAAATGGACGTGAGATGTGATATTTTTCACAACTTTTCAGAACAATTTGCGTTACCATGTGTTTATAAGTAAGGGAGGGAATGGGAATGCCGCAATCTTTGAGGGGTTGTATAGCGAAATATTACCATCACAACCGTTCAGAGCTACTCGCTTTTTACTATAAAGATCATGAGATTGTAGAAGATCGCTTGGAAGAACTCAAGCTTGCCTTATCAATCAATGATCTATGGACAGAAGAAAATTGCGAAGTTTTAGATAAATTTAGCTCATTCATGCGGCATGAACTTGAACATCATCTATTGGAAGAAGAGCTGTTACTCTTTCCGTTGATCGCTAAAGTGTTAGGAGAAGCAAGCGGACCCGTCCGAGCCATGAATACCGAGCACAGTCAGTTACGGATGCTGCGAGCCGAATTGACAGCGGAGATAGAAGCCTGTCGCCGGAATAAAGTAAGAACCGAAAGATTTAACTGTCTATTCCAGCAGGTTGACGAATGTCTCGCCGAACACATTTATAAGGAAAATTACGTGCTGTTTCCAATGGCTGAACAAATTCTCTCCGAAGATCAAAAAGCAAATGCTCTTTGCGAATTATTAAATATGCGTCATCGAACCAATTAACTCACAAGTCACAAGGAGTGAATGTAGTGAAGTATAATGAGAATCCGTTTATTGCCATTTGGGAAGTGACTCGTGCATGTGCGTTGAAGTGCTTGCACTGTCGAGCTGAAGCTCAGCCGCTGCCTGACCCGCGCCAGCTTACACACGAGGAAGGCAAGGACTTAATTGATCAGATCGCACAGATGGGCAATCCGCTGCTCGTTTTTACAGGTGGGGACCCGCTGATGAGACCTGATTTATTCGAATTGACTCGTTACGCAATCTCCAAAGGGCTTCGGGTATCGATGACGCCAAGTGCGACTCCACGTGTAACGCTTGACGCGATGCGAGAGGCAAAAGATGCCGGTTTGGCGCGTTGGGCATTCAGTGTAGATGGTCCTAACGCTGAGGTTCATGATCAGTTCCGTGGAACAAAGGGTTCTTTTGACTTGACGGTGAAAGCGTTAGCAAATTTAAAGGAATTAGGTCTACCTATTCAAATTAACACGACTGTCTCACGTTACAACGCCCATCTGTTGGAAGAGATTGCTGCGTTGGTAGAGGACTGGGAAGCCGTTCTTTGGAGTGTGTTCTTCCTGGTGCCAACCGGACGTGGGCAAGTAGACGATATGGTGTCGCCCGAAGAACATGAGCGCATTTACGAATGGCTGTTGAAGAAAACCAAGGAAGTAAGCTATAGCATTAAAACGACGGCAGCACCTGCTTTTCGCCGTGTAGCGATTCAAAAGAAAGAAGTCATTATGGATTCTGGACGTGTCGTTCAGAAGGAGAAGCGCCCAGATTTTATCGGACGCGCCGTACACGGTATTACGGATGGTCGCGGTTTTGTCTTTATTTCTCATATTGGTGATGTTATGCCAAGCGGTTTCTTGCCAATTCCTACGGATAATGTGCGAAATACACCGTTGGCTGAAATTTATCGGAACAACCCGATCTTTAAAGATTTGCGTGACACAAGCAAATATAAAGGAAAGTGTGGCGCATGTGAATTTAACGAAATTTGCGGTGGTTCACGCGCAAGGGCATACGCCGTAACAGGTGATTATTTAGAAAGTGATCCGGGATGTGCTTACATTCCAAAAGGTTGGAATCATGAAGGAAGTGAGGTAGCTTGCAACCAGTAAGCAACCAAACGAAGCCAACTTGGATTTTTCCACGTGAACATGGGGCATGGGCGATGTTGATCATGCCCTTTTTATTAGGAATTGCGATTTCTGGGCATACACTCTATCACGCGTTTGCCGGTATTGGGTTCTTTATGGGCTATTTGGCCATGTATGCTTTTCTCGGGATCGTGAGGCAGCCAAGAAGAATGAGGGAATTGCTATTATGCTTCCTCGTATATTCACTTGGAGCAGTCTGTTTCTTGCTGATTCCTTTTCTTTACAAGCCTCAAGCGTTTCTCCCGGTTCTTGCGATGGTGCCATTATTGGGAATTTCCGTCATATTCATTGTGAAGAAGAAGGAACGTCACTTTGGCAATGATTTGGCGGGCATTACGGCATTAACGATGCTATTACCCATTGCAGCTAGCCTCGGACAACAGGTGCAAGTATCCACTGTTCTTCTTGCTATGGGACTTAATATCGTCTACTTCACAGGCAGTGTGTTTTATGTCAAATCGATGATTCGGGAGCGAACGAATCAGTCATTTCGTATGATTGGGATAGCCTACCATGTCTGTGTGTTGCTCACCGCTTTGCTTTTTCAGTCCACGACACTACTAGCTCTTTTATTTATTCCGAGTACGATCAAGATGCTCTCCGTGATACGAATCCAACAACTTAAACCGATAGCCGTCGGAATTACTGAGATCGTGAATGCCGTTTGGTTTGTCGTTGGAGCCTTTTGGATATTATAGGAGACTTATTTGACCATTGAAGCGTTTTTTGATAGCATCTTCTCTAGTTGTTCAAGGTGAACTGCAAGAAGGAGGAGTATGTATGACAGCTATCCAAAAACGTTGGATGTTCATAGGAATTGTAATCCTTGCCATAGTAGCGGGCGTTCTCATCTACAAAGGCATGCAAGATAAAAG
Organism: Brevibacillus ginsengisoli; assembly: GCF_050113715.1. Lineage (NCBI taxonomy): Bacteria > Bacillati > Bacillota > Bacilli > Caryophanales > Paenibacillaceae > Brevibacillus > Brevibacillus ginsengisoli. The sequence goes on from NZ_JBNJQR010000006.1 coordinate 47,251, forward strand.
TCCGATGGTTCCATTACTCTCGTATGACTTGAAGCAAAAACAAGTGACGCAAGTAGAAGATTATCTGAAAAAGAACCATTATGAATTCGAGCTTAAAGACAAAAAAATATATGTTCATGAATCCAAAGCAGAAGAGATTCTGGTGAACATGAGCGCTCAGGGGATTCCATCACCATAGATTATCCCGTGAAGAGCATGACGAAAAAACTATCTACAAACAGCTTCGAACTGTTTAGATAGTTTTTTTCGTTAGCAGAGGGAATTCCGACATTCAAGAACCAATATAAAAAGACCGCAGACCATGAGACCTAGGTCTAAAGAAGGAAAATACGAACGTCTACTTTAATCATCGGTAAATAAAATCGTAAACTTTACTTTCAATTTTTTAGTAGTAAAGCAATATATTCATGAGAATTTTTTCGGTAAAACTGTTATAGAATGAGGAGAATAGTGGAAAAATGCCCAAAAAGAAACTACAATATGGTAGAAGTACCGAAGAACTATAAATATTAATCCAAGGTGAAATATGAGAACTCTCTGCTTTCTTCTCGCGTCCATACATAGTCTCTCGGATCATGAGGTCAATTTTGATTTGTTTCAAGTTATCAAACAAGACCATGCAAATCAGCTTAGGGAATTGGTGAAGGCGAACAACTCGCTGCCAAGACGTTATTTTGAATTCCTGGTGAAAAGTGGAATTATGGAGATTCAAGGGGTAGATACGTTCGAAAGTATTACCGATTCGATCACGGCCATTGGGATGAACATTAAATCCATTGGAACGACCGTTCTGTTTGATATGTGTTTTTCTCCTCAGACCTATAAGCTTTGGCAGAATTGCGATGCGATGATCGAAGAAATTACATTGCCTGGTGATATCTTTGAAGAGTATGTGTATCGATTGGGGGCGTTGAGTCGATTCCGATACTTGGGCAGAATTGACGAACCCACAACCGCGATTAGCCTGGGCGAGAATGACATGATCGAGTTCAAACGGGATTTCCTCAACTCCAAGAGCGCCATTATCAAAGCTGTCGTCGCTTTCGCGAATAGCAATAACGGAAATTTATTTTTGGGAATTGCAGATGACGGTGAGATCGTAGGAGTGAACGAGGAGCTGCAGCATTATGGAGACCCCGACAAATATATTTTAGCCATCACACAATATATTCAAGATAAGACGACACCATTAATGGCTCCCTATCCGAAGATTTCGCTGAAAAAGGTCGAAGACAAATATGTGGTGGTCATTTTTATTGAAGTTGGTTCCGACCTGGTGTGTGGCATGGACAAGAATAACGAAAAGTTTGTTGCCATTCGGACGAATAATCGCTCCGTTATTGTCAAGGATCCACATCAAATCGGGGAGATCTATGTCAAAAGACGTCTTGGCAGCGATATTAGTCGTCGTTTAGGACTCTTGTAAAAAGAACGATAAAGTCAAAATGCGTGACTGGAGGGACTGCATGACCAGAAGTTGGATCGGTACCTTTCTCAGCCTGTTCAGTTTGGTGATGATTCTCTCGGGATGTTCTACCGCTCCCACAAAGACAACAGATCGAGTCGATAACTTATTTAGCAGCAAGATCCATTCGGTTAAACAAGTTTCCGTCATTACTACAGATGGACAAGAGATTGTTCTGGATAGCCAGACTGTCAAGAATACGTTGCCGCAAACGACGCAGGAGATTTACCGTTCGACGGACAGCTTACGAGAATCTGATGTCAGGTATACGGTGCTTGCTTATCGGGATGATCAAGCGCCTCTCGTTATTGAGGTGGGAGAATCTGCTTGTCAATTTGAAGGTACCACCTACCGTGGGGTCGATACCCAAGCCTTCTATCAAAGCATTGCGGAGCTAACCGGACAAGCATTATTTTCGGGGAACAATCCACAGTCCATCCAATTGTCCGCGCTGGATAAAGAGGACAAAGCAGGTTTAAATCCTGTACAAACCCAACAAGTCTGGCGAATGATCAAACAAGCCAAATATCAAGTAAAACCGGAGTTTATTCCTTATCCTCTATTTCCAAACTATAAACTTCAACTGGATTTTGGAGATCGAATTCGAGAAGTGAGCATGCTAACACCGGGTCTAGTAAAACTCCAGATCGGAAATGATGTCTTGTATTACCGAGTACCGAGTTCCTTGTTTTCTTTACTCACAAAATACATTACTCCTCAATCTGACGAACATAATCTGATTGATAAACTTTTTAAAGCGCGCGGCATATTTATGGTTTCTGCCGACAGTCAAGAAAAATTCAACACGACCTTTAAAGACCCCATTCTCTGGGAGAGCTTGGCCCATCAATTTGTCCGGATTCTGAAACAAGGCGTTCTCTCCAATCAAAATGTTCTATCAGGAGAAAATGTGAAGTACAAGATTACGTTGTTAATTGGAGACACAAGGAAGGAAGTAGAAGTCTTTTCCAGTGGTTTCAGGCTGGATGGGCAAACATTCAAGCAACCGGAAATTATCGGTAAATTACGAGAATTAGTAACCCAGTACAGAATTTTAGAGAAGTCTAACTAAGTGAGATGCCTTTGGAGAAGGGTGTCCGAAAACAAAAATTTGCCTCGGAATCTTTGATAATCAAGGCATTGAATTATGAAAAAAACTCAAAATATTTAAGTTATGCATATAAAACTTTTCTCCGGCCGAAATTTGTCGTAAAATAGACATGTTGTTCACAACTTGGTGGTAGGAATTCCGGAGAAAGCTGGTTAAAGTTCGCTTTTGGAAGGACTATCCATCTATTTTTCGATCCAAACTGCCATAGGAGGATGGAGAATGAACGTTCATGAGTACCAAGGTAAAGAGATACTGAAGCAATATGGTGTTAAGGTACCTGAAGGCCGCGTAGCCTTTACTGTGGAAGAAGCAGTAGAAGCAGCGAAAGAATTGGGCACCCAAGTAGTTGTAGTAAAAGCGCAAATCCACGCTGGTGGACGCGGTAAAGCGGGCGGCGTAAAAGTTGCCAAGAATTTGGACGAAGTACGCAAATACTCAGAAGAAATTCTTGGTAAAGTACTCGTTACGCATCAAACTGGACCAGAAGGTAAAGAAGTTAAACGTTTGTTGATCGAACAAGGTTGCGACATCAAAAAAGAGTACTACATAGGTTTAGTTCTTGACCGCGCAACTGGACGAGTAACAATGATGGCTTCTGAAGAGGGCGGTACTGAGATCGAAGAGGTAGCAGAACATACCCCTGAAAAAATCTTCAAAGAAGTAATTGATCCAGTAACAGGCTTGACAGCTTTCCAAGCGCGTAAGCTTGCGTATGCAATCAAAATCCCAACTGAGTTAGTGAACAAAGCAGTGAAATTCATGATGGGATTATACCAAGCGTATGTCGACAAAGATTGCTCGATTGCGGAAATCAACCCACTCGTAGTAACTGGCGACGGCGAAGTTATGGCGCTTGACGCGAAATTGAACTTCGATTCCAACGCTCTTTATCGTCATGCTGACATCGTAGCAATGCGCGATCTTGGTGAAGAAGACGAGAAAGAAATCGAAGCATCCAAATTCGACCTGTCTTACATTGCGTTAGACGGTAACATTGGTTGCATGGTTAACGGTGCAGGTCTTGCGATGGCTACAATGGACATCGTGAAGTTCTACGGCGGAGATCCTGCTAACTTCCTAGATGTAGGTGGCGGCGCTACCGAAGAGAAAGTAACAGAAGCCTTCAAAATCATCTTGAAAGATGAAAAAGTTAAAGGGATCTTCGTTAACATCTTCGGTGGAATTATGAAGTGTGACATTATCGCTAACGGTGTTGTAGGCGCGGCGAAACAGGTGCAATTGGATCGTCCATTGGTTGTTCGCCTGGAAGGTACCAATGTAGAGTTGGGTAAGAAAATCCTGAAGGAATCCGGCTTAAATATCGTAGCTGCCGAGTCCATGGCGGATGGCGCAGAAAAAATCGTTGCACTTGTGAAGTAGTCGATTAAACTTATTCCTTACTTCGATTTGTATGCGTTTTCTGCTGATACATGCCACTGCACCCGAAGGAAGCGTTAAGCTTCGTCGAGTGTGCCCCCAACTTGCAAACTAGGAAAATAAAGGTGGGAAAAATTCGCGATGAGTATTCTTGTTAATAAAAATACCAAGGTTATTACGCAAAATATGACCGGTAAAACCGGTATGTTCCACACCAAAGGCGGACTCGATTACGGTACGCAAATGGTTGCTGGCGCTACACCTGGTAAAGGTGGTACAGTTGTTGACTTTACCCTTGACAACGGTGCAACTGTTCAAGTTCCTGTGTTCAACACAGTAGCTGAAGCAAAACACGAAACAGGTGCCAACGCTTCTGTTATCTATGTTCCGCCAGCAGGTGCTGCTGATGCGATCATGGAAGCGGTAGACGCTGACCTTGATCTCGTTATTTGTATCACAGAAGGTATTCCAGTCCTTGACATGGTAAAAGTAAAACGCTTCATGGAAGGTAAAAAGACCCGCCTTATTGGTCCAAACTGCCCAGGCGTAATTACTCCAGGCGAATGTAAAATTGGTATCATGCCAGGTTACATTCACACACCAGGTAAAGTTGGGATCGTTTCCCGCTCTGGTACCTTGACATATGAAGCGGTTCACCAAACAACTACTCGCGGCATTGGTCAATCCACTGCGGTAGGTATCGGTGGAGACCCGGTTAACGGAACCAACTTCATCGATGTTCTTTCATTGTTCAACGAAGATCCAGATACTGAAGCAGTTATCATGATCGGTGAGATCGGTGGTACAGCGGAAGAAGAAGCAGCTGAATGGATTGCTGCGAACATGAAGAAGCCAGTTGTAGGCTTCATTGGCGGTCAAACTGCACCTCCAGGAAAACGCATGGGTCATGCTGGTGCGATCATCTCTGGCGGTAAAGGTACAGCGGCTGAAAAAATCGCGAAACTTGAATCTTGCGGTGTTCGCGTAGCCAAAACTCCAGCGGTTATCGGAGAGACTTTGGTTGAAGTTTTGAAAGAAAAAGGTATGTTGGATAAAGTATTACTTTAAGTTCACATAGCTTTATCGAGAAGAAGATGGCGCTTAGGCAGCCATCTTCTTTTTTTAGTAAATCGGAAAGTATATAAGTTTCTGATTTACATAAGTGCAACTACGGCTCTGCTGTCGCCAAGGCTCGGCAATCGCCGAGTTTTCTAATCCTGTCGATTTTTTTGTTCCCTCCTCTGTCACTTAATATAATGAAGAAAAACGCTCGGACGAGGAGTTTGATAATCATGGAAATCGAGGAGAGAGATTGGTTATATTCACTTAATCTTATCGAAGGAATTGGCAGAAGGACGATCTTTGGATTGTACAGAACGGTTAGTAGTTTAAAGAATCGCTCAGAAGTCACCGTTCCCTTGCTGCGAACATTGGGGATATCAGCTTCCCTTTGTCAACAGATCACGACTCGATTGACTCGCGAGCAAGTTCTAGCGGACAAGGAAGAGAGGATAAGAAGTCAAATCCAATTTGTCTCTTTTTTGGATGAAGAATTTCCACACGCTCTAAGTAATATTCCGGATCCTCCTGCCCTGTTGTTTTATAAAGGAGATTTCACGCTACTGAATGAACCGATGCTAGCGATTGTCGGAACGCGAAAAGCGACACGCTACGGAGAATCGGTTTGTCAGTATTTTGCAAGTGGTATGTCCAAACGGGGAATGGTCATCATCTCCGGCATGGCACTTGGCATCGACACCTTGGCGCATCGATTTGCGCTGGAGACAGGCTCCCCTACGATTGCTGTTCTCGGTTGTGCCATAGACCAGATTTATCCCAGACAAAATACCAGTTTGTATCAAAAAATTGTGCAAAAAGGTTTGATTTTAAGTGAGTATCCTCCAGGCACTAAGCTGCATCCAGGGATGTTTCCCGAACGAAACAGGATCATTAGCGGACTGAGCCTGGGAGTGTTAGTCATTGAAGCGGCGGAACGAAGCGGCTCTCTCATCACAGCGGATCATGCGCTGGAACAAGGAAAAGAGGTATTCGCTGTACCTGGCTCCATTTTCTCTCAAGCTAGTATAGGTCCTCACAACTTGGTGAAACAGGGAGCCAAGCTGGTAACGGATTGTCAGGATATCGTGGAAGAATTCACCTGGCTGCCTACTAAAATTGAAGCCTCCGCAATATTCGACAAAGAATCACTTGATTCCGACGAGCAGTTTCTGCTATCAATGATAAGTGAAACTCCTGTTCATTGGGATGAGCTCTATATGTCGTTAGACCCAAGCGTGCGTCTATCACTAGATCCGACATTAGTTCGCCTTCAAACAAAAAAGTGCATCGAGTGGCTTCCGGGCGGGTATTATCGCAGACGTGCTGACCAAAAATAACGATAGGGGTCGTTTGACAAATAGAATGCCATATTGAATAATAGGGGAGATTCATTACCTGAAGGGGGAGGAAAAATTTGGCTGATACGCTTGTGATCGTCGAATCTCCGGCGAAAGCAAAAACAATTGGCAAATACTTAGGCAGTAAATATATAGTGAAAGCGTCAATGGGCCATGTAAGAGACCTCCCAAAAAGTCAAATGGGTGTTGACGTAACCAACTCATATGAACCCAAATACATAACCATACGTGGAAAAGGTGACGTTCTTAAAACGTTAAAAGACTCAGCGAAAAAGGTAAAACAAGTCTACCTCGCAGCCGACCCGGATCGCGAAGGGGAAGCGATTGCGTGGCATCTTGCGCATTATTTGGGACTTGATATTTCCAAGCCGATTCGTGTTGTATTTAATGAAATCACCAAGGATGCGATTAAGGATGCATTCAAGCATCCGCGTCTAATAAATATGGATTTGGTCAATGCCCAACAAGCTAGACGTATTCTAGATCGCCTCGTGGGATACAACATTAGCCCATTGCTTTGGAAAAAAGTAAAGAAGGGGTTAAGCGCAGGTCGCGTGCAGTCCGTTACGGTCAAGATGATTATTGATCGGGAAAATGAGATCAAGAGCTTCATACCAGAAGAATACTGGACGATCTCCAGCACATTTGTTTCTGCTGGAAAAGAATTTGAAGCGAAGTTCCATGGCTTTGGTGAGGAGAGAAAAGACATTTCCTCCAAACAAGAAGTGGACGAGATTCTAAAGAAGATTAAGAATCAAGAATTTACCGTAGCCAAAGTAACCAAGAAAGAACGCAAACGCAATCCCGCTCCACCATTTATCACCAGCTCCTTGCAGCAAGAGGCAGCAAGAAAGTTGAATTTCCGTACAGCCAAGACCATGATGATCGCTCAACAATTATATGAAGGGATCGATCTTGGCAAAGAAGGAACAGTAGGTCTAATCACCTACATGCGTACGGATTCTACACGCATTTCACAGACCGCTCAAAACGAAGCCAAGGAATATATTAATGCGGAGTACGGAACGGAATACGCATTGGCGGAACCAAGAACACACGCTAAGAAAGAAGGGGCGCAAGACGCCCACGAAGCCATTCGCCCAACTTCTATCATGCGCAGTCCAGATAGCATGAAGGAATTTTTATCCCGTGATCAGCTTCGTCTATACCGTCTGATCTGGGAACGCTTTGTGGCGAGCCAAATGTCCTCCGCTGTTCTTGACACCATGAGTGTGGATTTGGAAGCAAACGGTGTATTCTTCCGAGCGACTGGTTCCAAGGTGAAATTCCCGGGATTTATGAAAGTGTACGTCGAGGGCAATGACGAAGGCAATGAAGAAAAAGATCGTCTTTTGCCTCCGATTGAAGAAGGACAGAAGTTGGAATCTCAAATGATTGAGCCCGCACAGCATTTTACCCAACCACCTCCTCGCTATACAGAAGCCCGTTTGATTAAAACCTTGGAGGAAAACGGAATTGGACGTCCTTCTACTTATTCCCCGACCTTAGAAACTATTCAGAAGCGTGGGTATGTAGCCCTTGAAGAGAAACGATTCATTCCAACTGAATTAGGAGAAATCGTTCTCAGCCTCATGGTAGAATTCTTCCCAGAAATCCTTGACGTAGAATTTACATCAGGTCTGGAGTCCGGGCTGGATCAGGTTGAAGATGGTATGGCCGATTGGGTAAAGATCCTGGATTCGTTTTATCAGGATTTTGCGAAACAGTTAGAGATTGCCGCTGAAGCAATGGAAGAAGTAGAAATCAAGGACGAAGTCTCCGATGAGATTTGCGAACAGTGCGGCAAACCTCTCGTTTATAAATTAGGCCGTTTTGGGAAATTCCTAGCGTGTTCAGGATTTCCAGAGTGTCGGGTGACGAAGCCAATTGTAAAAGATACAGGGGTAACTTGCCCACAATGTGAAACCGGAATGATTGTTGAACGTAAAAGTAAAAAGAACCGAGTATTCTATGGATGCAATCGTTATCCAGAATGTGAGTTCGTTTCATGGGATAAACCAATTGCGCGTCCTTGTCCAAAATGCAAAAGCATGCTAGTTGAGAAAAAGCGTAAGAAGCAAGGTGTAAGCATTGTCTGTACCAAATGCGATTATCATGAGGAAGTCGATTCCTAGATTTAAGTTCAATCAGTGGAGGTTAACACATCATGACACAACCGTACGTGACAGTAGTTGGGGCAGGATTAGCAGGAAGTGAAGCAGCGTGGCAAATTGCTGAGTCAGGGGTTCCTGTCAAATTGTATGAGATGAGACCAGTGAAGCAGACGCCAGCTCATCATACAGATAAATTTGCGGAACTTGTATGCAGTAATTCTTTAAGAGCCAATACACTGACCAATGCCGTAGGAGTTCTCAAAGAAGAAATGCGCAGAATGAACTCCATTATTATCAAAGCTGCTGATAGTTGTCAGGTTCCAGCAGGAGGAGCGTTAGCGGTTGACCGTCATGAATTTGCCGACTATGTCACACAGGCAGTGAAGAATCATCCGCTGATTGAAGTCATTCACGAAGAGGTTGACCACATTCCTGAGGGAGTAGCCGTTATTTCCTCAGGTCCGCTTACATCCCAGTCGCTTTCGGAGAAATTGAAGGAATTGACTGGAGAAGAGTATCTGTATTTTTACGATGCGGCAGCACCGATTATTGAGAAAGACTCCATCAATATGGACAAAGTTTTTGTCGCCTCTCGCTACGATAAAGGGGAAGCGGCATATATCAACTGTCCGATGAACGAAGAAGAATTTAACCGTTTTTACGAGGCGTTGATTACGGCCGAAGCAGTACCAGTGAAGGAATTCGAGAAAGAGGTTTTCTTTGAAGGATGTATGCCAATCGAGGTTATGGCGAACCGTGGTCGACAAACCATGTTGTTTGGACCGTTGAAGCCAGTTGGGTTGAATGACCCAAGAACGGGTGAACAACCGTTTGCGGTCATTCAATTGCGCCAAGATAACAGTGCGGCTACCCTTTACAATCTGGTCGGTTTTCAGACGCATCTCAAGTGGCCGGAACAAAAGCGTGTCTTCTCGCTGATTCCTGGATTGGAGAATTGCGAAATTGTTCGTTACGGTGTCATGCACCGCAATACGTTTATCAATTCGCCAAAATTGCTTCGACCAACGTATCAGTACCGGGAGCGAGATGATTTGTTTTTCGCAGGACAGATGACAGGTGTGGAAGGTTATGTGGAATCTGCTGCCTCCGGACTTCTTGCTGGTCTGAACGCGGCTAGATTCGTTAAAGGCGAGGAATTGCTTACTTTACCGTCGGAGACCGTCATCGGCAGTATGGCGCATTACATTACAACAACCGATGCCAAACACTTTCAACCGATGAACGCGAATTTTGGGCTTTTGCCAGGTCTTGGAGTCAAAATTCGTAACAAAAAAGAAAAAAACGAACGGTTGGCTGAACGCGCGTTGGAAATTATTCAGAATTTTACACAATTCCAACACAATTTCGGTTGATATGCCGTATACTCTATGATAATATATAGATGCATTTGAGGAGAGTACGTGTCGGATGGACAATTCGATTGATTTATCCACCTGGGTAGAACCTTTTATTCACTACTTGCAGGTAGAGAAAAACGCTTCTCCCTATACAATCAAACAATATTCCGCTGATATTCTTGAATTTGCCGCTTTTATGGAACAGCACCAAATTTACCAGTTGGATGCTGTTTCTTATTTGCATGGACGTTCTTTTCTGGCCTTTCTAGCGAAAAAGGGATTGGCGAGAAGAAGCATCGCACGTAAATTATCGAGCCTGCGAAGCTTTTACCGATTTCAAATGCGAGAGAAACTCGTTGAACAAAACCCTTTTCAACTCGTCTCAACACCTAAGGTCGAAAAGAAATTACCTTCGTTCATGTATCCTCACGAGATTCAAACCCTACTGGAAATTCCTGATGCGACAACTCCGCTCGGACAGCGTGATCGTGTCATTTTCGAGCTTTTGTACGCCAGTGGAATCCGTGTCATGGAGCTCGTTACCTTAACACTCAAATCCTTTGATTTAGTCAACGGGATTGCGCTAGTTTTCGGAAAAGGCTCCAAAGAAAGATATGTTCCGATAGGTAGTTATGCGTTACAGGCAATTCGGCAATATTTAGAACAAGGAAGAATTGCTCTTTTAGACGGACAACATGACCGAGGCATCTTCTTGCTGAATTATCGTGGTGAGCCGCTATCAGATCGCAGTGTTCGTCGTGTTGTTAATAAACATGTGGAGGCAGCCGCGCTGCGCTTACATATCTCTCCTCATACATTTCGCCATACGTTCGCGACGCATTTGCTTGACGCAGGTGCCGATTTGCGGACGGTGCAAGAATTGCTTGGCCATGTGAACATCTCGACAACACAGATTTACACACATGTAACCAAAGAAAGATTACGTCAAGTATATGACACTGCCCATCCGAGGGCAGACAAAAGAAGGAAGTGATCCGGAAGATGGAGCAATTTCACGCGACAACGATTTTCGCCGTCCATCATAATGGGGAAGCTGCCATGGCTGGTGATGGTCAGGTAACATTCGGCAACAGCATGGTGATGAAAAATGGCGCCAAAAAAGTAAGAAGACTATACCGCGGTGAAGTAGTCGCCGGCTTTGCAGGATCTGTAGCTGATGCAATTACTCTGTTTGAGAAGTTTGAAGGAAAGCTGGAGGAGTACCATGGTAACCTGCAGCGTGCTGCCGTTGAATTAGCGACAGAATGGCGATCGGATAAAATGCTGAGACGCCTGGAAGCGATGATGATTGTGATGAACAAGGAGAATTTGCTCCTCATATCAGGTAATGGTGAGATTATCGAACCAGATGACGGAATCCTGGCGATTGGCTCCGGTGGAAGCTTTGCTCTTGCAGCAGGCCGCGCGTTGAAAAAATACGCTTCTCATCTCAGTGCCAAAGAGATCGCACATGCTTCTTTACTGACAGCATCCGAGATTTGTGTATTTACCAATTCAAACATTATTGTCGAAGAAATAACAAGCCGATAGGGAGGTATTCGAGTGCTTAGACTAGAACAATTAACTCCCCGTATCATCGTTGAACACTTAGACAAGTACATTGTAGGGCAAGCTCAAGCTAAGAGAGCGATTGCTGTTGCTTTACGGAACCGTTACCGTAGAAGTAAGCTTCCCGAAAATATGATTGAAGAAGTAGTACCTAAAAACATTCTGATGATTGGACCCACTGGAGTTGGGAAAACAGAAATTGCCCGACGCATCGCGAAGTTGACGGGTGCCCCATTCATCAAAGTGGAAGCAACCAAGTTTACGGAAGTAGGGTATGTTGGCCGAGATGTTGAATCAATGGTCCGTGACCTTGTCGAAACCTCCATACGAATGGTGAAATCCGAGAGAATGGAAAGCGTCAAGGATAAAGCGGAAAAGCTGGCGAATGAAGCGATCGTCAACATTTTGGTTCCTTCTCGTAAGCAGACAGCTGGTTTTAAAAACCCGCTGGAGATGTTGTTTGGCAATCAGCAGCAGCAACAGAATACTCAAACGCATGAGCCTGAAGATGCTTCGATCGAACAACAACGCCGTCAAGTTGCCTTTCAGGTAGCGGCGGGACAACTGGAAGACCAAACGATTGAGATCGATGTTGAAGATCAAGCTCCTAATATGTTCGATATGTTCCAAATGCCCGGCGGCGAGCAGATGGGCATGCAAATGCAAGATATGCTAGGAAGTTTGATGCCTAAACGTACCAAGAAGCGAAAATTGCGAATTAAAGATGCTAGAAAGGTATTAATTCAGCAAGAAGCGCAAAAACTGGTGGATATGGACGAAGTTATTCAGGAGTCTGTTGCCCGCGCTGAACAGCAAGGAATCGTGTTTATCGATGAGATTGATAAAATTGCTGGAAAAGACGGGCGCGGTCCAGATGTATCTCGTGAGGGCGTCCAAAGAGACATCCTGCCTATCGTTGAAGGATCAACGGTAATGACCAAATACGGTCCTGTCAAAACGGATTATGTGTTGTTTATTGCTGCCGGAGCGTTTCATATGACCAAACCATCTGATTTGATTCCGGAATTACAAGGGCGTTTCCCGATTCGCGTGGAATTAACCAGTCTTCTAGTAGAAGATTTTGTGAGAATTTTGACGGAACCGAAGAACGCTCTAATCAAGCAATACATCGCTCTGCTTGAGACAGAGGGAATCAAAATTGAATTTACAGAAGATGCAATTTTTGAAATCGCTCGTCTCGCCACGGAGGTAAATCAGTCCACTGATAATATTGGAGCTAGACGCTTGCACACCTTGCTTGAAAAAATGTTGGAGGACTTGTCCTTCGAGGCTCCGGATATTCATTTGGATGTGATTAAAATCACCGCGGAGTATGTGCAAGAGAAGTTAAATAGTATTGTGAAGAACAGAGATTTAAGCCAGTACATTTTATAAAAAGATACTAAATAAAAGATGTGAGTAGACGTCAGGAGGAAAAGAGATGGATTTGCTAGCAAAAACAAGACGAATTAACCGTATGTTGCAAAAATCTGCAGGCCATGCTGTAAACTTTAATGAAATGGCGCAAGTGTTAAGTGATGTGATTGAAGCCAATATTTTCGTGGTTAGCCGTAAGGGAAAAATGTTGGGCTACTCCATTCACCAGGAAATTGACAATGAGCGTATTCGCAAGATGCTAGAAGAACGTCGTTTTCCTGAAGAATATAGTTTAGGCCTTCTGAAAGTAGAAGAGACATCAGCGAATATTGATGTAGATAGTCCGTACTCTGCTTTCCCAGTAGAAATGAAAGAAGTTTTCCAATCCGGTTTGACCACAATTGTTCCAATCATTGGCGGTGGGGATCGTCTAGGCACGTTGGTTCTTGCGCGTGTTAATGAAAGTTTTGTTGACGATGACCTGATTTTGGCTGAAGTTGGGGCAACAGTAGTTGGAATGGAAATTCTCCGTGAACGCTCGGAAGCGATTGAGGAAGAAGCGAGAAGCAAAGCGGTTGTACAAATGGCTATTGGTTCTCTTTCCTATAGCGAACTAGAAGCGGTAGAACATATTTTTGAAGAACTGGAAGGCAAAGAAGGTTTGTTGGTTGCTTCCAAAATTGCTGACCGTGTAGGAATTACACGCTCGGTGATCGTTAACGCATTGCGTAAACTGGAGAGTGCCGGTGTCATTGAGTCCCGTTCTCTGGGTATGAAAGGTACATTTATTAAGGTACTAAATGAAAAACTTCTACCTGAATTAGAGAAGTTGAAAAATTCTTGATCACAAAGGAATACGGAATCTAAGGATATTCTTGGGGTGTAGCTTATGTGCTGCGCCCCTTTTCGTTTGTTTACATACCACAAGTACTTGTGGAACTATTTGTTGGATAGAGAAGTATTCCAATAATATGACATAAAATGTTAAAAAACGTTAAAAGGAGGAAATTTATGACTAAAGAATGAGTAAATAGAATGGGTTTGTATAAATTTAGGGGCTTTTGTCCTGAAATAGCTATGAAGAAAAGATAGGGCTTTTTTCATTAAACTGATTTTGTTATGATTTATTCGTAATTAATGTCGAATTGGCAGGAATATGGGCTGTATTTGCAGAACATTCATTATGTGACTCGAAAAATGTTGGTTTATTATGCTAGTGTAATATGGTTGTTTAGTAAATCCGGAAACATTTACCGCGTATATTTAGGTTTCTGAAGAACTAGATGTAGGGAAATGTAAGTAACCGTTTTGAGGAGGAGTTCTCAGTGATATCTACCAATCAGCTTCAATTGTTAGAGCGAGCTTTAGATGTGAGTACGCTTCGACAAAGGACAATCTCTAACAACATCGCCAACATTGATACTCCTTACTTTAAAAGTAAACAGGTCGTTTTCGAGGAAATGCTGCAGAATGAGATGAATGGAGAAGGACCTAAGCTTGGCGCGTACACCACAGATTCTAAGCACATCCCATTTGGACGCGTTCAAGGAACAATACCCAATGCGCAAATCGTTTCGAACCCGCAAGCGTTTGTGCAAAATAACGGGAATGACGTAGACCTCGAGTATGAGATGAATCAGGAAGCCAAGAACCAAATCTGGTACAACGGTTTGGTTCAACTAACAAGCGGCTATTTCAGCAAAATGAAATCAGTTATTGATGGTGGAGGGAGGTAGTAGATAATGAGTTTGTTTCGCGGGATGGACATTACAGCATCAGCTTTAAGCATGAATCGCCTCCGACTTGACACCGTCGCAGCGAATATCAGTAATGCCAACTCAACACGAGCGCATTATGTTAACGGAGCCTGGCAGCCTTACCGTCGAAAAATGGTTGAGGTTATGCCGAAAACAGATCAATCCTTTGATAATTTGTTACAAGCAGCAGTTGGAGTCGTAAGCAATCGACCTGAGAATGGTGTCCGTGTAACGGCGATTAAAGAGGATAATACACCATTCCAACGGGAATACAACCCGGATCATCCGGATGCTGATAAAGATGGCTATGTTCTCAAACCTAACGTAGACCCCATGAGAGAGATGGTTGATATGATCTCGGCCTCTCGTTCCTATGAAGCGAACGTAACCGTTTTAAACGCAAGCAAGAGCATGATGATGAAAGCATTTGAAATCAATGGGAGATAAGGAGAATAACGAACCATGCAGATTAATGCATTAAAGCCAGTCGGATTTCAACCAGTCGTGCAATCTCCGACACAAACTCCTAATGAGGTATCCAAATCATTTGCGAATTATCTTTCCGATGCGATTGGCCAAGTAAATCAAGCACAAGTAGATTCTGAGACCCTAAATTCGAAGTATGTGGCTGGTCAGGTAGAGGATGTGCATCAAGTGATGATTGCTAGCCAGAAAGCTAGTCTTTCCTTGCAATTAACGATGCAAGTCCGTAACAAGGTGATTGAATCCTACCAAGAGATCATGCGTATGCCGATCTAATCTTGAACGTACCCTTTCTTGGTGAGGTGAATTATGAACGAACGTCTAGCATTGTATAAAGATAAAGTACATACATTTTGGAACCGTTTTACTCCTAAACAAAAATGGATGATTGCGGCAATAGCCTTGTTTTTAGTAGTTTCTCTTAGTTTATACATATATTTTGCTTCTCGCCCTGTTTACGTTCCTTTATATAACCAACGTTTAAGCGAGCAGGAAGTTGGGTTAATCAAACAAGAGCTGGATAGCCAAAAGATTCCGTATCGAATTACTGGAAATGGAACCCAAATTGAAGTGCCTGAGGTCAATGCCCAAGATGTAGTGGTTGATCTGGCGGCAAAAGGGATTCCAAGTGAAGGAACCATCAGTTCAGACATTTTCAAAAGCGCTGGAACTTTTGGGATTACCGACAATCAATTTAAAGTGTTGAAAAAAGATGCGCTTCAAGTAGAGTTGAAGAAGATGTTGGAAAGAGTTCATGGTGTGCAAAATGCGCAAGTCATGATTACTCTTCCTGAAGAAAACGTTTGGGTAACGGACAAGCCGGATAACGCGACGGCATCTGTAATCGTTACCACAGAACCTGGTACACAATTAAATGATCAACAAATTCGGTCTTTATATTATGTCGTCTCTCGCAGTGTAGATAAGCTGCCACTTGAAAATATCACGATCATGGATCAATACTCTAACCTTTTGGAGTTATCGGATACCAATGATGCAAATACACATGCACTTACTCTCTATGAGCAGCAGGAAAAAATGCGATCCGAAGTAGAGAGGAAGATTCAACAAAATGTCTACAATTTGCTAGGTACTCTAATGGGCAGAGACAAGGTGATTGTCCAAACAACTGTTAATATGAACTTTGCCAAAGAGAACCGCGTTGAAAACCTCGTGGAACCTGTAGACAAACAGAATAACGAGGGAATTACGATTAGTGCCGAAAAGCTTTCTAAAACTTTTTCCGGTCAGGGAGCTCCACCGGCGGGGACAGCAGGCACAGGAAATAGTGATGTCCCAAGTTTCCCTGGAGGGTCTCAACAGGGCGCCAACAGTAATTATGAAGAATTAACAGATCGAGTAAATAAAGAGGTCAACCGAATAACCCGTAACATTACGATGAGTCCATATCAAATTGATGATATCTCCATCAATATTGGTGTAGAACCACCTGCTGGCCAACAACTTGATCAGCAAACGATCGATAATATTAAGCAGGTACTACGAAATGTGGTACGGGTAAGTGTAAGCAACAAGACACCTGCCTTAACGGATCCAGAGATCGATCAACGAATTTCTGTCTTTCCACATACCTTCACAGGTAAAGTGGCGACAACAGATCAACAAGGTCTTAATCCAGCTATTCTTTGGGGTGCCGGAGCTGTTGCGTTACTTGCTCTTGGTGCAGTTGCTTATATGCTGTACCGTCGCCGTCGTCAACAGCAAGCGATCGAGGAGGAAATTCCAGATTTACCGTCTCCAATGCCATTTGAAGTGCCAGACTTAACCTACAACGAAGATACAGATGAAGTAGTGATCCGCAAGCAGTTAGATAAATTGGCCCGAAGCAAGCCAGATGAATTCGTGACATTGCTTCGTACATGGATAGCTGAAGATTAGGGAGTGAGGACCGATGGCTCGCGGGGCCAAAGAATTAACGGGTCGGCAAAAAGCTGCAATTCTGCTTATCTCGCTTGGGCCGGAAGTATCTGCTCAAGTATTTAAGCACTTGCGTGAAGATGAAATCGAACAATTAACATTGGAAATTGCCAATGTAAGAAAAGTAGAGACTGACGAAAAAGAAAGAGTTTTAGCGGAGTTCCATCAGATTGCCGTGGCAAAAGAAGTGATTGCCCAAGGTGGGATTACGTATGCGAAGGATATCTTGGAAAAAGCGCTTGGACAATCGAAGGCAATCGATATTATTAATCGACTGACCGCGAATCTTCAAGTTAGACCATTTGACTTTGCGCGTAAAGCGGATCCTAGCCAAATTTTGAACTTTATTCAAAATGAACACTCTCAAACCATTGCCTTGGTACTAGCCTATCTGGAACCGACACAGTCTGCGATGATCTTGTCAGCGTTACCACAAGAGAGACAAGCGGATGTAGCGAAGCGTATTGCCTTGATGGATAGTACTTCCCCAGAGGTTATTGCTCAGGTTGAACAGGTATTAGAACAGAAACTGTCTGCTACGGTTACACAAGATTACACTCAAGCAGGTGGAATTGAAGCCATTGTCAACGTATTGAATGGTGTAGACAGAAGTACAGAACGAACTATTTTGGATTCCTTGGAAATTCAAGATCCAGAGCTTGCTGAAGAAATCAAAAAACGGATGTTCGTCTTCGAGGATATTGCTACACTGGACAATCGTTCGATTCAACGCGTTATTCGCGATGTGGAGAACGCCGATCTCCAACTTGCACTCAAGGTTGCAAGCGAAGAAGTACGCGAGGTTATCTTCCGCAACATGTCCAAGCGTATGGCCGAAACATTCCGCGAAGAAATGGAATTTATGGGTCCTGTGCGTTTGCGTGATGTTGAAGAAGCCCAATCCCGTATTGTTGCGACGATTCGTCGTCTAGAAGAGGCGGGTGAAATTATCATCGCTCGAGGCGGAGGGGATGATATCATTGTCTAGGATCTATAAAGCTTCTAACTATGTGGCTGCGGACGAAAAATTGATCCTTCAAGTAAAAGCGCCTCCTCCACCCATACTGACGGATGAAGTTGCTCAAAGGTTGCAAGAAAGTTTTCCGATTATCCAAAATGCGGAAGAAGAAGCTCGAACCATCATTTCGGATGCTGAGGAAATGGCTCAAAAGATTCTTGCGGAAGCTTCAAGACAATCTGACGAGCTTCGTGAACAAGTAAGGGTAGAGATGGAACAATGGCGCCAGGAGCACGAACAAGAAGCTCAACTCGCTGCCCAACAAGCAAGAGAAGAAGCGAAGGAAGAAGGCTTTTTTCAAGGGATTGAGGAGGGCAAGATAGCAGCTAGAAAAGAAGAAGAAGAAACGATTCAGTTGGCGCGCGATATTCTTACAGAAGGATATCGGACCAAAGAGACGATTATTAATCAGGCGGAACCTTTTCTAGTGGAACTTAGTATGGAAATCGCACGAAAGATTATCGGTGAAGAGCTATCGACTGATCCAGAGAAAATTGTTGAGATGGTAAAAAAAGTTGTTCGGCGTTCACGTGTTCATGGACAAATTACCATTTCAGTGAATCATCGATACTATCAATTTATAGAAGAGCATCGTACACAATTTTTAACGCTTCTGGATGGGCAAGCTGAGTTAGCCATATATCCGGATTACACGGTGCAAGATGAAGGTTGTGTCATTCGGACGCCTTTCGGTAGTGTAGATGCGAGAATTGATACGCAGTTAGAAGAAATTAGACAGGTCCTGTTGGATATTGCGCGAGGAAGTGAATCGAATAATGACTTCGCTTGACCTGACCAAATATCGTTCCGTTTTGGGACAAATGGATTCTGTCAGAATTAACGGCAAAGTTACCCAGGTAGTCGGATTAACAATTGAATCACAAGGACCAGAAGCCAAGTTGGGGGAGATTTGTCACATCTACTCCCAACACGGTGAAGAACCAATCATGGCAGAGGTAGTAGGGTTTCGTGACAACAAAGTGCTGATGATGCCTTTGGGAGAACTCTCAGCAATTGGCCCGGGTTGTGATGTAGTAGCTACCGGCAAGCCACTTACGGTAAAGGTAGGTCCCGAAATTCTCGGTACGGTTCTTGACGGTTTGGGAAGACCGCTCAATGGGAATCCACTGCCGTTTGGCTTAACCAATTACCCGACCAATAATCTTCCGCCCAATCCGTTAGCGCGGCCTCGTATTACAGAACCCATTGGAGTTGGGATTCGTGCGATCGATGGTTTGCTATCGGTAGGAAAGGGACAGCGTGTCGGGATTTTCGCAGGGTCTGGGGTAGGGAAAAGTACCTTGCTCGGGATGATTGCTCGTAATACCAACGCTGATATCAATGTGATCGGGTTAATAGGAGAACGTGGTCGCGAAGTCAAGGAGTTTATTGAACGCGATTTGGGGGAAGAAGGATTGAAGAGATCGGTTGTCGTTGTTGCTACGTCCGATCAACCTGCTCTGATCCGGATTAAAGGGGCCTTAATTGCCACCTCCATAGCGGAATACTTCAGAGATCGCGGTCTGAATGTGATGCTAATGATGGACTCGGTTACTCGTTTTGCCATGGCACAACGGGAAGTCGGTCTCGCCATTGGTGAACCGCCAGCGACAAGAGGTTACACCCCGTCCGTTTTTGCTTTACTACCTAAGCTTCTCGAGCGGGCAGGAACGGCCAAAAAAGGAAGCATTACCGCGTTCTATACCGTACTCGTAGATTCAGATGATATGAACGATCCGATTGCTGATACGGTACGTGGAATTCTTGATGGACATATTGTCTTGGACCGCAAAATTGCGCAGAAGGGGCATTTCCCGGCAATTGACATCTTGCAAAGCGTGAGCCGTGTCATGAATGAAATCAGCTCTGATCAGCACTTGCAAGCGGCGAGACAGCTTAAACGTTACATGGCAACATTCAAAGAAGCGGAAGACCTCATTAATATAGGAGCCTATAAAATGGGGACCAATCGCGAAATCGATACATCGATCCGTTACCGAGATATTATTCGGGATTTCACGGCACAATCGACAGATGAGCCAGCGGATCTCAACATTAGCATTAACGCTTTGATCGCACACTTTGGAGGCGTGAACTAATGAAAACCTATCAGTTTCATCTCCAAAAAGTCCTTGACTTAAAAGAAAAGGAAAAGGAACAAGCTGAATGGGCTTTTGGGAAATCTGTGCAACGAAAAAACGAAGAAGAAAGCAAGCTTTATCACCTAAAAGAGCTTCGTAGTGGCGTTACAGATTCGATTGTTAATCTACAGCAAAAGTCATGCAGCGTATCGGACTTAATGAAAATGGTACGCTACCAGCAATCGATGGATCGAGCGATTGAGTCACAAAAACGGACCGTATCCGGGTGTGAACAAGAAATTGAGAAGTGTCAAACAAAGCTAACCTTTCATATGCAAGAATCAAAGCTATGGAATCGCTTGAAAGAGAAGTCTCAAGATGTTTTTCTCGAACTCAATAAACAACGAGAGCAAAAAGAGCTAGACGAAATAGGGATCAATCGCTATTTACGCCGAGCCACTCATAGCTGAGAGGAGGTTCGTCATGGAAGAGATTCAAGACCAAGAGGAAAAGGTTTACAGTAAATGGGAATGGTTTTTTTACATGATTGTGATCCCTGCTTTATTTGCTACGTTATTAGGCGGTGTGCTTTTGAGTTTGCTAGGGGTTAATGTAATTGGTAAACTCATTCACTTTGGAAATTCGATTCCTTATATCGAGAAGATTGTCCCTGGGCAGAATGAAACCACCAATGATAACCCTAAACAAGCAGCACAAAATCAGCTGAACAATCTACAGACTGAATTGACAAAGAACAAGCAGAGTTCTGTGGCGCTTCAAGAAGAGATCGCCAAGAAAGACGAGACGATTCAAGCCCTTCAAAAGCAAATGGCGGATGTTCAGAAAATGGTGGAACAGAAGCGTGCGGATGGAGAGGAACGTCAAAAACAGTATCAGGATCTTGCCAAAATCTATACGACTATGTCTTCGCGTAACGCCGCGGCTATCATCGCGAACTTGACCAAAGAAGAAGCTGTTACGGTGATGTCTAAGATGAAACCGGAAGAACGGGCAGATATTCTAGCCAAGATGGATCCTAAAAAAGCGGCGGACATCTCGATCCTGACCAAGGATACAACGGTAAGCAAAGATGATGATATTGCGGCTCTTCAACAGCGGATTCAGGTTCTCACCAAGGCTCTTAGTGAAACACGTCAAGATGGGACAAGCCTTGATTCGTTGATTAATACGTTCTCGCAAATGAACCCGGATGATTCAGCATCGATTATTGCTACGTTAATGAACACTAATTCTAAGCGGGCGATCTCCATTTTAGCTGGTATGAGCAATGATAAGCGCGCTCAAGTACTCGCATCCGTTGCGAAAAAGGATGGTAATTTAGCTGCTCGAATAACCAACGAGTTGCTGCGATAAGTGGGGTAAAGCCTTACTGTCGTTATCTATAGAGGCAACTAAATATGATAAAGGAGGTGACAAGATGAATGTAACTAATGCGATAACAACTGGAATTGGGGATATGACTGGTTTAAGTGGAGGACAAGCTACGGCAGCCAATCAAGGTGGAATGGGCGAAATGTTTGCCTTACAAATGGAGAACGCACTCAGCCAAACACCTTTGACCGATCAACTGCCTGAGTTAAAAGGAGAAGGGGACTTTTCCAATCTTGCAGACCTGCTTGCAATGTTACAACAAATGTTTGCAAACAATCCACTGATGAGTCAACAACCGGAACCTGTTGCGGACTCTGCAATCCAACCAGCTGCTTCTGTTGATCAAACCGAAGTAAATCCTGTGCTGTCAGCTATGGTGAATACCCAGATGCAAGTCCCATCACAAGCAGACACATCATCCTTGATGGGCAACAACATTCAAGAAGCGTTACCAGTAGAGAAACTTCCGCAACTCCAGCAGTTTCTTTCTCAATTGATGCCTGAGAAGACACCTAGTGTTGCTCTTGCCAGTGAAACGATTCAACCTGTTGTTGCTGCTTTCATGGAGAAAGGAATGTCTCAAGAAGAGGCGACAGCATTCGTTCAAACACTTGTCCAATTTGCGAAAGCGGGAGAACAAGCCAAACAGCCAGAAGTACGTGTGGCATCTGAACAAATCAGCCAGTTGATGAGTGAATTGGGTGTCAAGACAGCAGATGGGAAGGATCTGAACGCGAAAAAAGCGATGAATCCGTTTGAAACATTGCTTAAGCAATCTGGTTCCAAACAACCTTTGGTTGAACGCAAGATGACACAAGTGGATCAGACGGTTCAGACACCTCTTAATCTTTTGAAAGTAAACAATGCGCTTTCTTCCTACCAAGTGGAGACAGGACAGACGAGCCGGGCACAAGGAAATTTAACTAATCAAAGCAATCCGGGCATCTCACAGCTTGAGGGAAGTGCAGAGCCGCAAACCGGTGAGGAAACCATCACCATGAATATTTCTCAACCGCAGACAACCCAAGCCTTCACCGTAAAAGGCGCAACTACAGAACAACCTGTTAACAGCTATACTCTTAAAGCAGATCAATTTGCGAATCAGGTGAGTGATGTATTTGTTAAACAGCTCAAAGTTGGCTCTCTCAAAGGAGTAACGGAAGCGAAAATCATTTTGCATCCACAATCCTTAGGACAAGTTGATGTCAAAATCACCTCTCATAACGGCTTGATTACCGCTCAGTTCTCTGTAGACAACAGAGCAGGTAAAGAGGTATTGGATAGCCAATTGTCGCAGCTGCGAACCGCTTTGGTTCAACAAGGATTGCAAGTTGATCGCTTGGAAGTGACCCAGCAACAATCACAAAGTCAATTTAGCTTCCAGCAGCAGAAGGAACAAGGCAAGCAACAACAATCCTCCAATAGACAACAGCAAGAGCAACAATCTCAATCCAATCAAGACAGTTTCTCTATTGAGCAACTTGTGGATGGAGATACTTCAACAGCCGCCCTTTGGAATCGGGCAAGGATGGCAGGGTCAGTAAACTATTCCGCATAGGTAGAAGGAGAGTGAATCCCATGAACACACAGTTTCGTGTTGGGCAAACGTATTTTCCTTCAAAACCAGGTGGTATAGCGAATAAACCAGCAACTGCAGAACTGCCTAAATCAGGCAAACCTTTTGATCGTTGGTTAAAAGAGAGCTTACAAGTCCCGCAGGAACCCAAGAAGCTTTCATTCAGTCAACATGCGTTAAATCGGCTACACGATCGTGGTATACAGCTGAATGAGCAGGAGTTAAGTCGTCTTGAAGGTGCTGTGCAGAAAGCCGCTGCTAAAGGTTCTAAAGAATCTCTGGTTGTCATGGATAACGTCGCGTACGTGATTAACATTGCAAACCGCAAAGTAATCACCGCAGTAGATGACGCCAATATGAAGGAAAGCGTTTTTACTAACATTGATAGTGCAGTTTTAGTTTAAAGGGCCGGCCCTCCTAGAGGAAGCCCTGTGGTTACCGAATGACTGAGGTAACAGTTTGAAACATAGAGGAGGTTCAAGAATGCTTCGATCATTATACTCTGGTGTATCAGGTATGCGTGGTTTTCAAACTAAACTTGACGTAATCGGCAACAACATCGCCAACGTCAACACAACGGGTTTTAAAAAGAGCCGTGTAGTATTTCAAGATGTTTTAAGCCAAAACATCGCAGGGGCAACCGCACCATCAGGCGATGGCTTGGGTGGAATTAATCCACGTCAAGTTGGGTTGGGTTCGCAAACCGCGGCGATTGATACTGTTCACACGCCAGGATCCCCAATGACAACCAATCTTGGTACGGACCTTTCCATTGAAGGGGATGGATTCTTCGTTGTAAGTCCAGATGGTGGAACTACTAAATACTTGACTCGCGCGGGTAACTTTACACGTGACGGTGAGGGCTTCCTGGTGAATGCTCAAGGGATGAAGGTATTAGATAGTGGTAGCCAACCTATCCAAATTCCTCGTAATGACGTAGCATCCTTCTCCTTTGGGAAAGACGGTGGAATCATCGCCTACGATAGCACTGGACAAAAGGTAGATATTGGCTCAGGATATGTTGGACTGACGATGGTCAGTAACCCAGGCGGTCTTAAAAAAATCGGAAACTCTCTCTATGAAATGACCGAAAACGTTCAACCTGGGCAGAGTCTTGAAGTAGAAGTAAAGACTCCTGGAGAGTGCAACTCAGCAATTGTTGCAGGTACACTGGAAATGTCCAATGTTGATTTGCAAGAAGAGTTTACGGAAATGATCGTAGCTCAACGTGGATTCCAAGCAAACTCCCGCATTATCACGACATCAGACACGATTTTGGAAGAATTGATTAACCTGAAGCGATAGTCATGTAACCTAGTTGAGTGTAAGGGAGAGAGTGTAAGTCTCTCTCCCCCAAACACAACTGAAAGGAGATCTTCATGATCTTATTAACCCGTTTCAACGGAGCTCAATTCTATGTAAACATCACACACATCGAAACGGTAGAAGCTACGCCTGACACGATTATAACGCTTACCAATGGCAAGAAATTTCTCGTGAAAGAAGAAGCGAAAGAAGTGGCCGCAAATATCTCTACTTTTTATCAAAAGGTCCCTTTGGCTACCGTGGTTCCACGTCCATTGGACGAAATCAATGAATAGCGGGAGGCTGTCCCATGTTTCAGAATAAGCTGTTTAATATGGCATTAATCACAATTATTGCAATTACTCTACTTGGTGTTGCTTCCTTTGTTCTCTATCAGACCTACTTGAGTCCTACGAGTGGAGAGCATGTAGCGAAGGAACAACCTGCTTTATCAGCAGATGACATGGTTTCATTTACGATGGATACAGGGGATATTACCACGAACCTGTTAACCAATAATTATATCATCGTACGATTCAGTATCACGGCTGATAGCAAAGCGGCAAAAGAAGAGCTGACCAAGCGTACCCCCCAAGTGAATCAAATTATTATTAAGACATTAGCTGGTTTAACGCCAGACGATATCAAGGGTACAGAAGGACTTAATAAATTGGAAGCAAAAGTGATGAACCAAATCAGCTCTGTTTTGCAAGAGGGGAAAATTGTTCAAGTGATTACCACTAAGAGAGTCTTGCAGTAGGTTCTATGTGGGTAAATACATACGTAGGGGGAGGTGACCAAATTGGCCGAAGTTCTTTCACAGAGCGAGATTGATGCTCTGTTAGCGGCTCTCTCATCTGGAGAGATGGATGCTAATGAGCTGAAGAAAGAAGAAACGGAGCGAAAGATTAAGGTTTATGATTTTAAACGGGCCCTTCGCTTCTCCAAAGATCAAATACGCGGACTTACTCGAATCCATGAAAACTACGCCAGACTACTCACAACCTATTTTTCTGCTCAGCTTCGGACTTTCGTGCAGATTACCGTCGCCTCTGTCGACCAGCTACCATATGATGAATTTATTCGTTCCATTCCAAAAATGACGATTCTAAACATTTTTGAAGCGCCACCGTTGGAAGGTCGAATGGTAATGGAAGTGAATCCGAATATCGCCTATGCAATGTTGGATCGTCTGCTTGGAGGTCAAGGAGCGATTCCGGCGAAATTGGGTGCTTTGACGGAGATAGAGACAACCGTCATGGAACGAGTATTCAGTAAGGCATTAGACAGTTTTCATGAAGCATGGAAGCAAATTATTGAAATGGACCCTTATCTTGAAGTTCTAGAGATGAACCCGCAGTTTATGCAGATCGTATCTCCGAACGAGATTGTGGCTGTAATTTCATTAAGTACAAAGATCGGTGATACCACCGGCATGATCAACCTGTGTCTGCCGCATGTTGTACTCGAACCGATTATGCCTAAACTATCAGGACAGTACTGGTTTTCCTCACAGCGGAAAACACGTGATGAATCAGAGAAGTTACAGTTGGAGGAACGTGTCAAAACCGCTAAACTACCAATCAAAGCAGAACTGGGTACGGCTACGATCACTGTAAGAGATTTTCTCAGCTTAGCTAGCGGGGATGTGATTCAGTTGGATCAATCGATCGAGCAAAAGTTGCAAATCAAAGTAGGAGAACGCCTCAAGTTCCTGGGTCAGCCTGGAACTAGCAAAGGGCGCGTTGCCGTACAGGTGGATGAAGTCGTAGAGGAAGGGGAGGAGAATTATGAGTAGAGACATGCTGTCTCAGGATGAGATTGATGCGTTGCTTCGAGCGAACAACCTTTCTAGTGACGAAGAGGAACCATCCGATGAAGGCGATGTATACAATTTTTTAACGGCTTTTGAGCAAGATGCTTTGGGTGAGATTGGCAATATCACTTTCGGAAGCGCAGCAACAGCTTTATCGACACTCTTAAACCAAAAGGTAGATATTACAACGCCAACGGTTTCCACCATTCGCAGAAGCGTCTTGGAAAGTGAGTTTCCTCGTCCTCATGTCGCTGTCCATGTAGAATATACGGACGGTTTTAAAGGCATAAACATGCTGGTCATTCGAGTAGAAGATGCTGCTGTAATTGCCGACTTGATGATGGGGGGAGAAGGTAGACCAGATACCACAGATTTGTCTGAATTGCACCTGAGTGCTGTTCAAGAAGCAATGAACCAGATGATGGGTTCTGCCGCAACCTCGATGTCTACCATTTTCAATAAGTTTGTGAACATCACTCCACCAGGGATTGATGTAATGGATCTTTCAAAAGGAATTGGCGAAGAGAATTTGCCAGAGGATGATACCCTGATTAAAGTATCCTTCCGTTTACGTGTGGGAGAACATGGGGAATTGATTGATTCTTCCATTATGCAGCTGCTGCCTGTTCCGTTTGCTAAGCAAATGATTGATATGTTGATGGGAGCCGGAGATGTGCAGGAGAGTGCACCTGCAAGTGAAGCGGTGAAAACTCCAGAGGCTATTCCTACTGCAGTGTCAACACAAGAACCGATCGTGGCACCGATGGCCGCCTCTATGCCGGTACAAGACCAGCAAGGATATGGTCAACAACCACCAATGCAGCAACCAATGGCTACACCTGGTGCACCGATGGGAAGTGGTGATCCGTATGCGGCACATGGATATCCTGGACAGCCTGGGATGCAACCTCCGATGCAAGGGTATCCACCATATCCGTATCCGCCATACCCATATCCACCACAATATCAACAACCATC
Source organism: Brevibacillus ginsengisoli (assembly GCF_050113715.1). Classification (NCBI taxonomy): domain Bacteria; kingdom Bacillati; phylum Bacillota; class Bacilli; order Caryophanales; family Paenibacillaceae; genus Brevibacillus; species Brevibacillus ginsengisoli. Next base: position 74,383 of record NZ_JBNJQR010000006.1, read on the forward strand.
CCCAGCACCTCAGCATTATGGGGGATACAGCGGCGGAAACAATCAGGCTAATGTAAAACCTGCTCAGTTTTCTCAATTTGGACAGGCTCCGGGCCCATACACAGATGAACAAAATCTAGGGTTACTGTTAGATATTCCTCTCCAGGTAACTGTTGAACTGGGGCGTACGAAGAAGCTAATCAAAGATATCCTGGAATTATCGCCTGGTTCCATTATTCAGTTGGATAAACTGGCTGGTGAACCGGTTGATATTCTAGTAAACAACAAACTAATCGCCAAGGGTGAAGTTGTCGTAATTGACGAGAACTTCGGTGTTCGTGTTACCGATATCATTAGTCAATGGGATCGTGTACAAAAGCTACAGTAATTTTTCCAATTGGTAAGGGAGGATATATTCATGTCTAACAAAGTATTAATCGTTGATGATGCGGCATTTATGAGAATGATGATCAAAGAAATTCTATCCAAAAACGGCTTTACAGTTGTCGGTGAAGCAAGCGACGGAGCACAAGCGGTAGAAAAATATAAAGAGTTGGGTCCAGACCTCGTAACGATGGATATTACCATGCCAGAAATGGATGGGATTACTGCCTTAAAAGAAATTAAACAACTTGATCCAAATGCTCGTATCATCATGTGTTCAGCAATGGGGCAGCAAGCAATGGTAATTGATGCGATTCAAGCAGGTGCAAAAGACTTTATCGTTAAACCATTTCAAGCAGATCGTGTAATTGAAGCGATCAAGAAAACGTTGGGATAAGAGTATGAAACGCTTCCAAGCAGGGCCGTTAACACTCGTTATACTATGTGCCGTGCTGTTGTTCATAAACTTGACTCCATCCTATTGTTATGCAGATCCGAATCGGTCGGTTTCCGAAGCCATGAAAAACGGAGGAATATCCACCACAACACCCAGTACACAGCCAGGAAATGATAATTCCGGGAATGCATTGGGGTCTAAACCGAGTGGCTGGACTTTTCTCTTTCAAGTGATTTTTTCGCTTGGGCTCATCGTAGTCTTGATTTATCTGCTTTTACGGTTTTTAGGTAGTAAAAATTTGAAAGGCTTCAATCAGAATGGCGCGGTCAAAGTCATTTCAACGGTTCCTTTGGGAAATGGGAAGAATTTGCAAATTGTTATGATTGCTGACTCTCTCTATCTTTTAGGTGTTGGAAATGATGTGAATCTAATTCGTTACATTCCAAATGGTGAGGAGGCCGATCTGATTCTATCAGAGGTGGAAATGAATCCACCAAATATCGGTCTTCTTCAATCACTACTATCTTTACGTAAGAAGCAAGATCCACAAGACCAGGAATTGAATTTCCAACAAGAGAAAGTAAGTGGAACTTTCGAACAGTTGCTTGGTCAAAAGTGGGATGAAGTGAAGCGAGCGAATATGCGATCAACCAATGTGATAGAAGAAGAGAGAAAAGATCCGGGGGAACGCTTATGAAGAATAAACTAGGTCTTATCTTCATTCTAGCGGTTCTCCTGTTGCTTCCAGCGACAGTTGCCTTTGCGGCACCGCAAGCACCGGCTGGCGCAAATGATTTACTTCCAAGAATCGATATCAACATTGGAGGAGGAAACGCAGCTTCTGCGACACCAGCAGAAACAGCATCTACGGTTAAAATTCTTCTGATGCTAACTGTTTTATCAATAGCGCCAGCAATCCTGTTATTGATGACTTGTTTTACACGGATTGTCGTTGTTTTATCGTTTGTCCGAAATGCGCTGGCTACCCAACAAATGCCACCCAACCAGGTTTTAATCGCTCTTGCGTTGTTTATGACCTTTTTCATCATGGCACCTACACTTGGAACTGTTAACGATAAAGCGATTCAACCGTATATGCAAGGGAAGATCACACAACAACAGGCATTGGATCAGGCTGTTATTCCATTCAAGGAGTTCATGGCGAAACAGACGAGGGAAAAGGATTTAGCGCTGTTTATGGAATACATGAAAGCGCCGCGTCCAAAGTCAATTCAAGATATTCCGTTGGTTGCACTTATTCCTGCTTATGCGATTAGTGAATTGAAGACAGCATTTCAAATTGGGTTTATGATCTTTATCCCGTTTTTGGTCATTGATATGATCGTGTCCAGTATCTTAATGGGTATGGGGATGATGATGCTCCCACCTGTTATGATTTCACTGCCATTTAAAATTCTTTTGTTTATTATGGTAGATGGATGGTATTTGATTGTTCGTTCTTTACTAGAAAGTTTTCATTAGCGGGAAAAATGGGGTTGTACAAAAAGAAGAAGCTGAATCGAGAGGAGGCTTGCGGGAATGTCACAAGAATTGATACTGCAGATTGCCCAAGGGTCCGTCTATACGATCCTCATCGTAACAGCCCCAGTTTTAGGAGTTGGCCTGATTGTTGGTTTGCTGGTTAGTGTCTTTCAGGCAACTACACAAATTCAAGAGCAGACGCTTGCCTTTATTCCGAAGATCGTGGCAATTATGTTAACGCTTCTGATCGTGGGACCATGGATGCTTCAAACCATTGTGGAGTTTACGATGAACATATTTGGTAATCTTCAGCGGTTCGTAGGTTAATTCATGGAAGCGCTCATTACATATCTACCATACTTTTTACTGGTTTTTGTCCGATTAACTTCTTTTTTTGTTTCAGCACCCATTTTTTCCATGCGAGGTGTACCCAATCACTTCAAAATTGGACTTGCTTTTGTCGTTGCTTTAGTCAGCTCTTTTTATGTGCCGTTTCAGGATAAAATTCCAATGGACTTGAGTTTCATCCTGTACGCTGTTAAGGAAGTACTGATTGGTCTTTTGCTCGGTTTGATTACACAAATGCTTTTTTACGCCGTTCAGATTGCCGGGGGCTTGATTGATATGCAGGCTGGCTTTGCTATGGCGAACGTAATCGACCCTCGAACAGGAGCCTATGTACCGCTGACTGGTAACTTTAACAATATCTTGGCTACCTTTTACTTCCTGAGCATTGACGGTCACCATATGCTCATACGTGGTGTGATTGCGAGCTACAAAGCGATCCCAATCGATCGAATGTGGGCACCATTTGGAAGCGAGAATCTTTTCATGTATATCGTCAAAGTATTTTCGGAGATGTTCACTAGCGCGTTTCTAATCGCAGCACCTGTTGTGGTCGCCCTTTTTCTCGTTGACCTGTCTCTTGGTATTATCGCCAAAACAGTCCCACAATTTAATATCTTTGTGGTCGGTATGCCGATTAAAGTATTTGCTACTTTCTTAATGTTAATTGTAGTTTTACCAGCGTTGTTCATGGTTTTAAACGGCTTGTTTCAGAATATGTTTTCGGCCATGTCGAAAATAATCGTGCTTCTGGGAGGCTGAGAGGATGCAACAACGCTTACTTTTTTCGGTTGACCTTCAGTATTTTAATGGGGAGAAAACAGAAAAAGCCACACCAAGGAAAAAGGATGACGCGCGTAAGAAAGGTCAAGTGGCCAAAAGTCAGGACATCGCTCCGGCTTTGGCTCTCACTTCAATTTTTCTAGTGCTTCTGATAACTGGTTCATCGATGTTTGACAATTTCATTGGAATCATGCGAGAATCGCTGTCACGCTATACGTTGATGGAGGTAAATCAAGAGAACCTTCGATTTATAACAATTCAGCTAGTATTCGAAGCAGTTAAAATTGTTGGACCGGTGCTTGGAGTCGCTTTTTTGATCGCGTTAGCTGCCAACTATATGCAGGTGGGTGTCTTGTTTACTACGGAACCTCTTAAGATGAAGCTGGAGAAATTAAACCCGCTTGAGGGTGCCAAGCGTATTTTTTCGATGCGCGCTTTGGTAGATCTGACGAAGTCCGTATTGAAAATTTCAGCCGGTCTTTATGTAGCTTACATGATTCTGTCGGATTCCAAGGATGAACTGATGCGCCTTTCTCTCGAATCCATCCAGGCTGTCCTGCTCTATACCGCAACCAAAGTTGCCAAACTTGGAATCTTTATTGGACTCACATTTTTTGTCCTGGCTGCTCTAGATTATGCGTATCAGCGCTTTGAGTATGAGAAAAGTCTTCGCATGTCGAAACAAGACATTAAAGACGAGTACAAAAAAGCCGAGGGTGATCCGCTGATCAAAGGGAAGATCAAAGAGAAGCAACGGCAAATGGCTATGCGTCGGATGATGCAGGAATTGCCCAAAGCCGATGTCGTCATCACCAACCCGACTCACTTCGCTGTCGCGATCAAGTATGAGGCGGGTACAATGACAGCTCCTACGGTAATTGCCAAAGGACAAGATTTTCTCGCTTTAAAAATTAGAGAGATCGCAAAAAAAAATCGGATTGTCATCATGGAAAATAAACCACTGGCGCGAGCGCTTTTCAGTCAGGTAGAGATTGGGGAACAGATCCCGGAAGAATTATTTAAAGCAGTGGCCGAAGTTTTGGCTTACGTCTATAAACTGCAAGGAAAAGCGCGTTAAGGGAAGGGAGGAGACGATATGAGAACAAAAGAAATTGGTGTCATCATTTTTGTAATCAGTATTGTCACAATGATGGTCATTCCGTTACCACCAGGACTATTGGATTTCTTGCTGATCATTAACATCGGTTTGGCTCTCACCATTTTGCTCGTCTCCATGAACACCCAGGAGGCATTGCAATTTTCCATTTTCCCGACGTTGCTCTTGATTACGACCTTGTTTCGACTGGCCCTAAACGTTTCGACTACACGAAATATCCTCTCGCATGGAGAGGGCGGCAAGGTAATCGAAACCTTTGGGAGTTTCGTAGTTGGCGGAAATCCAGTCGTCGGATTTGTTGTCTTCCTGATTTTGATCATTATTCAGTTTATCGTAATCACCAAAGGTTCTGAACGGGTAGCTGAGGTTGCGGCCCGTTTTACACTGGATGCGATGCCAGGAAAACAAATGAGTATCGATGCCGACTTGAACGCGGGAATGATTACAGAGGTTGAAGCAAGAAACCGTCGTCAAAAAATCGAGCGAGAAGCAGATTTCTACGGGGCGATGGACGGGGCGAGCAAATTTGTCAAAGGGGATGCCATTGCCGGGATTATCATTTTCATTATCAATATCATTGGTGGATTTATCATCGGGATCGCTATGATGAAGATGGCCTTTACGGATGCGGCATCACATTTCACCATGCTTTCCATTGGTGACGCGCTCGTAAGCCAGATACCAGCCCTTTTGATCTCAACGGCAACGGGTATAATCGTGACGAGAGCGGCTTCTGAGGGTGGATTAGGTCAAGATATTGTCAATCAAATCTTTAGTAACCCGCGCATTCTCTATATCGTCGCTGGATTGATTGGTTTCTTAGGATTATTCACGCCAATTGGGATAGTTGCTACGTTTCCGGTTGCGGCGATTCTCGCATATGCCGCGTACCAGATGACACGCAAACGACAGACGGAGATGGTTGAATCCATTCAGCAAGAAGAAGAGCAGCAGATTGAAGAGGTCCGCAGTCCAGAGAGCGTTGTCAGCCTGTTGCACGTTGATCCGATTGAGTTTGAGTTTGGATATGGACTGATCCCGTTAGCAGATGCTAAGCAAGGAGGAGACTTGCTGGATCGCGTCATTATGATTCGTCGTCAATGCGCGATTGAATTGGGGATTGTCGTTCCAGTGATTCGGATACGAGATAACATCCAGCTTAGACCTAATGAATACGTCATCAAGATCAAGGGAAATCAAGTGGCAAAGGGTGAAATCCTCTTGGATCACTACTTGGCCATGAGTCCCGGTTTTGATGATGAATCTGTGGTTGGTATACCAACAGTTGAACCTGCGTTTGGATTGCCGGCATTATGGGTAACAGAAGAGAATAAAGAGATTGCTGAACTTTCCGGGTATACAGTTGTTGATCCGCCATCTGTTGTCGCAACACATCTAACAGAGATCATCAAGCGTCACGCTCACGAACTCTTGGGTCGTCAGGAAACTCGCGCATTGATCGACAATGTAAGAGAATCTGTCCCTGTACTGGTGGATGAATTAGTACCAGGGATGATTGGAATAGGAGATCTGCAGAAGGTCTTGCAGAACCTGCTCAAAGAAAAAATTTCGATTCGCAATCTAACCATTATTCTAGAGGCACTGGCTGATCATGCGATATTTACAAAGGATCCCGATGTATTGACTGAATATGTGAGACAAGCGCTATCACGTCAAATCACGTTGCAATTAACGGACCCAGGACAACCACTACGTGTCATCACAGCAGGTCCTGGGCTTGAGAAGGCTATTTCGGAACGAATTGAACAGTCCGAGCATGGGAACTACCTGGCTATGGACCCAGAGACTTCACAGTTGGTCTATGAGAATTTATCTGATCAAGTCAGCCGGATGGTGAATGCCGGTCAACAACCGATTGTCCTTTCTTCTCCGGCGATTCGGATGTACCTACGCCAATTAATTGAACGAATGATGCCTGAAATTCCTGTCATTTCATACAACGAGTTAGAGCCTAATGTGGAAGTACAAAGTGTTGGGATGGTGAACGTGTAATGAGAGTAAAGCGATATGTGGTTGACTCTATGCCAGACGCCCTTGAAAAAATTCGGGTTGATCTTGGAAAAGACGCCATCATTCTCAATACCAAATCAATTAAAACAGGCGGATTCCTCGGTTTTTTTGGCAAACAACAAATCGAGGTCATTGCGGCTACAGAAGAAAAAGGACAGGCTGAGCGAGAAAAGAAAGCAGCGACGTCTACAACGGAGCGTCCAAAACCAATGGTAAGCGCGCAATCAGCGAAGCAAGCTTATCAGCGTCAAGCACCGGAAGCTCCTTCAAAATCAACCGTAGAGCCGGTAGAAAAGTATGAGAAACTGGAACCAAAACCAATCGAAAGCAATGGAACTACTAAACAGAGTGGGCTATCAGCTGAACAACTATCAAAGCAGAACGATACGACAAATCTTCCTGCTTTGAATGATTCTTCTGTGAAGATTCAAGCCAACCAGCCAGCAGCAAAACAAACCTTCGAAAAGACGATTCAAATTGCGGATGAGCTTCGAGATATGCGCCAAATGTTTGAGAAACTGCTGATTAAGTCCGATTCAGATCAATACTTGCCGGATTCTTTCACCAAAATTCGCTCGCATTTAATCTCCCAGGAAATTGAACCAGAGATTGTTAGCTCGATCATTTCCAGCTTGATAAAACGTTGGGATCAACCTCATACCTACACCGAGGAAGAAGTAAGGCAGGCGACTAGGGAAGTGATCATCGAAACCTTGTCAACTGAAACAAGCTGTTCAGCCAAAATCTCGAAAAACGTAAAGCATGTCTATTTCTTCGGGCCAACGGGTGTCGGTAAAACCACAACGATTGCCAAATTGGCAGCAGAGTGTATGTTGAAGGAAAAACGCAAGGTAGGATTTATCACCTCGGATACATACCGAATCGCCGCAGTCGATCAATTAAGAACGTACGCCAATATCCTGAATGTTCCGCTTGAAGTTGTTTTTTCGCCAAAAGAAATTTCTCAAGCGATGGACCGTTTAAGTGACTGCGATTTGATCTTGATTGATACAGCTGGCCGTAACTATCGAAATGACGAATACGTGAATGGGATGAAAGAACTCCTACGGTACGGGGAGATGAGCGAGAATTATCTGGTACTTAGTTTAAGCTCCAAATATGCGGACATGAAGTCAATCGTCTCGAACTTTTCGGATGTGCCTTCAGCCAAAGTAATCTTTACCAAAGCAGATGAAACGAAATCTTACGGTTCTATACTCAATATCATTTCGCAGTTTCATTTTTCATTATCCTACATTACAACCGGTCAAAACGTGCCGGATGATATTGTAATAGCCACTCCAGAAATGGTAGCCAAAATGGTGCTAGGAGAAGAATCCTATGGTGCGTGATCAGGCTGAACGACTTCGAGAACGATTGCAACGTAATTTGGGATCCAAACCTACTAGAATCATCACGGTTACCAGTGGTAAAGGTGGAGTAGGAAAGTCAAACTTTACGCTCAATTTTGGGCTTGGACTGATTGAGCGAGGGCAAAAGGTATTGATATTTGACGTTGACCTAGGCTTGGCCAATCTGGATGTGCTTATGGGAATAACATCCCGAAACCACATTTTTCAACTCATCGAGCAAAAAAAATCGATATGGGATATTATCGAAAAAGGTCCCAACGGATTGGAGTTTATCGCTGGTGGATCAGGCTTTACTCAGGTTCTTCAGCTTGATGATCAGAAGCTGAATCGACTATTTGATCAATTATCTGAACTCCAAGGATACGCTGATACCATATTTTTTGATACCGGAGCAGGGATTTCGAATGAATCCATGCGCTTTATGCTTTCGGCAGATGAGATTTTGCTCGTCACAACGCCGGAACCCACTGCTATAACAGATGCTTACGCCGTGATTAAGATGATTCATTCCCGTAGTCCTGATGCCAAAATACGGATGATTATCAATCGCGCTAGTTCTTATAAAGAAGGAAAAGCGACGGCGGATAAACTGACGATGGTAGCCAAGCGATTTTTGGGTATAGAACTAGAGACGCTTGGGTTTGTGCCAGATGATGAGAATGTTATGAAAGCTGTGAAGAAACAGTCCCCTTTTTTACTGGAATATCCGAAATCACAAGCGTCAAAAGGAATTCGAGATCTAGTGGACAAGTATTTAGGAGTTTCTTTGCAGACAAAAGATGATGGTACGACTGGATTGAAGGGGTTCCTTTCTCGATTGAAAAGCATGATTAAATAAACAGAGCAACAAAGAAAGGAAGCGGCTAAAATGGGGAAAATTCGAGTTCTAATTGTTGATGATTCCGCATTCATGCGCAAGGTAATAGATGACATTTTATCGGCTGATCCTGACATAGAAGTGATCGACCGCGCGAAAAACGGACTCGAATGCATTAAAAAAGTCAAAGAACTTAAACCAGATGTCATTACACTTGATATTGAAATGCCTGTGATGGACGGGTTGGAGGCACTGGAGCAACTGATGAAGAACCATCCACTTCCGGTTGTTATGCTTAGCAGCCTAACGAAAGAAGGAGCGGATGCTACCATTCGTGCGTTAGAGCTGGGGGCTTTTGATTTTGTTGCCAAGCCTTCCGGACCCATCTCACTTGATATTCATAAAGTGGCTGATCGAATTTTGGAACGTGTAAAAGCTGCAGCAACAGCTAAAAGAAGAAATATTCAACTTCGCCCGTCCTATTCGGTGCCACCACAACCACCAGCAATCGCCGTTACGAAGAACAAGATTCTACCTAAGCCTTTTGCAACCAGAGGGATTCATGCTCATAAATTAGTGGCGATTGGAACTTCAACAGGTGGACCAAAGGCATTGCAAACGGTATTAACCGGGCTCCCTGCGAATTTTTGCGCACCTATCGCAATTGTCCAACATATGCCGCCTGGATTTACAAAATCTCTTGCCCAACGATTAGATACACTCTGCCAAATTCATGTGGTGGAAGCTGAAAACGGGCAAGTTCTAGAAAATGGTACAGCCTACATAGCACCAGGCGGCTATCATATGGAAATCGTTCCTTCCACCGATAATCGGTTGCAAATCCGCTTGACTCAGACTGAGCCTCGTAACGGGCACAGACCATCTGTGGATACACTCTTTGAATCCGTTGGTGAGCTTGCTGGAGTCGAGAAATGGGCTGTCATCATGACGGGAATGGGAAGCGATGGAACGAAAGGATTATCCTATATAAAGGAAAAGGGACAAGCGTTAAGCGTGATTGAAGACGAATCTAGTTGTGTCGTATTTGGGATGCCACGTGCAGCGATTCAAGCTGGACTAGCTGATAAAGTAGTGCCGCTCGAAAACATTGCGGACACACTTGTTCGCATTGTTATCTGATTGGGAGGTGGATCAACTATGGATATGAATCAATACTTAGACATGTTTATTGAAGAATCAAAAGAACATTTGCAAGCGATTAACGCAAACCTGTTGTTACTTGAAAGTGATCCAGATAATACACAAATCGTCAATGAAATTTTCCGATCTGCTCATACTTTAAAAGGTATGGCTGCAACCATGGGCTTTGAAGATATGGCTAGCTTGACCCACGAATCAGAAAATGTTTTGGACTTAATCCGTAACCATAAGCTGAAAATCAACAGTGACATCATGGATGTGATTTTCCAATCAGTGGATTTGATAGAAGGAATGGTATACAACATCATCGATGGTGGGAACGGTTCAGCAGACGTTTCCGGACCAGTGAACAAGCTTCGTGCGATTGTTGCGGGTGATTTGGAAGCTGTAACAGCACATTCACCGGAGCAAGTAACTGAGTCCAGTCAAGGAACAGAAGCCGCAGCCATACAGGTGGAACCGAAGCAGAATCAAAGCTCTGTTGAGCATTATGGCCTCGATGAGTACTCCATTACCGTCATGAAACAGTCGAAAGAGGCTGGCAACAACCTGTTTTGGATTAAGGTGATTCTACGCGATGATTGCTTGTTGAAGGCAGCACGCGCCTACATGGTATTCGATAATTTGGAATCTCTAGGCGAAGTGATCAAATCCAAACCTTCCGTTGAAGATATTGAGAATGAACGCTTTGACCATGAATTCGAAATCGTTTTTGTAACATCCAAATCGATTGATGAAGTTCGTAAAACGATAGAGAATGTCTCTGAAATTAAAGAAGTGATCATTGAACAAATTGACGTGACTCAATTGGACAAGCAATCGGCCGCGCATCAAGAGATTGCGGCAGCGTCTGCACCATCGTCAGCAGCTCCTTCAGCAACGGCCTCTAAACAAGCCGATACGTCCCAGCAAGCTACTGCGAACAAGAAAGTATCTACCGGAAAAACCATCCGTGTCGACATTGAGCGACTAGATATCTTAATGAATCTGTTTAGCGAGTTGGTAATTGATCGCGGTCGTCTGGAACAGTTGGCTCGTGAGCTAGGAAAGAGCGAATTGCAAGAAACTGTTGAGCATATGAGCCGAATTAGTGGGGACTTGCAAAACATTATCCTCACAATGCGCATGGTACCTGTCGAACAGGTATTCAACCGTTTCCCGCGTATGGTTCGCGACCTGGCCAAAGAGTTAAGTAAAAAGGTAAATTTGGAAATTTTTGGTGCTGAAACAGAATTGGATCGCACGGTTATTGATGAGATTGGCGATCCGCTGGTACATTTATTGCGCAACTCGATTGACCATGGTGTTGAATCTCCAAGCGAGCGCCGTATGGCTGGCAAGTCTGAAGAGGGAACCGTCCAGCTCAAGGCGTATCATAGTGGGAACCATGTCTTCATCGAAGTACGTGATGACGGTAAAGGGATTAATAAAGATAAGGTACTGAAAAAAGCGATCGACAAAGGCATCGTGAATCCACTAAATGCGGATAACTTAAGCGACAAGCAAATATACGAATTGTTATTTGCATCCGGGTTAAGTACAGCAGATGTTGTATCCGATATTTCCGGACGTGGAGTAGGATTAGATGTTGTCAAAACCAAAATCGAATCCCTAGGTGGTTCGGTTAGTGTAGACTCTAACCCGGGCAAGGGCACTACTTTCTTGATTCAATTGCCGTTGACTCTTTCCATTATCTCAGCGATGCTGGTTCAAATCGAGAATGAGAAATATGCGGTTCCGCTCAGCTCCATTATTGAAACGGCCGTATTCCGTCAAGACGAGATCATGATGGCGCACCGCCAAAAAGTTATTGACTTCCGTGGAAGAGTTGTACCACTGGTTTCTTTAAAAGACTTCTTCAATATTCCAGACAACGGTGTGGAAAAAGGGGATGAAGTAGCGGTAGTCATCGTCCGCAAAGGCGAAAAAATGGCAGGTTTAATCGTGGATTCCTTCATTGGGCAACAAGAAATCGTATTAAAATCACTTGGCAAATATCTGGTGAATGTACTGGCTATTTCTGGCGCAACTATCTTGGGCGATGGTCAAGTAGCACTTATTATCGATTGCAACGCGCTTATTAAATAAGGGAGGGAACGGGCATGTTGGATCAAAAAGAGATTGTTGGGGAAATAAAAGTTATCGTATTTCGTTTAAAAGATGAAGAGTACGGCGTGGAAGTAAGCCAAGTGAAATCCATTGAGAAATTGGAGCACATTACACGCGTACCTCGAACTCCTAAGTTTGTGAAGGGCGTAATCAACCTTCGTGGGGTTGTGACTCCGATTATCGATTTGCGTAGCCGTTTTTCGCTGGATGAAGCCGCTTATTCCGAAACAACTCGCGTGATTATCGTAACAGTTGGAGAATTAGAAGTTGGTTTAATTGTGGATGCAGCCAATGATGTAATTGACATCCCGGTTAACGCGATTGAACCTGCACCAGAAGTTGTGGGTGGTGTAGAGGCTGCTTATCTTCGCGGTGTAGCTAAATTGGAAAAGCGCCTGCTCATTCTTCTCAACTTGGATAAAGTGTTGAATACGGAAGAAATTAAACAGCTAGACGCTATCGAGGGTTAAGCGAAATGGCGGACTTTGTGAAATTTGGCGATTTCCAATTAGATGTTCTTCGAGAAGTAGGAAATATCGGGGCGGGTCACGCGGCTACCGCCCTTTCCAAACTCATTCGAAAAGAAGTAGACATGAAAGTGCCACAGGTTAAAATCATCTCCTTCGACCAAATCGCCGATTTTGTTGGCGGAGCAGAAGAGGTTGTCGTGACGATCTTTCTTCGCGTAGAGGGTGATGCGCCTGGCAACATGTTCTTTATCGTGAATTTTGACTCGGCGCGCAATTTGCTAAAAGAATTAATGGGAATCGAAAAAGCGGATGACGATGATATCTTTTCTGAAATGGAATTGTCAGCTTTGCAGGAGATCGGCAACATCCTAGCGGGTTCCTACTTATCATCTCTGGCTGACTTTACAAAATTGAATCTACAGCCATCAGTTCCGGCATTGGCTATTGATATGGCAGCTGCCATTCTCAGCTACGGCTTGATTGAGTTGGGAAGAGCAGGGGATTTCGCTTTAACGATTGACACCGCGTTTTTCGAAGGAAATGAAGAAGTAGAGGGACACTTCTTTCTTATTCCCGATCCTGATTCGTTCAAAATCTTATTCTCTGCATTAGGAGTTCCACTCGATGGAAATTATTAAAATTGGGATGGCTGATTTAGGAGCCACCATTCAACCAAATCGTTTACGCACGACTGGATTAGGTTCATGCGTCGGAGTTGTGCTATATGATGAAACCAAAAAAGTGGCTGGAATGGCCCATGTCATGTTGCCGGATTCGTCCCTCGCAAAAGGCAATGATATCAACATCGCGAAATATGCAGACACGGCAATACCCAAATTGATTCAAGATATGGAGCGTTTAGGTGCTTCTACACGAAATATGGTTGCAAAAATCGCTGGCGGTGCCCAAATGTTTTCATTCCTTTCAGGAAATGATACGATGAGAATAGGCCCGAGAAATGTCGAAGCGTGTAAAACCGCATTAGGACAAGTTCGGATTCGAATCGTAGCGGAAGATACTGGGGGAAACTGCGGACGGACGATTGAGATCGATGCCGTTAGTGGTATTTTACAAATTCGTACTGTAAATCAAGGTACTAAGGAAGTATAAAATGATGACAGGAACAATTCGAATTAATATTTGGATAGGTGTTATTGCCTTTTTAGTAACCTTGCTAACGGCATTTTCGGGAAATGTCATCACTGTTTCTCTAGAGCGGGCCGTCTGGGCTTTTATTCTTTTTTTTCTGGGGATGTTCCCTATCAGGTGGGGTCTTCACCTGATTACCACACATTCACTAGAACAAGACAGTAAGAAGCCTGCACCAACCGACGAAACACAGAAAATTGGAGAGCACATCGATCTGATGACACCAGATTCTGATTCTAGTACGGACGATCAACGAATGGGAACAGAAACGCTTTCAGAAGATGAACCGTCTGATCAGTTCATTCCATTGACACCAAGAAAACTTGAACCGAACCCTGCACAAAGTCCCGAGAACGATCCTACTACTATTACCAATGTAATTAGACGGTTAACTGATGAATAAAGGCTGGTGGTTGATTCGTGGCTCGAGTAAACAATCGCGACAAAGCGAAGGAATTCGATAAATGGATCTCTTGGAAAGAAGAGGGAGACAAATCAGCAGAGCTTGAGTTGGTCGAGCAATTCCTTCCTCTCGTCAACAAGGTAGCGAACCGATTAGCGATCGGATTGCCAAGCAATGTTGACCGTGACGATTTGATCAGCTTTGGACGATTTGGCCTTCTTGACGCACTTGCCAAGTTTGATCATACCCGTGGTTTACAATTCGAAACATACGCGATGTGGAGAATCCGCGGTGCCATGATCGATGGTCTGCGTGAAAGCGACTGGATCCCTCGAACCGTTCGAGATAAAGCAAAGAAAATAGAGGAGGCTTACACGACCCTCGAACAACGTTTGCTTCGTGTGCCTACGGATCAGGAAGTTAGTGAGTTTCTAGGAATTACCGAGAGAGAGCTGCAACAAGTTTTGTACGACACGTCCCTAGCTTCCATGATTTCAATTGATGAGGCTGTTGGTGATGAAGATGAGCAGAAAACAGCTCGTCACTCTTACATCGTAGATGAACTAACCCCAAGTCCCGAACAGGTTGCGGAAACGAGCAGCCTAAAGGAAGTCTTGTCGGTTTCAATTGACAAACTTCCGGAGAAGGAACGCACAGTGGTTTCTCTCTTTTACTTTGAAGAGCTGACGCTGTCCGAAATAGCAGAAGTGATGAGCCTTTCTCCCTCGCGTATATCCCAACTTCACTCCAAAGCGGTTTTGCGGTTGCGTTCCGCACTGAGCCGCTGGAAAAGTCAATTGATATAGGAGTAGCTTCTATGAATGATGGAGGTGACAAGTATGAGTGACCAATCTGAACGATTTGAGCTGAAAATTTCCCAGGATAAGTTGAGCGCAGAACTTATCTTGAACCCCGAATTAACTGAAGAATCGTTAAACTACGAAGATGTGAAACAGTTCTTGTTTCAGAATGCGATCGTTTACGGTATCGATGAGAATGTACTACGTGAGATTTGTGAAAAGCCCAAGAAATTTCTTGGAACACCGATCAAGATTGCGCAAGGAAAAGGGCCAATCGCCGGAGAAGCAGCACGGATAGAATATATTTTCAAATCACAAGTCCATGAAGGCATCAAGCCAAAAGAGTTGGATGATGGTCGCGTCGACTTCTACCAGGTAGTTGATATTGCCAATGTTAGCCGAGGACAATTAGTAGCGAAGAAAATTCCTGCTGGACGCGGGGAAGAAGGAACGTCCATTTTTGGACAGCCACTCCCGCCTACTCCAGGCAAAGATATAATGTTTAAAATGGGCAAGAACGTTCTATTAGACCAGGACAAGCTGTTGCTCTACGCGGCAATCGATGGGCAAGTCAGTGTAGGTGAAGGCGACAAAATTAATGTATTTCCCGTCTATGAAGTCAAAGGGGACGTAGACTTTAGCGTAGGGAATATTGAATTTGTGGGTACCGTGGTCGTTCGAGGCAATGTTCCCAACGGTTTTCGGATTAAAGCGTCTGGGGATATTCGAATCCTTGGAAGTGTCGAGGGTGCTGAATTGGAAGCTGGTGGATCGGTTGAAATCAAGAACGGAATCGCTGCTCAGGATAAAGGACATGTCATTGCTGGCGTTGATGTGAAGACTTCCTATATCCAGAATGGTAATGTCAGAGCTTCTAATGATGTCATTGTTTCGCAAAGCATCATGTTTTCAACGATTCGAGCTGGACATAATGTTCTTTGCAATGGCACTAAAGGAATTATCATCGGCGGATCGATTCAAGCGGGTGAGAAGATTGTTGCCCGTGTCGTTGGTAACTCAAGTGCAACTCCTACGGTACTGGAAGTAGGTGTGAAACCTGAGCTTCGCAACGAACTTCTTGCCGTAACCAAGGAACTCAGCAATTTATATGATAATTTAAAGAAAACCGAGCAAGGGCTTGGTGTACTCGATCAGCTTCTTCAAACCGGTGTATCACTTAGCGCAGACAAGAAATTGCTACAAATCAAGATGGCCAACACCAAGATCATGCTTGAAAAAGAAGTGAAGAAACTCGAAACCCAAAGAAAAGAACTGGAAGTGCAGGTCGATCATGATGCTCATGCGGTTATTGACGTATATCAGGTGATGTATCCGGGGATCAAACTGGTTTTCGGCAAACTGATTCGATTTATTAAACAGGAGTTTCCACGGACGAGATTTCTTGTCGTTCAAGGTGAAATCACAACCTCACAGCTAGTGAGATAAGGAGATGATCGACGATGAGCTTGAAGGCGCTTGAATTGCAAGTGGCTCTGCCCCGTACCCAGGACATCAGCCGTATTCAGGAACAACAGCAAAATCGTCATGCCCTTGAACAGCAGGTATTGATTGGAGACCGCAAGCAGTTTGATCAATTGACCAGACAGCGAGCAACGAACGTTAACGAATCAACAGGTAGAAAGATTAAAGACGATCACGAAGAAAAAGAACATGGCCAAAATCATCAACAAGCTCAGTCTAATCAGCCGGACGAGAAAAAGAGCAAGACAAGTCATTCTACTATTCCGATGACTGATCCACTACGAGGTCATTATATTGACATCTCGTTGTAAGAAAAGGTGAAGAAGATGGATCAACCATTATACTTATTATTTGGTGCAGGGGCGATTATCGTCATCTCTGCGCTTTTTTTAAGGAAAAGAAACAATACATCAGATGAAAAGAATCCCGCTATACATACGTCCTTTGATCGCAAGGAAATCGAGGGTACTCTGAAACGATTTGTTGCGCAAGTCCAGAAGGAAAACGATCAAGCTGTTACCACCATGGAGCGCAATCATCAGAAAACCGCATCTGAAATACACCAACTAAACGAGCGAGTTCAGCACTTGGAGAACGAATTGAAACACATGCGAAGCTTAATTCATAGCCGCCAAGAAGTAGCGACAACGGAGGAAACCATAGCGGAGCCTGAAGCTGATTCACTATTTTTGAAGGAGCGGTTCAAGCGGGTATTTGAATTGAAACGGGAAGGGCTATCAGCAGACGAGATCGCCAAAAGACTGGGAGCTGGGCGGGGAGAGATTGATTTGATTTTCTCGTTGGCGACGCCGGAACAAAGAGGGTCGATCCATGATAAAGCGTAATCTATTGATTGGTTTTGGAGTCGGACTCGTGTTTTCTGCTGGTTTCCTTAGCGTTTTTCCAATGGCTAGTCCAAGTATGGAACTTACCAAAGACCAGTTGGAGGCATATGCCAAAGCACAGAATTTCGTGTTGATGCCAAAAGATCAATTTGAAGAACTGAAGAAGGGAAAAGAAACAGGAAAACAGGCGCCAACCAATCCGAAAGCTCCTGTCAAACCTTCGCAACCAACGGCACCATCGCAAATGACACCTCCAGCTTCTGTCAGCCAACAAGGACAAGTGGTTCCACCTACACAGATTGCAGCACCATCGACAGCCGCAGCCTTGCCACCAAATGGGACAGCGCCTTCTGCCAATATGTCAGCACCTCAAGTGACGCCACCTAAGGCTACAGAGGTTCCGACAACTCCTGTTGAGAATGTAACGGTTCGAATACCGTATAAGGCTACGGGAATCGATACAGCAAGGCTGTTGGTGGAAGCAGGACTGCTACCGAAGGACAACAACTTTGTCGCCGCCTTGAAGGGGCAAAACAAGCTGAATCGAATTCGTGTCGGTTCCTACCAAATTCCCAAAGGCACAAGTGCAGATAAGATCATCCAGATTATTACCACCCCGCCTGCTCAGTAGGCGGGATTTTTTTTATCCTGTTTATTGCAATTGAATGGTCTGTATGTTATATTGTTCTACGGTGTTGAATTCACACGTTTTCCAATTCCAGCAACGGTGCTACAGACTTGTAGTTTTGCTCGGAAGATGCGGAATACGGAGGTCTACACAAAAACCAAAACAGAGGAGGTGTGTTAATATGGCGGTAATCTCTATGAAACAGCTTCTCGAGGCTGGTGTTCACTTCGGTCACCAAACTCGTCGCTGGAATCCGAAAATGGATCGCTATATTTTCACCGAACGTAACGGTATCTACATCATCGACTTGCAAAAAACAGTAAAAAAAGTGGATGAAGCTTACAACTACGTACGCGAAGTTGCTAACAACGGTGGCAAAATGTTGTTTGTTGGAACAAAAAAACAAGCACAAGAAGCTGTTAAAGAAGAAGCAGAACGTACAGGTCACTACTACATCAACCAACGCTGGTTGGGTGGTACATTGACTAACTTCTCTACAATCCAAAAACGTACAGGTCGTTTGGCTCAATTGAACCGTATGGAACAAGATGGCACATTCGATGTACTTCCTAAAAAAGAAGTTATCATTCTCCGTAAAGAGAAAGATCGTTTGGAAAAATTCTTGGGCGGTATCGCGCAAATGACCGAACTTCCAGATGCATTGTTCATCATCGACCCTCGCAAAGAGCGCATTGCAGTAGCAGAAGCTCGTAAATTGGGTATCCCAATCGTTGCGATTGTAGATACTAACTGCGACCCAGATGAAATCGACTATGTAATCCCTGGTAACGATGACGCGATTCGTGCCGTTAAATTGCTAACAGCTAAAATGGCTGACGCATTGGTTGAAGGAAACCAAGGCACAGACCAAACAACAACCGCTGAGTAAAAGACAAGGGTGGACTGAGGGTTTCAGAAACCCTGTCCACTCTTTTTTGTCGATATAGAATTTATACAAATTCTTATCGATCCAAGGGGCCGGCTAAAAGCTCAACGTCCTGTTGAAACGCCGACAGTAGCACGTCCTGTACGTTACAACTAAGGCTCTACCGGCGTCCGAGGCTTGGTATCGCCAAGTTTTCTATGAATCAATAGGAACTCAAAAACTAAGGAGGAACTCACTCATGGCAATCAGTGCACAAGCTGTAAAAGAACTGCGTGAAAGAACAGGCGCAGGTATGATGGATTGTAAAAAAGCGTTGGAAGAAACAGCAGGCGATATGGAAAAAGCAATCGACCTTCTTCGTGAACGCGGAATCGCAAAAGCAGCGAAAAAATCCGGTCGTATCGCAGCTGAAGGTTTGACTGCAGTAGCTTTCTCTGGTAACGTAGGGGCAATCGTTGAAGTGAACTGTGAAACTGACTTCGTTGCGAAAAACCCTGAGTTCCAAACCCTTGTGAAAGATATTGCAGAACACGTAGTAGCTGCACGTCCAGCTGATGTAGAAGCAGCTCTTGCGCTTCCTTTCAAAGGACAAGGTGAAGCTCTTTCCCAAGTAATCAGCGAGAAAATCGCGACAATCGGTGAAAACCTTTCTTTCCGTCGTTTCACAGTAATCGAGAAATCCGATGCAGGCGCATTTGGTGGCTACCTACATATGGGCGGAAAAATCGGTGTATTGGTTGCTCTTGAAGGAACTACAAATGAAGGTTTGGCTAAAGACATTGCGATGCACGCTGCTGCAGCTAACCCACGTTTCGCTAACCGTGAAGAGGTTTCTGCTGACGAGATCGAACGTGAGCGCGAAGTATTGAAAAACCAAGCGCTTGCTGAAGGCAAACCAGCTAACATCGTTGAGAAAATGGTTGAAGGCCGTCTTTCCAAGTACTTCGAAGAATACGTTTTGGTTGAACAACCATTCGTTAAAGATCCAGACAAAAAAGTTTCTGCTTTGTTGAAAGAAGCAGGCGCAACTTTGAAAGCTTTCACTCGTTTCCAAGTAGGCGAAGGCATCGAGAAGAAACAAGAAGACTTTGCTGCTGAAGTTATGGCACAAGTTAACAAACAATAATTGAATTGGTTGAATTCCAATCATGCATTTTTAGGAGGGAACACAGTGTGTTCCCTTTTTTAAGAAGTAAAGCATGGAGGAATCACCAGCTGAAGAGAGAATGTATACTAGATTGGAGGCACATCCACATGTCACTTCCTGCCTATAAGCGGATTGTGTTAAAGTTGAGTGGGGAAGCGCTTGCTGGAGAACTAGGGTATGGAATTGACCCGAAAATCATTTTCTCCATCGCGAACCAAATTAAAGAAATCGTCGAGTTTGGCGTACAAGTAGCTGTTGTTGTCGGTGGCGGAAATATCTGGCGCGGTCTTTCTGGAAGTTCCAAAGGAATGGATCGAGCTACAGCAGATTACATGGGAATGCTCGCTACTGTTATGAATTCACTAGCCTTGCAGGATGGCTTGGAACAAGTGAATGTACCCACTCGAGTACAAACATCGATTGAAATGCGACAAGTCGCTGAACCATACATACGTCGAAAAGCCATTCGTCACTTGGAGAAAAATCGCGTCGTCATTTTTGCGGCAGGTACAGGGAATCCCTATTTCTCCACCGATACGACTGCTGCTCTGCGTGCTGCTGAGATTGAAGCGGAAGTAATTTTAATGGCGAAAAATAAAGTGGATGGTGTGTATACGGCCGATCCATCTATTGATCCAAACGCTGTTAAATATGATGAGTTATCCTTCATGGATGTGCTCAATCAAGGATTAGGTGTTATGGACTCCACAGCATCAAGCTTGTGCATGGACAATAACATTCAATTAATGGTCTTCTCGATCACAGAAGAAGGCAATATAATGAGAGCTGTTATGGGTGAAAAAATCGGAACAATCGTTAAGGGGGATGCCTAATGCCACAGTCGATTTTAAAAGACATGGAAGAACGTATGTCAAAAACGATTCATACCTTAAAAAAAGATTTGGCAACCTTGCGTACAGGTCGCGCTACTCCAGCTATATTGGATAAAGTCATGGTGGATTATTATGGTTCGCCGACACCAATTAGCCAATTGGCCAACATCAATGCTCCGGAACCTCGTCTTCTATTGATCCAGCCTTGGGACAAATCAGCGCTTAAGGAAATCGATAAAGCGATCCAACAATCCGATATTGGTCTGACACCTTCTAATGATGGCCAAGTTATTCGTATTGCGGTTCCACCACTTACTGAAGAACGACGCAAGGATCTTGTGAAGGTAGCGGGTAAAGATGGAGAAGAAACCAAAGTAGCGATCCGTAACATTCGTCGTGACGCGAATGATGATATTAAGAAGTTGGAAAAAGCGGGCACAATTTCTGAGGATGAGTCCCACCGTCACCAAGAAAGCATTCAAAAAACAACAGATAAATTTATCGCTGAAGTGGATAAAGTAGTAAAAGATAAAGAAAAAGATATTTTGGAAGTATAAAAAATGAAGTAGAACGTAAAAACTTCCCCCTCTTGTTTAAAAGGAGGGGGAGTTACGTCTACATTTCTCTTTATGGGGGAAACCTTATGCTAGAACGGATCAGTCAAATGTTGGCAAAAAAGGCCGACCGAAGAGATCAAACACATGAACTGGACCCAAATGCAAATATACCGAAGCACATTGCGATCATTATGGATGGAAACGGAAGATGGGCCAAGATGCGTGGTTTACCTCGGATCGCTGGACATCGAGCGGGAATGAAAACCGTCAAAGAAATCGTCAAAGCAGCTGACGAGATTGGTGTACAGGTATTGACGATGTATGCTTTTTCTACGGAAAATTGGAAACGACCTACTGATGAAGTGGATTTTTTGATGAAATTACCGCAGGAATTTTTGTCGACAGAATTGGATGAATTAATCGAACGCAACGTGAAGATTACCCTAGTGGGAGCCAAAGAGGGTCTACCCAGCCATACCTTGCAGGCGATGGAACAAGCAGAAGAAAAGACCAAAAACAATACGGGGTTGCAGTTGAACTTCGCTATGAATTACGGTGGACGCACGGAAATCGTTAAGGCGGTTTCAGAGCTAACTCAGCTTGTCTTAGAAGGAAAATTATCAGCGGATGAGATTACCGAAGAAGCGATCTCTTCGCATTTGTATACACATGACACCCCAGATCCAGACTTACTTATTCGTACGAGTGGAGAAATCCGCTTGAGCAACTTCATGCTCTGGCAATTGGCCTACACTGAATTATGGTTCACAGACGTACTCTGGCCTGATTTTACTCACGAACATTTTTACCAAGCGATAGCTGAATTTCAAGGTAGAGCCCGTCGTTATGGAGCTGTATAACCGAAGAGGTGGAAGAGATTGAAGCAACGAATCGTAACAGGAGTAATTGGTGGGATCATTTTTCTTACATTAGTATATCTGGGGGGTATGTGGTACTCCCTGTTATTATTACTATTGGCCTTGATTGGCCTTTTTGAATTTTTGCGAATGGCTGGACTTTCGCCGTTCAGCTTTACAGGATTACTCAGCTATCTATTGATGTTAAGCATTACGTGGCCTGATCTCGTCTCTTCAAGCTGGCCACTTTTTCATTTTTCAACTGTCTTGATGCCCGTGGTAATCCTTCTATTATTTTATACAGTAGCCAAGAAGAATGAGTTTAACATTGAACATGCCGCACTTTCCCTTTTGGGTGCAGTTTATGTCGGGTATGGATTTGCCTATATGGGTGCTTTCCGAGACGGGTTAAGTGATCATGGTTTCTGGTTGACGATGATGGTGTTGTTGGGGATCTGGGCTACTGACTCCGGTGCCTATTTCGTGGGGCGCGCGTTTGGCAAGAATAAATTATGGCCCGCGATTAGTCCCAACAAAACCATAGAGGGCTCCATGGGTGGTATTGTTATTGCGTTTGTGATTGTGTTGTCCATCAACGCGGCGAAGAGTGTTGTACCGTTTACCCAAGCGTTAGAAATCGCGTTGGTCATTGGGGTAACCGCACAGATCGGCGATTTGGTAGAGTCTGCTTTGAAACGTCATTTTGGCGTGAAAGACTCTGGTCAAATCTTACCGGGGCATGGAGGCGTACTCGACCGTACGGATAGTTGGTTAATTGTATTCCCAGTACTATACATATTAGGGTTCCATTAAAAGACAGATGGGTAGAGGTGGAAGTAAGTGAAAAAGATAGCGTTGCTTGGATCTACTGGCTCCATTGGAACAAGTACCCTTGAAGTAGTCGCTCAGCATCCGGAAGAATTCAAGATTGTCGGGCTTGCAGCTGGCTCCAATATAGAGCTCTTGGCCGAACAAGTGAAACTATTCCGTCCAGAGATCGTATCAGTAGGTAGTGAAGCATATATTGCGAGACTTCGTGAATATATTGGTGTTGCGGACCTGCCTGAGATTGTCTGCGGGAAGGAAGGTTTAATCCAAGTTGCCAGCCATTCCACAGCCGATTTTGTTCTGACAGCCGTTGTCGGGAGCGTCGGAGTGGAGCCTACATTGGCTGCGATTGAAGCCAAGAAAACAATTGGACTTGCGAATAAAGAAACATTGGTAAGTGCCGGTCATCTGGTCATGGAAGCGGCTCGTCGCAACAATGTGACGATCATCCCTGTAGATAGTGAGCATTCCGCTATCTTCCAATCCTTACAAGGTAATAGCATGGAGGATGTTTCGCGGATCATTATCACTGCGTCTGGAGGATCTTTCCGAAAGCTCTCTCGTGATCAATTGAAGGACGTCAGCATCAAGGACGCGCTCAATCATCCGAACTGGAGCATGGGAGCCAAAATAACCATTGACTCAGCAACTATGATGAACAAGGGATTGGAAGTATTGGAGGCGCATTGGCTGTTCGGACTTCCTTACGAGCAAATTGATTGTGTTCTGCATTATGAAAGCATTATTCATTCTATGGTAGAATACAAGGATAAAGCAGTCATCGCTCAGTTGGGGACACCTGACATGAAGGTTCCAATTCAATATGCGCTAAGCTATCCACGAAGAGTATCTCTTCGTTCGGAGACGCTTGATTTAATATCCTGCGGGACACTGAATTTTGCCCAAATGGATTTTGAACGTTATCCAATGATCAAGCTAGCCTATGACTGCGGAAAACGTGGAGGCACCCTGCCGACTGTCATGAACGCAGCGAATGAAGTTGCTGTTGAGCAGTTCCTGCAAGAAAAAATCTCGTTTTTGCAGATTGAAGAATTGGTGGAGAGTGTTTGCCAGAAGCATGAAGTCTTCTCACAACCGGATATTGAGGCCATTTTTGCGGTCGATCAATGGGCTCGTCGGGAAGCTTATCAGATGGTAGCTAGCATCAGATCATAAATACGCACAGAAAGGTGGCCAAATCCTTTGCCTATGCCAAACTTAGGTTCGTTTGGATCGATTATCGCCATAATCGTGGTATTTAGCTTGTTAGTACTTGTACATGAATTAGGACATTTTCTACTGGCAAAGAAAGCGGGTATTCTATGTCGCGAATTTGCCTTAGGAATGGGTCCGAAGATATTTCGCTTCAAGCGGGGGGAAACCGAATATACCATTCGTCTATTGCCAATTGGCGGTTTAGTTCGGATGGCAGGGGAGGATCCCGAGCTCGACGTGCTAAAAACTCACATGATGATTGATGTGGAACTGAATGCCGCAGGACAGGTCACTAAAATGTTCTTGCAGCCTGCGCCCAATCATCAAGGAAATTTAATGCGTGGTGTCGTCTCTGAATTTGATTTGGAGCATAAATTAACGCTGACCCTGGATATTTCCGGTTCAGAGGAAACCTTCTCGGTTCATCCGCAGGCTGTTCTGGTTTTCGATGGCCGTGAAGTACAGATTGCTCCTTTTGACCGACAGTTTAAAGGCAAAACGGTTAAGCAACGTTTTTGGACAATTTTTGCTGGACCCGCAGCCAACTTCATTCTTGCGTTTGTATTATTGATGGCCAGTGGTTTATTTTACGGAGTACCAACCAATGAACCGTTAATCGGTCAAGTCAAACCTGACGGACCGGCAGCTCACGCAGGTCTTTTGGAAGGGGATCGCGTTCTCTCCATTCAAAATCATCCCGTTCATAGCTGGACGGATATCGTTGAGATTGTAAGTAAGTCAGCAGGTAAGACTCTTGTTTTTGAAGTGGATCGTGGAGGGGTACATAAACAGATTCCCGTACATGTGCAAACAGAGAACAAACAAGGTAAAATAATGGTGTATAACCCTGTAACCTATTCACCACTCGAATCGATTCGCTATGGTGCAGTTGCAACTTACGACTTTACGTCTATGATTATCGGAAATTTGGCCATGCTCTTCTCAGGGTCTGTTGGTCTCAAGGATTTGAGTGGGCCAGTCGGTATTTTCAAGATGACGGGAGAGTTCGCGCAACAAGGAATCAAGATTCTGATTCAGTGGGCTGCCGTTCTAAGTATCAACTTAGGATTATTCAATCTGCTTCCGTTACCTGCGCTGGATGGTGGAAGACTAATGTTCCTCGTTGTGGAAGCATTACGTGGACGACCAGTTGATCCGCATAAGGAAGGCATGGTTCACTTTTTGGGATTCGCGTTTTTGATGTTGTTGATTCTGGTCGTGACTTGGAATGACATTCAGCGATTTTTCTTCTAGAGGATAGAGATTCGTCAAGACAGAAGTATTATGATGTGAGAGAAGCAACCGAGACAAAGGATGGTGTACAATCGTGTACAAACGTGAGGAAACGAAACCGATATTCGTGGGTGACGTACAGATTGGCGGTCAGAAAAGCGTTGTCATTCAATCTATGACAACAGCCGATACTCGTGACGTAGAAGCGACACTGGATCAAATTAACCGCCTGTATGAAGTGGGCTGCCAAGTTGTTCGTTTGGCGGTTATTAATGAAGATGCCGCTAAAGCAATCAAACAAATCAAAGAGCGCTCTCCTTTGCCTCTTGTAGCGGATATCCACTTCGATCACAAATTGGCACTGATTGCCCTTGAAAGTGGTATCGATAAAATCAGAATTAATCCAGGGAACATTGGTTCCAGGGAAAAAACCAAAGCCGTTGTTGAAGCGTGCCGCGAACGCAACGTACCAATTCGAATTGGTGTAAACTCAGGTTCAGTTGAGAAGCGTTTGCTTGATAAATATGGTTACCCGAGTCCGGAAGCCATCGTTGAAAGCGCCATGAGCCATGTTGAGATTCTGGAAGACCTAAATTATGACAATATCGCTATTTCGTTAAAATCATCAGACGTGCCGACCATGATTCAAACCTACTCTCTGATGGCGCAAAAACGGAACTATCCGCTTCACGTAGGCGTAACGGAAGCAGGTACCCAATTCTCCGGCAGCATCAAGTCTTCTGTCGGTATCGGTACAGTGCTATCAATGGGAATTGGTGATACCATTCGTGTATCCTTGACCGCTGACCCTGTTGAAGAGATCAAGGTAGCTAAACAAATCTTGAGAAGCTTGGATATTGTCAACAACGACCCAGTGGTCATTTCTTGTCCATCATGCGGTCGTTGCGCTATCGATTTGATCGGTCTTGCTACCAAGGTAGAAGACGCCGTATCCAACATCAAGATGCCATTAAAAGTTGCAGTTATGGGATGTGCGGTCAACGGCCCGGGTGAAGCTCGTGAGGCGGATGTCGGAGTAGCCGGCGGCAATGGGGAAGGCCTCATTTTCCGCAATGGGGAAATCGTGCGTAAGGTGAAAGAAGAAGATCTTTTTGAAGAGTTAATGAAAGAAATCGAAACGATTGTGAAATAACTGGATGTAACTCGTGTCGTCAAATAACCTCGGACGTTGCCATCGTGTAATGTTCGGGGCTTCCCTATAATTAAGAACATTTGTTCGTTTGGAGGAAATGTCGTGTTAAAACAAAGCCAAATGCTTATTCCAACTTTGCGTGAGGTGCCTTCCGACGCTGAAATCGCCAGCCATAAGCTGCTGCTTCGCGCCGGAATGGCTAGACAATTAGCTTCGGGTGTGTATACCCATCTGCCATTATCCGTACGTGTCTTGCAAAAAATCCAAGCGATTGTCCGTGAAGAAATGAATCGTGCTGGTGCCCAGGAGCTCCTCATGCCTGCCATGCAGCCGGCAGAGTTATGGATGAAATCCGGACGCTGGGATGTATATGGTCCAGAACTCATGCGTCTAAATGATCGACACAATCGACAATTCGCACTTGGCCCAACCCATGAAGAAGTGGTTACCTCTTTAGTTGGAGACGAAGTGAACTCCTATAAGAAACTGCCTTTAAACTTGTATCAAATCCAAACGAAATTCCGTGATGAAGTTCGTCCTCGCTTCGGTTTGATCCGTTGCCGCGAGTTCATCATGAAGGACGCGTATTCGTTTGACACCTCTCGAGAAGGATTGGATAAGAACTTCGAAGCGATGTTTAACGCGTACACTAACATTTTCACCCGGGTTGGCCTGAATTTCCGCGCGGTTGAAGCGGATGCCGGCTCCATTGGGGGAACTGGAACGTACGAATTCATGGCGTTGTGCGAGATCGGTGAAGACACGATCGCTTATTCCACAGATGGTACGTACGCTGCCAATTTGGAAAAAGCGGAAGTGGTTTACGAGGGTACTCCAAAACAAAACGTCAACATTCCTTTGACTGAAAAAATTCATACACCTAACGTTCGTACAATCGACCAGCTCGTAGAGAGTCTCGGTGTACAAGCTTCCGAGATTATTAAAAGCTTGGTTTATCGCATGGATGACAAACTGGTTGTGGTCCTGATTCGTGGAGACCATGAGCTGAACGAAGTAAAATTGAAAAATATGTACGATGCGACCAACCTTCGTATGGCGACGGAAGAGGAAGTGTTTCAGGTAACCGGAGCACCAGTAGGCTTTGTTGGTCCAATTGGATTAAAAGATGACGTAGAAATCGTTGCAGATAACTTCGTCCAAGATGTAGTAGACGGCGTGGTGGGCGCGAATGAAAAAGACTATCACCTTAAACATGTATCCGTGACCCGTGATTTGCGTATTGATCGCTTCGCTGACCTGCGTAACATTATGGAAGGGGACAAGTCTCCTCGTGATAATGGAACCATTGCTTTTGCCCGTGGGGTTGAGGTTGGTCACGTGTTTAAATTGGGAACCAAGTACTCCAATACATTAGGAGCCACTTATTTGGACGAGAACGGCCGATCCCAAGACATGATCATGGGTTGCTATGGTATTGGGGTATCTCGTACGTTGGCGGCAGTGATTGAACAGAATAATGATGAGCATGGAATCATCTGGCCAGTATCCGTGGCTCCGTTCCATGTCCATGTTATTCCAATCAACGCCAAAGTGGACGAGCAACGCGAACTAAGCGAACAGATTTTTGCGAAGCTTTCTGAAGCGGGTATTGAGGTGCTCTATGACGACCGTCCTGAGCGTGCTGGCGTGAAGTTCAAGGATGCCGATCTGATTGGACTTCCACTTCGTATTACCGTTTCCGACAAGAGCGTTGAAGGAACGGTAGAGGTTCGTGTTCGTCGCACAGGGGAAGCCTTCGACGTAGCTGTAGAGGAACTTGCCACATTTGTGCAAAACAAACTGGCTGAGCTTTCCGAAAAAGAAACGCATCCGGTAAAAGCTTCATTCTAGCAGGAATCAACTCATAATTTGTCGAATGTTTGAGTGGTATCCCTTTTTTGGGGGTACCACTTTTTGCATTGGCATCATTCCAAAGGTTTTCTTATAATTCATATGCGCAACTATGGCTCTGCCATTGCTTATCGCTTAGGCGTAGGGGAGTTTTTCAATAAGAGGTGTTCACAGAATGGTTGACCACAAAGAACAAAAAGAACGATTTGCACTGTTACTAAAGCAGTTGGATATCCCGGTTGATTGGATAGAGGCTTATTTTCAAGAAGGTTTGATCAACAAATTGGAATTGTATAAACAGAATAAAGAGTGGGTCTTTACGTTTACGTTTCCGAAACTTCTGCCCCAAAAGGTCTATCAGGCTTTTCAAGCGAGGTTAACCTCCAGCTTTTCTCATTTGGCAAAAGTGGATTCGTATATTCGGTATGGTTCCACACCGCCAGTAGGAGAAGCAGTCGATGAGTATTGGGACTATTTGCTGACCCAAGCGGAGGCTCGGTTGAACTCTCTAGCCGCACAAATTCGTAGCTCAGAGCGTAAAGTGCAAGGCGATGATGTGAAGGTCATGATGCCAACTGAAATGGCCGTTGAATTTGCCAAACGGAAAAAAGCGGATCAGGAGCTTCAGAATCTCTTTCACAAGGTGACGGATACACGCCCGCGTTTTCTATTCATGGCGGATGAGGAACAAACAGACGAGAACCTCAAAGCATTTATGGAACAGCGTGCGGAGGAAGAACGCGCGCTGGTTCAAGTCGTGATGAGTGCGCAAGCAGAGAAAGAGAAGGAAGCGGCAAGTAGTCAGAACGAAGCGATTACTACACTAGTGATTGGCTACGAGATCAAAGAAGACCCGGTTCCTATTCAAGAAATCAAAGAAGAAGAACGCCGGATTTGTATCCAGGGAACCGCGTTTAATGTTGAATTAAAAGAATTAAAGAGCGGACGTCACCTGTTGACCTTTAATCTCACGGATTACACAGACTCTCTATCCATCAAGATCTTCTCACGCGACAAGGAAGACTTAAAGATGCTTGAAGCGGTGAAAGATGGCATGTGGTTAAAGGTGCGAGGAAGTGTGCAGCACGACACCTTCATGCGCGAGTTGGTGATGATGGCCAATGATCTGAATCAGATTGAACAAGTTGGACGCAAGGATATGTCCGAACAGAAACGGATCGAGCTTCATTGCCATACACCGATGAGTATGTTAGACGGGGTAGCGTCACTTAAATCACTGATTTCAACAGCAGCCAAATGGGGACATCAAGCCATCGCGATTACGGATCACGGGGTCGTACAGTCGTTTCCAGAGGCGTATGGGATTGCCAAGAAAAACAACATCAAGTGCATCCTGGGTCTAGAAGCATACGTTGTAGATGATGGTGTAGACATTGTTTATAACCTGAACAACTCAGCAGTAAACGATATTGTGATTGATGAAAATACCAGCTACGTCGTATTTGACACCGAGACGACAGGGTTAAACGCAGCCGAGAACACCATCATCGAGATCGCCGCGGTGAAGATGCGAGGCGCGGAGATTATTGAAGAATGGTCCGAACTGATCGATCCAGGGTTTCCTGTCGGGCCTAAAACAACCGAGATAACGGGGATTACCAATGAGATGTTAGCGGGACAACGGACGCTAGAGCCCGTGCTCAAGCAGTTTAAAGAGTTCGTCGGTGATGCTGTTCTTGTTGCCCATAACGCGGAATTTGACCAAGGATTCTTGAATGCCTGTGCAAAGAGAATAGGTATGGAGCGTTGGGCGAATCCGTTTCTGGATACTTTGCCACTCGCGAGATTACTCTATCCGGGCATGCGAAACTACCGCTTAGGTACCTTAGCCAAACGTTTAAGTGTGGAGTTAATCAATGCCCACCGCGCGTTGGATGATACAGTGGCACTGGCTAAGGTATTTCAGTACATGCTAAAAGAAATGAAAGAGAAAGAAATTCAAAGCTTGGTTCATTTAAACGAAATCAGCAATCAGACGGCAGACTTCAAAAGCTCACGTCCTTTTCACGCTACGATTCTCGTTCAGAATAAAACAGGACTGAAGAACTTATACAAACTCGTGAGCCGCTCGCATGTCGAGACCTTCTACCGCGTTCCTCGAATTCAGCGAAGCCAACTAGTCAAATATCGAGAAGGATTGCTGATCGGAACGGCTTGCAAAGAAGGGGAGTTGTTCCAATCCATTACACGAGGCAAGTCCCGTGATGAATTAGTTGAAGTGGCCAAATTCTACGATTATATCGAGGTGCAGCCAATCGACCATTACCGATCTTTGCTACGCAATGAGAGCATTAACTCTTTGGATTCTGTAAAAGAGTATCACCGCATGATGATTGAGATAGCTCACGAGCTAGACAAACCAGCCGTGGCTACAGGTGATGTACACTTCCTGAATCCAGAGGATGAGGTATTCCGTGATGTCTTCTTGTTCTCGAAGGGAGACCAAGACAACGGGAATCAACCTCCTCTCTATTTCATGACAACGGATGAGATGCTGGATGCTTTCAGCTACTTGGGAGAAGAATTGGCGAGAGAAATCGTTATTCAAGCTCCTAACCGAATTAATGAAATGATTGAAGAAGTATGTCCAATTCCAGATAAATTGTACACGCCAATCATCGAGGGTGCGGACGAAGAGCTTCGAGACATGTGCTATGACAAGGCGAAGAGCCTTTACGGTGAGCCGTTGCCAGAAATTGTTGAACAGCGATTGGAAAAAGAGTTGACCAGTATCATCAAGCACGGTTTCGGCGTAATCTATCTGATTTCACAACGACTGGTGACTAAGTCACTTCGGGACGGTTATCTGGTAGGTTCTCGGGGTTCCGTTGGTTCCTCCTTCGTGGCCACGATGTCGGAGATTACCGAGGTTAATCCTTTACCGCCACATTATCTCTGCCCGAATTGCAAGCATAGTGAATTTATTCTGGACGGTTCCATTGGTTCCGGTTTCGACTTGCAAGATAAGGATTGCCCAGAGTGCGGTCAAGCCTTCAATAAAGATGGTCAAGATATTCCGTTCGAGACGTTCCTTGGCTTTAAAGGAGACAAAGTTCCCGATATCGATTTGAACTTCTCTGGGGAATATCAACCGCGTGCCCACAAGTACACGCAAGAATTGTTCGGTGTGGACAATGTGTACCGCGCAGGAACGATTGGTACGGTAGCGGAGAAAACTGCGTATGGATACGTCCGCAAATATGCGGAAGAGCATGGCATGGTCCTGCGTGGAGCGGAAATTGCCCGATTGGTGAATGGATGCACCGGAGTTAAGCGTACGACCGGTCAGCATCCAGGGGGAATTATTGTTGTGCCTGATTACATGGAGATCGAGGACTTTTGCCCGATCCAGTTCCCTGCCGATGATAACGAGTCCGAGTGGCGTACCACGCACTTCGACTTCCACTCCATCCATGATAATTTGCTCAAACTCGATATCCTGGGACACGACGATCCGACGGTCATACGGATGCTGCAGGATTTAACCGGGCTTGATCCGAAAAAAATCCCGCTCGATGACCAGAAGACCATGTCCATTTTCAGTAAAACGGAAGCGCTTGGAGTCGCCCCGGAACAGATTCGCACGAACATGGGAACACTTGGAATTCCGGAGTTTGGGACAAAATTCGTCCGTCAGATGTTAGAAGACACCAAACCGACCACCTTTGCCGAGTTGGTGCAGATCTCCGGGTTGTCGCATGGAACAGACGTATGGCTAAACAACGCGCAAGAGCTTATCCGCAGTGGAACCTGTAAGCTTCCTGATGTTATCGGTTGTCGTGACGATATCATGGTCTACTTGATCTATAAGGGATTGGATCCTTCTCGTGCCTTTAAAATCATGGAGTCGGTTCGTAAAGGTAAAGGCGTCAATGAAGAAGACCAGGAAGAAATGCGCAACAATAGCGTGCCGGATTGGTACATTGACTCCTGCCAAAAGATTAAATACATGTTCCCTAAGGCTCACGCAACCGCATACGTCATGATGGCTGTACGGATTGCCTACTTTAAGGTTCATTATCCGTTGGAGTTTTATGCGACGTACTTCTCCGTGCGTGCTGACGATTTTGACATTCCACTGATGGCCAAGGGTTCTTCTGCTATCCGTCAAAAGATAGAAGAAATTGAAGAAAAGGGACATGATGCCCAGCCAAAAGAAAAATCCCTGTTAACCGTGCTGGAGATGGCGCTAGAGATGGTGGAGCGGGGCTATCGTTTCCTTAATGTGGACTTATATAAATCCGATGCGACCAAGTTTCTGATTGAGGAAAATTGCCTACGCGCTCCGTTTAACGCCATGCCAGGGCTTGGTACGAATGCGGCGATCAGCTTAGCCAAGGCTCGGGAAGATGGAGAATTCCTCTCCAAGGAGGACTTGCTTTCTCGTTCCAAAATCTCCAAAACCATTTTGGAGTTCCTCGATGAGCAAGGTGCGCTTCAGGGTCTGCCGGAGTCGAATCAATTGTCGCTATTCTAAGATGCCAATTGTTTGCTGGTTTGACTCGGGAACCAAAGGTTGTCAAGGGTAGACTGTTATGTTATAATTTTTTTGGAAATACTGGTTATACACGCAGATCAAGAGTGGGGAAACCCACTCTTTCTTTCTGGCTGAAACCGGAGTTCGGATGGTAAAGGAGGTACTTGCTTGAGCAAGGTAACGCAAATCGTCACAGATCTAGTAACTCCCATTCTGGATGAGATGAAGTTGGAGCTAGTAGACATTGAATTTAAGAAAGAAGGCACCAACCATTTTCTAAGGGTCTTCATCGATAACGAAACAGGAAACATTGACATTGATGACTGCGGTACTGTAAGTGAACGCCTAAGCCAACGTTTGGACGAAGTCGATCCGATCCCTATGGCGTATTTCCTTGAAGTCTCGTCCCCAGGTGCTGAGAGACCGCTTCGTAATGAACGGGATTTTCATAAAGCTGTGGGTAAACACGTACATATCACAACGAAAGAAGCTGTGAATGGACACACTGTTTTCGAAGGCGAACTGATCGCATTTGATACGAATACCCAAAAGCTAACCGTTAAAGAAACAAAACATACTTATGAGTTATCAATCGGCCAAATCGACACGGCGAGAATGGCGATTGTTTTCTAGTTGAAGGGAGGACACAGCAGTCACATGAACGCTGAGTTTATTGATGCACTTAATGAAATTGAGAGAGAGAAGGGAATTGCCAAAGAGGTGCTTTTGGAAGCAATCGAAGCAGCTCTGATTTCCGGCTACAAACGCAACTTTAATTCTGCTCAGAACGTCCGGGTAGATATCAACCGTCACACAGGGGTTGTTCGAGTGTTTGCCCGTAAAACTGTAGTGGAAGAGGTTCTGGATACTCGCTTGGAAATCTCGTTAGAGGGTGCACAAGAGATTGACCCGAATTTTCGCTTAGAAGATATCGTTGAGATTGAGGTAACGCCTCGCGACTTCGGACGTATTGCCGCTCAGACAGCGAAGCAAGTAGTTACTCAACGCATTCGCGAAGCTGAGCGCGGACTTATTTATAGCGAATTTATCGAACGTGAAGAAGATATCGTGAGTGGTGTCATTCAACGTCAGGACGCTAGATTCTATTACATCGATCTTGGCAAGGTAGAGGCGATTATGCCAGTCACCGAAAAAATGCCGACAGATGATTTCAAGCCGCAAGACCGAATCAAGGCATACATCATTAAGGTAGAAAAAACCACGAAGGGTCCGCAAATTGTGGTTTCTCGTACACACCCAGGATTGTTGAAACGACTTTTCGAATTGGAAGTACCTGAAATTTACGATGGTGTTGTCGAGATCAAATCAGTAGCTCGCGAGGCGGGAGATCGTTCCAAAATCGCGGTACACTCCATCAATGAAGACGTCGATCCAGTTGGAGCTTGTGTAGGTCCGAAGGGATTGCGTGTACAAACCATCGTTAACGAATTAAAAGGCGAGAAGATTGACATTGTGCGTTGGTCTGAAGATCCGGCCGAGTATGTCGCCAATGCGCTCAGTCCGTCAAAGGTTCTCTACGTAGATGTGAATGTACAAGAAAAAGTAACTCGAGTCATTGTTCCTGATTATCAATTGTCACTTGCGATTGGTAAACGTGGACAGAATGCTCGTTTGGCTGCCAAGCTTACAGGTTGGAAGATCGATATTAAGAGTGAAAGCCAAGCGGAACAAGAGGGTATCGAGTATCCGAAGCCGTCCGATGTACAGGATTCTGTGGACGTTGATGCAGAATGAAGCAGAAGAAAGTTCCATTACGTAAGTGCATCGTCTGTCAGGAAATGCTCCCCAAAAAGGAGCTGATTCGCGTGGTTCGTACGCCGGATGAGCAAATCGTCATAGATTTGACAGGGAAAGCAGCAGGGCGAGGAACGTATGTTTGCAGACGAGAAACATGCTTAACACCGGATACTTTTGCAGCCGGAAAATGGAAAAAAACGTTGGAGCGCGCTCTCAACATGCCGATTTCACAAGAACAATACGAGAATTTTCGACATAAGTGGCTGGAGTTGATCGGTAAGTGAATCCCAAGATAGCGCAGATGTTGGGGCTTGCCATGCGTGCTCGCAAACTGATTACGGGTGAGGAGCTTGTCGTAAGTGCAGTTCGAACGGGCCAAGCAAAACTCGTCCTTCTTGCATTGGATGCTTCAGCAAATACTGCGAAAAAAATAACCGACAAATGTAACTCATACCATGTGCCATGCCATACCCTTTCTGATCGATACGCAATAGGTCAAGCGATCGGAAAAGATGCGCGTGTCGTTGTAGCAGTATCTGATGCCAAGATGGCCGATAACATACAGCACCTTCTCACACCTAATTCATAAGGGGTGATTTAATGAAGACTCGCGTGTACGAATATGCTAAACAGCATAATATGAGTAGTAAAGAGATTATTACTTTGTTAAAACGTTTAAATATTGAAGTGACTAATCACATGAGTATTATGG
Source organism: Brevibacillus ginsengisoli (assembly GCF_050113715.1). Lineage (NCBI taxonomy): Bacteria > Bacillati > Bacillota > Bacilli > Caryophanales > Paenibacillaceae > Brevibacillus > Brevibacillus ginsengisoli. Next base: position 109,666 of record NZ_JBNJQR010000006.1, read on the forward strand.
ATCAAGAGACGATTGACAAGGTGCAACAGCATCTGTCCAAGCTGCGTTCTTCCAGTGCTCCAACAGAAAGCCAAGCGGCGGGAGCGCGTGGAAGTGAGAAAGCAGCTGAACAAAAGCAAGTGCAGTCTCAAGAGAAATCTCGAGATGCCGGCCGTGACAGAGCGAAAAACAATCGTCCTGAGCAACGCCAGCAGCATCAAAACCAGGGGAAGAATCAGGAGCGAAGAGCAGAAAATATGAGTAATCAACCAAAAGTAACAAATCAAACACAACCGACCGTCCAAGAGAGTCAGACTGACACGGGAAACAAAAAAGACCTGGATGATTTTGAAGACAAGGTGATCATTCCTGCAAAAGTGGGAACGGAAACCAAACGCGAAAAAATCAAAAAGGCACCTGTTGGCAAGAAGACGTTTGAAGACAACAAGAAAAACAATGTTCCGTTCAAAGGGAACAACAAACGTCCTGACAACCGACGCAACAACAACAACTTCCAACGCGAACCACAACGTCCAGTTTTGGAACCGCCATCCAAAATTGTGTTTACCGAGTCGCTTACTGTTGGGGAATTAGCGAAGAAACTTCGCAAAGAGCCAGCAGAAATTATCAAAAAACTCTTCATGCTGGGTATCATGGCTACGATCAACCAGGATCTTGACAAAGATACGATCGAGTTGATTTGCTCTGAATACAACGTAGAAGTAGAAGAGAAAATTGTCATCGACGAAACCAACTTCGAAACCATCGAAGAGGTGGATGCACCTGAAGACCTTCAAGAGCGTCCTCCAGTGGTTACGATCATGGGTCACGTTGACCACGGGAAAACCACCTTGCTAGATGCGATCCGTTCTACGAATGTAGTAGCAGGTGAAGCAGGTGGAATTACACAGCATATCGGTGCGTATCAAGTTGAGATCAAAGGCAAGAAGATCTCCTTCCTCGATACACCGGGCCATGCTGCGTTTACAACCATGCGTGCTCGCGGTGCGCAAATTACAGACGTTACCATCCTTGTTGTTGCAGCGGACGACGGCGTTATGCCACAAACGATTGAGGCCATTAGCCATGCCAAAGCGGCGAATGTTCCAATCATCGTAGCTGTCAACAAAATTGATAAAGAAGGCGCCAACATCGACCGCATCAAACAAGAGCTGACTGAGTACGGACTTGTAGCGGAAGAGTGGGGCGGTGAAACCATCTTCTGCCCGATCTCTGCGAAACAACGTATCGGTATGGAAGAGTTGTTGGAATACATCCTTCTCGTATCTGAGGTTCAAGAGCTGAAATCTAATCCAAATAAACGCGCTCGCGGAACAGTAGTTGAAGCTGAGTTGGATAAAGGTCGTGGACCGGTAGCCACTGTGCTTGTTCAACACGGTACGCTGAAAATCGGAGATCCAATTGTTGTTGGTTCTGCTTTTGGTCGTATTCGCGCCATGGTGAACGACAAGGGTCGCCGTATTAAAGAAGCAGGACCATCTACTCCAGTTGAGATCACTGGTTTGAACGATGTTCCACAAGCTGGGGATCAATTCATGGTCTTCGAGGACGAGAAAAAAGCTCGTGCCATCGGTGAAGCGCGCGCAAGCAAACAGCGTGAATCTGATCGTCGCGCCAATACTCGCGTATCGCTTGACGATTTGTTCCAACACATCCAAGAGGGTGATATCAAGGAATTGAATATCATCATCAAGGCAGACGTGCAAGGATCTGTAGAAGCACTTCGCGGTTCATTGGAAAAAATCGACGTCAACGGTACCCGTATCAAGATCATTCATACAGGTGCAGGTGCGATTACGGAATCAGACGTTACTTTGGCCAATGCGTCCAATGCGATTGTAATTGGTTTCAACGTTCGTCCAGAACCGAATGCCAAAAACATGGCGGAACAAGAGAAGATCGATATACGTCTCCACCGTGTCATCTACAACGTAATTGAAGAGATCGAATCCGCACTTAAAGGTATGCTTGATCCAGTATTTAAAGAGAAAATCATTGGTCAAGCGGAAATCCGTCAAGTATTTAAAGTATCCAAGATTGGTAACATCGCAGGATGCTACGTTACAGAAGGTAAGTTGTCTCGTGATGCCGGTGCCCGCTTGATTCGCGATGGCGTCGTGATCTACGAAGGCAAGCTGGATACATTGAAACGTTTCAAAGACGATGCAAAAGATGTAGCTGCTGGCTATGAGTGTGGGGTTACACTCGATCGCTTCAGCGACATTAAAGAAGGCGACGTAGTCGAAGCGTACATCATGGAAGAAGTTAAACAATAATGATCGGAGTAATTCACATCGAATTATTCCTGCCTGCTTCCCAGAATCTGAAGGAGAAGCGGGCCATTGTGAAAAGTATCCTCAGTCGCTTGCGTCAGAAGTTTAACGTGTCGGCGGCTGAGATGTCCTATCACGAACAATGGCAGCGTACCGAACTGGTAATCGCTGCCGTTGCTAATGAGAAGCCTTTTTTAGACAAAGAGCTCATGTCGGCCGTCCGTTTGGTGGAAATGACACCCGGTGTGGAGTTGATTCGATCTGATACGGAATACTATGAGTGAATCAGGCTGTTACCTGGAGGTGAAGGAACATGAGCATGAACAAGACAAGAACGAACCGCATTGGGGAAGAAATAAAAAAAGAGCTCAGTATCCTTTTGCAGCGTGGATTGAAAGACCCGCGTATCGGGTTTGTTACCGTAACTGGTGTTGAAGTAACAACAGATCTGCAATTGGCAAAAGTATATATAAGCGTTTTTGGAAGTCCTGAACAAAAAGAGGCGTCTTTGCAAGGATTGCAAAAAGCAAAAGGCTTCCTCCGAACAGAAATTGGCAAACGAATCAAACTTCGCCATGTGCCAGATCTGCAGTTCAAAATGGATGCTTCCATTGATTACGGAAATAAAATTGATACGCTCTTGCGTGAAATCTCCTCCCAAGAAGGAGAGATCAAGCATGACTGATTATAGGTTGGCATTACAACAAGCGGCGCAGTTTATGCGCGAGCACGATGATTTTTTGGTTATCTCCCATGTCAGTCCGGATGGAGATACGACTGGCTCTGCGCTTGCTACTTGCCTTATCCTGCAACAGCTTGGAAAACAATACATGGTTGTCAATGAAGGAGAAACGCCAAACAAATTTGGCTTTCTCCCTTGTTTTGATGAACTTCTTGATTTGTCCAAGACGAAGCTTACCAGAACATTTTCTCATGTGATTGCTGTTGATGCCGCTGATTCGAAGCGGATGGGACAAATTCAGCATCTATTCGCAAAGAATGTCCAACTGCTGAACATTGATCACCACCCAACGAACGATTTATTTGGGACGGTGAATGTGATTCGAACAGATGCGGCTGCCACTGCCGAGATCATGTATGAACTAGTGGTTGAAGGTGGCTTTCAATTAGATCAATCCCTTGCGACCTGTATTTATACCGGATTGCTAACAGACACAGGTGGGTTCCGTTATTCCAATACCACCCCGAATGTCATGAAAATCGCGGCGGATCTCCTCACATATGGGGTAAAACCGGGAGAGATTGCTGAGCGCTGCCTTGAATCCATTACGATGGAGCACCTGTCGATCCTGCGTCGTGCGCTCCAATCGCTCAAGCTTACGAGCAATGGATTGGTGGCTTCCATGCGAATCAGTCATCAAGATATCAAGGAAACTGCTGCGACCACCGAAGATATAAGCGGGTTGGTCAACTATGGGCGAAATATTGAAGGCGTAGAAGTTGGGATTTTGCTTACCGAAACACAACCAGGTGTTGTCAAGGTGGGTTTCCGTTCCCGGAGTCAAGTTGATGTGGCACAGATTGCCAAGAGCGTTGGCGGCGGTGGACATGCGCGAGCTGCCGGATGCACACTTCAAGGAAACCTGGAAGAAATAGAGCAAACAATTCTTGCGAAAATTAAAGAAGCGTTAGAGGTGAGCACGGATGAGTAACTTTCATGGCGTGCTCGTCTTACATAAACCGGCAGGTGTTACTTCGCATGATTGTGTGGCCAAGGTTCGTAGGCTATTTGCGACCAAAAAAGTCGGGCATACAGGGACACTGGATCCAGAAGTAACGGGTGTTCTTCCAATTTGTCTGGGCAATGCCACTCGAATTGTCGAGTATTTGCAAGAACAGTCCAAGACGTACGAAGTAATCATGCGACTGGGGATATCTACGACAACGGAAGATGCTCAAGGAGAAGCGATTGAACAAGTGCCAGTCGATTCTGCCTTGATTACGGAAGAGCGTATGAAGGAGCTTTTTGAGCGTTTTACCGGGGAGATCGAACAGGTTCCGCCAATGTATTCGGCCGTTAAGGTCAACGGACAACGTCTTTATGATCTCGCCCGTCAAGGTGTTGTGATTGAACGCAAGCCACGTAACGTTACCATCTACGAATGTAACCTGCATCAGATCTCGGTTGGGGAAGATCAGACCGTATTGGTTTCTTTCTCGTGTCGCTGCTCCAAAGGTACTTATATTCGCACGTTATGTGTTGACCTAGGTCTTGCCTTGGGTTATCCTGCCCATATGGCCCACCTAATCCGTACGCAGAGTGGAGGCTTTACGCTTGATCAAGCAATAACATTGCCTGATTTGGAGAGTAAGCTCAAGAGCGGAGATACCGACAATTTGCTGTTTAGCATGGGAGAAGCGCTTGATTTTGTGCGCGTACAGATTCCGGTAGACCGTAAAGCAGCCGTGCTAAATGGCTTGGAAACCTCACTGCATGGCGTTCAAGTGGAGGTAGGAAGCCTTGTATGCCTTTACGCAGGTGATCAGCTCTTGGGAATTCACCGTGTCTGCGAAGGAAACCGGGGATTAGTAGCCAAACCAGAAAAAGTTTTTCATTCTTGAGGTGAGAACGTGAAAACCATTCGACTATCGTATCCGCTATCTCCAAGCTTACAATCAACTCCTTGTGCCATGGCGATCGGATATTTTGACGGAGTGCATTTAGGTCATCGCCGTGTTATCCAGAAGGCTATTGATGTTGCCAAGATGAATGGATGGAAAAGTGCCGTTATGACATTTGATCCTCATCCGCGGGAAGTTCTTGGACAGACAGGATACACACGTTATCTCACTCCACTTGAAGATAAACTGGAGCAGATGGAGAAGATGGGCGTTGATATCGTCTATGTAATGTCCTTTGATATTTCATTTTCCTCCATTTATCCAGAAGAATTTATTACCGATTGTTTGGCTCCCCTGCAGGTTCAGCATGTGGTCGTCGGCTTTGACTACACGTTTGGCTACCGTGGGATGGGGACAGCTCAAACGCTCCAAAACTATAGCGAGAAGAACTACGGAATCGATATTGTAGGACCTGTCAATCGTTTGGGCGAAAAAGTATCCAGTACCATCATTCGCGAGTATCTGCATAACGGTGATGTTGAGCAAGTGAGGCATTTGCTGGGACGATCTTTTCAATTTAAGGGGGTCGTCGTACACGGGGATAAGCGCGGAAGGACGATCGGCTTTCCGACCGCGAATGTGGGGTTAACAGGAGCATACCTAATCGGCAAAAATGGCGTCTATGGCGTTCGCATGACCGTAAATGGACAAACCTACAACGGTGTCATGAATATTGGGATCAAACCAACCTTTGAGTTGGAAAAGAAAGAAAAGTCACTTGAAGTCCATTTGTTCGACTTTAATGAACAAATATACGATGAAAAGGTGACGGTAGAAATTCTTTTCTTTATAAGAGAAGAACAAAAATTTAGCGGGATTGAAGCTCTGGTGTCACAAATTCAAAAAGACGTGGAGACTGCGAAAGAGAAATTTGCTTTATTCAACAATAATTAAGCAGCCAAGCCTTTACTTTATTCTTTCTTCTGTGCTATAATTCCAATGTTGTCTTTTTCCACTGCTTGGCTGTCCGACACTCACCGACGGCATGCTCAGCTGATGGATACATTTTAGGAGGTGAGATTTATGGCAATCACTCAAGAACGCAAAACTCAACTGATTCAAGATTTCCGTACTCATGAGAACGATACTGGATCTCCTGAAGTACAAATCGCGATCCTGACTGAAAACATCAACAACTTGAATGCACACTTGCGCACTCATAAAAAAGACCACCACAGCCGTCGTGGTTTGTTGAAGATGGTAGGTCAACGTCGTAATCTGTTAACTTACTTGAGAGAAATGGACGTTCAACGTTACCGTGTGGTAGTTGACAAACTCGGCCTACGCCGTTAATCGTCTGTTCTTAAGGGAAAGCGGGATATTCCCGCTTTTTCTTCTGTCCAAAGAGGCTGGAACCTGCTGGAATTTATCTGGTGGGTTTTCTAATATTCTTTCCTTTTTATTTCTGACACAGCAGGAAATAATACATAGAAGTAGAAAAAATCATGAAGACTAACTTCGTATAAAGGAGGACTGCTAGCTATATGGAACAACAATATCGTACATACGAGTTTGAACTAGCAGGCCGAAAACTGGTGCTTGAATTCGGTAAAATAGCGAAGCAAGCGCAAGGATCGGTCTTGGTTCGTTATGGTGATACCGCGGTTCTGTCCGCAGTTACTGTTTCAAAAGAACCTAAACCACTTGACTTTTTTCCACTTACTGTTAACTATGAAGAGCGTCTTTACGCCGTAGGTAAAATCCCGGGTGGATTTATTAAACGTGAAGGACGACCAAGTGAAAAAGCGATTCTCGCTAGCCGCTTGATTGACCGTCCAATTCGCCCATTATTTGCCGAAGGATTCCGTAACGACGTGCAAGTAGTTAATACAGTTTTATCTGTTGATCAAGATTGCTCACCAGAGATCGCGGCGATGATCGGTACCTCTGCGGCTTTGTCCGTTTCAGAGATTCCATTCAAAGGGCCAATCGCTGGAGTGATCGTAGGACGCATCAACGGAGAGTTCATCGCTAATCCGACCGTGGCTGAATCAGAGAAAAGCGATATTCACTTGACAGTAGCGGGAACCTACGATGCGATTAACATGGTTGAAGCGGGAGCCAATGAAGTTCCTGAAGAAGTTATGCTGGAAGCGATCATGTTTGGTCACGATATGATTAAGCAAATCGTCGAATTCCAGAACACAATCGTACAAGAAATCGGTAAACCGAAAATGGTTCCGGTCTTGCACGAGGTAGACTCTGAAATTGATACGGCCGTTCGCGCTTTTGCGGATGCCAAACTGCGTGAAGCGATTCGCATCGAAGAAAAACATGCGCGCGCTGACGCGATCGATGCGGTAAAAGCAGAAACGAAAGTTCATTTTGCCGAAACCTATCCAGAACAAGCAGGCGTAATCGATGAAGTCTTGTACAACATCGTGAAGGAAGAAGTTCGCCGCCTGATCACGCATGAGAAAATTCGCCCAGATGGACGAGCTTTGAACGAAATTCGTCCAATTAGCTGTGAAGTTGAAATTCTGGCGCGTACACATGGCTCTGGATTATTTACACGTGGACAAACGCAAGCGTTGAGCGTATGTACATTAGGTGCACTTGGCGATGTGCAGATTCTCGATGGTTTGGGCTTGGAAGAAACCAAACGATTCATGCATCACTACAACTTCCCGCCGTACAGCGTAGGGGAAGCCCGTCCGCTTCGCCCGCCAGGACGTCGAGAAATCGGTCATGGAGCACTTGGTGAACGTGCCATTGAGCCAATCATTCCATCTGAAACCGAATTCCCGTATACCATCCGTCTTGTATCCGAGGTTGTAGAGTCCAACGGTTCTACTTCTCAAGCATCGATTTGCGCGAGTGTACTTGCCTTGATGCAAGCGGGTGTTCCGATCAAAGCGCCTGTAGCAGGTATCGCGATGGGTCTGATCATGGATGAGGAAGGGAAGCAATTCTCTATCCTCACTGATATTCAAGGGATGGAAGACCACCTGGGCGATATGGACTTCAAGGTTGCAGGTACTGCTAACGGTGTGACCGCGCTCCAGATGGATATCAAGATCGAAGGGATTAACCGTGAGATCTTGGAACAAGCCCTTACGCAAGCGAAGGAAGGCCGGATGTTCATCTTGGACAAGATGTTGGCAGCAATTCCTGAGCCTCGTAAGCAGCTCTCTCCATATGCGCCAAAAATCACCACAATGGCGATTAACCCTGATAAGATTCGTGATGTTATCGGACCTGGTGGCCGTATCATTAATAAAATCATCGAAGAAACAGGTGTTAAGATCGACATTGAACAAGATGGACGCATTTTCATCGCATCTGCTAATCAGGAAGCGAATGATCGCGCGAAACAAATCATCGAAGACCTGGTTCGAGAAGTTCAAGTGGGTCAAACTTACTTGGGAACCGTTAAACGAGTGGAGAAATACGGCGCGTTTATCGAATTGTTCGCAGGTAAAGAAGGCTTGTGCCATATTTCCCAACTGGCTGAAGAACGCGTAGCCAAAACGGAGGATGTAGTGGCTGTTGGCGATAAGATAATGGTGAAGGTCACCGAGATCGATGAACAAGGTCGCGTAAATCTTTCCCGTAAGGCCGTCTTGAAAGAACAGCAAGCAATACAAGAGGCTGCTAAGGTCGAATAACAACCGCATAGATTGTTTTACCAAAAAGCTTCTCTTCACGAAGAATTCTTTGTGTGGGTAGCTTTTTTTCTTCTATCAGAAATCTCCACCACATACATTGGACAAAGAGGTATACGATGTCTGATGAAAGCGGAAAGTAAAGAGAGGAAAGTATGATAGAGGTGAAAGACTTATGCTCAGAATGCAGAAGAAATTGTTGCTTGCTTGCGTTTCTGGATTAATAGTAGGACTCCTTTTTTTCTATTCCAATTCAGTGAATCAATACATAAGTGTGATGAAATCAGCTGTGGACAAAGTTAATTCTAGGTCTGAAGGGTCTCTTCGCGAAAAAATTGAAAACTGGAAAAAAATAAAGGATGAACAACCGATTGATGCATATGTTGATCGTATCTGGAAAGCGATTCCGGGATATAACGGACGTGAGGTGGACGTGAAAGCCTCGCTGAAACATATGTCCGAGCATAAGTTGGATACTGAAAAGGGTCTCATTTTTCGAGAAGTCCCCCCAAGCGTCACATTGGAACAGTTGGGCGCTTATCCGATTTATCGCGGCAATCCCAAGAAGCCTGCAGTTTCGTTCATGATTAATGTGGCCTGGGGGAATGAATTCCTAGACAGAATGCTGGATACTTTGGATAAGTACCAGATTAAAACCACTTTTTTCCTTGATGGTTCTTGGGTTAAAAAATATCCCGAACTGGCTCGCAAAATAAAAGATCGTGGTCACGAGATCGCGAATCATGCTTACTCCCACCCGGATATGGCGCAATTGGGAGCAGAGCGTATACAGCAGGAAATTGGAAAAACCCAAGACATTATCGAGCAGACAACAGGTGTAAAGCCAACTTTGTTTGCTCCTCCTTCCGGTTCATTTTCCGATCAGGTGGTTCAAATTGCCCGTAACGGGTTTCATATGAAGACCATTCTGTGGACCGCAGATACTGTGGATTGGCAAAAGCCATCCGCATCCACTGTTATTGAGCGGATCGAGCCGAAGCTGGATAACGGGGTTTTAGTCTTGATGCATCCGACACAAGCGTCTTCTGATGCACTGGAAGCACTGATCAAGATAGCCAAGAAGCGTAGATTGACGATTACAACCGTTTCTGAGGTGATCTCCAGCAATCGAATGAACGAATCGTATTAAAGAATGATTGGTTGTATGAAATGGTGAATTTTGTTATAGTATTACGAGGTTCAGTTGCCCTCACCAAAAATAAAGTAGCTGTTTTTTTGTGAGTGTAACAATGGCTTTCCATTAGAGGAGGATCTCAGTGATTCAACGATACATCTGTGAAAATGGTCTTAGAATTGTAACGGAAAAAATTCCGTCGGTTCGTTCCGTTGCCCTTGGTGTTTGGGTTGGAACCGGCTCGAAGTTTGAAAACGAAACAAATAATGGGATTTCCCATTTTCTTGAACATATGTTTTTTAAGGGAACAACCAGTCGCTCCGCCAAGGAAATCGCCGAATCGTTTGATGAAATCGGTGGAAATGTGAATGCGTTTACTTCCAAAGAGTACACTTGCTATTATGCGAGAGTGCTGGATCAGCATGCTGTAATTGCTTTGGACGTACTAACGGATATGTATTTTAATTCCACCTTTGATAAAGAAGAGTTGGAAAAAGAGAAAAATGTCGTCATCGAAGAAATTAGCATGTATGAGGATACGCCTGACGATTTGGTACACGATTTAATTGCTCGCGCCAGCTATCCTGATCATCCGCTTGGTTATTCGATTCTGGGTACGGAAGAAGTTCTGCGCAGTTTAACTCGTGATGATCTTCTTACGTATGTAAACAATAAATATACACCAGCGAATACCGTGATTACGGTTGCCGGAAACTTCAACGATGAATTAATTGAGGCAATTAAACAGCGTTTTTCCGGGTTTGCGCGTCCAGCGGCAGACTTGAGTATTGCCAAACCTGAGTTTCTAGGTCATACAATTGCTCATCAGAAAACGACGGAACAAGCACATCTGTGCATTTCCTTGCCTGGGTTCCACGTCGGACAAGAAAATATTTACTCACTGATTCTGTTGAACAACATCATTGGCGGCAGTATGAGCTCTCGTCTTTTCCAAGAGATTCGTGAGGAACGTGGATTAGCGTATTCGGTATACTCATACCATTCCGCCTATAAAGAGTGTGGATCCTTCTCGATTTACTCCGGCACAGCCCCTGAGCATGTGGGCCAAGTGTTTGACATCGTAACACATATCATGCATGATATCTCCGAAAAAGGAATTACCGAAAAGGAACTGAACAAGGGCAAGGAGCAACTAAAAGGAAGCCTGATGCTCAGTTTGGAGAGTACAAACAGTCGTATGAATCGTCTAGGCAAGAATGAATTATTGTTAGGCCGCCATCTTAATTTGGATGAAATCATTTCGCGCATTGATCAGGTGACGAATGATTCTGTTTTGCAAGTGGCCAATCAATTATTCCACTCGAAACTTGCTATAGCAATGGTAAGTCCTTTAGATAATTTCCCTGCGAATGTCCGCAATGACGTTTTGTTATAGAAGCTAGGAGGCTAAGTCAGCATGTCTTTTGATGTTAAAATAAAGAAAATGTCGCCAATGATTGGCACCGATATTCCGTTGCCGTTTTACGCGACCAAAGGTTCAGCCGGATTGGATCTGTCTGCGTGTATTGAAGAAGAGGTAACGATCAAGCCGGGTGAGCGCGCCAAGATCCCAACAGGCATTGCTGTACAGATGCCGAATGAACAAGTGGTGGGACTGGTCTTTCCGAGAAGCGGTAACGCGTGGAAATACGGTGTCTCCATGACGAATGCGGTTGGAGTAATCGATAGTGATTATACGGGTGAAATTCAGGTTATTCTACAAAATCTGGACTCCACCAACCCTTTTATCGTGAAAAAAGGAGATCGGATCGCGCAGCTCGTATTTGTTCCTGTCTTCCAAGCCAACTTACAGGTCGTGGATGAGCTGGATGAATCTGAACGTGGTTCGGCGGGCTTTGGCTCGACTGGAACTATCTAATATAAGTCTAACCTTAGAAAATCCGACAATCGTCGGATTTTTTGTTTTTAGCTTTTCTGACATGGTAGTGACGCCCATTGCATATACCCAAACTGTAATGATTCTGGGAGGTGCTCTTCGTAATGCGTCTTAGTGAGCTGAGTGGAAAAGAAATCATTGGCTTTGATCATGGCGAACGACTGGGTACAATAGGCCATGCTGATTTACAAATCAATCAGAAAACCGGAGATATTCAGTCGTTTATTTTACCTGGAAGTTCGTTCCTGGGTTTTGGAAAACGAAAAGAAGCTCTCGTAATCCCGTGGAAATCCATCATAAAAATTGGTCCAGATATGATGATTGTCGAGCTTTATTCCAAAAAACAAGAAGCTGTGGAAAAGTAAACTTTTGTCACCTACCAACGATGTGGGGAATAGGATGAGGTAGATCGCAACGATTTTAGGTAGTACATGATAGGAAAACCTTTGCCTTTCGAGGTTTTCTTGCAGTAAAATGTTTGGAAAGGGGAACGCAGCATGCTAACGGGCATTCATGTTGCCTTTATTGGAGGAGATGCGCGACAGCTGGAGGTTATCAAAAAGTGTATCCAGCTGGATGCGTCTGTTACCCTCATTGGATTTGACAACCTGGAAAGCAGCTTCACCGGGGCAACGAAAAAACCATTAACATGCGATGTGTTGAAAGAGGTTGACGCCCTGATCCTGCCCATCGTTGGTACAGATGAAAAAGGATTCGTTGAGAGTATATTCTGCTCAAAGCCCTTGCAACTTAAGGAAGAACATATGGCTAGCCTTTCTAAGTCTTGTGTCGTTTACACAGGAATGGCTAAACCGTATCTTCGAACTCTCCTTCAAAAGCAGCAAATCGCTTTGGTAGAACTACTCGATCGTGATGATATCGCCATTTACAATTCGATCCCAACCGTCGAGGGAGCTTTAATGATGGCGATTCAAAATACCGATTTCACCATCCACGGGTCGCAGGTTATCGTTCTTGGACTTGGCCGAACAGGCCTGTCCCTGGCTCGAACTTTGCATGCACTTGGTGCGCGCGTTCGTGTAGGCGCCAGACGTCCCGAGCACATAGCACGTATTTACGAGATGGGGTTAACACCTTTTCAGGTGAGTGAATTACGCTCACAAGTGTCGAATGTCGACATGTTGTTTAACACCATTCCACAGCTAGTTGTCACCGCAGAAGTACTGGCTCAGATGCCGCAATCTGCTTTTGTTCTTGACTTGGCTTCCCGACCTGGCGGAGTAGATTTTCGTTTTGCTGAAAGAAGAGGTATTACAGCCCTCCTGGCACCCGGACTACCTGGAATCGTTGCGCCGAAAACGGCCGGACAGATTATCGCTAACATTCTGTCTAACCTGATCGCTGAACAATCCAGAAACCAGGGGGAGAAAAAATGAGCGATTTAAAAGGAAAAACAATTGGATTTGGACTGACGGGTTCGCATTGCACGTTTGAAGAGACTATGCCGCAAATTCAGCGTCTGATGGATGCGGGAGCACGAGTGATTCCAATCGTGACCCATACACTGCTCACAACAGATACTCGGTTTGGGACATCGGCCGGTTGGCAGCAAATGCTTTTGGACATTACCGGGGAAAAGATTATTTCTACCATCCCGGAAGCCGAACCGCTTGGACCTTCCAAACTACTGGATGTGATGGTCATTGCTCCGTGCACAGGCAATTCCACCAGTCGGTTAGCAAATGCAATAACGGACAGTCCCGTTCTGATGGCTGCCAAGGCAACCATGCGTAATTTGCGCCCTGTTGTTCTCGCCATTTCTACCAATGACGGGTTAGGGCTTAACGCCGCCAATATCGCCAAATTGTTAGCGGCCAAACATATTTACTTTGTTCCATTCGGTCAGGATGCTCCAGACAAGAAACCCAATTCTTTAGTCGCACGCATGGATCTTATTCAGGAAACATGTGAAGCTGCTTTAGACGGTCGTCAATTGCAGCCTTTACTGATAGAAAGATTCAACTACTAAGTTACTTGTAAAGGTCATAGGAGGAGAAATAATGGAGAACCAGATCAAATTTAACGTTGCAGTAGTAGGTGCTACAGGAGCTGTAGGTCAACAGATCATCGCGCTTCTTGAGGAACGTGATTTTCCGATTGCCGAGCTGAGACCGCTCGCATCCGGTCGTTCTGCTGGGAAGACCATTCGCTTTAAAGGCCAGGATGTTGTCATTCAAGAGGCAACGCCTGAGAGCTTTGCGGGAATTCACTACGCCTTGTTTAGCGCTGGCGGAGCGGTGAGTAAAGAATTGGCTCACGACGCTGTACGCCACGGAGCAGTAGTGATCGATAACACGAGTGCGTTCCGGATGGACCCGAATGTACCGCTTGTTGTACCGGAAGTGAATATGGATGACGCCAGGAAGCATCAGGGCATCATTGCGAATCCGAACTGCTCAACTATTCAAATGGTCGCTGCATTGAAGCCTCTCTATGACCGTTATGGTATAGATCGCATCATTGTTTCCACCTATCAAGCTGTTTCAGGGGCTGGAGCTTCTGCTATCAATGAATTATTGACCCAAACACGCGATGTTCTTGATGGGAAACAACCGGAAGCCAAAATTCTGCCAGTTGGCAAACTTCCTGTGCACCATCAAATCGCCTTCAATGCGATTCCGCAAATTGATTTATTCACAGACAACGGATTTACCTATGAAGAAATGAAAATGGTCAATGAAACCAAAAAAATCATGGGTGATGAAAGCATTGACGTTGCTGCTACTTGTGTTCGCATTCCTGTAGTGACAGGTCACAGCGAATCCGTCTATGTTGAATTGAAAAATGAATATAATCTTGAAGAAGTTCACTCTCTATTGCGCAACGCACCAGGAGTGGTCTTGGTTGACTCTCCAGAGGAGCAGCAGTATCCATTGGCAACTGACGCATCCGGCAAATTAGATGTGTTTGTCGGCCGTGTTCGCAGAGACCTTACGCATCCTCGTGGATTGCATCTATGGATCGTATCCGATAACCTCTTAAAGGGAGCGGCGTGGAATACCGTTCAGATCGCTGAAGAGCTGATTAAGGGATAAGTGATATAGAAGAGACCTTACAAAGGATTAAGATATAGGAGAGGGATTGAATGAGAATTCTCGTCCAAAAATTTGGCGGATCCTCCCTAACGACTGAAGAATGCCGTTACCAGGCTATCCACCATATCAAAAAGGCACTTGCCGAAGGGTATTCACTGGTTGTAGTTGTTTCAGCCATGGGACGAAAAGGTGATCCATACGCAACGGATACCCTCCTCGAGTTGGTTCGAGGAGGGAATGATACATTGTCTCCTCGTGAAACGGATATGTTGCTTCACACCGGGGAGATTATTTCCGCTTCTGTCATGTGCAGCATGCTGCAAAAAGAGAACATTAAAGCCACGATTCTAACAGGTGGGCAAGCTAATATTATTACGACTGATGACTTCTCCAACGCGCAAATTCTGCAAATTGAGCCAGATCGAATCGTACAGGAATTGGAGAAAGGCACCGTTGTCATCATTCCAGGCTTTCAAGGACGAACAGCTGAGTGGGAGATCACAACGCTCGGACGCGGCGGAAGTGATACAACCGCTACGGCATTAGGTGTTGCCCTGCAGGCTGAGATGGTTGATATCTTTACAGATGTGGAAGGTATCATGACGGCCGATCCGCGAATTGTGGAAGAGGCGCAACGACTGGATTCTGTTTCCTACACGGAAATTTGTAATATGGCCCATTTGGGAGCCAAAGTCATCCATCCAAGAGCCGTGGAGATTGCCATGCAGAAGAATATTCCGATTCGTGTCCGATCTACGTTCTCCGATGATCCGGGCACTTTGGTGACTTCTTTACATGAGATTGACCGCCTCTATGATTCCGCTGTTTCGGATCGTTTAGTGATGGGGATCGCCAATGTTCCTAACATTACCCAAATCAAGGTTATGGCCAAGGATGGGCAGTATGACACGCAATTGCAAGTGTTCAAAGCGATGGCAACCAACGGAATTAGCGTGGACTTTATTAATGTAAATCCTCTCGGGGTAGCCTATACTGTACATGATCGCATGGCAGATAAAGCATCTGCCATCTTGCAGGATTTAGGTTACGAACCGCAACTGTTGCCTAAATGCGCGAAGGTTTCTGTCATCGGAGCGGGCATTGCAGGAGTTCCGGGGGTAATGGCTCAGATCGTCGAAGCGTTAACGAACGAAGACATCTCTATTCTGCAATCAGCTGACTCTCATACGACTATTTGGGTCCTGGTTCATGAAGCGGATATGATCAGAGCAGTTCGAGCCCTTCATCAGCAGTTTCAACTACACAAATAGTTAAGTGAGGCAAGCAGAAAAGAAAGGATGGATAGGAAGTGGCAAGGTTTGGACGATTGGCGACAGCCATGGTAACTCCATTTAATGAACAGCTGCAAGTTGATTATGCGAAAGCTGAACAATTAATTGATCACCTCTTGGCAACAGGTACTGAGACGTTGGTGGTTAGTGGTACGACAGGGGAGTCGCCAACGCTCTCTAACGAGGAGAAACTTCAGTTATTCGAATTCGTGGTTCGTTATGTAAAAGGACGCGCACAAGTCATCGCTGGAACAGGAAGCAACCATACCGAGGCAAGTATTCGATTCACGCAAGCCGCTCAAGAAACAGGCGTAGACGCCGTAATGGTTGTAGCTCCATATTATAGTAAACCTTCTCAGGAAGGCTTGTATCAGCATTTTAAAGCAATTGCCGAGGCTACCAAGCTCCCCGTGATGCTTTACAATGTTCCAGGACGTACTGGGGTGAATATGACTGCTGAGACGACTCTTCGATTGGCTGATGTCCCAAATATCGTATGCATCAAGGAAGCGTCCGGGAATTTATCGCAAATGGCCAAAATCATCGAGGGTGCGCCTCAAGGCTTCGAATTGTATTCTGGTGACGACAGCTTGACGCTGCCTGTTCTTGCGATTGGTGGAGTTGGGATTGTAAGTGTAGCCAGCCACGTAATCGGCAGCGAGATGCAGGAGATGATGAAAGCCTTCGCGGAAGGAAAGCTCTCGCAAGCTGCTGCAATGCATCGCAAGTATATGCCGGTGTTTGAAGGAATTTTTAAATATCCGAGCCCTGGACCAATCAAAGTTTTGCTAGAAAAAATCGGTGTTCAGGTCGGCGGAGTTAGACTTCCTTTGGCCTATCCAAACGAACAAGAACAGCAAGATATTCGTACCTTGCTGTAAAATAAAGACATCAAAAGAGTACCTCGTGTACTCTTTTTTTTATCCCATTTTTCATTGTGAGGAGTGTACATATCCTTATTTCATTTAGGAAAACTAAAATAAATTTACTTACACCTAGACCTAGATTAAAAAAGATTGTCTGAACCTTGTTTTCCTATTTTATGTTGGGGTATAATGGTAGTAAGTGATTTGGGGCGGTTTTAAAAATGTGTAATGACAACTAAATATAGGAGGTACATGATATTGTCAAAGTTACATCCAGTCGTTTCCATTTTCGCCTTGGGCGGAGTAGGCGAAATCGGAAAAAACATGTACGTGGTCCAGTACGACGATGACATCGTCGTAATTGATGCTGGACTTAAATTTCCAGAAGAGGAAATGTTAGGGATTGATATGGTTATTCCTGATATTACCTATCTGGAAGAGAATCGTGATAAAGTGCGCGGAATTATTATTACGCACGGTCATGAAGATCACATCGGAGGCCTAAGCTACGTATTAAAGCATTTAAATGTGCCCGTTTACGCAACCAAACTCACACTAGGCCTTATTGAAGCAAAATTAAAAGAAGCCGGCATTCTCGCCGAAACCAAGCGCCATCTCATCAACAGTAATTCCGAAGTGACGCTCGGCAGCATGACAGCCACATTCTTCCGAGTAAATCACAGTATTCCTGACTGTGTAGGCGTTTGCTTAGAAACTCCAGAGGGACTTATCGTCCATACAGGTGATTTCAAGTTTGACCAGACACCAGTCAATGGCCAAGCTGCAGACCTTGCCAAGATGGCCGAAATCGGTGCCAAAGGTGTGCTTTGTCTCTTATCCGACAGTACGAACGCCGAAAGACCTGGCTATACAGGCTCAGAACGTTCCGTTGGAGAAGCGATTAAAGATGTATTTCACAAAGCGAGCGGAAGAATTGTCGTATCGACGTTTGCATCAAACGTCCACCGTGTACAACAAGTATTCGATGCGGCAGTGGAATACAATCGCAAAGTAACCATTGTGGGTCGAAGCATGGTTAATGTTGTAAATATCAGCAGAGAGTTGGGTTACCTGCACGTACCTGAAGGGGTAGTGGTAGAGCCAGAAGAAATCAACAAACTTGAGGCTGATAAAGTTGTCATTTTATCAACAGGTAGTCAAGGTGAGCCGATGTCCGCGCTCACACGTATGGCCCGATCCGCCCATCGGAAAATCGATATCCTGCCTGGTGATACGGTTATTATCGCGGCAACACCAATTCCTGGTAACGAAAAATATGTATCGCGAACCATCGATCAATTGTATCGAGTGGGTGCTGAAGTTATTTATGGAGGGCATGGACCTAACGGAACCGTCCACGTTTCTGGACATGGAAGTCAGGAAGAGCTGCGACTTATGCTTAACTTGATGAAACCCAAATACTTCATCCCGATTCACGGCGAATTCCGCATGCTCCGTATGCATGGAATCTTGGCCGAGCAGGTTGGAGTAGCTCCAGAAAATATCTTCTTGCTAGATAACGGAGATTCTGTGGAAATTTCCAATGGCGTTGCCCGCCTAGGAGCTAAAGTTCCATCAGGCAATGTATTGATTGATGGACTTGGCGTGGGAGATGTCGGGAACATCGTCCTTCGCGATCGTAAATTATTATCCCAAGATGGAATTCTGGTGGTTGTTGTTACACTTAGCAAACAAAATGGCACCATTCTCTCCGGCCCTGACATTATTTCACGCGGTTTCGTCTATGTGCGTGAGTCGGAGGAGCTATTGGATGAAGCCAATCGCATCGTCACCCAAACACTACTGAAATGCATGGAAGATAATGTGAGTGAGTGGTCCTCACTCAAAAATAACGTAAAAGACACCTTGGGTCGTTTTTTGTACGACCAAACAAGACGCCGCCCGATGATTTTGCCGATTATTATGGAAGTGTAATATGCAGTTAAGAAAAAGGAGCCAAAAACCCCTGCTACCACTGGGGGTTGGCTCCTTTTTGTTTTGCTAAATTCCTTAATTGACCACAAATTCGTTTTAATAATCGTTTGCTGGATCCGTACATATCCTTTCTCCAAATCGCAGTCTTCTATCGTAAGGCTAGAGAATCACTTCTTCAGATGCTTAAGTATATGGCGAGAAAGGATAGAGTGAGAAAATTCACTTGACCGTGGTGTAATTTATTGGTAATTTTGATATTAACAAAATGATAATATCAATGCGATGCGAAGTCATTGGTCGTTCGTATGAATTAGGAGGGGATACGATGAGGAAGTCTTTGGGCGATTGGAACTTATACGAAATAGCTTGGCTGGTCATTTTCTCAGGAATCGCTATCGTTTTGACGGTGATCATGAAGGATACATTGTTCGGATTTACTGTCTTTATAACAGGAGTATTATGCGTGGTACTCGCGGCCAAAGGCAATCTGATGACCTATGTTTTTGGCATGTATAATACGTTTGGCTATGCTTATTTGGCTTACGTTAACGGATTGTTCGGGGAGGTCATGTTGAATCTGCTCTTCTTCGTCCCCATGAATGCGATCGGCTTTGTCATGTGGAAGAAAAATCGGCAGGGTGGCAAGCTGGCCATGAGGAAAATGGATCAGAGAGGTTTGTTCCTAGTAACGGTCATTTGCGTAATAGGAAGCTTGTCGCTTGGTTTCGGACTATCTTTCATACCGACGCAGAATTCACCCTATATCGATGCTCTTACGACAGTGTTATCGGTTGTGGCGACTTTTTTGATGGTAAGAAGATTCAAAGAACAATGGTTAGTCTATATTATCCTGAATATTTCCACGGTACTCTTGTGGGTGATTAGAACGTTGAATGGAAGTTCGGACGGAGTTCTGATGATCGTCATGTGGAGTGCGTACCTGATCAACGCGATATACGGTTATTACACCTGGAACAAAGGGGCTAAGGAGGTTTTGCAATGAAAAAGTTGGGATTAACTTTGGGGAAGTTTGCGCCGCTTCATAAAGGACATCAGTTTATGTTTGATACTGCTTTGCAAGAGGTTGACGAGTTAATCGTTGTCATCTATGAGACTAATGTTATGACGATTCCGCTTCATATTCGAGCAAACTGGATCCGAAAGCTTTATCCGACGGTTAGGGTCATCGAAGCTTGGGACGGCCCAGACGGATATTCAAATGATCGTGAGCATGAGATCCGGGAAGAGCAGTATATATTGGATTTGCTGAAAGGAGAGCAGGTTACGCATTTTTACTCCAGTGAATTTTATGGCGAACATATGAGTCTTGCATTGGGTGCTGTAGATAGACGAGTAGATGAAGATCGTAAGCTTGTTCCCATTTCAGCAACGATGATCCGATCTAATCCTTATAAGTATAGGGGATTTATAAGCGATATCGTGTACCGGGACTTAATTACGAAAGTCGTGTTCATGGGAGCGATGTCGACCGGCAAATCTACAATATCCGAAGCAATGGCGCAAAGGTATCGGACGACATTCGCAAGCGAGTACGGACGGGATTACTGGACGGAGCATCAAGTGGACAGAAGAATTAGTTTGGAGGCTTTTGACGAGATCGCGGTCGGGCATATCGAGCGGGAAGAGAAGGCGTTGCTTGAAGCGGATGAGTATCTTTTCGTTGACACCAATGCGATAACCACCTACATGTACGCTCTGGACTATCACGGTCAAGCACCGGAGATGTTAACCCGAATTGCTTTAGAAAATGCCCAGCGATACGACTTGTTTTTCTTGTGTGACGACGATATTCCCTATGATGATACGTGGGATCGCAGCGGGGATCAGAAGCGGCATATTTTCCATAAACAGATTATTGCGGATTTAAAGGAGCGCCGGATTCCCTACATAACGCTGAGGGGAAGCCTTGAGGAACGAATGCGGAAGGTAGAAGAAGTATTGACGAGGTTCAAGGTATACGACAATTACTTCGGAGAGTGTTAGCAACTTATATGAGATGAACGGGCGGTGAAGCTTGTGGATATTCTGGATCGCAACGGACTAACGGAACGCGAATTCATGGAACAGTATCGGGTAGACGATTACGAGCGTCCCTCAGTGGCGGTGGACATGGTTATCTTTACTGTTACTGATGTGGAGGAGGACAATTACCGTAAACTCCCGGAGAAGGAGCTGAGGGTTCTCGTCATTCAACGAGGAGGGCATCCCTTCTTGGGCAAATGGGCACTCCCAGGCGGCTTCGTCAGGCCGAACGAGACGACGGAACTAGCCGCGGCAAGGGAATTGCGGGAGGAAACGGGCGTAGATAACGTTTATCTGGAGCAATTGTATACATTCAGTGATATCGGGCGTGATCCGCGTACTTGGGTCATGAGCTGCAGCTATATGTCGCTGATTAATAGTGGACAAGTACAGTTAAAGGCGGGAGATGACGCCGTCAGCGCTGTTTGGTTTAAGGTTTGTTATCGGATTTTGCGTGAGAGTAAGGAGCTGATCGAAGGCGGATATGTCAAAACGTTGCAGTTTGAGCTCAAGCTAAGTTCTGATCACGTAGAGTTGGGTGCAGTGGTGGAACGTAAGATTGCGACGACGGAGACTTCGACCTCTAAGTCTTACACCATCGTATCCAACAATGGGTTGGCTTTCGATCATGCGAAGATTATTGCCTATGCCATCGAGCGCTTGCGCGGCAAAGTTACCTATTCGGATATAGCGCTTCATTTGATGCCGAAGCTGTTTACTTTGACGGAATTGCAGCAGGTATACGAGGTGATTTTGGATAAAAAGCTACTCAAAGCTGCATTCCGACGTAAAGTGGCTGACCTCGTAACGGAAACGGATCACTATACCGAAAATGCGGGCCACCGTCCATCCCGCTTATATCGAAGAAGTCTGGAGGAATATTGATGATTTACAGTATTGAAGATTTACGCGACGCTTATCGTAAAGGAAAATCATTCAAGTTTTTGTTCTTCTGGGGTCATACACCGCCAAGCGACGGAAGTGTAGATAAAAGCTGCTTAAGCCAATGGTGGATGAGCCCGTTTGTTGTGGAGGGAACGAAGTACTCCTGTGCTGAACAGTACATGATGGCACAGAAGGCGCGACTATTCCAGGATGATGAGATGTTTGCCGCCATCTTGAAGGCCAAGCATCCCAAGGAGATGAAGGCATTTGGGCGTGCTGTGAGAAACTTCGATAAGGCCGTCTGGGAAAGTAAGTGCTACGAGATCGTCAAGCGAGGCAGCTTGGCCAAATTTTCGCAAAATCCGCAGCTTGGAGATTATCTGAGGTCGACGAAAAATCGTATTTTGGTTGAAGCAAGTCCGCGAGACCGTATTTGGGGTATCGGCATGGGGCAAGCCAACCCTGACGCGGAAAATTCAATGAAATGGCGGGGCAGAAACCTGCTGGGGTTTGCGCTGACCGAAGCGCGAGACGAGTTATTGTTGGAATGTTAAACCTGACGATTGCCACAGTTTTTTTCGCTAAAAAATAGATCGAAAAAGGAAAAAGAAGATAGCCCCTACCTAATTCATTTTGGGTGGGGGACTTTTCAATTTTCTGGGAGGAAATAGGTTGTATAAAAGGATGTAAGAAAATACAAGCAGAATGGACGAACCGCTATGTATGGGCAATTTTTCATCCTAGCAAAAAAGGTGAATATATAGCCAACTTCAAAATTGAACAAAGCAGTCCTGCTTTCCCAGGTAAGCAGTGGATCTTTACGGGAAAATCGTCGCCGATAATCGTTCAAGAGTAATAGACACTTCTCGCCTTGCCAAATTCATTATCTTTGTTACCATTAACACCAAGACTATATCGAAAAGGAGTGGACGCAAGGTGAAACTGTTGTCAATTGAACCTACACCAAGCCCGAACGCGATGAAATTAAATATAGATGTAAAGCTCCCGGTTAGCATGCAGAAAGAATATACAAAAGAAAATACAGCAACCGCTCCTGAGGCGATTCAAAAGTTGTTGGCAATAGAGGGAGTGACCAGCATCTTTCAAACGGCAGATTTTCTTTCATTGGAACGTAAATCGAACGCCGACTGGGAAGCGATACTGTCACAAGTGCGAGAGATTTTAGGCTCGTCTTCATCAGAAAGAGCAGGGGAAGCACTAGAAACAAGCGTTGATTCGTTTGGTGAAGCGCAGGTTTATTTGCAAATGTTTCGGAACATCCCGATGCAGATCAAGGTAACCTCAACTTCGGAACATGTTCGAACAGCACTGCCCCCACGTTTCGCCGAGGCAGCAACTCAAGCGGGATTAGCGTCAAGTAATTTGATTGCAGAGCGACAATGGGTGGAGCAAGGTGTTCGTTACGGTGACCTAAAAGAAATTGGTGAAGAAGTGGCGCAGGAAGTGAACGCCGCTTATGACGAGGAGAGATTAAACCATTTAGTTGAGCTGGCCTTGCAATCAAATGAAGCTGACAGCATGTATGTGGATCAGAAGCGGGAGAAACCCATTGTGACTTTGGAGATGTTTGATCAGCCCGACTGGCAGAAGCGATTTGCGGTTTTGGAACAAATGGAACCAACCGAAGAGCAACTGCCTGTGTTGCGTATGGCCCTACATGATCCCAAATCCTCGATTCGCCGATTGGCTACGGTTTATTTAGGGATGATAGGGGGAAAAGAAATTTTGCCCGATTTGTACCATGCTCTTCAGGATCAATCGGTATCCGTTCGCCGTACCGCAGGTGATACATTGTCAGACCTTGGTGATCCGGATGCGATCCAAGCCATGACCCAGGCGCTCCGGGATCCAAACAAGCTTGTAAGATGGAGAGCGGCGCGATTTTTGTATGAGGTTGGAGACGAGACAGCCCTTGATGCGTTAAAAGAAGCACAGAATGATCCGGAATTTGAAGTGCGTTTACAAATTAAAATGGCGTTGGAACGAATTGAGAGAGGCGAGGAAGCGAGCGGGACAGTTTGGCAGCAGATGACAAAGCGTACTAAAGAACAATAGAACCCACTAGTTCTGAAAAATTCAGTCTCCTTACCTATAGCTCACCTTGATAAACAACTGACCTAGGAGCGGCATATGATGATCTTAGCCAACAGGTAAGGAGTGGTCATCAATGAATCGATTTCAAACAGAGTTGATTCTCAGACTGGTTCGCAATGGGATTACACAGGCTTGTGGTAAACCGTTGATAGATGCCTCAATGGATGAATTAAAAGACGAGTGGGGCCGCTTTGAGTTAAAAAACAAACCAATCGTGAAGAAACAATAGAATCCATCATTACTTGGGAGTTCCAAATTCTAAATGAAAGCTGAAAGCCGAGGATGAAACCTGCAAAAGCTGCTTTGTTTTGGCATCGTATTCCATTACGATGATTTTCCCATATGTATTAGAACCTTCACGAGTGTCAATCAAAGCGATTCGATTTGGTGCCAATGGTACAGCAATCGTGTCAGATGAGTGGGTACTTTGGGATGAGACTTGTGGTAGTTGAATGTTCGGAGGTTCGTTGTAGAAAACAGGCTCTGGCTTTTTCGCGATAAAAAATAAACAGACAAGTATTCCGGCTAAAAGTACGAGTTTAAACTTTTCAAGTTGCATCACTAAAACACCACCAATACAAGAATTAATGATAGTACACCTAAGAAAAATCCGGCTGAAAAACAATCAATTATGTATTTCCTCAGTACCATAAGATAGACCTAATACTTCCATGAGTCAAATTTTACTGAATCGTAATGGAGTAAGGTAAATCTGTACTGGTTTGAGACGGTTCTCTACTAGGTATAATTCGCGCTGCAAGGAATGGATCGTCGTCGCTAATGATTTTTTGAATTTTACGATCATCGTAATGAAACCACACCTGTTCAGTGATTTGCTGTTTATTACATTTGTTTTTAGAATCATTTGGATAGGTGACCTCAATTTCTACATCGTAAATGATATAGTCTCCTTCGTATCGTACGAATTGAGGTTTGCTCAGTTGATGAACCTGATACCCGTGCTGGAGGAGATACTGTCCAACCGCGGATAAACTTATTTTAATACTGCCGTCAGAGCTTGAGGGACATCATTACGCCGAATTTCATGAAGTTCCTCCTTACACAATAAAAGAGTTAATTTATGGGAAATAATAGCATATCAAATCCTTTAGGAACAGGTTGAATATGCCAATTATATGACGGTACTAATAGAAGACGTCAACTACATAGATTGCTTGAAGAGTTCACACAAAACAAAGTAAGGTAAAACTCATAAGCTCACAACAAAGAGAGGAATGCCAGATGACGAATGATCTTATCAAGAAGTTAAAGTTAAAAAGCGGACAACGGGCGATATTTGTCAATGCTCCTGCAGACTACGTGGGTAATGAAAGTGAGCTTCCTGAAGGTGTTGAGATAGGGAAGTCTCTCGAAGGCACATTTGATTTCATCCAATTATTCGTACATAGTGTGGCGGAGTTAAATCATTGGGCTCCTCAAATCATGGACAAGCTTGCGGAGGACGGATTTCTGTGGATCACCTATCCCAAAAAGAGCTCAAAGATCAAAACCGACATTACCCGTGACGCAGGATGGGAAGTAGTGAATCAAGCAGGATTTGAAGGGGTAGCACTGGTAGCCATTGATGAGACGTGGTCGGCTATGCGATTTCGACCAGTAGATCTAGCCAACAAACCAGTGCGCCGTCAAGAACCCAGAAAACGAGCAGAGCGTCCAGATCCTGCTACACGAGTGATAGAGGTGCCAGAAGAATTGGCGGTTGCTTTTGGAACAAGTGAGGCGGCTCAAGTTTTCTTTGAGAGTCTTTCGTATACAAACAAAAAAGAATATGTTCGTTGGATTACGGAAGCCAAACGTGAGGAAACACGGAAGAATCGGATATTGAAGACAATCGAAAAATTAGAGCAAGGTTTGAAGAATCCATCTGCTAAAGAGGTTTAAGATGTTAGTAATGGCAAGTGATGACAACTTGACGCATTTTTTACCTTCTGCCTATCCATACTATGGACAGCTAAGGAGGTATACACTATGTCAACTCATTCCGATCAACCCTTTTCTTCAATCAGTCAAAAAATGCGCGCGCAAACACCACCGTCTCAACCTCCGCAACAGCCGGAAGCACCCATACCGGGGTTAAATCCAGAAGCGCAGCCGGACGATCCGAAGAAACGACTGCTCGACAGCATTACCCAGTTGGGGGCCACCAATGTTCCGCAACTTGAAAGTAATATTTATTGTTTGACGATCATCGGACAAGTAGAGGGACATATCCAACTGCCGCCCCAGAACAAAACGACAAAATATGAACACATCATCCCTCAGCTTGTGGCAGCGGAACAAAACAACAAGATTGAGGGAGTTCTTGTCATTTTGAATACCGTAGGCGGAGATGTGGAAGCGGGTCTTGCCATTGCGGAGATGATCTCCTCACTCTCCAAGCCGGTGGTTACGCTAGTGCTTGGCGGAGGACATAGCATTGGGGTCCCGATCGCAGTATCTGGAAACTATTCTTTTATTGCCGACACTGCAACGATGACGATTCATCCGATCCGTTTAACAGGGCTTGTAATCGGTGTACCGCAAACATTTGAGTATTTGGACAAGATGCAAGATCGGGTTGTCCATTTTATTGCGCGCAATTCTCGGATCACAGAAGAACAGTTCCGCGATTTAATGATGCGTACAGGAGAACTCACGCGCGATATTGGGACCAATGTCATCGGTCAAGATGCGATCAAATATGGCTTGATTGATGAAGTAGGAGGATTGGGGAAGGCTCTTAAGAAATTGAATGAGTTAATGGAAAAAGCTCGCAATGGAGAGCAGGTGCTACAGTGATCATCCACTCAACTGTTCCGTTAGAAATAATTTTTGAGAATAACGAAGAGGTTAACAAAAAAGAGATTCACGAGGTTACGTTAGGACACGCTACCATGCTGGTGGAGCCAATCAGTACATATGAGGGTAGAATCGTCCGGTTAATCAGTCCGAACCCGCAAGACTATTTGAATCCCCGATACGCACCGGGCGAAATCATCGCATTTCGTCCAGATATGTCGTAACCTTTTGCCTGTATTTCTGCTATTTTCCTGTGGTATACTAGAAATTGTACCCAACATGCAGCCGGAGCGTTCGGCTGCCTTTTCATTCTATGGGGCTAAGGAGACATGCCATGAGCAGAAGAGCTAAAAAATCGTCTCAAGCGGCAGTGGCCTCTGTGGTCAAGCTTGAATTATTAGGACTTGTCGTTATTGCTTTATCGATTATCGGACTACTAGAGAGCGGGTGGATAGGCAAGCATATATTTGCATTCGCTTTTCGGTTTCTAGCGGGGACATGGGACTTTGTCATACCTATTTTATTGATTGGAATATCCCTACATATGATGTTTACGAGAAAACCGCCAAGACTTACCCTGCAATTACTTGGATGTTTATTTATTTTTCTTGGGATTCTCACATGGGACCATATGATTTTCTATCAAATGCTTTCAAACAACGGGAAATTCGATCAAAATATCATCCGATTGACGTGGGACAGACTATGGCAGGAACAAAGCCAAAAGGTTTCGACCACCAGTGTTGCCGGTGGTATGGTGGGGGCAATCGTCTTTGCGATTAGTCACGGTTTATTTGGGATGATCGGAACAGGCTTGGTTATCGGGTTGTTTTTCTTGATAGGATTAATGTTTTTATTCAAACTATCGTATGTCGATATTATCCTTTTCATCAAACATCGAATTTCGAGTATGTATGTAAAATCGAAGGAATCGTTTAAAGAAACGGCTCAGTTGCTGGCGGAAGAAAGCGAAAAGCGGAAAGAACAGAAATCCGAGCGGAGACTTCAACAATCGGAGGCTGAAGATCAAGCCCGTGAAGAGTCTATCGTCGACGAAGCAGCGGGAAGTGAGCCTCTTGAAGGTGCTTCCGCACAAGGATCGCATCGGAATATCGCCGAAGAAGACGTGGTGGTTGCACCACTAATTCGAGATTTTGCGGAAAAAATCATGGCGGAAGAAACAACACAGACACAGCAGCCGCCAATCACTTCCGCAAAACCTGATGTTCAGCCCAAATCGACTGAGGTAGATGATGTCAGTTTTCGTGGTTTGACAGACTTAAGTATTGAGGAGCCAGATACCTACGTCATTCCAACCTTGTCCATCTTGGCGCGTCCCAAACATAATGCGATTACCAAAGATGTGGATCACAACACGAACGCTTTAAAGCTGGTCAATACCTTAAAAAGCTTTGGTGTAAGCGCCATTGTCTCTGAAGTCCACCGTGGTCCAGCTGTTACTCGCTATGAAATCCAGCCTGCAGTGGGAGTGAAGGTCAGTCGAATCGTCAGCTTGACGGACGACCTCGCTTTGGCGCTTGCAGCCAAGGATATTCGGATTGAAGCTCCAATCCCTGGTAAATCGGCCATCGGGATTGAAGTTCCTAATTCCGAGGTTGCCGTTGTCACACTTCGTGAAGTACTGGAAGCGCCTAATTATCAGGATGCCTCTGCCAGGTTAACGGTTGGACTTGGTCGCGACATCTCCGGGGAACCGATTGTAGCCGATTTAACCAAAATGCCGCACTTACTAGTAGCGGGAGCGACGGGAAGCGGTAAGTCGGTTTGTATCAACGGAATTATCACCAGCATCTTGTTTAAAGCAAAACCAACTGAAGTGAAGCTAATGATGATTGACCCCAAAATGGTAGAGTTGAATGTATACAACGGAATTCCCCATCTCTTGGCACCGGTAGTTACAGATCCAAGACGAGCCTCAATCGCCTTGAAAAAGGTCGTGGCCGAAATGGAACGAAGATACAATCTGTTTGCAAAAAACGGGGCAAGAAACATCGAGATGTACAATCAATGGGTGAGAGATCAAGCGGAAACCGGCAACAAGCACAGTTTGTTGCCGTATATTGTCGTCATTGTGGACGAGCTAGCCGATTTGATGATGGTGGCTCCTGGAGAAGTGGAGGATGCCATTTGCCGCCTAGCTCAAATGGCTCGCGCTGCCGGTATACACTTGATCATTGCTACTCAACGACCATCTGTAGACGTTATTACAGGGGTAATCAAAGCCAATATTCCTTCTCGGATTGCTTTTGGCGTTTCCTCTATGGCCGATTCACGTACGATTCTGGACATGGGCGGCGCTGAGAAGCTGTTAGGGCGTGGCGATATGCTCTATTTGCCGATGGGGGCATCCAAGCCTACTCGGATCCAAGGAGCGTTTGTTTCGGACAAGGAAGTGGAAGAAGTTGTTACTTTCGTCAAAGAACAACAGGAAGTAAACTATCAAGAAGAGATGATTCCAGAAGAAGTAGGTGAGGAATCGCAACCTGTTGTTGATGATGAGCTATACGATCAAGCCGTTCAGGTAGTGGCGGAAGCGCAAACGGCATCTGCCTCTTTATTGCAGCGCAGATTACGTGTAGGTTATACCCGAGCAGCCCGTCTGATTGATATGATGGAAGCGCAGGGAATTGTAGGTCCCTACGAGGGAAGCAAGCCACGTGAAGTACGAATACCACGTCCAACTCCCGAAAGTCAGATTTCTTGATAAGAACGTCAAATTTGTGAACCCCACGCGTTCAGTTCAGCCCGTTACATCCCCTCTCATGGGGGGACGTAACATCCGGGGACTGAGACGCTATGGGATGAGTCCGCTCGAACGCTTGCTATCCGTGAATTTTTACCGAAAAATCTGAAACATTCAACATAGAAAAGTCTTGAAATTATGACTTGCATGTTTCTATTTGATTGGGTTAAAATTTCTACGGACTAAAGGAATTTGTGGAAGGCCGTCGAATTTTCTTTCTAGAGGTCTGACGTCCTACCAATTGTGTGCCAGAGGGGACGGGAGTGAAGGAGATGATGATCAAAGGAAGTTCACGATCACTAAGCCTTTTGGTCATGGACCGCATCAAGGAAGATATTGAAGCGGGACGATTGCAGTCAGGCGAACGTTTGCCATCAGAGGCTGAATTGTCCAAACGGCTAGGTGTTAGTCGAGCTACCCTGCGAGAAGCACTTCGGTTACTTGAAGAAGAAAAAATCGTCGTTCGGAAGCACGGAGTTGGAACCTTTATACATCCAAGGCCTGTTTTTTCTGGAGGAATTGGGGAACTCTTTAGTGTGACGGGTGCGATAGAACGGCAGGGTCAACAAGCCGGTACCATATTATTACATACTGACTTGGTCGATCCGTGTGAAGAAGATCGTAAACGCTTGCATTTGCGGCCAGATGAAAAACTTCTTAACGTTGTGAGAGTCAGAACCGCAAACGGAGAACCGGTTGTTTACTGTGTAGACAAGATTCCTGCCAGCCTGATGCCTGATGGTTACCATTTGGAATGTGAGTCGATCTTTGAAGCCTTGGAAGAAATGTCAGGGATCCATATTGCCTATGCGGTAGCTGACATTGAACCCATTGGTTATCACGAACAAGTGTCAAGTATCCTGAAATGTGACGCAAAGACCGCTATTCTCCTGCTTCGTCAAGTTCATTACGACGATATGGAGCGGGCAGTCCTGTACTCGCGAAATTATTTTCGTGCAGACAAGTTTCATTTTCAAGTGGTTCGAAGACGCTTAACGTGAGGATGTCTAAGCAATTTTCTTAGTTCAGCAAAAATCAAACACAGGGGGAACAAAAGGATGAAAAAGTTTATTTCTGTACTTTCAGTTACAACCTTGAGCCTTTCATTGTTACTTACCGGTTGCGGCGGCGGTGCTAAACAACCAGCTCCAGGCAACACACAAGGCGGTAACGCAGCTCAACCAGCTGGCGACAAAGCAAAAGTAAAAATTGGTATGGTTACTGACGTTGGCGGGGTAAACGACAACTCCTTTAACCAAAGCGCTTGGGAAGGTCTTACTAAGCTGAAGACTGACACTGGTTTAGAAGTAAAATATCTGCAAAGTACCAGTGATGCTCAGTATGTGCCAAACTTGAACCAATTCGTTAAAGACAAATGGGACCTCACTTGGGGTATTGGTTTCTTGATGGGCGACCACGTGAAGAAAGTAGCGTCTGAGAACCCGAATTCAAAACTTGCCATCATCGATGCTGAAGTACAAGGCGCTCCAAACGTAGAATCTGTTCTGTTCAAAGAGCAAGAAGGTTCCTTCCTCGTGGGTGTTGTTGCAGCAAAAATGACCAAGACCAAAACAGTAGGTTTCGTTGGTGGTATCGATATCCCAGTTATCAAACGCTTTGAAGCAGGCTTCACTGCGGGTGTTAAAGCGGTAGACCCTAGCATCAAGGTAATCCCTGTATACACTGGTGCATTTGACAAGCCTGACCTTGGTAAATCTGCTGCTTCCCAATTGTATGGACAAAAAGCAGACATCATCTTCCACGCTGCTGGAGCAACTGGTGACGGTGTGTTCAACGAAGCAAAAGCGCGTAAAGCCAAAGGCGAAAATGTTTGGGTTATCGGTGTAGATAAAGACCAATCCCTCAAATTCGGTGATGAAGTAACGCTTACTTCCATGATGAAACGCGTTGACCAAGCGGTATACCAAGTATCCAAAGACTTCTCTGAAGGTAAATTCGAAGGCGGTAAAATCGTTAAACTTGGCTTGGCTGAGAACGGTGTAGGCTTGCCTGAGACTTCCAAAAAGAACGTACCTGCTGACGTATTGAAAGCAGTTGACGAGTACAAAGAGAAAATCGTAAAAGGTGAAATCACCGTTCCTGAAAAATAAGCCTTACTTGTAACACCAACAAGGCTAGTTATGATTAACTAGCCTTGTTGTCTACGTATCTGATTACCCACAAAGACGGGGTGAGCACTTTGAGTCAAGTTCAAACAGTAGTTGAAATGCGTGGTATTACCAAGAGATTCCCGGGTATTGTAGCGAATGACAGCATTAGCCTCAAAGTTAAAAAAGGCGAAATTCATGCGTTGCTAGGAGAAAATGGCGCCGGAAAATCAACACTTATGAATATTCTGTTTGGTTTGTATCAACCAGACGAAGGCGAAATTTTGATTAATGAGAAAAAAGTGAAGATTACCAATCCCAACGTTGCCAACGAACTGGGAATTGGAATGGTGCACCAACACTTTATGCTTGTCGAACCTTTCACTGTAACGGAAAACATTGTCTTAGGAAAAGAACCTCGAAGCGGGTTGAAAATAAATATTGAGCAGGCGGCTAAAGAAGTTAAGGCGCTTTCAGAAAAATATGGTCTGAAGGTTGACCCGCACGCCAAAATTCAAGACATTTCTGTTGGGATGCAACAGCGTGTTGAGATCTTAAAAACGCTGTATCGCGGTGCTGAAATTTTGATTTTTGACGAGCCAACAGCCGTGCTTACGCCACAAGAGATCAATGAACTTATTGATATCATGCATAACCTTGTTAATGAAGGCAAAACCATCATCTTGATTACTCACAAGTTGAAAGAAATCATGAAGGTATGCAATAGTGTTACGATTATCCGTCGCGGTAAAGTGATTGATTCAGTACTCGTGAAAGAAACCAACACGGATGAATTAGCTGCTAAGATGGTTGGCCGTGAAGTTCATTTCCATGTGGATAAAGAACCTTCCGATCCAAAAGATGTAATTCTTTCCATAAAAAATGTAACCGCTCTCGGCAATCGTGGCGTTAATGCGCTGAACAAGATTTCCTTGGATGTTCGGGCTGGAGAAGTTGTTGGTATTGCAGGGGTAGACGGAAACGGTCAAAGTGAATTGATAGAAGTTCTAACGGGCCTTCGCAAGGCTCAAAGTGGTTCCGTTCTTTTAAAAGGAAAAGATATCATGAACCATTCCCCGCGCCTCATTTCGGAAGCCGGTTTGTCCCACATTCCAGAGGATCGTCATAAACGTGGATTAATCCTTGACTTCAGTATGAGCGAGAATATGGTGCTTGAAACCTACTTCCACCCTGAATTCAGTAAAAATGGATTGCTTGATTACAATGCCATCAACAAACACGCAGAAAAGCTGATTAACGAGTTTGACGTACGGACACCAGGTATCCATACGTTAGCTCGCTCATTATCAGGTGGTAATCAGCAGAAGGCGATTATTGCTCGCGAGGTTGATAAAGATCCCGATTTGTTAATTGCAGCCCAACCTACACGCGGTCTTGATGTAGGGGCGATTGAGTTCATTCACAAACGTCTGATTGAACAACGGGATAAAGGTAAAGCGGTGTTGTTATTATCGCTTGAACTGGATGAAATTATGAATGTTTCCGATCGTATTGCCGTAATTTACGAAGGACAGATTGTGGGTATTGTCAATCCAAAAGAAACGACTGAACAAGAACTTGGATTGATGATGTCGGGTGGAAAACGTATGCAAGGAGAGGGAAACGATGAGTAGAGTGATCAGTATTTTTACCAAAGAATCGTTTCTGGTACCTGTTGTTGCGATTCTGCTTGGCTTAATTACAGGAGCTATCGCTATGCTTGCTGGTGGATTCGACCCAATTTTGGCGTATAGTTCTTTGCTTGATAAAGTTTTTGGTGACGCCTACAACTTCGGGGAAACCATACGAGAAATCACCCCGTTGATTTTTACAGGTCTGTCTGTTGCCTTTGCGTTCCGTACCGGATTGTTCAATATTGGGGCAGAAGGTCAGTTCGTCATGGGGATGGTTGCTTCCGTATATGTTGGGGTTGCTTTTGATCTTCCACCGTACATTCACGCGCCGCTCGCAGTACTTGCTGGTGGTTTGGCGGGAGGACTTTGGGGAGCATTAGCTGGCTGGCTAAAAGCTGCACGAGGTGTAAACGAAGTAATCACTACCATCATGTTAAACTGGACAGCCTTGTATTTCTCTAATTTTATTTTGGCTCACTACTTGGTTCCCGAAGGCCAACAAAATACTCAAGAGATTCATCAATCGGCTTCAATCTCTAGTGCTTGGCTTTCCACTATGTTTGATAGTGCGCGCCTGCATTGGGGAACCTTATTAGCACTCATTGCGGCTGCTGTGTTCTATGTCGTGCTATGGAAAACCAAAACAGGTTTTGAGCTTCGCTCTGTAGGATTTAATCCGCATGCGTCTGAGTATGCTGGGATGAACGTGAATCGAAATGTCATTAATGCGATGCTTGGTGCGGGGATTTTTGCCGGACTCGGTGGTGCAGGAGAAGTTCTTGGTGTGTTCCACTATCACACCATTATGGCTGATATGCCAGGTTACGGGTTTGATGGAATTGCGGTCGCCTTGATTGGTGGTAATACTCCGATTGGTGTCATTTTTGGCGCGATTTTATTCGGTGTGTTAAGATTCGGAGCAGCGGGTATGGATTTTGGCGCGGGTGTGCCAGTAGAGTTGATCCGTATCGTACTTGCCTCTGTTATTTTCTTTGTAGCAGCACATGCTATTGTGAAAATTTTACTTAAACCATTCATGTCTAAAAAAAGAGAGGGGTTGTAGAAGATGGATTGGTTAAATATCTCTAGCAACTTAATACATGATACCATCGTTTTCTCAACTGCCCTTATTTTTGCAGCGCTTGGTGGTGTGTATTCCGAACGCTCCGGTGTTGTTAACATTGCGTTGGAAGGTATGATGGTCATTGGGGCCTTTACAGGTGCAGTGGTAACATTCTTCATGCAGGACATTTTCCCGGCTCCATCCATGGCTGCTCCGTGGATAGGGTTCATCGCAGCGATTATTGCAGGTGCCATCTTTGCACTTCCTCATGCGTTGGCGTCTATTACATTCAAAGCGGACCAGGTCGTGAGCGGGGTCGCGTTGAACTTTTTGGCAACAGGATTGACTGTCTATTTGACTAAGCTCATTTTCAATGGTGCAGGTCAAACGACAACACTTAATATTGTATTCAATAAGTGGCATATTCCGGTTTTAGGTGATATTCCATTCTTAGGTCATGCGATATTCGAAGCCTATCCAACCAGTTATCTAGCTTTCCTTATGGTATTTGTTACGTGGTTTGTCATTTTCAAAACTCGTTTCGGTCTTCGTTTACGCGCGGTAGGGGAGCATCCTCGTGCGGCAGATACTGCTGGGATCAACGTTAAGCGCATGCGTTACACTGCGGTTATGATTAGTGGCGCTTTAGCCGCTATGGGTGGAGCAACTATCGCATTGACGACGACCAGTAACTTTTCGCACAACACCATTTCTGGACAAGGGTTTATCGCTTTGGCTGCCTTGATTTTTGGTAAATGGCATCCAGCAGGTGCGATGGGAGCTGCTCTCTTCTTTGGGGTAGCACAGGCCGTTAAGTCATTGGTTCAAGTATTGGGATTAACTTCATATATTCCAATTGAATTCATCTATATGCTTCCTTACATCCTGACCATTCTTGTTTTGGCTGGCTTTGTTGGACGTTCCAATGCGCCATCATCCCTTGGGAAAATTTACGAAACAGGATCTCGTTAGCTCCAAGCTAAAATGTCAGCGTAAAAAGTCGAAGTCGCTAGTGTGCGGCTTCGACTTTTTAGTATTTCCGATTTATAATGCGTGCAAATTAAGGAGAGACTATATCCGTACATCATCGAGGGGATAAAGGAGGGTGTATGGGATGTGGATGTGCCCTTACTGCGGAAAAAATATTGGTCAGCCATTTCGGGATAGTCAGCTCAGTGGAATGCTCTGTTTAAATCCTGACTGTGGCCGATTTGATGAAATGAACGATCGGCCCGAAGCGCTAGATGAATATGATACGCATGACATGTAGAAGGCTTGGCCAAAAGGGAGCGCATACAGGCTCCCTTTTCTGTTCATAAACGAAAACGCATACAAATTTTTTTCTGTTTCCCACATAAATTGGGTACAATGATGGAAGAGTGACTTTTGAGCCACCATCACTTCGGTTGTGTTCATGATAGAAAGGAGAATGATTGGATGAGTACACCCGTACAGGAGATTCAATTTGAGTCTAGTTCGATCAATCAAATGGATGTACATATTTTACCGACGCAAAAGTTCAAAACTACCACGATGATCTGCATGATTGAACAAGAACTTTCTGAGAAGTATGTCACCAAGACTGCTCTTCTTTCAATGGTATTGAAGCGGGCGACAGCTCGATTTCCAGAAACAAAACAGCTTCGGGAGCATCTGGACTTTTTATACGGGGCTATTTTTGACGTTGATGTCGTCAAAAAGGGCGAGCGCCAGATCCTGCATATTTACATGGAAGTGCCGAATGAGAAATACTTAACAGCAGCGGATAATCTACTGGAGCAGGCCGTACAATTTGTGGGAGATGTATTGCTGCGCCCTTTTTTGGAAAACGGCGGTTTTGCTGAGAAGTATGTATCTGCTGAGAAAGAATCCCTGCGTAAACGGATTGAAAGCATTATCGACGACAAAATGAAGTACGCCAACCAACGGATTACGGAAGAAATGTTTAAAGGAGAGCCGTTTGCATTGCAGGTGAATGGACGGGTAGAAGATTTATCAGCGATTTCGTCCAAAGAATTGTATGAATATTATCAAGAAATCGTTTCCCACAATCCAATCGAAATCTTTGTGGTCGGTGACGTTGAGCCGTCCAACGTGAAGCAGATCATCCAAACTCACTTGAATATTAATCGAGCTCAGGTTAAAACTTTGCCGGAAACCGTCCAACATCCCCAAGCGATTACCGTTCGAGAGGTAGAAGATCGCCTCGATGTTTCGCAAGCCAAATTGAATATTGGCTGCATTACAGGGATCAACTATGCGAGTGATAATTACCCGGCCTTGCTTGTATACAATGGTATCCTTGGAGGATTTCCGCATTCCAAACTCTTTGTTAACGTTCGGGAAAAGGCAAGTCTGGCCTATTACGCCGTATCTCGACTGGAGAGTACGAAGGGCATTATGATGATGATGTCAGGAATTGACGCTAATAATTATCAACAAGCTGTGTCCATCATCAAGGAACAACTGGAATTGATGAAAAACGGCAACATCACGGATGAAGAGATGAGTCAGACCAAGGCGACACTGCACAATCAGTTCAAGGAATTATTGGACAGCGCTCGAATGATGATTGATTTTACCTACAATGGCATTATTAATAAACGCAAGCGCTTGCTTGAAGAACTGTTACGACAGATGGATGCGGTAACGGTTGAAGATGTGAAAAACGTAGCAGCCAATATTCATATGGATACCATCTTCTTGCTGCGGGACAACAAAGGGGGGGCTTCCTAATGCAAACTACCACCTTTCAACAAGTAAACGAAACCCTGTATAAAGAAACGCTGTCGAATGGCTTACAGGTATTTCTCTTGCCTAAAGAGGGTTTTAGCAAAACGTATGCGGTGTTTACGACCCGTTATGGCTCGATTGATAGTCATTTTCGTTTGACGAATGGCGAGCAAGTGAATGTACCAGACGGTATCGCTCACTTCCTCGAGCACAAAATGTTTGAGAAAAAAGATCGTGACGTGTTTCAGGATTTTTCCCGAAATGGTGCTTCCTACAACGCGTTTACCAGCTTTAATCGGACGGCTTATCTGTTTTCCAGTACCGATCATGTGCAAGATAATTTGACCATTTTACTTGACTTTGTCCAGGAGCCTTATTTTTCCGATCAAAGTGTGGAGAAGGAAAAGGGAATAATCGGGCAGGAAATTCAAATGTACCAGGATAATCCGGATTGGAATGTGTATATGAATTTGCTGAAAGCCATGTACAAAGATCATCCAATTAATATCGAGATCACCGGTACAATTGAATCAATTGCCAAAATCACACCCCAAACCCTTTATGACTGCTATGAGACATTCTATCATCCAAGCAATATGGTGTTATTAGTGGTGGGTGCCTTCGATCCAGAGAGTATTATGCAATTAATTCGCAGCAATCAAGAGAAGAAGCAGTTTGCGCCGACTCCGAAAATCGATCGGATTTTTCCTGAGGAACCAGCTCAAATAGCCAAGCCAAAAGTAGAAAAGCAGTTGTCTGTCGGTCTGCCCAAATGCTTGATTGGTTTTAAGGAAACCGCCAAAGGTCTTACTGGTGAAGCGCTACTGAAGCGGGAAATGACCACCAAGCTGGCGCTGGACATATTGCTCGGCAACAGCTCGGATATTTATCAAAAGATGTACGACAGTGGGCTAGTTACGGAGTCCTTTGACTTTGATTACAGCAATGAAACGGATTACGGGTATTCCATCATTGGTGGGGACACACCAGATCCGGATAAACTAGTGGAGACAATCCGACAAGAAATCACTCGTTATATAGAATCGGGTATAACGAAGGATGATTTTGAACGGAGTAAACGGAAGAAAATTGGCATGTTTTTACGTTCGCTTAATTCTGTGGAGTTCATTGCCAACCAGTTTACCAGCTATCAATTTAATGGTATTGATCTGTTCTCCATTCTTCCAGTGTTGGAAAAGGTTACGCGTGAGGATGTGGACCAACGAATCCAAGAGCACTTCAAATTTGACCAAATGGCCGTTTCCATCGTCCGTTCCAGCAACACAACCGAATAAGTAATAGGAGAAATACATGAGACAAACACCATGGGCTTTGATAACCGGGGCATCCGGGGAGATTGGGCAGGCCATCGCGATACAGCTGGCCGCCCAAGGTGTCCCTTTATATTTGCATTATTTTCAATCTCCCTATAAGTTGGAACCGATTATTTCCTTTTGCCAGGAACGCGGAGTACCCTATGCGCTTGTGCAAGCTGATTTACGGAACCCGATTGCTATTTCCGACATGTATAACCAGCTGTTGATCAAACCGCTATTGCTCGTCAACAACGCGTCAATCGATCATTTGGGGGTTATTCAGGATGTATCGCCTTCGCTATTTGATGAACTGGTCTCAACCAATGTTCGCTCCGCCTTCTTTATGACGCAAGCTGCGCTCACCGCGATGATTCAAGAGCAGTATGGTCGAATCGTCAATGTTTCCTCCATTTGGGGGTTGACGGGTGGATCGTGTGAAGTGTTGTATTCCCTCACAAAAGGGGCGATCAACAGCTTTACCAAAGCACTCGCTAAAGAAGTGGCGCGAAGCGGAATTACTGTCAACGCGGTTGCGCCAGGAGCGATTGATGGTGGAATGATGGAACGGTTCAGTCTGGAAGAGAAACAAGAGATCGCGGAAGACATCCCTATGGGGCGATTAGGTCAACCGGCTGAAATCGCCTCTTTGGTGTCGTTTTTGCTGTCAAGAGAAGCAAGCTACATTACTGGACAAGTGATAAGCCCAAATGGTGGATGGTACACGTAAAAAATATGAATATTTTCGAGTCTGACTTGGGATTCTATCCCTATACGGACAAAAACGTCCGATTGTTATTTCTTGAGGAGGGAATTTCCGAATGTCAGTTCTTGAAAATTTCTCAGATTGGAAACAATTTCTTGGTGACCGTGTGGGACAAGCTGTTTCTGCGGGAATGGAGAATGATACGATTAAAAATGTCGCCTTCCAGATTGGTGACTATCTCTCTCAGAACGTGGATCCCAAAAATGACCAAGAGCGTTTGTTGAAACAGCTTTGGGATGCAGGTGACGAAGGGCAACGGCAAGCTCTTGCCACGATGATGGTAAAATTGGTACAAAATCAAGCGTAATGAAACCTAATCCCCCGATACTTTCGGGGGATTTTCATTTTATGACTATGTCGAATCCCATCGAAAATGATATACTTAAACAGCAATTAAGTTTGATACGGAAACGGGTGGTTACTATGGAGCCAAGAGATAAAAAAGAATGGTACTTTGAATATGAATTAGTCAAGAACCGTCCCGGCCTCTTGGGAGATGTCGCCTCCATTTTGGGGATGCTGAACATTAACATCGTGACGATCAACGGTGTACAGAATGCTCGTCGTGGCTTGCTTCTTTTAACTGACGATGATGAGAAGATTGAGGTACTCCGCAATATTTTGCAAAAAGTGGACAACATAACCATTACAAGGTTGCGGCCACCAACCATGTTAGACCGATTGGCAGTCCGTCATGGTCGGTATATTGAACGTGACAGCGAAGATAAGAAAACATTTCGCTTTATCCGTGATGAACTTGGACTTCTCGTTGACTTCATGGCTGAGATCATGAAAAAAGAGGGTAATCAACTTGTGGGGATTCGAGGCATGCCTCGCGTTGGCAAAACAGAATCAATGATTGCCGCCAGCGTTTCTGCGAATAAACGATGGACCTTTATTTCGTCAACATTATTACGTCAAACTGTCAGAAGCTCATTAGCCATTGATGAGATGACATCTGATCATGTATATTTAATTGATGGGATCGTGTCCACCATGCGCTCAACTGAACGCCATCACAGCCTGCTTAGGGAAGTCATGAATTTTCCTGCGACCAAAGTTATCGAGCATCCGGATATTTTTGTTCGTGAATCCGAGTATGAGCTGTCCGATTTCCATTATATTATCGAACTTCGTCACCATCCCGACGAGGAAATTACGTACGAATTGATTAATCATCGGGGATTTAGTGACTTTGACATGACGTAAGGAGGGTACATACGTGTCTGAGCTTGGTCAAGTGCTACAAAAAGCTCGTGAAGAAAAGGGCATTTCTCTCGATGATGTCCAGAAAGCCACGAAAATACAACGTCGATACCTGGAAGCAATTGAGAGAGGCCATTTTCATATGTTGCCGGGCCACTTTTATGCACGGGCATTTATCAAGAGTTATGCGGAAGCTGTTGGACTCGATCCAAACCATATATTATCGCATTTTCAAGAGGACCTGCCTTCTCAGCCCCCACAAGAGCAGATGGAACGGTTGAGAAGAAGAAAGGTTGCCCAAACCAAAGAGCCATTACAGGCGGGTCGATGGGTGACCACATCGTTGTTTGTGTTATTTGTTCTATTAGTTATGGGTGTGATCTATACAGCATTTTTAAAAGGGAACGGATATAGTTCAAATCCGATTCCAGGAAATAACGCAATTAGTACACCAGACGTGAATAATCCAGCCGCGGAAACACCGCCAGCTGCGCAAACACCACCACCAGCTGCGCAAACATCTCCGGCAAACAATAACATTACAACCCCAGCCACTACTCCACCTGTTGGTTCCAACGGGCAAACTGGAAGCACACCATCACAAGTAACGTTCGTGTCTCAGCAGGGTAGTGTTTATAGCTATACGATTAATGGTGGAGATAAGATTAGCATCAAGGTGAAGGCAACAGATAAATGCTGGTTTGAAGTCAGAGAGACCGCTTCCAAGAGCTCGAAGTCCTTTGAGCGATCCATGTTAAGCGGTGGAAATGAGAAAACGATCGATGCTTCCCAAACAGCGTATGTAATTATTGGAAATCCAAGCGCTGTGGAGATATCCGTTAATAATACTCCGATTAAGACTGCGGATCTGAAGTTTATGCCATCGATCCTTGATTTGAAAATCGAACAACCAACACAGCAACCAACGCAACAACCAACGCAACAACCAACGCAACAACCAACGCAACAACCAACGCAACAATAAAAGGTGAAGTAAGGGCAAGTGATGAACTTGCCTTTTTACTTTGTTAACAGGGAAAACTCCTCAGGACAAGTGATGACGGATAGTTTTGCATTCTTGATTCCCTATAGGTCGTATATTATACTTGATAGGTGAAATCTGGGCAGTTATAGATAACTGGAGGAAATGAAATGACCGACAAAGCACCATCGAAAGAGAAGGTTGCGATTGTAACGCTTGGTTGCGAGAAGAACCTTGTCGACTCTGATATGATGGCTCATTTAATTGACGAGCGTGGCTATGAACTAGTAGACAACCCTGAAGAAGCAACTGTTGTCATCGTTAACACTTGTGGTTTTATCGATGCGGCAAAAGAAGAGTCCGTTTCCAAAATTTTAGATATGGCAGAATTAAAAGAGTCAGGTAACCTCAAATCTTTGGTTGTTGCAGGCTGTCTCACTCAACGTTATAAAGAAGACATTCTGCAAGAAATTTCAGAGGTGGACGGGATTGTAGGTACTGGCGATTTTATGTCAATAACAAAGATCATTGATGAATCGTTAGAGGGCAAGAAACCGATCTACGTAGGAAATCCGGTATTCCGTTACGAAGACGTCGTGAAGCGCAAGGTAAAAGAAGGAACTTATTCTGCTTATATTAAAATTGCAGAGGGTTGCGACAATGCTTGTACATTCTGCAGTATCCCGATCATGCGCGGGGCTTTCCGCAGTCGTACGATTGAGTCGATTCTTGAAGAAGCGAAGCATTTGGCAGCTCAAGGCATTGTTGAGATCAGCTTGATCGCACAAGACTCTACGAATTATGGAACGGATATTTACGATGGAAAATTGATGTTGCCGGAGCTTTTGACAGAGCTGTCCAAAGTAGAGGGAATTGAATGGATTCGTTTACATTACGCGTATCCAGGATTATTTACGGATGAGCTGATTGAAGTATTTGCAACCAATCCCAAAGTATGTAAGTATGTAGATATGCCATTGCAACATTCCGAAGATGCGATCCTGAAGAGAATGCGCCGTCCGGGACGTCAGCGTGATATCCGTGAGTTGACCTCTAAGATTCGTGAGCGGGTGGAGGATGTCGCATTACGTACTTCACTGATTGTTGGATTCCCTGGTGAGACGGATGATGACTTCAATAAACTGTGTGAATTCGTCAAGGATATAAAGTTTGATCGCCTGGGCGTGTTTACTTACTCCAACGAAGACGATACCCCAGCTATGCGCTTGCCTGACCATGTTGATGAGGAAACTAAGGAGAAACGCGCCAATATCCTGATGGAATTCCAAAGGGAAATCGCGCGTGAGAAGAACGGACGTTTAGTTGGAAAAGTTATTCCTGTTCTCATAGAAAGGTTTGAAGGACGAAATGATATTTTCGTTGGTCGGACCCAATACGATGCCCCAGAAATTGATGGAGAGGTTTTCGTTAGTGGCTATACTGGCGAACTGGGAAAAATCGTGAAAGTGAGGATTACGCACTCGTACGAATACGATTTGGCTGGGGAGGTAGTATAGGTGAATCTCGCCAACCGCATTACTCTCGTTAGAATTTTTCTTGTACCTGTTGTCATGTTTTTCTTGCTGGTAAATTATGATTTTGGTTATTTTACAATTGGCAGTATCAGTATGACCTATAACGAGTTAATAGCGGCTTTGGTATTCATATTGGCAGCGAGTACGGACGGCCTTGATGGATACATCGCCCGCAAACACAAGATTGTAACTAACCTTGGCAAATTTCTTGATCCTTTAGCCGACAAATTGTTGATTTCCGCCGCTCTCATCTCTCTTGTAGAGATGCAGCGGCTGGAAGCTTGGATTACGATTGTCATTATTAGTCGTGAGTTTGCGGTAACAGGACTTCGGATGGTTGCTGCCGCCGAAGGACAAGTTATTGCGGCAAGCGCTCTTGGAAAAGTGAAAACATGGGTGCAGATTGTCGCCATTGTTGAGTTGATGATTCGGAATTTCCCATTCGAACAATTCGGGTTTCCTTTCTCTACGATTGCGATGTGGGCGATGGTTATCATTACGATTTATTCGGGGTATGATTATTTTTCCAAGAACCGTAATGTCATTCACTATTCGTAATGTCTTTTTGGAACGATGCACGGTCTCCACGAATATATAGAGACGGGGGATGAACGGGATGAGAGCAGAAATTATTGCGGTAGGAACTGAATTGTTGCTGGGTCAAATCGCCAACACCAATGCTCAATTCTTGTCGCAGAAGTTGGCTGAGCTAGGAATCCATGTTTATTTTCACACGGTGGTAGGCGATAACAGTGAGCGATTAATGCAGGCCATTCAGCTTGCAACCTCACGTGCAGATATGGTGATTTTTTCAGGCGGATTGGGTCCTACTCAGGATGATTTGACGAAAGAAACAGTCGCCGCTTTTCTTGGACATCATCTTTTAGAAGATGCGCCCGCCATGGATAAAATTCTTGATTTCTTCGCGCAACGTGGTATTACCATGACCGAAAACAATCGGAAGCAAGCATTGGTAATCGAAGGCAGCACTGTTTTCCCTAATGACCATGGAATGGCTCCAGGAATGGGAATCAGCCGGGACGGACATATTTTTGTCTTGCTTCCAGGCCCGCCAAGCGAGCTGTACCCAATGATGGAAACGTACGTTATGCCGTTTCTGATGAAACAATTACCAGACAGACAGGTTTTTCATTCCAAGGTGCTACGTTTCTTCGGAATCGGGGAATCCGCTTTGGAAGAACGTTTGTTGGACCTAATTGAGCGTCAAAGCAATCCTACTATCGCACCGTATGCGAAGGAATTTGAGGTTACGTTAAGAATCACGGCGCGTGCGCAGACAGTTGAAGAAGCGGAGCAACTCATTGCCCCCACAGAGAATGAGATTAGAAATCGATTAGGCGGTTACATATACGCAGAGGGAGAGTCCTCCTTGCAGGAAACGCTCGTAGCGGCTTTGACCAAACGGCATGAGACGATTTCGTTTGCTGAAAGCTGCACAGGTGGAACACTCTCTTCTCTTTTGGCATCCGTTTCTGGGGCATCCAATGTTTTTCCGGGAAGTATTGTCAATTATAGTAACGCGGCCAAGCAACAGCTAGTGGATGTTCCGCAAGAGGTTTTGGAGACAGAGGGAGCGGTCAGCGCCCTTTGCGCAAAGCATCTGGCGGAGAATGTTCGCAAGAAGTTTGGAACGACCTATGGGGTTTCTGTTACAGGGGTAGCAGGCCCGAATTCGTCGGAAGGCAAGCCAGTTGGTCTTGTTTATATTGGACTATCAGCAGAAGGACTGCCAACTGAAGTAAAACAGCTTCAACTGACAGGTAGACGTCAAGCAATTATAGGCAGAACAGCAAAATTCGCAATGTTTTATTCGCTGCAACGCTTAAAAGAAAGGTGACAGATATGACGATTTTTTCAGATTTTCCTTTACATAAGTCTATTTTACAAGCGATTCATGATATGGGCTTTGAAGAGCCGTCTCCGATTCAAGCGGCTTGTATCCCTAAGATTTTAGAAGGCGGAGACCTCATCGG
Organism: Brevibacillus ginsengisoli; assembly: GCF_050113715.1. NCBI lineage: Bacteria > Bacillati > Bacillota > Bacilli > Caryophanales > Paenibacillaceae > Brevibacillus > Brevibacillus ginsengisoli. Next base: position 154,308 of record NZ_JBNJQR010000006.1, read on the forward strand.
GCAAGCGCAAACCGGAACCGGTAAAACGGCTGCTTTTGGCATTCCCCTTTTGGAAAAAATGACGCCAGCCAATAAAATTCAGGCTTTAGTATTAACGCCAACCCGTGAGCTGGCGATTCAGGTTTCAGGCGAGTTGATGCGTATCTCCAAATATAAAAAGATCCGCACTCTGCCTATCTATGGCGGTCAATCAATTAGCCATCAAATTCGCGCGTTGAAGCAAGGAGTTCAAGTCGTCATTGGTACTCCAGGACGTGTCCTCGACCACTTGCGCCGCAAAACGATCCGCCTTGATACCGTGAATATGCTGGTATTGGATGAAGCGGATGAGATGTTGGACATGGGCTTTATCGACGATATCGAAACGATCCTTGAACACTTGAGCGAAGAGCGTCAAACATTGCTTTTCTCGGCAACAATGCCATCTGAGATCAAGCGTTTGGCTCATCGATACATGAAAAAACCGGAGACCGTAGCGGTAAGCCGGGAAGAAGTAACCGCACCACTTATCGAACAAGTGTATTACAAGGTATTTGACCGCAATAAACTGGACAGCTTGTGCCGCATTCTCGACAGCGAAGACGTAGAGCTGGGAATTATCTTCTGCCGTACCAAACGCGGGGTTGATGAACTCACAGAAACCTTGCAGGCTCGCGGCTATCTGGCTGACGGCTTGCATGGCGACTTGTCCCAAGCTCAGCGCGACAAGGTGATGAAAGCTTTCCGTGAAGGCACGATCGAGTTCTTGATTGCGACAGATGTTGCTGCGCGCGGTATTGATGTCGGCAACGTATCTCACGTAATTAACTACGATATTCCGCAAGATTCTGAGAGCTATGTTCACCGTATCGGTCGGACAGGCCGCGCAGGACGTAAAGGAATCGCCATGACGATGGTCACACCACGTGAAATGAAACAACTGGTACTGATCCAGAAGCAAACCAAAGCGGAAGTTGTTTCCCGCAACGTTCCTACACTAGAAGAGGTGGCAGAGCGCAAGCAGGAACAGCTACGCGAACAGCTTGTTCACTTGATCGAGAACGATTCGATTGCCGATATGTACGTAAGAGTAGCTGAAGGGCTACTAGGTGATTACCCGGCTGAAAAAGTAGCTGCTGCGGCACTTCATTTAGCTTTCCACAGTGATGTAGAGGGAAGCGAAGATGGAGAACTTTACAACTTCGGAGAAACAGGCGCTGCCAAAGGCATGGTTCGTTTCTTCCTGAACGTTGGACGCAATGTAAACATGAAACCACAAGACCTTGTACGAGAAATCTCCGAATCAGTCGGAATTCCTGGCAAAGCGGTTGGACGTATCGATATCTTCGAGAACTTCACATTTGTTGAGGTTCCAGAAGAAGTGGCGCCATTCGTGTATGAAGCCCTCCGTCAAACCCGTATTAACGGTAAACGCATCAACATGGAGCCAGCGAAACCTCGCGGCAAAAAATAGAACCGAACACCAAAGCCCATTGCGGATCTACTCTGCAGTGGGCTTTTTGTCCCATGCGAATATTTGTTCGCAAAAAATACTTGGCAAAGCATTCTGTCTCGAGGTATGATGATAACAAGAGTTGAACAAGAGAAAGGGAGTGTCGGTTTTGTCCGATCGTCGCGCTGCATTAGAAAGTGCTTTAAGACAAATAGAAAAGCAATTTGGTAAGGGTTCCATCATGAAACTTGGAGAAATGGCTAACGTTCAAGTTTCAACTGTATCAACAGGTGCGCTGGCATTAGACATTGCCCTTGGTGTTGGTGGTTTCCCACGCGGACGTATTATTGAAGTCTATGGTCCGGAATCTTCTGGTAAAACAACAGTTGCCCTCCATGCAATCGCTGAGGTACAAAAACAAGGTGGACAAGCGGCATTTATTGACGCGGAACATGCGCTTGATCCAGTATATGCGGCGAAGCTTGGTGTTAATATTGAAGAACTGCTCCTTTCCCAACCAGATACAGGGGAGCAAGCGTTAGAAATCGCAGAAGCACTGGTTCGTTCCGGTGCTGTTGACATTATCGTTGTGGACTCCGTAGCCGCTCTTGTGCCAAAAGCCGAGATTGAAGGGGAGATGGGTGATTCCCACGTCGGTTTGCAAGCTCGTTTGATGTCCCAAGCGCTTCGCAAACTCTCTGGTGCGATCAACAAGTCCAAAACCATTGCGATCTTTATCAACCAGCTTCGTGAAAAAGTTGGCGTTATGTTCGGTAACCCTGAAACCACTCCAGGTGGACGCGCCCTCAAATTCTACGCCAGTGTGCGTCTCGATGTTCGTAAAGCAGAGAGCATCAAAATGGGCAATGATGTAGTCGGTACCAAAACCAAAATTAAGGTCGTGAAGAATAAAGTAGCTCCGCCATTCAAGACGGCAGAAGTAGATATCATGTATGGTGAGGGTATTAGCCGCGAAGGTAGCATCTTGGATATCGGCGCAGAAATCGATGTTGTAGCGAAAAGTGGTGCTTGGTACTCCTTCAATGAAGAGCGTCTGGGTCAAGGTCGCGAGAACTCGAAGATCTTCTTGAAAGAAAATCCTGAAATCTCCAAGCAGATTGAGACAAAGGTACGTGAATACTACAGCCTGAATCCGAGTTCCGTTCCTACTGGCACTCCTGAAGTTGATCCGGAAGAAGATATCGAACCAACTTTGGATTTGGAATAGTAGATTCTCTGGTTAAGGAAATAGACCTAGAAGCAGCCTGTCGATTATCGGCAGGCTGTCGCTTTACAATTTTAGGGTGAAAGGAGCGGACGTGATGAGGAGCGGTGTGATTACCGCCGTTCATCAATGCAAGCGAAACAAGCATCGATACGAAATTTATATCGAAGATGAATTGGCATTTGATGTACACGAGGACATTTTAGTCAAATACAGTTTGTTAAAGGGAACCGAAATTGACGATTCCTTATACCATGAAGTTCTAGTGGCGGAAGAGAAGCACCAGGCCTATTTGTACGCACTACGTTATATTGGAATCCGTCCTCGAACAAAACAACAGGTAGAGAAGTACATTATCTCCAAAGGCTACACCCAAGAACGCGCCAGAGAAGCGTGTGACTACTGTGAACAGAAGGGGTACCTTGACGATTCCGCCTTTGCCCGTCAATGGGTGCAGGAGAGGCTTCATAACAAGCCGAGGGGAGCATACGCGATTCGGTACGAGTTGCAGCAAAAGGGAGTGTCCAAGGCCATTGTCGAGAAGGCCCTGCAAAGCATCAATCAAGAAGATGAATGGCAGGGAGCTGTTCATTTAGCGATTAAGAAGGTAAGGGGTAAGACATTGCCACTTGATGCGAAAGAAGAACAGAGAATTCTCTCCTATCTGTTGCGAAAAGGATTTCGCCAAGCAACGATTATGCAGATAAGGCAAGCCATTCGTTCTGGAACTCTATTGGATTAGTGTTCATCGGAACTGTAAATGGGGATGATTGGAAGGTTGATTAGGTGAGCTTCTTGACAAGCTTGATTATCAAATAATAAAATAGGAATGTATTTACGTGGTGTTTCATATCATTATCGCTAATTCTTTCGCTAATTCGTAATCGAACAACTGAAGATCCGTGCATCATTTGCGGATTCAGCGGACCGAGTAGCATCGGTCTTGTTTTTTACCATTATCTACGTTTTTCTTTGAGAGCCTATGTTTCCTACCGAATAACTTCTTGAATGCAGCTTGAAGACACGGTGTTTTAGGGGAAATGACAAGTGCTTATGCAAGGGGAGATGACCTAAAAACAAGGAGGTGAATTTACATACAGTCATGGAAGTGAATCCAATTACAGTAATTGCCATGCTCGTTGTGCTTGTAATCGGCTTTGGAATCGGCTATTTCTTGCGTAAATCAATTGCGGAGGCGAAAATCTCCAGTGCGGAAGAGGCAGCAAAAAATATCGTTGAAGAAGCCAAACGCGATGCTGAGGCAGTCAAAAAGGAAAAGGTTCTGGAAGCGAAGGACGAAGTATTCAGACTTCGTTCCGATGCGGAAAACGAGCTCAAAGAACGTCGTAATGAATTTCAACGACAAGAGCGTCGAATTCTCCAGAAGGAAGAGTCTCTTGACCGCAAAAGTGATCAACTGGAGCGCAAGGAGAACGATCTGACTGACCGCGAGAAAACGATCGCTGAACTGCAAGCCAAGGTAGAGCAGTTATATAAAGATCAAGTAGCAGAACTAGAACGCATTTCGGGCTTGACCCAAGAGGAAGCCAAATCCATCATTCTCACCAACGTCGAGAATGAAGTGAAGCATGAAATGGCCATCATGATTAAAGAAATTGAGACACATGCGAAGGAAGACGCTGACAAGAAAGCTCGAGAAATCATTTCTACGGCAATTCAACGTTGTGCCGCAGACCATGTGGCTGAAACCACAGTTTCCGTTGTTACACTTCCGAATGATGAGATGAAAGGTCGAATCATCGGACGTGAAGGACGTAACATCCGTGCATTGGAAACGTTGACCGGTATTGATTTGATTATCGACGATACTCCAGAAGCGGTTATCCTTTCAGGTTTTGATCCAATTCGTCGAGAAATTGCCAAGACAGCTCTTGATAAGTTAGTGGCAGATGGACGTATTCACCCGGCTCGAATCGAAGAGATGGTCGAAAAATCTCGTCGTGAAGTGGATGAGCGTATTCGTGAATACGGTGAACAGGCTACTTTCGAAACAGATGTTCACGGCTTACATCCAGACTTGATTAAGATTTTGGGTCGTCTCAAATACAGAACAAGTTATGGACAAAACGTGTTGAAACACTCGATGGAAGTTGCTCATCTCGCAGGTTTAATGGCTGCCGAGATGAAGGAAGACGTCAAACTTGCCAAACGCGCGGGACTTCTGCACGACATTGGAAAAGCAATTGACCACGAGGTGGAAGGATCTCACGTTGAAATTGGTGTTGAATTAGCGAAGAAATACGGTGAGCACCCGGTAGTGATCAACAGTATCGCTTCTCACCACGGTGATACCGAACCCACTTCTGTTATCGCTATGCTCGTAGGTGCTGCTGACGCATTATCAGCGGCACGACCAGGTGCACGCCGTGAGACTCTGGAAACGTATATCAAGCGTTTGGAGAAACTCGAAGAAATCTCTGAATCGTTCGATGGAGTTGAAAAATCTTACGCAATCCAAGCTGGTCGAGAAGTACGTGTCATGGTTCAGCCAGAGCGTATCGATGATGCAGATGCTGTTCGTTTGGCTCGTGATATTACGAAACGAATCGAGAGTGAACTGGATTATCCAGGACACATCAAGGTGACGGTTATTCGTGAAACGAGAGCGGTTGAATATGCAAAATAAAGTGGCTACTAGCCACTTTATTTTTTTGGTCGATAAGAATGTTTTCTATTCCTATCGACCAAAATTCAACTAAGGCCAAATCAGCATGGGAGGCTTGGGTGAGTCCAATTTTCGTAGAGAACGATATTTAATACATAAGAGTTAGGCAGGTTAATCTAGGTATGGCGAGAATTAGAGTGTAAGTCCAATGAAACAGCATGAATTACTAGTAAGTAGGACGATAAGTAAGAGTAGAGGTGGAATTCATGAAGATTTTATTCTTGGGTGATATCTGTGGGTCTTCTGGCAGAGAAATGGTGAAAGAATATCTTCCACGCCTGAAACGGAAATACCAACCTTCGATTATCGTGGCGAATGGGGAGAATTCAGCGAATGGACGCGGGATAACCGAGAAGATTGCGAAAGAATTATATGCAGCAGGTGTCCACGCCATTACTCTTGGGAATCACACGTGGGATAATAAAGAGATATTTGACTTCATTGATCAGGACAATCGGATGATTCGACCAGCCAATTTCCCCCCCGGTACACCAGGCAAAGGAATTACCTATGTAACAAGTCCAGAGGGTGAGTTGGCGATTATTAATGCGCAAGGTCGCGCGTTTCTTCCGCCGTTGGATTGTCCATTCACTGTGACCGATCGTTTGGTTGAAGAAGCACGTAAACGGACCAAGTATATCTTTGTTGATTTTCACGCGGAAGCGACGTCCGAGAAGCAAGCAATGGGATGGTATTTGGATGGCAAGATCAGCGCGATCGTCGGCACTCACACCCACGTGCAAACTGCTGACGAGCGGATACTGCCACAAGGGACAGGGTATTTGACGGATGCGGGGATGTGCGGACCGAGTGATGGCATATTGGGAATGGATCGGGAAGCGGTCATCAAGAAGTTTTTGACGCAGCTGCCTGTCCGATTTGAAGTGGCGGGCGGTCCAACGCAGTTAAACGCAGTGCTTTTTACGCTGAAAAAGGATACCGGTAAGACGGGAAAGATCCAACGAATCCGAATTGACTCCGAGTATCCCTTTATGGAATAATATGATTAACTCGGAATTTTGTGAATTTTCTTCGAGAAAATGCAGGAATTTTTAGGGGTTATTCGAATATCATCTTAATGAAAACAGTTATTCTATCAGACGGGAGGTACAAAAGGATGGAAGTATTAAAAGTTTCAGCAAAGTCTAACCCCAACTCTGTCGCAGGCGCCCTTGCTGGTGTGCTTCGTGAACGTGGAGCCGCCGAAATCCAAGCAATAGGAGCTGGAGCGCTTAATCAAGCTGTGAAAGCAGTAGCGATCGCAAGAGGGTTCGTAGCGCCTAGCGGTGTCGACTTAATTTGTATTCCGGCCTTCACTGATATCGTAATCGATGGAGAGGAACGTACAGCCATCAAACTCATTGTCGAACCCAGATGATAGGATAGTCCAGTGAATTAAAGAAAGCACCAAACCTGTTTGTTCAGCGAATAAACAGGTTTTTTCGTGTTTGCAGATCTTTATTCAGCGTTTATGATGAAAAAGAGAGAGGGGGAACATCATGAAAATTTTTGATGCCCACTGCGATGCTTTATCAAAGCTTTATGAACACCGTGATCTTCTTTTTACACAAAAGGACGAGCGACTGATGACAAGCCTGCCAGAGTTGCAAGAAGGAAATGTGCAGTTCCAAGTATTTGCTGTATATGTAGCTGAGCAGGTACACTCGAATTCCCGACTAACGACGGCTCTTCATATGATTGACTTGTTTTACAATCAAGTGGAGCCAAGTGGGTACCGAGCCATACGAACCAAGGAAGAGATGCTTGAAGCCAAGAGGAATGATCAGAATGGCGGTTTTCTATTCCTGGAGGGAGCGGGTGCGTTAGAAGGAAGCCTTGTTAATCTTCGGACGCTGTATCGGTTGGGCGTACGCGGGATGGGGTTAACCTGGAATTACCGCAATGAGGTGGCGGACGGTTGTCTAGAACCCAAACCCGGGGGCTTAACGGTTTTTGGTCGACAGGTGATTCGGGAGATGAATCATTTGGGAATGATAATTGATGTCTCGCATATTGCGGAAGTGGGATTTTGGGATACACTTGAATTGTCTTCGTCTCCAGTTATCGCTTCACATTCCAATGTGAAAAAACTGTGTAACCACCCACGTAACCTGTCAGATCAACAGATTGACGCGATGATCGCAAAGGACGGTGTAATTGGTCTTTCTTTTATCCCGTACTTCAATACCAGCGAGAAGCGGACTGTCTATGTGTCAGATCTTTTCAAGCACCTAGACTATATCTGTGAGCGTGGCGGTGTGGAGAATGTGGCTTTTGGGTCTGATTTTGATGGGGAGGACTTAACGTTTGGAGACTTGACGCGGGCTAGTACCTATGACTTTTTATTGAATGAATTATTGAAAAGGTACAAACCTGAAGAGGTCGAGAAATTTGTGCAGAAAAACTGGTTGCGAGTTTTGACAAAAGTGTTACAATGAAGTTGAGTTAATTAATGAACTTAGTATATCGTTCGAACGATTCTAAAAGTAATTTTAGTAAAAGCACTTGCAATTTTGAAGGGCAAGAACTACAATTGGAAAAGCTTATACACAGTTTGTTCACATCTTAACCATTTACTGTAATGATGATTCATCGACACCTGTACTATTATTGTCGAAAGTGAATGTGTGACAAGCTGTTGCATCTTCTTTCACAGTCACTGAAGGGGTGGAATTACATGATTAGTCAACTTTCTTGGAAAGTTGGAGGACAGCAAGGGGAGGGTATCGAGAGTACCGGCGAAATCTTCTCTACAGCGATGAACCGCATGGGGTATTATCTGTATGGTTATCGTCACTTCTCTTCCCGTATCAAAGGTGGTCACACGAATAACAAAATCCGTGTAAGTACAAAACCACTTCGCGCAATTTCTGATGTTCTGGACATGTTGGTTGCATTTGACCAAGAGACAATCGATTTGAATGCCTATGAGCTTCGTGATGGCGGTATTATTATCGCAGATGCTAAATTTAACCCTGTGTTACCAGAAGGACTTAAACAAGTGCGTCTGTTAACCGTTCCACTGACACAAATTGCTGAAGAGCTTGGAACATCTTTGATGAAAAACATGGTATCCATCGGGGCATCTTCTGCTATCCTTGGTATCGATGTTGAAAGCTACCGCAATATCGTTGAAGATATGTTCTTGCGCAAAGGCGAAAAGGTAGTAGAGAAGAACATGGAAGCGATTGCACGTGGTGCTGAATTCGTAACAAACTTGGTTGGCGGACAATTGCCGGACTTCCAATTAGATAAAGCTGAAGAAACAGATGGACAAACTCGTTTGTTCATGATCGGTAATGACGCGATTGCACTTGGTTCAGTCGCTGCGGGTGTTCGTTTCATGCCTGCATATCCAATTACACCTGCTTCTGAGGTAATGGAATACCTGACCAAAAAACTGCCGAAATTCGGTGGTGCGGTTATCCAAACAGAAGACGAGATTTCTGCGATCACAATGGCAATCGGAGCAGCATATGGCGGTGCTCGTACACTGACAGCTTCTTCTGGTCCTGGATTGTCCTTGATGATGGAAGCAATCGGTCTTGCTGGTATTACGGAAACTCCAGTAGTCATCATTGACACTCAACGTGGCGGTCCTTCTACTGGTATGCCTACCAAACAAGAACAATCTGACTTCATGGCTATGATCTACGGTACTCATGGTGAAATTCCTAAAGTAGTAATGGCACCTAGTACAGTAGAAGAATGCTTCTATGATACGGTTGAAGCGTATAACATTGCGGAAGAATATCAAGTTCCTGTTATCTTGATGACAGACATCGCACTTTCCCTTGGAAAACAAACAACTGAACCTCTTGATTACAGCAAGGTTGAAATCCGCCGTGGTAAATTGCTGGCTGGACAACAGCTTCCTGAGCTTCCTGCAGATCAGTTGTTCAAACGATATGAAGTAACAGAAGATGGCGTGTCCCCACGTTCCATCCCTGGACAAAAATTCGGTCTTCACCATGTAACAGGCGTAGAGCACGATCAAACTGGTCGTCCTTCTGAAAGCCCAGTGAACCGTAACCAACAAGTTGAAAAACGTCTCAGAAAGCTGAATGATCTTCCAGCGAAATTCCCGAATGCTGTTTTGGTGGATGCTCCTAACCAAGAAGCTGACGTTCTGATTGTAGGCGTTAACTCCACCGGCGGTACCATTCATGAAGCGAAACAACGTTTGGAACAAGAAGGTTTGAAAGTAAACCATGCTCAAATTCGCTTGTTGCATCCATTCCCTGCCGAGCAAATGAAATCTCTTGTAGATAAAGCTCGCAAAGTAGTGGTAATCGAGAACAACGCAACAAACCAAATTTCTGGTTTGATGAAAATGAACATTGGTAACGCTGAAAAAATCGAAACTGTAAACAAATACGATGGTAATCCGTTCTTACCAAACGATATTTATACAGGTGTTAAGGGGCTGATCAAACATGGCGACGTTCAAAGAGTTTCGCAATAATATAAAGCCAAACTGGTGCCCAGGTTGTGGTGACTTCTCCGTTCAAGCGGCAATTCAACGCGCTGCAGCTAACGTTGGTTTGGAACCTGAGGAATTAGCAGTTATTTCTGGTATCGGTTGCTCTGGTCGTATCTCTGGTTATATCAACTGCTACGGTCTTCACGGTATTCACGGCCGCGCGCTTCCAATCGCACAAGGCTTGAAAATGGCTAACCGCGAATTGAAAGTAATCGCATCCGGTGGAGACGGCGATGGCTTCGCGATTGGTATGGGTCATACTGTTCATGCCATTCGTCGTAACATGGACATTACCTATATCGTAATGGACAACGCTATCTACGGGTTGACAAAAGGACAAACTTCTCCACGTTCCGCAGCTGGTTTCGTGACGAAATCTACCCCAACTGGTTCTATCGAGTCTGCCATCTCTCCAGTTGAATTGGCATTGTCAGTTGGCGCGACATTCGTTGCTCAATCTTTCTCCAGCGATCTTAAAGGCTTGACTGATTTGATCGAAAAAGGTTTGAACCACAAAGGTTTCTCCTTGATCAACGTATTTAGCCCTTGCGTAACATACAACAAAGTAAACACCTATGACTGGTTCAAAGAAAGCATCGTACCGGTTGAGACAATTGAAGGATATGATCCGCACGATCGTATCAAAGCAATGTCTTACTCCATGCAATACAAAGGTCTCTTGAATGGTTTGATCTATCAAGATACTGAGAAAAAATCTTATGAATCCTCTGTCCATGGCTTCAAAGATCAAGGAATTGCTAACCAAGATATCCGTCTCTCTGCTGAAGACTTTGGTAAATTGGTTGCAGAATTCTATTAATTCTCGATGTCGAAACCTCTCCGTTTATGCGGAGAGGTTTTTTAATTAATATCGGAAAGTTTAATTGCTTTACAGTGGTAAAGTTATTAAACTTATCCATTCGCGCAAGCCCACTGAGAAAAGATTTCGTCCGCTCGACGCTCATTTTAAGCGAAACCAAGTGCAGAGAATGAAGGAAGGTAAAAAGTCGGCATTCTTTACGTCATAGAGAAGCGTAGTGATTTTCTTGTCGACTCCCTTCCGTAATGAACGGAGCGGACAGCAAATGCTACACGCGAGATTAAACAGAGCATAGAGGGACGAAGTCTTTTCTTATTTACCTTTCAGTCCATTGCCTAAACCCTAACATCAGGAGAAAAATCACTACCACCTGTCCGAAAAGTGGGTACAATAGAGAAAGTAGTGAGCTAAATCCGACAAAACTAATCAGATAGGCTCCAGCTAGGATGACGAGAATAATGACGTGGGGCGAAACCTGGAAGAATCTTTTCACTTGTTCAACAAGACCGAACACGTTGGCAACCAGAGAGGAGAAAATCTCTGCGTAAACCAATATCGCGAACAACAGGGCAAACCACTTGCCCATATCCACAAGCAAATAAATCATGGGCATCTCCATTTTCAAAATGGACGGGATATGGCCTGCCATTGAGGAATAGGCGAGAAGAAGTAACAAGCCAATACCTAGTCCTCCGAAGAGTCCTCCCCAGATGAGAGATGCTTTCTCTTTGGTTTCACGCCCGATGGGTACAAGGACGGATTGTGTAAGGGCAAGATTAAGCGATACATAATAAAGAGGAGAACTGATCCAGAACCATGAATGTTCGAGCTTGATGGTACTAAGCGACAGATTTTCAGCCTTCCAGGGTTGATGAAAGAAAAAAACAACTACAGTGAACATAATTAATAGGGGAACGAACAGACTATTCACTGAATAAATCGCGTTCAGCCCTCGAATGGTTATGAGGTAAATACAGCACATAGTAAGCCAAATTCCCACTTGCGCAGGTAACTGAAAGCTTTCCTGAAAGATGGAGCCTGAAGCTGCCAGCATGACCGATGTCGTCCCCAAGAGAATGGTAAGCAGAATCCCGTTAAACAAGGTTCCTGCAGTTTTGCCGAAAAGGTAGGTACTTATATCTTGATAGGAAGACGCTTTGATTTTATGGGCGATGAGCATGATCCGTGTCCCCGCCCAGACGAATAAAAGGGCGGCGATTAGGATACCGATGAAGCCTTGTATGCCGTATTGTACGAAGAATTCTATGATTTCTCTACCTGAGGCAAATCCGGCGCCCACCACAGTACCGATATACGTAAAGGCAATCTGTAGGCTGTGAAACCATTTGTTTGGCATCTTCCACCCCCTGTCCGCCTACAATCATCCTATGAGAAGGAGTGGCGTTTCATGCGCTTGACCGTATTAGGTTGTCAATCCCCTTATCCTGGGCCAAATGGAGCTACACCAGGGTACTTACTCCAGACAGACCAATCGAATATTTTACTAGACTGTGGAAGTGGAGTCATTAGTCAGCTGATGAAGCACCTTCCGCTTGTTGAGCTTGACGCCGTCTGTTTGTCTCATTATCATCACGACCATGTGGCTGATATAGGTGTCTTACAATATGGGATTATGCTGCATCAGCGTCTGAAAGATCGAACCAAAGGGGTTTTACCCGTCTATGGGCCAGCTAATATAGAAGAGCGGGGACTAAAACTTACTTATCAAGAGGCGACCGTCCATCAGGAAATTCGAGAGAACTCTGTTATACAGATCAAGGATGTACAGATTTCATTTCATAGGACGCAGCATGATATTCCCTGTTACGCAATGAGGATCGAATATCAGGGGAGAGTTCTGGTGTATGGCGCAGACAGCGGACCCAAAACTAACTGGGATTTTGCCAGGGATGCGGATCTGTTCATTTGTGAAGGAACGTTTCTAGAACGGTTCAAACCTCAAGGGCCCACTGGTCACCTTAGCATCATCCAGGCCTCACAAATCGCACAAGAACTTCAGGCCAAAAAATTGATGATCACGCACTTGTTCCCCGCCTACAAACTTGAGGAAATTCGAGCGGAAATGCAGGGGTTCACATACGGTGAAAAGCTCATCGCTGAAATTGGCTTACAACTACAGATTTAAGATCAGGAGAGGAAGTCATTATGTTACCAAATGTGTTGGAAGTTGCGCGTCGTCTCATTCGGGAAAGAGTGGGCAGCAGCGAGACAGTTATCGATGCCACGATGGGAAACGGCAATGATACTTTATTTCTAGCTGAACTTGTTGGAAAAGAAGGCAAGGTCATCGCCTTTGACATCCAGAAGGAGGCTGCAGAAAAGACAAAAGTAAGGCTAGAGAGCTATGGTGTCCTAGAGCAAGTGGAGATGAGACTCGTCAGTCATGAACAAATCAAGGAGATCTCCGAGTCTGTAGGAGCCATCATGTTTAATCTGGGATATCTGCCAGGCGGGGACAAAGAAGTTTCAACCCAAGCAAAGAGCACGATTCGAGCGATTGAATCAGGTCTTCAAATTCTGAAATCTGGTGGGATTATGACCATCGTGGTGTATTGGGGTCACGAAGCCGGCGTGATCGAGAAGGAAGAGGTAGAGAACTATTGCATGGCGTTGGATCAATCGGAATATCTAGTTCTAAAATATCAATACCTGAACCAGAAGAACCAAGCCCCATTTTTGCTAGCCATCGAAAGAAGAGAGTCGTAAAGAAGTAGGCTCCTCCTCGCTCGAAATAGGCAATCGCTTTTCCCACATGAAACATATCCTGATAAAGAAACAACTTATTGATAGATTAGGATGTGAGAGGGGATCTGTGTGGGGCAAATTGGAATTCTGTTAGATTGGAAAGTGTTGCAAAGAGCAATTGAAGGGAAAAGCACGTTTGAACGGCTCAACTATTATGAGGAGATCGGTAAGGAACTAAATTTATTTCCTGTTTTTTTTCATCCATTACATGTTGACTTTACTCGTAACAAAGTTAGGGGCTATCGTTATCGAAATGGAAAATTAGTGCGTCATAAGACGAAACTACCGAAGATTATTCATAATCGAGTGTTGACGGGCGATAACAAGACCAATCAGGCCATTCAACGCCTGGGAAGGATCGGAAAAGTGTATAATGGCATCGTTGCTCGTAATAAATCAACGGTCCATCGTTTACTCATTCGCAACCCCAATCTACGGAAGTATCTTCCGCAGACGTCTCTTTATACCAAAGACAATTTAGTCCGTTTCCTGCAAGGAAATCCGGTTGTCTATGTGAAGCCTGTGGTTGGATCTGTTGGAAAGGGAGTAGCTCGCATCGAAAGACAAGGAGACAACTATTTGTTTGTTGCGGCGGGAAAGCGTGCCGTGTTAAGCAAATATGGTGTCGTAACTGAAGCGGGTAGGTGGGTAAGTGGAAGACGTTTTCTAGTTCAACAAGGGATACCATTGGCTAGATATCATGGACGTACGTTCGATATTCGCGTCTCTGTCCAAAAAGACGGGAACCGTGAATGGAATGTTTCTGGTCTCGTTTGCAAAGTGGCCAATCCTCAGAATAAACTAAGCAACTTGTCTCGTGGAGGGAAAGCAGAGCCAATTGATCGGGTGCTACTTGACTTATTTGATTCCAATTTGAAGGTCCAAGAGATCAAAAAGCGGATTTCACAAGCGGCAATAGAAATCGCCCAACAGCTGAATAAATTTTACCCTTCATTAGCCGACCTCGGAATGGATATGGGGATAGATCGTGAAGGGAACCCGTATTTAATCGAAGTGAACGTGCGTGATCAACGGTATTCCTTTTATAAGGCTGGTTCCATAGGCATGTTCAAGGAAACCTATCGACGACCGATGGCGTACGGGAAAAGCTTTTTATCTTAACGGGAAGTAAAGATCAACCTGCACTCAACTTTAGTGGGTGCAGGTTGTTTTTGTATTTAGCTACGTTTAGAAGTAGAGTACTTCTCCATCCAGTGGAATACTCACACGATTTATAAGATCACTTCTCTCCAACTCGCTCCTCAGTTCATCTCGTGTCAGCAAGCAATGGTTAATGGCTTCCATATGAACGGCGACCACCTTGCTGTTTGGAACATGATGACAAACTTCCCTTACATCCTTAGCATCCATCGTAATCGGATCACCCTTGATGAACTGGGCGGCGCCCGCATTCAGTACCGTAACGCTAGGCTGAAAAGAAGTAATAGCTTCACGGACATCATCACACCAAATCGTATCCCCTGCGATATAAAGAGTAGGTTCTTCGTTAGCCGCCAGCACAAACCCTGATACATTCCCCATGGCTTTCCCAATCTCGCCTGTGCCGTGCTGGCCATTTGTACGAGTTATCGTAATGTTATTCCACTTAAAGGTGTCCTGAATGGGAATCACATCCGTAAAGCCAGCGTCACGCAGTGTAGCAACGTCAGTTGGTTGACAAAAGACTGGCAGATGCTTGGGAAGAATCTCTTTAGCGGTATCGTCTAAATGATCCCTGTGGCAATGGGTGATGAGTAACGCGTCTATCTCGTTCCAGATTGGCAGGTTGGAGGGTAGATCGACGAGTGGATTGCGCCTTGTATTCCCCGAATTGATAATAGGCGGGGCAGATTCTTTTGGTCCTAGCATAGGATCGACCAGAATGTTCTGATCCTTTATACTAAGCAGTAACGTGGCATGGCGAATGACTTGCAGTTTCATGGACGATTCACTCCTTACGATTGGCTATTCATAGCGTATCAAATACCAACACCATGAATGAATGGCCTCATGAAAGTGTTCATAAGCGAGAACTTACATAATGAAAGGAATTGGACCAGTATGCTTGATCAGACTGATCTGGAGATCTTGCAGGTACTGCTGCGCGATTGTCGCAAGCAATGGAAAACCATTGGAGAAGAGGTTCATTTGACGGGGCAAGCGGTTGCTTCACGCATCCGAAAAATGGAGGAAATGGGTATCATCGAAGGTTTTACGATTAAACTGAATCAGCAAAAAATGGGGCTAAAGATCACGGCGTTGATCACCATTTTCATGAAATCGGCGAATCACCAACGCTTTCTTGGGTTTCTCGAGCATCAAACGTGTATTGAGGAAGCGCATCGGGTAACAGGAGAAGGCTGCTACTGGATCAAGGCGAACTTTAAAGAGCAAGAGGAGCTGAACCTTTTCCTCGATCAGTTGCTAGATCATGCTAATTATCGGGTGTCTTTGTCTTTAAAGAAAGTGATAGAATAACCTTCTTCAAACAAAAACCAGCCGAACACTGATGGGTGTCGACTGGTTTTCTGCTGTTAGAGATTACTCAAGACCGCGAATTTGACGGTAAAATAACGCCAAAATTGACTTGCGTGTAAGAATGCCCACAAAGACGCCATCCTCATTTTCCACACAGAGGAATGGATGATTAATGGATAGTTCCAAAGCCCGAAGAAAATCATCTGTTTCTTTGATGCGAGGAATTTTTCGATTCATCACGTCTTCTACTTTTTGCTCTGCCAGCTTTTCATATTCAATACGCTCGATCCCCAGGATAGATTCTAATATGAGCGTCTTGCTGATTAACCCGTGAATACGGTAGTCCATATCAAGAACGGGAATAGACGAGTACCCAGATTTGATTAGAACAAGTAGAGCGTGTTCCAGAGAGTTGCCCAGTTGAACATGGGCTACTTTGGAAGCGGAGATGACGAGGTTGGTAAGATCAGCTTGAGGAAGCTGGAGTTGTTTTTGTTGTTGTGGCTCTGACAAAGCTACCACGTCCTTTCTAAAAGCAATCCGAATAACCTAACGTTACTCTGCAACGCTCGGATTGTAAAGATTCTAATATAGTCAGAACGAATTCACGAAAAAAGGCCCAGCTAATTCGCTAGGCCAATTAATCGAGGTGTGGGATTACTGTTCCCGAATAATAGTATGGCCTGATTGAACAAGAAATTCATTAGGGATTTGTTGACAACCACGCTCAAATCCTTATCAGGCTTGATACGATTGCATAACCGGCTTCGATTGAACTTGTGTTTGTGTCTTTTTCCATTTCACGATCGTCGTACAGTTATACAAGATGACGCTGAGTGGGGCTGTTACGATGAGCAAAGCGAAGATGATCATCGGTACTGGCCAGAATCGTACATGGTAAATCACATAACTCTCCAACAGGTACAAGAGAAATGGATGTGTGATATAGATCGCCATATTATGCTTGGCCAATTGAGACAGCAGCTTTCCGAGTCGTTCTGTTCTGCCGAGATAAGCCATAAGCGGGTAGAAAGCCAATATGAAGCTGGTTGTATAAATCATATATAACGGATTGAATATATTTAAACCTTCCAAATAGGTCATTTGCTTGGTCAAATAAAGCGTGATCAAGGTTGCTGTCGAGAGAATCAAAACGGCCCAACTGTAGGGCAACAAACGCTTTATCCAAGTTCTCCATTCAGTGACGTACATTCCAGCGTATGCTCCCAGTATAAAATAAAACACATACATGCAGACGTACAACTGACTATAGGTGTAGCTGTTATGCAGGATCTGCAAAATGACAGAGGAAGACCAATCGATCTGATCGGCTGCCGGTGAAACAAAGAAATATTGATATACTCCGTACAGAAGCAGCTGCAGAATTCCGATGTATATTACATGTTTGAAGCGCAAGTGTTTTTCAATTCCATGCTTTGTGAGCATGAAGAAGACAGTCACTTGCAAGTAGAGCGGAATGTAGTACAAGTGATAAAAGGAACTGCCAGTGATCAAACTTTTTAGGTACTCTGGAACCAAGATATTTAAATCAACGGTATGAAACTGGGTATACGTATAAATTCCTGTCCAGATGAGGTAGGGAATGATAATATTCACCAAACGTTTCTTCCAAAAGGTGCTCCATAGGACTTGACGATGCTTGTACCAGTAAAAAAGGAGCATGCCTGTACCAAAAATAAAAAACGAGCGACCAAATCGTAAAAGAATAATACTCAATGCCTCAATATCGTAGTTCCACGGAAAATCACCTTGAGCATCGATAAAAAAACCAAGAATATGAATCAAGAGGATCGACAATGCCCCAAATACGAAAAAGGCATTCAAGTCTTGAAAAGAGCCTCTTCTATTGTTATCCATGATGTCTGATTCCTCCTAGTAAACGCTAGAACATTCCCAGATTGGTGTATTTGATCAGGGAAGGCGCCAGGAATCTTCCTGAAGCTCTCTAGCGGTAAAAGCAAACAAGCCTAGTTTGTCCTGAAGGTGGGTACGCGCATTCTCAACACTCTCTAAATCAATTCGAAAGGGTACTTGCTTGGCTGAATGACATTTGGAAAAAGCATCCCAAAGAGCAGATTTTACTTCAGCTACCGTAATCTCTTTTTTCATTTGGTCGGAAACACTGCCAATGGTTTCAGCTTCGATTGAGGGGATTGGTTTATGTGATTCCATTTCCTGAAGTCCTGCCTCTTGATAGAAGCGTTCCATTAGCCGCCCTCGTTCTAGGCCACTTCCTTCAACATTGATGCAAAGCTGTAGAATAGAGCCAAAGCGAGTGCGTCGTTGTGCCATTCCACCGATTTTTTTTCCGTTCATCGCAAAGTCGTAATCACCAACGCAGTAGGATCCTAGGACTTCCCCGATTTCAATTTCGCCGTATGAGGACAAGCCTTCCTGCAACATGCTCGTGGCTAATTGGAAGAAATCATCGATCGAGATATTGCGATCAGGCAGTAAAATCGCCATGTTTAGTACGCCTTGGTCTAGTGGAACACATGCGCCCCCAGAAGAACGCAAAAGTGCTCCATACCCTTGTCGGGCAGTTTGTTGCAGGGCTTTCTCCAGTCGGGGAAGCTTGGCGTCTCGTCTTCCAAGAAAAAGAGCTCGTTCGTATATCCATAAATGAACAATCGGTTTCGAGTTTGGTTCCGCCATTAGATTTGCGAATGCTTCATCAATGGCAATAGGCAATACGGGACTCGCGGTATGTGTGCCCGAGTCCATCCAGAGAATTTCGGGAAATGATGAAAAAAATGACAATGTCCTGGCTCCTTTCATCAGGCAAAAGTCGGTTTTCATTATACACGTGAGCGAATACTTAATCAATGAAGCAATCGGTATGTTCCCGTGTCAAAAAACCAAATAACCCGGGATAATCCACGAATCCCGGGCTATTTGGACATTTTTAAAGGTGTTTTTTAATTCTTAAGAACTTTTAACGAAAAATTATCAAAATATGTGGCTTTATTCGGGACGTCAATCATGGCCTTACGTTGCAGGTAGAGACCTACTTTGGTTGGCTGTTTGATTTGATCTTTTTGCTCGAAAATGAAATTGCCATTTAGATAAACGGAGAGAGTTGAGTCCTTCACTTCGACTTTTAGTGTATTAGTTGATTTTAAAAGATAAGAAGCTTGAGCGAGTACCTTTGCTTCCTTTTGTTGAACGTCTTTCACTTCAGCAATCGTTAATTTTCCTTTTTCCACGAAAATGACTTTGGCAACATCATCTTTTCCGGTGATGAATAAGCCGCCCAACCCATCATTTTTGCGAGCGATCACATCCACTTGAATTTGAAAATTTGACTCATCGGCCTTGTTCCAATCAAGCGGCAAAAAGTAGTGGTGAAGATTCGTATCCGTACTGAAAGCAGTAACGGTTTTATCGACGACGCCCCATGTGCCAAATGAATCGTCCGTTTTCCACTGACTGAGCTTGCTGTCGGAGAAGCTGTCCGTAATGCTTGTTGGAGGTGTAGGGGGCTTGGGGGTTGGAGTTGTTGGCGGGAATACCACTTTCACTTCATCCAACTTGGACCGATACAACAGTGATGCGGCTTCTGCCCGAGTGATTGGCGATTGGGGTCTAAATGTTGAGTCATTAAAGCCTTTGATGAGATCATTTTGAAGGGCGAGCGCAATATAGGGACGCAGCGCCTTGGAGATATCGTCTTGGTCACGGAAGTTGTCGAGTTGGGAGAGTTTCGGCGTTTGGGTGCGATCATAGCCCATTAATCGAACCAGCGCGACTGCGATATCTTCACGCACAGCATATTCATCTGGTTTATATAGATAGACGGAACCCGATTTATATCCGGTTAGGTACGATTTGGCCAGCTCTACGTAATAGAACGCCCAGTGTTTTTTATTGACATCTTCAAAGGTCTGAGAAATGTTGTTGGAGCGTTCAATATCGATGTTGGCGGCTGCAATCATGATTTTGGCAAATTCAGCGCGGGTGATCTTGGCATCAGGACGGAAGGTTCCGTCATTATACCCTGAGATAATTCCTTTGTTGGACATTTCCATGATGGCTTCATAGGCCCAATGGCTTCTGGATACATCTGAGAACCGTTCCGATGCGTGGGCGAGCGGGAGAAGAGTGAAGAATAAAGCAGCTGTCAGCAAATAGGTTAGCAGCTTTTTCATATGATCCTCCTTTAATGTGAAAAGATTTTTCTGACAGATATGACGTTGGAAATTACAGGAAGGTTGCAGAAGGACAAGCTTGATTAAAAAAAATAAGACAGCAGGAATAATTTGCCTGCTGTCTATTTTGAAAATCTAAATCAGGGGAATCTCCAGCGTCTTCTTCTGCGGGAGCATGAGGTAGAGGAAGAGGAAGAGGATTGTCGATCACAGCGTCTTTTACGCTTACAAGCAGAGGAAGAAGAGGAGGAAGAAGAGGAAGATTCTTTATGAATTGGTGGACAGGGGGATATAGGCGGACAGGGTTGTGGAGGTGGAAATGGAGGAAAAGGTTGTATAGCAGGTGGAAATGGAGGGAATGGTTGTACGGGCGGTAGTGGATGAACCTGTACGAATGCTGAGTAAGGCGAAACAACGGATGGGGGTGGCGGAGCTGGTGGGAAAGGTCGAATAGCTCTGGGAGGCGGTGGCGGTGGAGGTGGAGGTGGCGGTGGTGGTAGGAATGGGGCTGTTCTTCCTGGTGGCAGTGGAAATGGTACGATAATCACTCTTTTGCGAGGAAAACGGACATATGGGCTTCGGACGTATGGGTTGTTTTGAATAAGCCATTTGAGATTGATCTTGAAACGGCAGGAAATTGAATGAAGACTTTCTCCTTTTCCAGCGAGATATTGATACAAGATAACTCCTCCTTTCGAGATTATAGGATAATGTATGCGTGACACGGGGACATGCGCCAAGACGGTTGCCTACCAACTGGTAAAATGTACGTATGGCAAATGAATACAAACTCATCCAATACCATTTTCATTAGGAAAAAAAGTCATATTATTGCAATTTGGATTGTGCTCTATGTTTGTTTACAATAGAGTACATGGGAATTGCACCCAAATTCTATTGATTATGGGCATATGGGGGAGCCGTGGTATGGAGGTAGACAAACGAAGCCTTGAGGAGATGGTACACAAGCTCTCCATCGTTCAACAAACCTATCAAGAGATGAACTTGCATGAAGAGTTATTATCCTTGCTGCTCGCAAAGACGGACGAGGTATTCTTGTTACTTGATGAAGAGGGAAACATACGCGCAGCGAACCCGGGGTGTGAACCCAAATTAGGATTTTCCGCTTCTCAAATGGTGGGTCACCAGGTGGCTGAGTTCATTCATCCCGAGGATGTGGAGAATTTCTCGGTTAGTTTCACGACCATCAAGAACGTGCTTCGAGGAGACCTGATCGAATTTCGTTTCCGGCACTCTGCGGGATGGTTTGTATGGATGGAAAGTGTTACCAAGCCGATCTCTCAAGAAGGTCATTGGCAAGCATACTTCATGAAACTTCGGGAAGTGATGAATTGCAGGCTGATTGAAGAACAGCTGGAACTGAAGGGAAAAGTGTTTGAGAATGCGTTGGAAGGCATTTTAATAACCGATTTGGACGGAAAGATCTTATTGGTTAATCCTGCCTTTTGCCAGATCACGGGATATAGCGAGGAGGAGGTATTGGGTCAGAATCCTCGTCTGCTCAAATCAGGCGTTCATCCTCCCGAATTTTTTGAATCCATGTGGGACACGTTAAAACAATCGGGCAAGTGGGAAGGTGAAATCTGGAACCGAAACAAGACGGGAGAAGTTTTTGTTGAGGGAGCCTCCATTCGCTTAATTACGAATGAACAAGGGAAAGCCATGTATTTTGCCTCGGTGTTCACCGACATCACGAAGCGTATAGAGGAAGAAGAAAAATTGCGTCAAGATCTGCAACTGGCGAAACAGGTGCAAAAGCATGTCTTAAGCAGACCGATCGTGAACCAACAAATCGAGATTGACGCGACCTATTTGCCATCCAAGGCGCTCGGGGGCGATATGTACGCGTGGTATGAGATCGACCATCAACGCTATGGCGTTATTTTGCTTGATGTGGTCGGTCATGGTGTAGCGGCATCCTTAATCAGCATGTCAATTCGCTCCTTGCTAGGTGGCTTGATCAAACAGCTGGTATGTCCAGAGCTGGTGATGAAAGAACTAAACCGTCAAATGTACACGTTGTACTCGAATGATGAATTCTCGAATGATCATTTTTTTACAGCCATTTATGTCTTAATCGATACTCGAAATCGTCTGATTGAATACTGTAATGCCGGCCATCCAACCGGTTTGCTTGCCACCGGGAATGGTGAGATTACCCAATTGGATGAAGGAAGCGTTCCAATTGGATTAGTACGAGAGCTTCCGATCAAGAAGCATCAAATCGCCTACACGGATAAGAGCAGACTCCTATTGTTCACCGATGGGATAGTTGAGCCAAGAATGAACTCGTATGAGGAGACCCTTCAGAGTTTGCAAGGGAGTCTTTTGCAAAATCTCAAGATTAGCAACGACCACTATCTTCGGAAAATAAATCGGTTTTATACGGAAAGAGCTTGTCCTCTTGAGGATGACATCTGCGTTGTTTCCATTACCATTCAGTAAAACGATTTTTTACTATTCTAAATGTATTTGGTTTCCAATCCGCCTTTTGTTTACGTGGATTAAAACCTCGGTGCATGCTATAATTATAAATTGGTTCTTACAATTTATATAGCAATTTGCTGAGGTGATAGAATGACTGACAAACAAGGTGGATCGGACTTAAAATCCGCTACTTCTGCCAAAACATCCAAAGATTACGCTAAATACTTTCAACCGCCTTCCTTAAAGGATGCCAAGAAGCGCGGCAAAGAAGAAATCGCGGTCCTTAGCTTCTCTGAAGATCCGCAAATCAATCAAGCTGGCATGGAGATCCGCGAGCTGACCAAAGGAAAAGACCTGAAATTCCTGCTTCGTACGTATGGCTGTCAGATGAACGAACACGATAGTGAAACCATCGCTGGAATTCTCACCCAATTGGGTTATTCTTCAACGGAAGATGAGAAAGAAGCCGATATTATTCTGTTCAATACCTGTGCCATTCGTGAAGGTGCGGAAGACAAGGTGTTTGGAGAATTGGGTCACATGAAGCACTTAAAGCGGAACAACCCCAACATCATCCTTGGTGTATGTGGTTGTATGTCTCAGGAGGAAAGTGTCGTCAACAAGATTCTCAAGAGCTACCAACAGGTAGATCTGATCTTTGGTACACACAACATTCACCGCTTGCCTGTGCTAGTTCGTGACGCGATGTACTCCAAGGAGATGGTCATCGAGGTGTGGTCCAAGGAAGGCGATATCGTCGAGGACATGCCGAAGATTCGTGAAGGCAACATCAAAGCGTGGGTCAACATCATGTATGGCTGTGACAAGTTTTGTACGTATTGTATTGTTCCTTATACACGCGGCAAAGAGCGCAGCCGTCGACCTGAAGACGTCATTGCGGAAGTTCGCGATTTGGCACGTCAAGGCTTCAAAGAAATAATGCTGCTTGGTCAAAATGTCAATGCCTATGGTAAAGACTTGACGGATATGAACTACGGTTTTGGCGATCTCATGGATGAAATCCGCAAAATCGATATTCCGCGCGTACGCTTTACGACCAGCCATCCGCGTGACTTTGATGATCACTTAATTGAAGTTCTCGGCAAGGGTGGCAACCTGCTGGAATACATCCATCTGCCTGTTCAATCGGGAAGCTCCGAGGTCCTCAAGATGATGGCGCGCAAATACACTCGGGAGCACTACCTCGAATTGGTTCGTAAAATCAAGGCAGCGATCCCGAATGTCTCGTTAAGCACGGACATCATTGTTGGGTTCCCTGGTGAAACAGAGGAGCAATTCTTGGAGACGCTCTCGTTGGTGGAGGAAGTTGAGTATGATTTCGCTTATACCTTCATCTATTCTCCGCGTGAAGGAACTCCTGCTGCTGTCATGGAAGATACAGTGCCGGAGGATGTTAAGAAAGATCGTTTGCACCGCTTAATGGAAGTGCAAAATCGAATTAGCTTGGAAAAGAATCTGAAGCTTCAAGGGGAAATTGTTGAAGTATTGGTCGAAGGTGAAAGTAAGACCAACCCGGAAATTTTGGCTGGTCGCACCCGTACCAATAAGCTCGTTCATTTCCCTGGAGACCAAAGCATGATTGGCCAAATTGTCAACGTACGAATCACAGATGCAAAAACTTGGACATTGCATGGCGAGGTTATCAATTAGGTCGAGGTGTAAAGAGAGATGACAGAATCCACTTCAATTCATACAAATAAAGAAATCCTTGAGAAAGCGCGTGAAGTTGCGTTGATGATCGCAAAGTCCAAGGAAGTTGATTTCTTCAAACGTGCGGAGAATCAAATCAAACACAACGATCGCGTGCAAGATCTTATCCATGAAGTGAAGCAAAAGCAAAAACAAATCGTCAAGTTCGAAGCGATGAACAAACCGGAAGTAGCGAAACAACTGGAAGAAGAATACAATCAATTGCAGGATGAACTAGATAGCATTCCGGTTGTTGCCGAGTTCAAACAATCTCAAATGGATGTTAATGATTTGCTGCAAATGGTCACACATGTCATCACGAATACGGTTTCGGAACGGATTATCCTGGATACCGGCGGAGACCCATTGAGCGGAGAAACCGGCGGAGCTCCAAAGCGTCCTCATAAAGGATGCGGCTGCTAGTAAATTGACTGAAGTGAATCTTGCACCCTAGACGAATACCCTGCATACAAATGTACAGAAACGTTGTATGGAGGAGGTAACAGAATGTCGGGTACAGATAAAGATCTGCAGTGCCGGTTACTCATTGCAAAAGCTGTAGTGGGCAAGGGACATAAATTCTCGCAGACTACACATACCATCACGCCAACGCACACTCCTTCGACGATCCTGGGTTGCTGGATTATTAACAACAGTTTCCAAGCAGAGAAAGTCGGAGAAGCGATCGAAATTTCAGGGAAGTGTGATGTCAACCTGTGGTATTCTTTCGCAGACAACACGCAAACAGAAGTGAAGAAGGAATCCGTCTCATATGTCGAGAAAGTCCCTCTTTCCTACTTAGACAAAAATACCCGTGGTGATTTGGAGATTCTCGCCACAGCGGTAGAACAACCGAAATGCATCAAGGCTGAAATCCATGGTGGCCATGTGGTTGTGCGTGTGGAGAAGGAATTTGCAGTGGAAGTGGTAGGCGAAACCAAAGTATGTGTGGTTGTTTGCGACAGTTGCGATGATAAAGACTTCGATTATACCGGAGACTTTAACGATAGCAACAGCGAGTATGGAGACGATGATTTCGACGAATTACTCGATGATTTAGATTAAGAGAGGGACTTTGATTCCTCTCTTTTTTTCTTTTTTATTGGGTATTGGACAGTGCCCACTTCCTCCCGAGACGCATAGGCTATAGGAAAAAGGAGGAGGGGATACGACAATGACAAGATGGCCTATACAGGACGCAGCGTCGATTTGTCGTGATTCCCGTCGAATCCAAGCGATCCTTCACATACATGGGATATGTTCGCGGATACATTCTGTTGAGTCGGGTGGAGGGGCACAGGTTCAAGAGAGTGAAACTTTTCTGAGAACATACCGAATCCAGTTGTACCAATATCATGTCCTGCTTCTGGATCGTGCGGAGGGGACCGGGGTTTGGCTAAATCATCAGGTTAGCAATCAAGAGGAGCAGATTTTTGAGTCGATTCCCTTTTCATCGGAGGATTTGGAACAAAGAAGGGTCGTACAACTGGCTATTCGCAGTATTTACGCCCTTGGTCTGGATTATGGATCGGTCATGGTTGGCGTAAACTCTGTCGCAAACATGACCATTCTTGAGGTGCTGCCTGAATTTTATACGAAAGATGGCTATCAGCAGCTAGAACAAGAGAAGCTGAGTGATAATCTTCGCGTGGGGGAGAGGGTTGGTTTGTCCTCCCATCAAGTGATGTTGGGCGCTGACCCGGAGTTTGCTTTGCGTGATGGCGAAGGCAAAATTGGCGTTGCCTCACGCTATTTGGAGAAACAAGGTGTCATCGGTTACGATTCCGCGAGACTTCGGGAATTAATGGCGCACAATCTGCATCCATTAGTCGAGATCAGGCCACAGCCTTCTCATTCTCCTCGTGAGGTCTTTCGCCATATACTACAGGCTATGAGGATAGGGTTGAAAAAGATTCCTGCGAACTTGGAGTGGATCGCGGGAGGAATGCCCTTTTTTGGTTATCCGATTGGAGGGCATCTTCATTTTAGCGGAATCAAGCTGAGCTTTGCGTTGTTGCGTTGTATGGACGCTTTTTTGGCGCTACCCCTCGCTTTGATTGAAGATGAAGGCTGCAAGCGAAGGCGGTCACGATACGGTTTTTTGGGCGATTATCGCGAACAACCGTATGGAGGCTTTGAGTATAGGACGTTACCCAGTTGGTTGGTTTCTCCGCTAGTTACACAAGGAGTATTGGCCTTGGCGAAAGTAGTGGCTACTCATTGCGATCAATTGACTCAGCCAGCGATAACCGTTTCACTGAATCACTCTTTATCCAAAGCCTATTATCAAGGGGACAAAGAGAAGGTTCGGTCTGCGGTGATTCTCTTGTGGAGAAATTTGCTCAAACTGCCGATGTACCGAGAATATCAGCTGGAACTGGATGCGTTCTACCACTATATCATGTCGAACACGCGATGGAATAACGAACAGGATCTCCGACTCGAATGGGGACTGGTCCCCCACTCAACAACCCCAGCAAAGCATGCTATAATACTAAATGAGAAAATGCCTAGTAGGTGAAAATAAAAAATGTCACAATATACCCCGATGATCCAACAGTATCTGGCGATTAAGCAAGACTACCCAGATACGTTTTTGTTTTTTCGCTTAGGAGATTTTTATGAATTGTTTTTCGAGGATGCGATCCTTGCTTCCCGCGAGTTGGAAATAACATTGACCGGACGAGAAGGAGGGGGAGAAGAACGCATTCCAATGTGCGGAGTCCCTCACCATTCCGCTGAAACTTATATTGCCGAACTGTTAAAAAGAGGCTATAAAGTAGCGGTTTGCGAACAGGTAGAAAACCCGAAGGACGCCAAAGGAGTTGTCAAACGGGAAGTCACTCGCGTTATTACTCCGGGAACGATGATGGAAGGCAATTGGTTAACGGATAAAGAGAATAACTATCTGGTTGTCATTGCAGAGAAGGCAGGAAGCGAAGCTGTCGCCGCATGCGATATGAGTACTGGTGAAATGTATGTTACTTGTTTTGCCAGAAGTGGGACACAGGCGCTGGACGAAGCAATGCAGTATCGTCCGCTCGAAATTGTCTTATGCGACCAAGTAGCACAGCGTTACAAACCAGACGTAACCATTTCCTATTTACAGACACAAGATATCGATCTCGATCTGGCCATTAGCCAGTATGGACAAGAGGCTCAACTGCTTAATGAATCAATGAGACTGGCAGTTAGTTCCCTTCTTACGTACATAGGGGCGACTCAGAAACGTGGTCTTGCTCATCTGCGTGTTCTCAAGCAGTATGAGTCAACCCAGTATCTGCAGATGGACCCTTATTCCCGCCGTAATTTGGAACTGACGGAAACCATCCGGGACAAGAGTAAAAAGGGTTCGCTTCTGTGGCTTCTGGACCGCACGGAAACCGCGATGGGCGGACGGATGCTCCGCAGATGGATTGAACGTCCATTACTAACACTTTCCGAAATCGAACGTCGGTTGCAAGCTGTTGAATTTTTAAAAGACCAGCTATTGCTGCGTTCGGATATTCGCTCCAGTTTGGATGAAATCTATGATTTGGAGCGATTGGTAGGCCGAATCTCGTATGGAAATGCTAATGCCCGCGACCTCGTGCAGCTCCGTCATTCTCTGGAAGCGATTCCTGCGCTTATCCATTTGTTAGAGAATTGTGGCTCTGAGGTACTTGCCGCTCTGGCAGACGGAATGGATAGCTGCAAGGATGTGGCTCAATTCCTGAAGTCATCCCTTGTGGATGAACCTCCGATTTCTGTCCGAGATGGGGGGATTATTCGCTCTGGCTATGATGAATACTTGGACAAGCTGATTACCGCCAGCCGTGAAGGGAAGCACTGGATTGCCCAATTGGAACAGGCTGAGCGTGAGATGACCGGGATACGCTCCTTAAAGATCGGTTTCAATAAAGTGTTTGGTTACTACATTGAAGTGTCTCGCGCCAATCAATCTCTCGTACCACTAGATCGATATGAACGCAAACAGACACTTGCGAATGCGGAACGCTTCATCACCCCTGAATTGAAGGAAAAAGAAGCGCTGATTCTGGAAGCGGAAGAGAAAATGGTTGAGCTGGAGTATCAGCTTTTCACTGAAATCCGTTCCAGAGTCGCTCAACATATTCCTCGCATTCAGACGTTGGCGGAAAAGGTGGCAGCTATTGATGTGCTGCAGTCTTTCGCTACCGTCAGCGAGGAGCGGGGATTTATCCGACCAGAAGTGTCTGCGTCGGGTGAGTTACACGTAGTGGCAGGTCGACATGCCGTTGTAGAAGCTGTACTGGAGAATGAACAATACGTCTCCAACGACGTCCAACTAGATCCTTCTGAACGGCAAATCTTGCTGATTACTGGGCCGAACATGGCAGGGAAGAGCACATATATGCGTCAAATTGCCCTGATTGCCGTGATGGCTCAAATCGGATGTTTTGTTCCAGCCAAAGAGGCCAAGCTTTCGCTGATCGATCAAATCTTTACAAGAATCGGTGCGGCCGATGACCTGGTTGGCGGACATAGTACCTTTATGGTCGAGATGCTGGAAACTAAGAATGCGTTGGTCAAGGCCACAGATCGCAGTTTGATCCTGCTCGATGAGATCGGTAGAGGGACGTCCACATACGACGGAATGGCGTTAGCCCAAGCTGTCATTGAATATATCCACGACCATATCGGGGCCAAAACCCTGTTCTCCACACATTACCACGAGCTGACCCAACTGGAAGAATCGCTTCCAAGGGTGGTTAACGTGAACGCGCGTTGTGAAGAACGAAACGGTAAGCTGCTCTTTTTACACAAAATTGAGCCGGGTAGAGCTGATCGCAGCTACGGTATTCACGTGGCGGAGCTTGCAGAGATGCCAAGACCAGTAATAGAACGAGCACGAGTTATTCTGGAAGGTTTGGAAGCGGAGAAAAAGCGTCTGGACACGGAACAATTGTCCTTCGAGACTTACTTCCGAGAACCTGCTCCAGTGGCAGCAACTCATCAAGTGAATGAACAACCTGTCCAAACGGTAGAAGTAACATGTCCAAGACCGCAGGAACAGTCGATTCTCGAGCAGCTTCGTCAGCTAAACCTGAATGATACAACGCCGATGCAAGCTTTAATTACCCTGTCAGAATGGAAACGGAAGATCGATGAGTAATAACCAAGCGGGGGAGGAGAGATAAGCGAGTGGGCAAAATCCAAGTGCTTGATGAACACCTAAGTAACATGATCGCTGCTGGTGAGGTAGTAGAGAGACCAGCGTCTGTTGTGAAGGAATTGGTTGAGAACTCAATCGATGCGAGCGCAACCAAAATTGAGGTTCACATCGAAGAAGGCGGCCTCCAGTTGATTCGGATCATAGACGATGGCAATGGAATGGATCGGGAGGATTGTGTGATCGCCTTCGAACGTCACGCCACAAGTAAGCTTCGGACGGCCCGTGACTTGTTTCAAATCCGTACGCTTGGCTTTCGCGGAGAGGCACTTCCGAGTATCGCCTCTGTCGCGCGTCTGGAGCTGTTGAGCAGTCAATCGAGCAGCGAAGTGGGGACCAAACTACTGATCGAAGGCGGGCATGTCAAACAAATAGAAGATTCGGCGATGGTAAGAGGTACTCAGATTTTGGTTCGGGAGCTTTTCTACAACACACCGGCCAGGTTGAAATACATGAAGTCGATTTCTACTGAAGTTGGCCATATTTCTGACTATGTGAATCGTCTCGCCCTGACTCATCCGGATATTGCGTTTACGTTGACGCATAACGGCAAGGCTCTTTTGCAAACGTCAGGTGACGGGAAGATGCTTCATGTAATGGCTGCGATTTACGGCGTACAGATTGCCAAGCTCTTGCTCCCTATTGAAGGAGAGTCACTTGATTTTAAATGGCGTGGCTTTTTGTCCAAAACCGAAGTTACTCGCTCTAACCGTTCGTATATCAGCACCTTGATTAATGGTCGTTATGTGCGCAGTAACGCCTTAACAGCAGCGATTATGCGAGGATATCATACTTTGCTTCCAATTGGACGATATCCGATTGCGGTGATCGACATCGAGATGGACCCCACCTTGGTTGATGTGAATGTTCACCCATCCAAGCTGGAGGTACGTTTTAGTAAAGAGCAAGAGCTTTGCCAACAGATTGAGAAGTCGGTGCAATCCGCGCTGCGAGAAGGGCTTGGGATAATCAAACCACTGCAGATAGAGAAAAAGGCAAGAATTATCACAGAGAAACCGATTCAGCCGCAATTTGATTTGGCTCCTCCTTCGTCAGTTAATCGGCCTGCACAGACACCCACTCAAATGTGGACAGAGCGGGTAGGTGAGAATCGACCGCCAATTATCCGTAAACTGGAGCCCCATCCTGACTCGATTCAGGTTGTTCGCGATTCGAATCAGGATGGTTACGAGTCTGCTTCACAGACATGGCGAGAGCAGACGAAATCGGAGTTGATTCAATCCAATCCTGTTATAATCGACGAGTTGAAAGAAGAGCGCGAAGAATTAATGGAGCCAGCTGAATCAATGGCTACAGTTGAATCAGATAATCCGACACAGTCCGTCTATCCCCAAGAATCTGTGAATCACACTGAATTAATCGATTTTCTAAATTCTAGCGACAGTGAAGAGGTAGCCCAACAACACCCGGCTGTCCCGGCGCTTTTTCCTGTTGGACAGGTTCATGGAACGTATATCGTTGCCCAGAATGACAACGGAATGTACCTCATTGATCAGCATGCAGCGCAGGAGCGAATTTACTATGAGCTGTTCATGCGCAAGCTCGCCGAAGAAACCTCAATCAGTCAGCTTCTGTTACTCCCGCATACGATTGAGTGTACCTCAGCGGAAGAAGTGAAGCTGAAGAAACGTCTTGATTTACTTCTATCGCTAGGATTAGAGATGGAATGGTTTGGCAACCGAACTTTTGTGGTTCGTTCTCATCCACAATGGTTTCCGGAAGGGGCTGAACTTGAGATCATCGACGAATTAGTGCAATATAGTATTGGACTATCGGATAAAGAAACCGCAGATATTCGTCCAATTCGCGAAAAAGCAGCGATCATGATGTCGTGCAAAGCCTCGATTAAGGCTAATCGATACTTGACCATACCAGAGATGGAAGCGTTACTCGGAGATTTGCGTTCGACTTCCAGCCCGTTTACTTGTCCGCATGGTCGACCGATTATTATTCATTTCTCGTCCTATGATTTGGAGAAGATGTTCAAAAGGGTCATGTAATTCCTGTCGACAATGGAAAAAGCGCATAGAATTTGAGTTATTTCGCAACTTTGGAAAAGCCTAACTTTAGTTAGGTTTTTTTCATTTTGATTATTGCTATACTCGTCCAAGAAATTCCGACAAAAAGCGTGAATCGCTGAATTACCAGTGCAATCATTCTAATGAAGTAAGAGGTGTTTATGCACATGAATCAATCTGAACCCAGAATCAGGCTTTGGTCTCGCCGTTTAGGAAGTATATTCTTGGCGTTTCTCATTGCAATGATGTCCTTCATGAGTACAGAAAAAACGGCCAATGCGGCCTCGTCAACCTGGACAACGGTGGGATCAATGCCACCGCCAAACGTGTATTCCATAGTCGATGTAAACGGCACGCTGTATTCGGGGACATGGAACAACAGCAACGACGTATGGTCGTACAGTAACGGTATGTGGACACAGATAAGCGGCTCGCCGAGCAATGTGGTTTCCTTGCTTAATGTAAATGGCACGCTGTATGCAGGGGCGAACGATGGCGTCTGGTCGTACAGCAACGGTACGTGGAAGAAGATGAGTGGCTCGCTGAGCAATGTGCAAACCTTGGTCGAAGTAGACGGAACGCTGTATGCGGGGACAGAGAACGGCGGCGTAGGTGTATGGTCGTACAGCAATGGTGAGTGGACGCCGATGGACAAGTCGCCGGGCTATGTGCGTTCCTTGGTCGAAGTAAACGGTATGCTCTATGCGGGTACACGGCAAAGTAGTAATGGCGTATGGTCGTACAGCAATGGTGAGTGGACGCCGATAGACAAGTCACCGAGCTATGTGCGTTCCTTGGTCGGAGTAAAAGGTACGCTGTATGCGGGGACAGAGAACGGCGGCGAAGGTGTATGGTCGTACAGTAACAGCACGTGGACACAAATGAGTAAATCGCCGGGCAATGTGCGTTCTTTGCTCACGGTAAAAGATACGCTGTATGTGGGGACGCAGTACGGGTACAACGATGTATGGTCGTACAATAACGATACATGGAAGCAAATGAGCGGCTCACCGGGCGGTGTGTATTCCATGGTCGAAGTAAACGGCACACTGTATGCAGGAACGCAATCTGGAAGGAACGATATCTGGTCGTACAGCAACGGTACGTGGAGCGGCTCGCCGAGCGAAGTCTATTCCTTGCTCGAAGTAAACGGAAAGCTATATGCAGGTGTGTGGAACAACGGCAACAACGTATGGTCGTACAGTAACGGTACGTGGACAATCATGAACAACTCGCCAGGCAATGTGATTTCCATGCTTCTTTTAAACGGTACGCTTTATGCGGGGACGTGGAACGGCAGCAACGACGTCTGGTCGTACAGCAACGGTACGTGGACGTCCATGGACAAGTCGCCGAGTAATGTGTATTCCTTGCTAAATGTAAATGACACCCTTTATGCGGGGACATGGAACGGCAACAACGGCGTCTGGTCGTACAGCAACGGTACGTGGAAGCAGATGGAAGGTTCACCGAGCAATGTCTTTTCCTTGCTTAATGTAAACGGCACGCTTTATGCGGGGACGGAAAACAACGAAGGAGTATGGTCGTACAGCAACGACACGTGGAAGCAGATGGACAAGTCGCCGAGCAATGTGCATTCCTTGATAAATGTAAACGGCACGCTGTATGCAGGGGCGAACGATGGCGTCTGGTCGTACAGCAATGACACGTGGACGCCGATGAAAGACTCGCCGAGCAATGTGTATTCCTTACGATATGTTGGCGGCACGCTGTATGCGTCGACGGATGACGACAAAGGAGTATGGTCGTACAGCAACGACACGTGGACGCCGATGAGTGGTTCGACCAGCGGTATGTACACCTTGCTTCAAGCAGGCGGTACGCTGTATGCAGGGGGATATTATGGTGTAGGGCAATTTGTGCTTCCTGTTCCCGATGTACTGGACAATCTGCAAGCCGGCAACACGACGACGACAACAACTACGCTTACGTGGAATGCAGTTTCTGGAGCAACGGGCTATAACATCTACGAGAATGGGGGCAAAAAGGCGATCGCGACCGTATCTAGCCCTACCCACACAGTGAATGGCCTGACACCAGGCACCGTATATACGTTTACGGTGAAAGCACTCAATGAAACGATTGAATCGGCGCAGAGCAGCGCAATCGATGTTTGGACTGTTCCGAATGCTCCCATAGATCTGACAGCAACAACAAAAGATTCCCAAGTGGCGTTAAGCTGGTCTTCTGTAACTGGGGCAACAAGTTACAAAGTATACAGAGGGACGTCGAGCGGAAGTTATGATGCGACGCCAGTGGCAACTGTTACAAGCGAGACGACGTACACAGCGACAGGACTAACCAACGGGACGAAGTATTATTTTGTAGTAGTGGCAAGCAATACGGGAGGAGACAGCGTTGCCTCCAATGAAGCGAGTGCAATGCCCATCGTGTCCAGTGATGCGACCTTGAACGGACTGGCGCTGTCGAGTGGTACACTAAGTCCCGGTTTTTCATCTGGGAGAACTTCCTACGTATCCTCTGTGCCCAATAACGTATCCAGTCTGACGGTATCCGCAAGTGTAGCTAATGTCAACGCCACGATGACGGTAAACGGAAATCTGGTAGGAAGCGGTCAACCAAGCGGAGCGATCCCCTTGAAGGTTGGTAGCAATGCCATTTACATAGTTGTGACCGCGCAAGACAACACTGTGAAGACTTACACCATTGACGTGACAAGAGCACAACCTTCTCTTCCTTCTCCTTCTCCGTCTTATTATCCGGTTACAGACGTGAGCCTGAATCCGACGGAACTCAGCTTAACCGCTGGCGGCGAAACCTCAGTCATGCATGCATCGATCAAACCATCTTACGCTACCAATCAAAGCGTGACATGGAGTAGCAGTAATCCGCAAGTGGCGAAGGTTAGTAGTGATGGGGTTGTCACACCACTTGCTCCAGGTACCGCAACGATTACAGTTACGACTGTAGACCAAGCCAAGACAGCGACGTGCAAGGTGAATGTTGTTGAAGAGAATAAGTTGGTCGGATTTGAGGCGTCAGAAGATACGATTCTTCTAAAACCGAACCAATCGTCTCCCGTTACTCTGTATGCCGTCTATTCTAATGGCACCAAAGAAGACATCACCAAGAATAAAGAAGTGAAGTATCGTTCCAGTTCGAAGACAATCGCGACTGTAACGAAAGGCGTAATTAAAGCGGGGAGAAAAGAAGGTGAGGCGACGATTACCGTTACCTACCAAGGTAAGAAAGTAGAAATCTCCGTGGTGATTTCGATGCTGGATGTAACTAAATTGGAGCTAAAGCCGACCAACCTGCAACTAGGAGTGGGTCAAGAGGAACAGCTTCAACTGACTGCAACGCTATCCAACAAGAAAACTGTGGATGTAACCAAACGAGCGAAGTGGTCTACCAGTGACCCAGATTTGGCATCTGTTGATCCAACTGGCAAGGTGAAAGCCATTGCCCCAGGTACGGCTGTCATCAAAGCCATATATGGTGGCAAGACGTCCGAAATGTCCGTAAAAGTAGGCGAGGCAGACCAGGTCAAGCGCCTTCTCACAAGCAAACGGAAGGTGACGATAGCTGCAGGAAAAAAACAAGCTGTCAAGCTAACCGCTTATTATGAGAATAACTCGAAAAAAATCGTAACCGAGCAAGCAGATTGGTCGAGTGAAGACGAGGCGGTTGCTACCGTGGAACATGGTGTAATTAGTGGAGTAGCCAAAGGAACAGTGAAAATCAATGCGACGTACCAAGGGAAAACAGTGACAATCACGGTTACGGTTGCGGAATAAACAAGGAAAAGGCTTGCATCTCATTGAACTGCACACCAATTGTTAGACACACCTAACAATTGGAGGTGCAGTTTTTCTATGACCAAATTTACAGTAGACCCAACCCCGGACTTTATTAACCTATTGAATCAATGGTAATATGTTGGTAAAGTTATATAGCCGACCGTACGACAATCGTGGTAGAAGAAGCGGTAGATGAAACGAGTGATGCAGATTGATCATTACAACAGGCCTTGATCCCAGCGTAAGCACGCTAGAGCACGCGAAGCGGCTTGCCGAGCAGTTTGGCTTGCCGATAGTTGAGCGTAAAGACGCTTCTCTGGCTGCACTTCGACGCAAGTATCAAGTAGAGAAAATTCTAGTCGTATCGTCCAAGGGCGCAAGGATCGAACAACCACAAGGTCAGTCGTTCTTTTTTCACCCAAATACCGCAGCTTTTCGTATAAAGCGGCTGGAGCGGGGCGATACTGATACTATGCTTTCTGCTTGTCAAATACAACCGGGAGATTCAGTGTTGGATGCAACTCTCGGATTGGGCGCCGATGCGATTGTCTTTGCTTATGCTGTAGGCCCAACTGGTCAAGTGGTTGGCTTGGAATCTGAGAGAATCATAGCCCTTCTTGTGGCAGACGGATTGACGCATTGGGAAAGTGCCGAATCATTGCAACAGGCAATGGGGCGTATTCAGGTTGTCGCAAGTGATCACTTGGACTATCTGAGCGCTTTACCTGATCGCTCATTCGATGTTGTATACTTTGATCCGATGTTCGAACATGCGGTGGGAGAGTCTACGGGTATTTCGGGTTTGCGAGAGTTTGCCAATCACGCACCTCTGTTGGAACAAGCGATTCAGCAAGCGCTTCGGGTTGCGAGAAAACGTGTGGTGTTGAAGGAAGGCAAGGCAGGCAAACTTTTTGAACGATATGACTTTCTTCCGTATCGTAATCGAGAGCATCACGTCGTATACAGTTATAGAGAAGTTTAGGAGGGAGTGACTTGGCGGAGCACAAAGAAAAACTGGTCGTTATTGTGGGACCAACCGCGGTTGGGAAAACTTCATTGAGTCTGGATCTGGCACAAGCCTTCCACGGCGAAATCATTTCCGGAGACTCCATGCAAGTGTATCGGTATATGGATATCGGAACGGCTAAAGCCTCCCCAAAAGAACAAGCAGTTGTTCCCCATCATCTGATTGACATCATTAATCCGGATCAAGATTACTCTGTTGCTAGTTTTCAAGAGATGGCCAAGAGACTTATAACGGAGATGAATCAGCGTCAGTGTCTTCCTTTTATGGTAGGAGGGACTGGGCTATACATACAATCAGTCACACACAGCTATCAGTTTTCTCAAGCAGAGCAGGATTCAGAGCTTCGCGACCAGCTTCAGCGGATGGCCGATACAGAAGGTCCAGAGGTTTTGCACGAACGTCTTCGCGCGATCGATCCAATTACGGCGGATCGACTCCATCCCAATGATGTGAAGCGAGTGATTCGCGCAATTGAAATTTATCAGCAAACAGGTCAAACGATGGCTGATTACCAGCACCGAGCCGAATATTCACCGTATGACATTGTCATGATCGGACTCACCATGGATCGTGCCAAGCTGTACGAGCGAATTAACCAACGCGTTGATCTCATGATTGAAGAGGGACTGATTGAAGAAGTGCGTAACTTGCTGGATGCAGGTTTCGATCCATCCCTTCAATCCATGCAGGGTCTTGGCTACAAAGAAGTAGTCCCCTATTTGTATGGTGAAATTTCTTTGGATCATGCCATCCATGAAATAAAAAAACGTACCAGACATTTTGCCAAACGTCAGTTGTCCTGGTTTCGTCGTGTTCCCGAAATTCAATGGTTTGATTTGACCAACCCTGGTGAAACCGACAAGGTAATGGAAACAATTCGCCTATCTATGGCAGGAAAGTTTCACCAAATGCCGAATATATAAACTTACAAGTCCTTTTAGGGGGTATTTTCGAATGAAGCAATCCATCAACATCCAAGATACGTTCCTGAATCATCTACGCAAAGAAAACATCGCGGTCACCATCTATTTGGTGAATGGCTTTCAACTAAGAGGCTATATTAAAGCGTTCGATAATTTCACTATTGTGATTGATAGTGAAGGAAAACAACAGCTCGTTTACAAACACGCAATCTCCACATTTACACCGCAACGCCCAGTATCGCTCATGACGCAAGAAACCAACCAATAACCGTTGATATTGCTAAGATGATTGGAAAAACAAGAAGGTGAACCAGCCGGTGGTTCACCTTTTTTATTTTAACCTCCTGGAAAGAAACGGGCAGGTTTTTGGGATAGGGGAGTATACTGAGGTATGGGGCGAAGGAAGGTGAACGCTTGTGAAGCAACCAGCGAATGGTTCGGGTGAGAGAGTGGTTGGTACCACCAATCTTCCTAACCGAATACAAGTGGTGTTTCATCATACAGAAAAACAAAAAACACCAGAGACCCTGGCCGAAAGAGTTCGAACAACCGCATCTGTCAACCTCGTTCAGGTCTTTGACGAATTAGAAACGATGATCGGCCTTGCGGAAGCGAAGAAGCTGATGTATGAAATCTACGCCCTCCTCCGTGTCAATCAGGAAAGGGCCAAGCACGGCATGAAAATTGAACAGCAAGTGTACCATATGGTGTTTAAAGGGAATCCGGGAACTGGAAAAACCACTGTAGCCCGTATTGTTGGACGTATATTCAAGGAAATGGGAATAGTAAGCAAAGGGCATCTGATTGAAGTGGAACGAGCCGATCTCGTGGGTGAATTTATTGGACACACAGCTCAGAAGACACGGGAGTTGATCAAGCGAGCGATGGGAGGCGTCTTGTTTATCGATGAAGCCTATTCGCTTGCGAGAGGCGGAGAAAAAGATTTTGGCAAAGAGGCGATTGACTGCTTAACCAAAGCAATGGAAGACGCCAAGAACGAGTTTATTTGCATTTTGGCTGGGTATACAGAAGAAATGGAAGCGTTTTTGCAATTAAACCCGGGTTTGCCTTCGCGATTTCCGATTCAAATCTCTTTTGTGGACTATTCGGTAGAGGAATTAATGAATATTGCCGAACATATGGCTTCCACGAAGCAGTATGAATTGTCACATGCTGCCAAAGAGAAACTACGGATGCATTTAAACCATTGCCTTCAGAATCCGTTTCTCGAGAACTTTAGTAACGCTCGTTATATTCGCAATGTCATCGAGCAGTCCGCACGATTGCAGGCGGTAAGATTGTTGAAATCTGCGCAACTAACAAAAGAAGATCTACTAACCCTGCGCGCTGAAGATATCGTGTTTACCTAGAGTAACAATCGGTTTGTATCTGTGATAGAATAAGGGTTTAAAGGGCTGCAAGGAAAGGATGTCCATATAGATGACAGATAATCTGATCAAAACACATGAAACAGCGATACTAGTTGGCTGCAATCTTGATAATCGAGATGAAGAACGTGCTCGACTCTCGATGGAAGAATTACATGAGCTTGCCCGGACGGCCGACGTGGAAGTACTGGATGTCATGACACAGAATCGTGACCGGGTGGATTCGGCATGGTATTTGGGAACCGGGAAGATTCAAGAGATTGCCGCCAGATCCAATGACCTCGGCGTAGATATCGTGATCTTTAATGATGAATTATCTCCTAGCCAGAATCGAAACCTGGAAGGGTTATTTGATTGTAAAGTAATTGACCGTACCCAGTTGATCCTCGATATTTTTGCTGGACGCGCACATTCGCGTGAAGGGAAAATTCAGGTCGAGCTTGCCCAATACAGCTATCTGTTACCTAGACTAGCTGGTCAAGGAAAACAGCTGTCGCGTTTGGGAGGCGGTATTGGTACAAGAGGTCCGGGTGAAACAAAACTGGAAAGTGACCGTCGTCATATTCGCAAACGCATTAGCGAGTTGAAGGCTCAGCTGGATGATGTGGTTCGTACTAGAAACCTACATCGTGAACGGCGGAAAAAGAATCAGGCGTATGAGATTGCTCTTGTCGGGTACACCAATGCAGGCAAATCTACACTTCTGAACCGCTTGACCAACTCCAGCACGTTGCAGGAAAACAAATTGTTTGCGACGCTCGATCCAACGACACGCCAGTTGAATCTGCCAAGTGGTCAGGATGTGTTGCTCACCGATACGGTTGGATTTATTCAAGACTTGCCAACGAGTTTGGTTGCGGCGTTCCGTTCTACATTGGAAGGGGTCAAGGAAGCCGATCTTATTTTGCATGTGGTGGACGTTCACCATCCAGACTTCGAAATTCATATGGAAGTCGTTGATAAGGTGCTCGCAGAACTGAAAGCGCAAGAAATCCCTCAACTCATCGTCTATAACAAAGTGGATTTGGTTCATTCAGGCACCTACATCCCCAACCAATCCGACTCGATCGCCATGTCCGCCCTTCATGACGATGACCTGCAACGGCTTTTGAATCGGATTGAACAGATTGCGCTTCAATCTTTTCATGAAATGGTCCTGCAGGTTCCCGTTGAGCGGGGTGATATTCTCTCGCTACTTCATCGGGCTGGAGTGGAGATGGAACAGGAGTTTGACGAAGACTCGTCCGCTTATCGCATAACAGTCCGCTTAAATCAGGACAATCCGATCTATGGCAAGGTATTTGAGTTTCTGGAGAATAAACCAGAGGTTACACTGGAACCGTGGGAGTAAGATCATCTATCCCAACTATCATTGTTTGGTAAGAAAGGAAGTAATACTAGATGTTTAACCTTTTTACATATGGCAAAGAACTTCAACCAATCGTTGAAGACGTAGAACAACAAGTTGCCACTCGTCATAAAGAAATCGCATCATTGGTGGATTACAACCAATTGCGTGTTCTCCGTTCTTTTCAAAAACATGAAGTAAATGAGTTTCATTTTGCTCCTTCCACTGGTTATGGCTATGACGATATGGGACGATCTACACTAGAATCCATCTACGCTGACGTGTTTGGTGGGGAAGCGGCACTGGTTCGTCCGCATATTATCTCTGGAACGCATGCGATCGCCATCTGTTTATTCGGTTTGCTTCGTCCTGGTGACGAATTGCTCTATATCACTGGGAAACCATACGATACGCTTGAAGAAGTGGTTGGAGTGCGCGGAGAATCCCAGGGCTCTCTTAAGGATTATGGAATTGGATACAACACGGTTCCGCTGACAGCTGAAGGCGAGATTGACTTTGCGGCTGTTCAGAACGCCATAACATCCAAGACAAAAGTAATCGGAATCCAGCGTTCGCGAGGCTATGCTGACCGACCTTCTTTCACTATCGCCAAGATAGAAGGAATGATTCGCTTTGTAAAAGAAATCAATTCGAATCTGATTGTTTTCGTGGATAACTGCTACGGTGAGTTTACGGAAGAAAAAGAACCGTTACACGTCGGAGCAGACATCATGGCGGGATCTCTGATCAAGAATCCGGGTGGTGGTCTTGTAAAAACCGGTGGCTACGTGGTCGGAAAAGAAGAATACGTCCGTTTAGCCTCTTACCGTATGGCTGCACCTGGGATTGGAGCGGAAGGGGGAGCGTCGCTTTATTCGCTTTTAGAGATGTTTCAAGGGTTCTTCTTGGCCCCTCACGTAGTAGGAGAAGCGCTCAAAGGCGCCATATTTTCCTCGGCTATGCTGGAGAGACTCGGATTTAGAACCAATCCGCTTTGGCATGAACCGCGAACTGATTTAATACAATCAATTGAGTTCGGCTCTGCTGATCGCCTGATTGCGTTTTGTCAGGGTATTCAAAAAGCGGCTCCAGTCGATTCTCATGTTAAACCTTTGCCAAGTGAAATGCCAGGTTACGCTGATCCAGTTATTATGGCCGCCGGTACCTTTATCCAAGGAGCAAGTATCGAGTTTTCGGCTGATGGTCCGATTCGCGCGCCTTACCTTGGCTTTGTTCAAGGTGGACTTACCTATTCTCATGTCAAAGTGGGGATTCTTACTGCGTTGGATAATATGCTCACCCAAGGTTTGCTCGAGCTGCCGGCAAAGTAAGTTTCTCTTATGAGGGTATAGGAAAGAAGGCGGCATCTATTGAACATAGAACAGTCAGAAGTAAAAATGCGAATTTTGCAAGCTGCCAAGAAGCTTTTCGCAAGACAAGGCTATGAAGGAACGACCGTACGTCAGATTTGTGAAGCGGCGGGAGTGAATGTTGCCCTGGTCTCGTACCATTTTGGGGGCAAAGAAAAGGTATTTTATACGCTAGTCGATACGTTTTTTAGGACCCAGCAGCTACTTGAACAAATTCAATCCATTGAGAGTCCCGTTGAAGTGATGAAGAAGCTGATCCATGAGGCGATTATGTTTCGTGACAGAGAACCGGAGTTAACGCTTATTTTTCAAAATGAGGTTACCTTGCAAAGCCCGAGAACGAGTGAACTACGGATGTATACCTATCCGCTCTGTCAGTTTATTCGGGACAAGCTGTTGGAAGGGAGAGAACAAGGCGTGTTTTCCTTTCGGTCACTGGATTACACGCTTGTTTTTGTGATGCAGACCATTATGTTTTCAAACTGTCATCCGTTTTTCCAACCCATTCTTTCTGGTGAGATGCGAAGTCAAGAAGAAGCCGTACAAGACACGGTTTCTTTTGTTTTGAGAGGCTTAGGGTGTCCAGTATAAATTGAATGTATCAGGCTATGTGAGTTAAATTACGATTTCTATGTAACATTTCCTAACATAACGTTTGACATATTTCTTCACAGAGCGTATTATAGGAATAGATCAAGTGCACGACATACTTGATAAGACAAGTAAGTAAAGGGGGAGCATCTGATGAGTGATCAGATCCGTCGTAATATGGCTCTCTTCCCGATCGGCATTGTGATGAAGCTTACTGAATTAACTGCTCGGCAAATTCGCTATTATGAGCAGAACGACTTGATTCATCCGGCAAGAACGGAAGGTAAGCAACGTCTATTTTCTTTTAATGATGTAGATACTTTATTAGAGATCAAGTCATTGATTGAAAAAGGCCTAAACATCGCAGGCATTAAACAAGTTATGGATATGAAAGGCGCAGAAGTTGAGGAAACACAGATTACTGAGAAATCTGAAGCGAAGCGCAAAGAAATGTCCGAGAAAGAGCTTCGTCAACTATTGAAGCAACAAATTATGAATCCCGGTGCATCTCGTTTAGGCGAGACCGCACTGATTCGTGGAGAGCTATCACGCTTCTTCCACTAAACTATAAATCATACTGAGAATTGGATGAGGGGGAGATTGTTTTGAGACGTTACACCAAAGAGGACATTATTCGACTGTCGAAGGAAGAAAATGTGAAGTACATCCGTTTGCAATTTACTGACTTGATGGGTGTTATCAAGAATGTAGAGATTCCAGTCTCTCAGCTTGAAAAAGCGCTCGACAATAAAATGATGTTTGACGGTTCTTCCATCGAAGGTTTTGTGCGTATCGAAGAATCTGACATGTATCTGTATCCTGACCTCGACACTTGGGTAGTATTCCCTTGGGGCACTGAGGAAGGCAAAGTAGCTCGTTTGATCTGCGATATCTACATGCCGGACGGTTCTCCATTCGAAGGTGACCCTCGTCAAATTCTTAAAAAAGTAATCAAAGAAGCTGAAGCGCTTGGCTTCACTGACTTCAACGTAGGTCCAGAACCAGAATTCTTCCTCTTCAAATTGGATGAAAAAGGTGAACCTACTCTTGATCTGAACGACCAAGGTGGTTACTTCGACTTCGCTCCACTTGATATGGGTGAAAACTGCCGTCGTGATATCGTATTGACCCTTGAAAAAATGGGCTTCGAAATTGAAGCTTCTCACCATGAAGTTGCACCTGGTCAACACGAAATCGACTTCAAATATGCGAATGCAATCCATGCTGCAGACCAAATCTTGACTTTCAAGCTGGTTGTTAAAACAATCGCTCGTAAACACGGTCTCCATGCTACTTTCATGCCAAAACCATTGTTCGGCGTAAACGGTTCCGGTATGCACGCTCACCAATCCTTGTTCCGCGGCAAAGAAAACGCGTTCTACGAAGAGTCCGACGTGTTGGGCTTGAGTGAAACTGCTAAGCAATACCTCGCGGGTATCCTGCTTCACGCACGTGGTTTTGCTGCGATCACCAATCCATTGGTAAACTCTTACAAGCGTTTGGTTCCAGGTTACGAAGCACCTTGCTACGTTGCTTGGTCCGCGAAAAACCGTTCTCCATTGATCCGTATCCCTGCATCCCGTGGAATGGGTACTCGTATCGAAGTGCGTAACCCAGACCCAGCAGCTAACCCATACCTCGCTTTGGCCGTAATGCTGAAAGCTGGTTTGGACGGTATCAAAAACAAATTGCAAGCACCTCCTGCAATCGATCGCAACATTTATGTGATGGATGAGCAAGAGCGTGAAGAAAACGGAATCGATAGCTTGCCATCCACATTGAAAGAAGCAATCGAGTGCTTGAAAGCTGACCCAGTAATCTGCGAAGCTTTGGGCGAGCACGCTTTGCTCCACTTCATCGAAGCAAAAGAAATCGAATGGGATATGTTCCGCACCCGCGTACACAACTGGGAACGTGAACAATACATGAATACGTATTAAGATAAAAGCTGAAACCCTTACGCCACTTGGCGTGAGGGTTTTTTGTGGTGTTTTTTTAAATATAAATTGTCATCGGCTCGTGGGTCTGGAGGAACTGTACACCCAAAATGCAGCCCAAGCAGTACAAATGAAACGGATTAATGTATACGACTCTTTAGATTCAATCCTGCTCAATGGAGATTTTTGAAACTTTTAGGGTAGAATGACGTAATGATTAGAGAATATTGGATGCTCTAACAGGTAGTTGAATGTTTCTTGAACGAGGAGGTTTTCCATGGAGATCTTATTATGGATTATGATCATTACGTTATTCGGATTAAGCCTTGCTGGAATCTTTTTTCCGGTATTGCCTGATTTAATACTGATGTGGATTGGGTTTCTCTTATATCAGTTTGTTTTGGTTGCACCTGGGGCACCGGGACTTCCACCTTCTTTCTGGTGGGGGATGGGGATCTTAAGTGCGCTTTCTTATGCTGCGGATATACTGGCCAATATGTATTTTGTGAAGCGCTCAGGGGGGTCTCGGTTATCTTCGATAGGGGCTATTGCGGGGGTTATCCTCGGGATCTTTGTATACCCTCCACTCGGAATGATTCTGCTTCCATTTTTATTTGTGATAGCGATTGAGCTGTTCATCCAAAAGCAGTCCATTGAGAAAGCGATCAAAGTTGGATTTGGTTCACTTTTCGCGTTATTAAGCAGTGCGGTAGTTAAGGTATTCATTCAAATTTTGATGATTATCTGGTTCTTCATCGCAAGGTAATAAGCATGGATTAATCATTCACGTTGAAGGGGTGTTTCAATTGAGCGATCTGAAGTTGATTGAGGAGTACAAAACCAACTTGCAAAATTATTCGCTGGATCAACTGAGGCATATATCCGAGCAAGGGGGTTGGTCGCTCGGTCAAATGTACAGCCATGTGATCC
This sequence comes from Brevibacillus ginsengisoli, assembly GCF_050113715.1. NCBI lineage: Bacteria > Bacillati > Bacillota > Bacilli > Caryophanales > Paenibacillaceae > Brevibacillus > Brevibacillus ginsengisoli. The sequence continues at coordinate 199,051 of NZ_JBNJQR010000006.1, forward strand.
TTGTGGCTCTGGAATACCTTGACAACGTGGAAGCATGTGCAGCAGCAAGTGGGGAGCAAACGCTCGGCAAGACGATGGCCGGTGAGAATTTGTACAAGAACGGTGGATTTCCGCCGATTAAAATCAAGTTGCCGGACTTGCCTGAAAACACACCCAGCAATTCGGAAAGTAAAGAGGACCTCTCCGACGGACTCGATCAAGTAAAGCAGAAGATGTTGGAATGGGAAGGAAAAGTGGAAGGCGTGAACTCCAACTATAAAGTTAAACATGATGGCTTCGGCTGGCTGAACGCGAAGGAGTGGTTTGATCTTATTGATATGCATTTCCGCCATCACCTGAGTCAGAAGAGGGAATTGGAACAAAAGCTAGGGTTATAAAATTTAATTCATATTCAACAAAACAGCTCCCCGACTAGCGGTGTTCGCTAAATGGGGAGCTGTTCTTTTGAAACAATGTTCAAACCAGTTTAATTAATGAATGGTACGGTAAACTCCGATGACCTTTCCAAGGACGGAAACGGATTGAAGAATGATTGGTTCCAAAGAGGAGTTTTCTGGCTGTAAACGAAAATGCGTCTTTTCTTTAAAGAATCGTTTTACTGTAGCTTCGTCTTCCTCAGTCATGGCTACCACGATATCGCCGTTGTTTGCAACACTTTGCTGACGGACAATGACATAGTCGCCGTCCAGAATTCCAGCTTCAATCATACTGTTACCGGAAACGCGAAGCATGAACACGTTATCGGACGACACGACATTTTCAGGGAGCGGGAAGTACTCTTCGACCTGCTCGATGGCGGTGATCGGTTGACCGGCTGTTACTTTACCAAGAACGGGAACTCTAACTACACTAAGGTCGAAATCTTCCTGGAATCGGTCGGAATCACCCAGAAGCTCAATCGCCCGTGGCTTGGTCGGGTCACGGCGGATCAACCCTTTTTTCTCCAGACGCGCCAAATGACCGTGAACAGTAGAGCTAGAGGCTAGTCCTACAGCTTCTCCGATTTCTCGAACAGATGGGGGATATCCTTTATCTTTTACTTCTCTACGAATGAATTCAATAATGGCTTGTTGACGATTGGAAAGCTTGGACATTTCCACACCTCGATCCTCGAGTCTTTTACTACATTATACCATGGGATCTTGCGTTCGACAAACATAAGTTCGTTTTTCTAGGACATCTCCTATTAAAAGAAGCGGGGTTCGTTAAAACTTCTGGTTTCTTCGTCTAACCTTACGGTGAAATTTAGCAAATGTTCCAATAGCCAAGTGGTATCCCCCGGAAAGCAACAAATAAAATCTGGAGTAACTCCACTTTTTTGATAAAAATTGAGTTTAGTGGCTATTGACTAGAAGATAACTCCAATTTATACGATGAACCCATTAACATAAAACGAATGGGTTGTTCGATTAATTAATTGAAAACTCGGAATTCTCGATTGCGTTATCGTGGGGTATTGCATCACATATATCATCTCAAAAGGAGGAGTAGTCCAAACCGAATGAATGCAAGGGAGATGGCTCTAGAATCTCTGTTCGGGGAAAATAAATGTAAGCGCTTTCTATAGTGATATCGTCAAGTTTGTTGAGCGAGAGGTATTTCTATAATGTAAAAAGGGGGAAGAACTAGTTATACTAGCCTGTGTTCAAACCATCCGAAGTTACTTCAGTTACAGCCGTAAAACTGTTTGAGATTATCAAGCAGGCAGGTATCCAGGCAGGAGTAGCCAATATGATTAAGGAACCTGTCGAATGGTTCAGGGGGTGGGCATGGGGAATACTGTATTCGAGTATCAGAATTATATCGAATCCAACCCAATACAAGTAAAAGACAACAAGAGAGTTCGGCACCAAAAAAATTAGCACGCTGTTTTTACGCTACACGATAGTCGCTATTCTAGGCAATTTGTCTTTTGCGGGTCGGTCGGTTATTGACGGGATGATCGTAGGAAATCTAGTGGCATCAGAATTAGCGGGTGTTGGTATCGGCTATACCATCATGGTATTGAGTCGCGCGGTCGGTACCCTGATGGCGGCTGGTGCTGGAGCGGTAGTTGCGCTCCGACTAGGGGAAGGAAAAACGGAAGAAGCGAGGAATATTGTAGGACAATCCCTTTGGTTTACCACCATTTTATCAATAGTTATCGCAATATTTGGATTATTAAACAACGAATCATTGATGCTTTTTTTGGAGCGACCGGCGATGCTGTCCCATTTGCTGTATTGCCGGTCATGCTTAGCTTCTTTGTTAGTGTCGATGAACGACCAGCTCGCCACAGGCTTCTCCTCCTTTTCCGTACAACTTACGATGTTTATTGCGATTGTGATCGATAATATTCTGCTTTCGGACTATGGGGGAGAATTACATGTCTTTGCATTTACGATCCAAAATGGATATATCATCAATTATCTTGTGCTCATGGCATTAGGGGCTGTCACAGGAGTTCAGCCGATTATTAGTTATAACTATGGCGCAAAATTATACGGCCGTGTGAGAGAAGCAACGTGGGTGGCGATCCAAATTTGTAAGATCTTGGCGTTTGGACAATAAAGGATATTTAATTTCACATTCCCGCTGGGCGCAATTACCTTGTTGATCTCAGGTTACTTTGAAGCGGTCGAGAAAAACGGTAGATCACTCTGATCGCGATTGGGAGAACGTTTTTATTCCTTCTGCCCCTCATCTATATTTTGCCTCACTATTATGGGGTGGATGGGGTATGGTACGCGGCGCCGCTAGCTGATCTGCCTTCGTTCGTTGTAGCTGCCATTTTTATGATCAGATAATTCAAAAGATTAAGAAGTCCGGAAAACTAATCAGTTAGGAAAGAAATGTATAAATCGACTAAAGGAGGATTACGATGCACACAGATTACGTTTTTCTTAATGGAGAGGTTATTACTGTAGATTGTCAAAATGGGATTGCAGAAGCGGTAGCGGTAAAAGAGAACCGGATCGTCGCAGTTGGCTCAACTGAAGAGATCAAGCAATTCATTGGAGAAAAAACAAGCGTTATTGACCTTCAAGGAAGAAGTCTGCTTCCTGGTTTTATCGACTCTCATTTGCATATTCTTGCTTATGGAATCGACAAATTAGGTGTAAGCTGCAAAGAGCCCCACATTCAATCTCTGCAAGATATCTTGAATGATTTGCGCGCCAAAGCCTTGGAGCTGTCAAAAGGAAAGTGTGTGAGAGCGTGGGGGTTCAATGAATCAAAAATAATCGAACAACGGTACCCTACCCGTGACGAATTGGACGAAATTTCAACCGAACATCCGATCATTGTCGTTCGCGCATGCAATCATATCTCAGCGGTCAATTCCAAAGCGCTAGAGATGCTTGGTATCACCAAAGATACACCTAATCCCAAGGGAGGCATTATTGAACGGGATGATCAGGGGGAGGCCACAGGACGTTTGTTTGAAAACGCTCATTTTCAAGCGACCAAAGCGTTTCCTTTTTCTGAAGAGGATCTTCGTCGCGCTTTGGCGATGGCGTCTGCCGACTATGTATCAGCGGGCATTACGAGTGTGCATGATGCCGGAACCAATGATTCTGACAGTTTCAGAGTGATGCAACAAGCAGCGCGCAGCGGTTTGGTCAAGGTGAGAATCTATGCGATGGTGTGTGCGATGGACAATCCGGAAGAGTTTATCAAAAACATGATGGCAGCTGGAATTACAACCGGTGTTGGAGATGAACGGTTCAAAATTGGGCCTGCCAAGCTGTTTACGGACGGCAGTAGCAGCGGTCCAACCATTGCCACAAGAAAGCCGTATACCAGCAACCCTGAGGATTACGGAATCCTATACTATACGCAGGAAGAAGTGAATCGCATTTTGGGTGAGGCGCATCAAAAAGGCTTTCAAATAACAGCTCACGCTCAGGGAGATCGGGCTATCGAAATGGTGCTGAATTGTATCGAGGAAGCCATGACGAAATATCCTTCTTCCAATGCCCGTCATCGTATTGAACACGCAGGGGTTACAGAACCTGACTTGCTTGCCAGAATGAAAAAGCTTGGCGTAGTTCCCATTCCTAATCCGCCATTCTTTTATGAGTACGGTGACGGATACATCAAAAACTACGGAGATCGCGTCAACCACATGTATCCACTGCGTGATTTCTTTGATAACGAAGTCATAGCGGCTGCTGGTTCGGATAGCCCTGTAACTGATTATCGTCCACTTTTTGGTATCCATGTAGCCGTTAACCGTAAAAGTAAACAAGGGACTGAAGTCGGGGGAAATCAGAGAGTCAGCGTGATGGAGGCCATTCGAGCCTATACGTGGAACGGCGCTTACGCCAGCTTTGAAGAAGATATAAAAGGAAGCATTGAAGTTGGAAAGTTGGCCGACTTGGTCGTATTAGATGGCAGCATTATGCGAAGTGACCTCACTTCGATCGCTGATCTGTCGGTTGAGATGACCATGATTAATGGTGAGTTGGTGTATCAAGCCGCCAAATTGAATCAAGAGAAAATAACGGAAGTCTAAAGTCTCTTTTTATGTTGCATATTTTTGGGGGGAATTCGCCTTGATAAGGAAAAGAATCTCACTTAATTTCCAAGTGATCGTCATTCTTACTCTTCTGCTAGTTCTCCCGATTTCAGGGATCGGATTCTATCTGTTCTCCAAGCTAGAACAGGATCTGCTCAGCATCGGAGGCGAGCAGATTGTCAGTTCAAGTCATTCTGTTAACCATCTGCTGGAGAAAACCGGAAGTGACTTGTTGGATCTCGTTACTCCGAACTCCCACTGGAGTGACTTTCGGAACGCGGTTTCTAAAAAAGACAGCAACTGGATTAAAGAGAATATCAACATTGCAAAAGGAAACCTAACGGGAATTAACTTTGTTATCACTTCTGACCTTGATGGAAACATTCTTTCACAGACAGACGCAATCGACGGTTTTACCAGCTCCGTGCCGATGAATATGACGGAACGAATGAAAAAGGAAGCCAAATTTAATGGGATTATCCCAGTCAAAAACGGGCTAGCAATGATTGCAGCCTCAAGCATTACAGATGAATCGGGAGCGGCGACTCCAGTCGGATGGCTTATCTATGGTCGACATTTGGACAAGGAAACATTGATCGAAATGAAAGAGACATTGCAGGTTGATGTCGCCCTAATGACAGAGGATCAGTCCTTCTTGACGACAGATGCAACCATAACCCAGGCGACACTCAAGCCGTATCTGGCGAGCGTGATTGCCGGAACAACCGATCTGCAAAAAGTTTTTGCACAATACAACGGTGTGGACAAAGCACAGATGTATTCGCCTGTTCACGATCTCACCGGAAAGCCAATCGGCGTTATGGCGGTCACACAATCGTTATCAGCCACAACAAAAGTAAAACAAGAACTTAAAACAGGGGCGTTCATCTCCGGCTTTGTCATTTTACTGTCCTTTATCCTATTGAATATCGCGATTCGGAAACGTGTTGTTACTTCCATTAAGCAACTGGTCAAAATTCTGGACGGTATGGCACATGGAAATCTGCATACACAAGTGGATGAACGGTTGGTGAAACGAAGAGATGAAATAGGGACTTTGTTTCAGTCACTCTCTGTGATGCTCGGGAGTATGCGGAGTCTATTGCGTAACGTCAACGTAACCGCGACAGAACACGCTACTCATGTAGCTTCGTCAGCTGTGCAACTGGCTTCTACGGCAGAGCAGACATCAGGTGCTACGGAGCAGATTGCGCTTGCGATCAAGGAAATTGCCAGCGGTTCTGACAAACTGATCCAGGAAGCAACTCATTCGACTGCCTTGCTGGACGAAATGAACGAAGGAATTCAAAAAATTACGGATACCCTGTCCATTGTTAACGAATCATCCACGCTCACTACCCGTGAGGCCATCCAAGGCGGAAAAGTAGTAGAGGACGCGGTACATCAAATGGAAGCGGTGAATGATTCCTTCCAGAGTCTGATGAGTTTGATCCGTAACGTGGAAGATAGTTCTAAGGAGATTGACAAGATCATCCGCTTTATTACGGATATTGCCAGTCAAACGAATTTGCTTGCACTTAATGCGACAATTGAAGCAGCAAGGGCCGGGGAACATGGAAAAGGATTTGCGGTGGTGGCGGATGAGATACGAAAACTTGCCGAACAAACCCAGGTTTCTTCTAATCAGATCAAGCAGATTGTGCAACTGATCCAACAGCATTCTTCTTCATCGACAAAGGCCATGGATCAAGTGTACTCGGAGACTTCCAAAGGTTTAATGGCTTTTCGGGATGTAGGCGGTATTTTTGAACGAGTATTGGAAGCTGTTCATAGGGTACAGGAGCAAACCGATTTGGCAAATACAGCATCGACTACCCTTTCTCATTCATCGGAAAAAGTGGCCATAGCGGTATCCAACACAACGAGCTTTGCAAATGAGTCGGTGGGGAAAACCCGTACCGTTGCCGCATTAGGTGAAGAACAATTGGACGCGATGAAAGAAATTTTTTCTTCATCGGAACGGTTGAAACGTACAGCGAATGAACTACAAGTTGTTTTGCAAAATGTTAGACTTGAGGAACAGTAATTTTGAAGGTCTTAAAATATCCCATTTGTGTTAACAGCCATAGTGTCATTCTTGGTTGTCTGCGCAGATGGGATATTTATTTTGGGGGGATGATGTTTTTTCTTGACATGAACATTTGTTCGCATTATGATAGAAACAAGAGATGGGAACAAATGTTTGGGGGTAATGTCATGACGAATACAACACTTTACTATCAACCAATCCGGAAACTTGACGATAAACCGAAGACGAAAGAAAAACTCGGGATTACTCGAGGACAAGCTGCCATACTAATTTTTGTTGCTGGTGCTTTGTTCCTTTTTCTTAGTGGAGTCTTTACTACTGAAGTTAAAGCGGATGAGACAACCTATCAGATCATCACGGTACAAGAGGGAGATAATTTGTGGAAGATTGCACAGTCTACCGTGCATTCACCTGATACGGATCTGAGAGATTTGGTAGAAGAGATCATGGCGTTGAATCATTTAACGGATGAAACGCTTTACCCGGGACAGAATTTACAAATCCCAGGTAGAACGAACAAGTGATTTTATCATCTCAATGCTTCATCCCATTCTTTTGTTATGCTATAATGGAAGGATATCGCTATCAGATAGTTCATTTAGGTAACTGAAAGTGTGGGAAGGAGGGCTATCATGGTATCAGATGAAGAAATCAAACGAATAAACGAATTAGCGAAGAAATCCAAGGAAACAGGGTTAAATGAAGAGGAAAAGCAAGAACAGCATGAATTGCGCCAGAAATACATTCAAGCTGTACGCTCTTCTCTCAGAGCCAATCTTGAATCCATCCGTTACGTTGAGGACCTGGAGGAAGAACAAAATCAGGGCCCTAAACATTAATGATAAAGCAGGTTTAATGGTAACACTACAGCTATGAGCACCCGAATACTTGATTTGGGTGCTTTTTCTGTCGTGTTGTCTTTGTTTGAACCGAGAAGTATTGGAGGTCCTTTATAGATGAACTGGTTAGCTGTTGCAATTGGTGGAGCGATCGGCAGTATGCTACGATATCTGTTATCCCTCACTTTAAATCAAACAAGTTGGCCGTATGGAACGTGGTTCACTAATCTTCTAGGCTCGTTTCTCATTGGATTCATCTTTGTCTGGGGACGAGAAAAGGGGCTGCTTCCACCGGTGGTCTATACGTTATTGGTGACTGGTATGATGGGCGGGTTTACAACCTTCTCGTCTTTCTCATTAGAAGTTGTACAGTATTTACAAACAGGAGAATGGGAACGCGCATTCTTGTATGTGTTAGCAAGTGTAGGTCTCGGTCTGTGTGCTGTATATCTAGGCCTTGTTGTTGGCCGCCAGTTTCTTTCATAGAACAATCATTCTAAGAGAATTTGATTTTCAATAAAGGGGGAATCACTTTGTCTATTCGTCATTCCGCTTATGAATCTGAGCAACAGTACCTGGATAAAACCATGCAGGTGATCGAGAAAGAAATCTCACAATTCAAGGAAGACATCCGTGAGGCGACGGATGATTACGTGAAACAGGTTGTGAACTCCAACAAGGCGCGCGAACTTCGACATTTGGAGAACGCTCGCTCTAAACCATACTTTGGACGAATTGATTTTTTGAAAGATGAAACCTATGACGTTGATCGGGTGTATATCGGTAAGCGCGGGATTGTGAAAAGCGATAACTTTGATACGGTCGTAGTTGACTGGAGGGCACCTATTTCTAGTCTTTACTATTCCGGTGAGAGTCAGAACGCATTTTATCGAATACCCAATGGGATTGTCCGTGGTGAAGTTCAGTTAAAGCGCAATTTTGCCATTGAGGATGGTCAGATTAAAGGAATCTTCGACGGGGCTCTTAAAGAAGTAATCGATCGCGAGGTAGGAGACCCAGAAGAATATCTGAACGAAGGATATATTGACGAGTTTTTAGCATCCACCTTGAATGAGACGAATGATGGCAGACTGAAAGATATTGTTGCAACGATTCAATCGGAACAAAATGATATCATCCGCGCGCTAAAAGATCGCCCAGTGATCGTTCAAGGGGTAGCGGGTAGTGGAAAGACCACAATTGCTCTGCATCGGCTCTCGTACTTAATTTATAATTATCAGGATACGCTGGCTTCCAAGAAATTCATGGTGTTCGCACCGAATAAACTCTTCTTGAATTACATATCTGAGGTATTGCCGGAATTGGGAGTTGAAGACGTGCAACAATCAACGTTCCTGGATTGGGCGGCCAAATTGATTAAAGCCGATTTGCCAAAAGGGTGGAGAATCATGGATCCAAACAAGCCGCTTCTTCTCTTTTTTGGTGAGCAACTCAAAAAGGAAACGGATCGTTATCATGAGTGGCGCCGGGAGCAAGAGATTGTAAGGCGACGTATGCATTTCAAAGGTTCACTGGCATGCAAACAAGCGCTGGAGAACTACATTCCATACTTGATTAACGAGCGCATTCAGTTTAAGAGTTTACGATTTATGTACAACAAAACACAAGAGTCGTTCGGGCTGGATGGTACTGCGATCAAACAGCTGTTCACAGAGCAATATGCGAATCTCCCGCTCAAAAACCGCATGATCGCTCTTCGAAAGCACTTGAAACAAGAGATTAGCAAGCAGTTCTACACCCATCTGCGTGAAAGAAAAATAGATTTGGATAAGAACGGGCTGGCCAAATTCGAAGGTAAAATCGAACAGATTATCGACAAGTACTTAAAGGATTGGCCATCCTTTGAAGTATTTGCTTTGTATCAATCCCTGATGAGTGAGGAAGAGTTGCTTCGTGCGTTGGTTCCTGAGGAAATTACAGAGGAGATGATCTCGGATATTGCTTCTTCAACACGGCAAATTTTTGCCGAGAATCGAATAGAAGCTGAAGATTTGGCTCCAATTCTTTATCTAAAGGATAAAGTTGAAGGTCTTGATCAGAATCCCCAGTTTGATCATGCTGTAGTGGACGAAGCGCAGGACTTAAGCCCAATGGAAATCGCTATGATCTCGCGGATGACGAAGATGACTTCTGTTACGATTGTGGGAGATATTGCACAAGGAATACACAGTTATCGCGGGTTACATACGTGGGATGATCTGATTTCGGGAATATTTGCCGGTCGTCAGGTTGAGTTTTATAAATTGGAACAGAGCTATCGCTCCACCATCGAAATTATGAGATGGGCGAACCTTGTGCTCGCTAAAGTGGATCGCTTGGAAGGGACTCAGGCAGTTCCGGTGCTTCGAAATGGCAAAGAACCTGAGCTAATTCGAGTCAGATCGGACAAAAATAATGCATTGGAACGAGAACTTGGGGCCAAGGTTAAGGAGCTGCTTGAAGAGAAGTTCGTCTCCATAGCCATTGTTACGAAGACAGTAGAGGCGAGCAAACAAGTGTATAAGCGTTTAAAAAAGGATATTCCCGAGCTGGTATTGCTCTCAGCCAAAGATCAAGAGTATCCTGGCGGAATCAGTGTGGTTCCTGCCTTTTTAACCAAAGGCTTGCAATTTGATTGCGTACTGATTGCTGATGTCGATGCAGAGATGTATCAAGCCAATGAAGAGGACGCTAAGCTTCTTTATGTAGCGATGACGCGACCGGTGCATCGGTTATCCTTATTTGTAGGAAGTGATGCGAATTTGTCGCCATTGCTTAAGGAAAAAGAAGAGGTTCTAAAAGCATAGGAAAAAAAGAAAACGTGGAGTGACAATCTCCACGTTTTTTTATCAATTTGTGTGCAGCTTTGGGCCAGCCGTAGGATTAGTGATCCCCGTGGTTCCCTTTGCTTGGGTTTGTAATCACATAGCCTTCTTGTGGAGTGTACAAGTAGTCAATGACCACTCCATCAAGGAATTCTTCACCTTGTTCAAGAATGATGTCGATTTCTTTGTCTGTACTCACCACAACGTCTTTCTCGGTTGGCTTGTCTAAAGCCATTCCATAATGTGCGTGATTACCGTGTTTATGTCCAACGTAGACACGGATTTTCAATTCTTTATCTTCTTCTTGCGCCAATACCTCGCTAAGTTTTTTGGCAGCATTACGGGTAATTTTGCATTTCATGAGAACATTCTCCTAACTATGTATAGTAGACTTCCTTTATCTTAGCAGAGAATCTTTTGTTTAGGCAAACGTTACTAGGTTATTTTGGATGGAGATTGTATTTTCGACCTGAGGTTTCAAGCCATTTATCGATCGCATCGACTGAATAAAATATGGTGAGATCTGTTCGAATACAAGGAATGTCAGTATGATCACTCTGACATATTCATATTATTTGTGATCGTGATGTCTCGGATCGCGTTAGATATCAGGTAAGAACCAACGAGCATACATAACCCTAAAAATATAAGGGCTTTATTTGACGCATTTTCCGACATGCGATACCGCCTTCCTTAAATCCCAAAATATAACATATCCTATAATGGTACTATATCCAAAACATTCAAATAAATAGGGATTTAACGTAAACAACCGTTCCTAAACCCCTTATTTTTATTAAACGAAATGACAAGTTAGAACAAAATGACCTATGGTATAATTGATGAAATAAACACCTTAATTTAACTCGTAGTTGCAGGTGGATTAAGTATTAGCTATGCCAACAGCGCATTTTTATTAAATCTGTGAGGTGGAAAAATTGAAAAATAAAATCGTTTTACTTGCATCAGACCAGCTTGGTAAGGGAGAAGCGGAACTGGGTGAAGGAATATTAGAAACCTTCTTTACCATTCTTAAGCAAAAGGAAGAGCTGCCTGCGGCTGTTTTTTGCATGAACCGCGGTGTGTTCGCATTATCGGAACGTTCGCTTGTTTCTCTCCAATTAAAAGAACTGGAAGAAAAGGGTGTTGACGTTCTTGCTTGTAAAACATGTGTAGACTATTATGAGCTTGACGATAAGCTTGTAGCCGGGAAAATTAGCGGGATGGCCCAATTTATTGAGTTAGCCTCAAAATATGAAGTCATTACATTATCTTAACTTTAAAGCGGTTGTCCCTCAGGTGTCTGGCATCCATTTCCTCAACAACTCCATAAAAAGAAAAAAGCAACGCAATTCACGTCGCTTACAAATAACGGTCTGAACGATTGTTCTCACATCGGATCGATCCACTCGGGCCAATCTGTGAAGTCATTGTACATCTCAAGGTCTCGTGGCGGAAAGTAGAGTTCATATAAATTGTGCAACAACATATCGGATGGTTCCAGATACCGATTCGGGTCCGCCTGTTGGAATTTGTCCATAGAATCAACTCCTTCCTCATCCATTTTCTCCAAAATGCTTATAAAAAATGTGGAAGTTATGTAAAAAAGCTATTGATCTTTGGACAAGGACATATTATACTCTGAATCGTAAGTGAATTTTCACGCCAATTACTAGAAAAATCAACGCCGGTGTAGCTCAATTGGTAGAGCACCTGACTTGTAATCAGGGGGTTGTGGGTTCAAGTCCTATCGCCGGCACCATTACATATTTCAATGCAGACGCCTCTTTGGGGGTGTCTTTTTTATTGCCTTTACTATCGTAAATCTTGCGGCTCATGAGAGAAAACAAAATGATTGTCAAACCGTCAGCCTTAAATGAGCTGTCGTTTTTTATTGGAGAGTTTCGATAAATTAGTAAATGTGTCCATTTTTCGAAAACTGTATTACGTCAAGAAAGCGCTGTTATAGTATCTGTTATAGTTATATGTCGATAAAAATTAATACAGAAAAATCTTTTTATATCAAGGGTGTGAAGTAAATCACTTCGCTCTGTACTTTTTTCTGATAACCTTGTGTATGAATCAAGAGAGCGATAGAAAACTTACTCGATGGCAATCTATCGTGTCCGATACTTACATGCTAGGGGAGAGGTTCAACATGTCCAAATTACCGAAGAAGAATGAGCTTGGCTTCTTTGAGATCCGCCTTGAGTCAATTGGTGGATTAGGGGCTAACTTGGCGGGAAAAATGCTTGCCGAGGCAGGTGTACTTGGTGTTGGATTGAATAGCTCCAACTTTTCATCATATGGTTCAGAGAAAAAAGGTTCACCTGTTAAAGCCTTTGTTCGCTTTTGTGATGAAGATACGGAGATCCGCGCACACAGTCCAATCGAAACGCCGCACGTTGTTGGTGTATTCCATGAAGCACTTTACAAAACGGTTGATGTAGTAAGCGGACTTGTTCCAGACGGAATCGTGTTGGTTAACACAACGCGTGACGCAGAGGTAGTTCGTAAAGACCTGAAACTAGAGTATGGCACGTTGGCTACGATCGACGCGATGGGTATTGCCGTTGATGAGAAAACCAAAGTAAATACCGCAATGCTGGGTGCATTGTATAGAATCTGTGATTTCCTTGATGCAGACGCAATGCGTAACATCATCCGCAAAACGTTCGAGAAAAAATATCCACACCTGGTGGAACCAAATATTCGTACATTTGACCGAGGATATAACGAAGTGAAGTTTATTACGATCGAAGCTTCCGCGGATGCCCAAGGAAAAGAGTTCGTTCGTCCGCTTCCTATGTTTGGTTATATGACACAAGCAATCGGTGGCACGATTTTAAACCCAGGTAACAGTATCTTAAAAGACCTGAGCGGTTCCCGCCAAGGGTTCTTGCCTGCTTGGGAAGAAGAAAAATGTATCCACTGTGCAGCATGTGATACCGTTTGTCCAGATTACTGCTTTGTTTGGGAAGAAAAAGAAGATAAACGCGGTCGTATGCAAATGATGCTGACCGGTATCGACTATCAATATTGCAAAGGTTGCCAAAAGTGTGTGGTTGCCTGTCCGACAGATGCGCTTTCTACTTTGCGTGAAGAGATTGGCTACGCGGATGAGAATCGCGTAAAACAAAATTTTGTGCTGGCATCCAACTGAGTGAGGAGGTAGTTCAACATGGCGATCAATTATGAAAAAGAAGCAGAACAAGTAAGCACCAATCGTCCGGAACAAAAACTGGTGTTTGAATCAGGGAATGAAATGGCTGCAATGGCAGCAGCACAAATCAACTATCACATCATGGGTTATTTCCCAATCACTCCATCTACTGAGGTAGCACAATATCTTGACCAAATGAAAACACGCGGCGAGCATGATATCGTGTTGATCCCTGCCGACGGGGAGCACGGTTCTGCGGGTATCTGCTACGGTGCAGCTACGGCGGGCGCTCGTGTGTTCAACGCAACAAGCGCCAACGGTTTCTTGTACATGTTGGAGCAAATGCCAGTACAATCTGGTACGCGTTTCCCAATGGTATTGAACCTGGTAACTCGCGCAATCTCTGGTCCGCTTGATATTCGTGGAGATCACTCCGATTTGTATTATGGCTTGAACATTGGTTGGCCGATCCTGATGGCTCGTACTGCACAAGCCGTTTATGATATGAACATTATGGCGTTGAAATTGGCAGAGCACTCCGATGTTCGTTTGCCAGTAATGGTTGCTTACGACGGTTTCTTCACTTCTCATCAAAAACGTCGTGTATCTTACTTTGCTGATCGTAAAGTAGTACAAGATTTCGTGGGTCCGCAACCAACCAACTACCCACATGTACTTGATCCACAAAACCCAATCACTGTGGGACCATACATGAATGATCCTGACTTGATCAACAATAACTTCCAACAATCGGAAGCGATGTATCGCGCAGGGGAAGTATTCCAACAAATCGCTGCCGCTTACAAAGAAATGTCCGGTCGTGAATACCCAGTTCTTGATCTTTACAAAATGGAAGATGCGGAAGTTGCTTTGTTCTTGCTCAACTCTGCGGCAGAAACAGCAAAAGACGTAGTAGATAAATTACGTGCCCAAGGTATTAAAGCAGGGGTAATCAGCCCAAATATCATCCGTCCATTCCCAGCAAAAGAAATTCGTGAAGCATTGAAGAATGTAAAAGCACTTCTCGTAGGGGAACGCGCAGATTCTTACGGTGGTCATGGCGCAAACCTGACACACGAAATCAAAGCTTGTCTGCAAGAAGATAAAGAGAACAACACAATCGTGTTGTCCCGTATCTTTGGTGTAGGTGGTAAAGACTTCTTCGCAGACGACGCGGAAGAGTTCTTCCGTTTGGCAGGTGTTGCAGCAGAGAAGGGTTATGCTGAGAAGCCATTTGATTATTATGGTCACACACCTGGTAACCCGGATATCACAATGAAACGCGTGCTTGAACCACTTCACGGCGATGCGTTCAAGACCGGATTAATCAACGTTACCCAAAACGAAGAAACTGGCAAGCTGAATGTGAAAATCCCGCCGCTTCGCCAATTGACCAAGAAACCAAAACGAATCGCGTCTGGTCACGGTGCATGCCCTGGTTGCGGTATTTTCCCAGGATTGGAAATGTTCTTTAAAGGAATTGAAGGAGACATCGTTACCCTGTTCCATACAGGTTGCGCAATGGTAACCACAACAGGTTATCCATACAGTTCTCACAAACAATCCTACATCCATAACTTGTTCCAAAGCGGTGCGGCTACCTTGTCTGGTGCGGTAGAAGCGTTTTTCGAATTAAAACGCCGTGGTGAAGTACAAGTAGCAGACGATTTCACCTTTGTTATGGTAACTGGTGATGGTGGTATGGACATCGGTATGGGACCAGCGATTGGTACTGCGCTGCGTAACCACAAAATGATCGTTCTTGAGTACGATAATGAAGGTTACATGAACACTGGTAGCCAATTGTCCTACTCCACACCGCTTGGTCATATGACCTCTACTTCTGGTGTAGGTAAGGCTCAACAAGGTAAGAAGTTCCACCACAAAGATACACCGCAAATTATGGCTTCTACCAATATTCCTTATGTGTTCACAGGTACAGAAGCATTCCCGCAAGACCTCTTGAAGAAAGCGGCGAAAGCGCAATGGTACGCTCAACACGAAGGAATGGTGTACGGTAAAATCTTGATTGCTTGCCCATTGAACTGGAAGACTCCAGATGAACTTGGCGAAGTAATCGTAGGTGCAGCGGTTAACTCCAACTTCTTCCCGCTCTATGAAGTGGAGAATGGCACCACAACCATTACGTACGATCCAGAAGAAAAAGGTAAAAAGATCCCGGTTAGTGACTGGCTCAAAACGTTGGGTAAATCCAAACATATGTTGAAACCAGAAAACGCCGAGATGCTTGAAGCCTTCCAAAAAGAAGTAGATCGTCGCTGGATGAAACTGAAAGCCAAACACGAAAGTCCATACTTGTAAGAATTGCGAGAGGGAAAGAAAAATTCTTTCCCTCTTTTTTGGCTAGATAAAGCCTGTTACTGTCGAATAAATATCGAGAAACGTCGAGTTTTCTTCGGTCTTAAGGGAATATTTTACTTGTTTTGGGAATGATACTTCTTATACAATGACTACAGGCAACCTTAGCCAAAATTTTTTTATTAGACTTTACCGTAATAGGAGACCGAGAACATGACAATGAACTGTATTACAATTTATACCGACAACCACGAATCGTTTTCTGACATCTTTGAGACCATTCTCACCACTCCGCTTGCTGAAAATGAAGAGAAAGAAATCGATGGCATTCTTGTTAGCCACTCTGGTGAAGTGCCAGTTGACTATATCGACAAAATGAAAGCAAAGCCTGAAGTTGCCGTAATGAAAGTAAAGCGCAAGGGAATTACGATTATTCAGCGAAAAGATTGCTTTGAAGTATTAGTTCCAGTTACAGCAGCCGTTTCTTAACGGTTGCTGTATCTTTAAAAGACCTTATTGAGAAGAAGGCGAGGAGGAGCATATGGAACAAAGGTGGAGTTTGGCAGAATTGTACCCTTCATTTGAAGCGGAAGAATTCAATAAAGATATGGAAGCTGTTGGATATGCCATTCAGAAAATGAAGGAATGGGCATCTCAAAATCTACAAGATCAATCCAATGCGGTCGATAAAATTGAAACTTATCTCAACATGCAAATTGATTTTTCGAAATTGTTTACCAGATTATACAGCTTTGGTGAACTTACCTTGAGTGTAGAGGCTACCAACGAAAAAGCTTTGTCTGTCGTCGAGCAATTGGAGCTTAAATCTACGGAATTGACAGAACCAAGTGTGCTATTCCAAAAATGGATCGGCTCTTTAACCAATTTACATACCTTAATTGAGCAATCGCCGTTGCTGCAAGAGCACCGGTTTTACTTAAACGAAATCGCCAGCAAGACGAAATATCTCTTGAGTGAGCATGAAGAGATTTTAATCTCCAAAATGAAGAACACAGGCTCCAACGCATGGTCCAAACTGCAAGAGATGATTACCTCGACACTTCTGGTGGACATCACGGTAAAAGGTGAAGCGAAGCAGCTACCACTCCCTGTGGTTCGCAACATGGCTTATGAAGCGGACGAGTCCGTTCGTAAAACCGCATATGAGGCGGAATTGGCGTCCTATAAGAAGATTGAGCAATCTTCCGCAGCCGCTTTAAATGGAATCAAGGGCGAAGTCATTACGCTGGCTAAAGCTAGAGGGTATCAATCAGCGCTTGAGAAAACATTGATTGATTCCCGAATGGATGAGGCAACGCTTGAAGCGATGCTTACAGCCATGAAAGAAAGCTTGCCCGCCTTCCACAAGTTCTACCGGAAAAAAGGAGAGCTGTTAGGCCATAAAAACGGACTGCCGTTCTACGATCTGTTCGCGCCAATCGGTGAGGTGAACATGACCTTCACCTATGAAGAAGCGCGCAAATTCATCGTGGAAAAATTCCACACGTTTAGTAAAAAGCTGGCGGATTACGCTGACTATGCGTTCGAGCACAAATGGATTGATGCCGAGCCGCGCGAAGGTAAACGCGGAGGAGCGTTCTGTCATAGCCTGCACGTGATCAAAGAAAGCCGGATCATGGCGAACTTCACTGGAAGCTTTAGTGACATGACGACTTTGGCGCACGAATTAGGTCATGGTTATCACGGACATTGTCTGAACGAAGAGAGTTACTTGAACTCTGATTATCCAATGCCAATTGCCGAGACCGCCTCGATTTTCTGTGAGACGATCATCAAGAATGCGGCGCTGAAGAATGCAAGCCAGGAAGAAGCGTTCGCTATTCTTGAGAACGACATTTCGGATTGTGGCCAAGTGATCGTGGATATCTACAGCCGTTTCTTGTTTGAGAGCGAATTGTTCCGTCGTCGCGAGAACAACTCTGTTTCGGTGAACGAATTGAAACAGATCATGATGCAGGCGCAAAAAGATGCGTATGGAAATGGCCTGGACCCTGAATTCCTGCATCCGTATATGTGGGCTTGCAAACCTCATTACTACTATGGGGATTACAACTTCTACAACTTCCCGTATGCGTTTGGCTTGTTGTTCGCCAAAGGCTTGTATGCCGTATACCTGCAGCAGGGAGACCAGTTCGTGGAAGCGTATGATCGTCTGCTCTCCATTACGGGTAAGAACGACATTGCCTCCGTTGCCCAAACTATGGGCGTTGATGTGCGCTCCGTTGACTTCTGGAGAGGTTCATTGCGTTTAATTGAAAAAGATATCGAGAAGTTTATTTCATTGAAATAAATCGCTTATGAAAATATGCCTCATCCGACAGTGGATAAGTTTTGTTGGATGGGGCATTTTTTATATCAACATTAGTAGCAAGGAATGAATTGAATGAAATTGACAAGTGATTGGCGAGCTTTTGTTCGAATGATTTGGGAAACTCGACCTTCTAAGACAAAACTGGGAATTGCCCTATTCATGAGTGTGGCAACGACGATATCGGGACTTATCGTTCCGTATTTTACGAAAAATCTGGTAGATAGCTTCTCCCATGCAACCATTCAGAAAGGACAAATTGTGATCCTGTTGGGAGCATTGCTGGCGCAAGCCATTGCTGGTGGCGTATCTATTTATCTTCTGAATCATGTAGGGCAAACCGTTGTAGCTGGGATTCGTGATCGTTTGTGGAAAAAGCTACTCATCTTGCCTGTTTCCTATTATGATGGGCATCAAACAGGTGAAACGGTTAGTCGAATGACGAATGATACAGGGGTTGTGAAAGAGTTAATCACCGATCATTTGGCAAACTTCGTTACAGGAATTATTTCGATTGTGGGATCTTTGATCATCTTGCTAATGCTCGACTGGAAGATGACATTATTGACCCTTACGGCTGTACCACTCGCTGCGGCTATTCTTGTCCCTTTGGGGAGGCAAATGTATAAGATCTCCAAGAAAATGCAGGATGATACAGCAAAGTTTACGACGGTGTTAACCCAAGTATTATCAGAGATCCGCTTGGTGAAAGCTTCTAACGCGGAAATGTTTGAATATCAGAACGGCAACAGAGGAATTACCAGTCTGTTTCGATCAGGTTTAAAAGAAGCAAGGGTTCAGGCGTTAATAGGGCCACTCATTTCATTGGTGCTAATGCTTCTCCTTGTCATAATCATGGGGTATGGTGGAATGCGAGTTTCTTCTGGGGCACTGTCCGCAGGGGATTTGGTGGCCTTTATCCTGTACCTGTTCCAAATAATCTTACCAATGGGGCAATTTACTCACTTTTTTACCGCACTGCAAAAAGCAAAAGGAGCAACGGAGAGAATTATTACGACCCTTCACGACGAAGAGGAGGATCATGCGAGCGGCAAACCGTTGGAAGATGCGAATCAGCCGATTGTAGTAGAACACGTGAGTTTCTCGTACGAGACGGGTGAAGAAGTCTTAAAAGATATTCATTTCACCATTCAGCCAGGAAAGATTACGGCGATTGTTGGACCAAGTGGTAGCGGGAAGACCACGCTTTTTTCCCTTCTAGAGAGATTTTATCTACCTCGATCAGGTCAAATACTGCTAGGTGAAGTTGATATCAATCACTTCTCTCTGAAATCATGGAGAAGGAAGATCGGGTATGTTTCACAGGAAAATCCACTTATCTCTGGGACAATCCGGGAGAATATATGTTACGGTGTAGACGAGGAAGTAAGTGAACAGGGGCTTCGTAGGGCAGCGAAGATGGCGTATGCCGATCAGTTTATCGATGAGTTGCCGAATGGTTTTGATACTGAAGTAGGTGAGCGTGGGATTAAATTATCTGGCGGACAGCGTCAAAGGATTGGTATAGCCAGAGCTTTAGTGCGCAATCCCCAAATATTAATGTTGGACGAAGCTACTTCCAGTTTGGACAGCAAATCCGAAATTGTTGTCCAACAGGCACTGAGCAACCTAATGTCGGGGAGAACGACACTCGTTATCGCTCATCGACTCTCAACTGTCGTGGACGCCGATCAAATCCTGTTTATCGATAAAGGCAGACTTACCGGGGTGGGAACGCATGAGGAACTCCTGCGAACCCACTCCTTATACAGAGAGTTTGCCACTCAACAGTTAAGAATCAAAGAGTTGGTATGATGAGGACTAAAGCTTAACGTTTATGTGTAGAAAATGTAGAAAGTATAGAAAGCGTAGAAAGGAAGCGGAGTATGGGGAGATTCGAGACGTTACTAGCCTATATGGATCGTTTAATCGAGCTGAAGAAATTAAATTTCGATGTTGATCGGGATATTAAGGAATGCAACGATGCCATACGGCAAGAGATTGGGTGTATCATGGGGAGTAAAGAGAGCAGTGGTGCTCTTACGGGATCGGGTGAAAAATCGATGGATTCCGAGCTTTATCCGTTTCTCAAACGCAAGCCACATCAGGAGGCACTTGCAGGAAGAAAGTTTAACCCGTTTTTTGATGAGTAAAATTGATAAATAAATTCAAAAAGCCAAGCCCATGAAAAAATCAGTCCAACACGTCATATGCGGACTGATTTTTATGTTTAGGAGAGATATTGGATTCGATAGATTAAACTTCGCATTTTAAGACTCTGCTATGATTTCCTTCATCTGCTCCGCTTCCTTCTTCGAGCTTGTCATGAACGGATATAATACAAAACCAACAAGGAACAACCCGATCCCGAGGCCAAACGTCTTCAGATCGGAGGTTCCGCTTTTGATTACCCAGACGGAATATATAACAGCAACGGAGGCGATGATGCCGTCTTTTACACGTGCGCTAGATTCGTTGGCGTAGGTTTGTCCAGTTACAACAAGTTTTAGCTGGAAGATAGCCGATACCAAATACGGAAACAAAAAGGCAAGCGTGGCCACGATCGTAACGAAGTTGAATGCTTGTGCAATCGTTGCGGAAATCGTGGAGAAAATAAACAATTGAGACATCATATTGGTCAAAAGCAAGGAGCTAGAAGGGCTGCCGTTTTTGTTTACCTTGGCGAATGCCCTTGGGAAAAGCCCTGCTTGAGCTCCTTGGAAAGGGATCTCAGCACTTAAGAGAATCCATCCTACTGATGTACCCAAAAGAGAAGCGACGGCAAGAAGCGCCATTAACGTACCGCCTGTATTGCCCATCACAGCGCTTAACGCATCAACCAGCGGCTTATCGGAAGCTTTCAATACCTCTTGAGGCAATACTCCCATCGTTAAAAGCGTGATTCCTAAATAAATGACAACGGCAATGAATAATCCAGTAACAGTTGCTCGTTTCACATCTCTCTGGGATTTGGCGCGGCCAGAGAAGACGACCGCAGATTCGATCCCGACAAAAGCCCATAAAGTAGACAAAGCGGCCAGGTTGATCTGACTTCCCAACCCGTGTACGACCCCATCTTCCCCCGTTACAGGTACGTAGAACTTTCCTAGATTAGCTGAGTTAAAGGCGTAAAGTGCAACTAAAATAAAGAGAGCAAATCCAATTACTTTTGTAGTTGTTGCAAAAAAGTTCAATTTACCTGCACCATTCAAACCACGTAACAAGATGGCGTTTAACCCCCACAAAAGAGCGGAACATACGGCAAAGGTGATTAATTTCCCGATTTCTATTGGAAAAGATCCGATGGTAAATAATATACGCTCATCCTTCATGATCGGAAAGAACGTAGAGAGATACCCAGCGAATGTGGTGATGATTGCTACGTTACCAGCCCAATTGGCCACCCAATAACCCCAGACCATGCTAAATCCAGCCATGTTCCCAGCTTTAGGCGAGGAGAATAGGGCGCGAGCATAGCTTTGAGGCCCTCCAGTTAGTTCGGGACGACGAACAGACAGATTACCGAACACCAGAGCAATGAAAAGAACTCCCACTCCTGTTAAAGCCCAGGCGAGTGTTACTCCAAGTGGGCTTGCTATTTTAGCAAGGGAGCTCGGAAGCATAAAAATCCCAGAACCGACCATATTCCCTACGACGAATGCTGTTAGGAGCCAGAAGCCCCATTTACTTGTTGTCATGTTACATCTCTCCGATAAAGTGATAAATTGATAATGCACTAAAGTTATTAGGGCTAAAAAAACACCGTGAACAGTCGTCCACAATGCTTTCTATATGAAAACACCAATTCGTTTCTCTTAAAAAACTTCGGTTATTCTTTCATTATATGTGATAGATCAAGTTTTTCAGTCACCCGAGCAAGTATAGCAATTAGAAGAAAGCTGCGTCAACTAGGAATTTGAAGCAAACGAGTAATTCTTAACTGTATTTGGGATACTATGCGTAACAATTCCATTCAGAAGGAGAGGAATGTACGATGATCTCTGCTAAACAGCGCGAAATTATCAATAAACAAATGAAGCTTGAGGAAAGCAAAATTGTCAATATCGTGCTAAAAGACGATACCCAAGTAGCGGGTGAAATCGATCAGGCCACTAGCCAGGGTATCCATTTGACAGACGGGCGACGATACGACTATGAACAGATCCAAGAGATCAACGGTTTAATTTGAAACGTTCATTTAGTTTATTAAGCAAAGAAATGACGAATCGCATTAGGTAGTTGGCTTTGCCATAACCCCCATACGTGTCGGCCCGTTCTTTCTCTATAGTCTAACCGCACGTTCGCTTGCTCGAGGGTAGACTTAGCGCGGCGATTGAGATCTACGAAATCAAAGGTTCCGATGCTCGTCTCAACTTCAGTCTCATCCAAACCCACGACCATCCACATATTTAGCCATGAGAGGTCCTGTTCTTGTTGAATTCGGTCCAACGATGGTTGAAAGAACGCCCCGGAAAGTGAAATCAGATTGGTGAAGACCTCGGGATGATCTAGTGTCAAATGCAGTGAAACAGTTCCGCCAAGAGAATCTCCAGCAATCACACGGGACTCTTTGTTTGAGCGAATCGGGTAATGTGCTTCCATATAAGGAATCAACTCTTCCATAAAAAAACGCTTATATTGACTGTTTAGCTCACCAGTGGCAGAGTATTCGCTGGTTCTTCTGCTTCGATCTACTGAGACGCCAACAATAATCATCGGCTGAATGTCTTCTTCCAGGATTAATTGATTGGCAATCGTAGCTACCCGACCCATCGTAAAAAATTCATTTCCATCCTGACAATAGATCACAGGGTAGGAGAGCAGTTCATTGTAGCCAGGAGGAAGGTACACCTTGCAAGACCTATTAAGCTGAAGGATGCTGCTGGCTACTTCTTCCTTGATAATTGTGCGTTTTACATAATCGTTCATGGCAAGGCCTCCCAAGGGTTAACACTATATCAAATATAAAAAATAAGAAAAACGTAAAAATTACCTTGAAAAATACTGATACAGATTTTATCATAAAAAGTAACAGGAACGAAATAATCAATATTTCAACTGATTTAATACAGGAAAACAGAAAAATGAATTGATTATAACAGAGTGTTTCTCGATCGTGAACAATTTCGTTTCCAATTTTAAAAGAGGTGAACCTAATGAGTATTACTGCTGAAAAGCTCAATGATCAAACTCCGCTTCAAATACTTTCACCAGACGGTACTGTGGTTAATGCTGACATGATGCCAAAAATCACAGATGAACAATTGCGTGAACTCATGCACAAAATGGTCTTCACTCGCGTGTGGGATCAACGCGCGATCAGCTTGAACCGTCAAGGACGTCTTGGTTTCTACGCTCCGGTAGCAGGTCAAGAAGCAGCGATGATTGGTTCTCAATCCGCTTTGGATAAACAGGACTTCATTCTTCCAAGTTATCGCGACATTCCACAAATCGTATGGCATGGATTGCCGCTTCATCAAGCATTCCTGTATTCCCGTGGACATATTCAAGGCGGCCAAATCCCTGAGGATGTCAATGTCTTGATGCCACAAATTATCATCGCAGCCCAATGTACGCAAGCGACTGGCGTAGCGATGGGCTACAAACTTCGCGGAGAAAAGCACGTTGCGATCAACTACTTTGGCGACGGTGCAACTTCTCAAGGTGACTTCTATGAGGGAATGAACTATGCGGGGGTATACAAACTGCCTGTAATCTTCTTCTCTCAAAACAACGGATACGCGATCTCTGTTCCATTCGAGAAACAAACAGCTGCTCGCAACGTTGCGATTAAAGCGGTTGCTGCCGGTATCGAAGGCGTACGTGTAGACGGTATGGACGTTCTCGCTGTATTCAAAGCGGTTCAAGACGCGAAAGAACGTGGGATCTCTGGCGAAGGCGCAACTTTGGTTGAAGCACTTACGTATCGTTTTGGCCCGCACACAATGGCAGGCGATGACCCAACTCGTTATCGTACAACAGAAGAGCAAAGCGAATGGGAGCTTAAAGACCCATTGATTCGTTTCCGTAAATACTTAACAGCTAAAGGCTTATGGTCTGAAAAAGACGAAGAAGCCGTAATCGAAGAAGCAAAACAAGCAGTTGCTGACGCGATCAAAAAAGCGGATGAAGTAGCAAAAATGAAAGTAACTGACTTGATCGATGTAATGTTCGAAACACTGCCTCCAGCGCTGGAAGAACAGAAGGCAGAATATCTGGCAAAGGAGTCAAAATAAACCATGGCACAAATGACAATGATTCAAGCCATTACCGACGCGATGCGCGTTGAACTGGCTCGTGACGAGAAAGTTTTGGTCTTCGGTGAAGACGTTGGACATAACGGCGGGGTATTCCGCGCAACAGATGGTTTGCAAAAAGAATTCGGTGAAAATCGCGTGTTCGACACACCACTTGCTGAATCTGGTATTGGCGGTTTGGCAGTAGGTCTTGGCGTGAACGGTTTCCGTCCAGTAGCGGAAATCCAATTCTTTGGTTTCGTATTTGAAACCATCGATGCGATTGCTTCCCAAGCAGCTCGTATGCGTTTCCGTTCCGGCGGCAAATACCACAGCCCAATTACATTCCGTTCCCCATTTGGCGGCGGGGTTAAAACACCTGAGCTTCATGCGGATTCTTTGGAAGGTTTGTTCTTGCAAACTCCAGGGGTAAAAGTAGTGATCCCATCCAATCCATACGATGCCAAAGGCTTGTTGATTTCAGCGATTCGTGACAACGATCCTGTTATCTTCCTTGAGCATATGAAGCTGTACCGTTCCTTCCGTGGCGAAGTTCCAGAAGGTGAATATACCGTTCCAATCGGAAAAGCTAACATTGTGAAAGAAGGTACTGACGTTACCGTTATTACTTACGGCGCAATGGTGCACACCAGCTTGAAGGCGGCTGAAGAGTTGGAGAAAAATGGCGTAAAAGTTGAAGTCATCGACTTGCGCACGATTAATCCATTAGATATGGAGACCGTCCTCGCATCCGTACAAAAAACCAACCGCGCCATTGTTGTACAAGAAGCGCAACGCACCTCTGGTGTAGCTGCGGAAATCATGGCACAAATTAATGAAAAAGCGATTCTTCACTTGGAAGCACCTGTACTTCGTGTAACTGCTCCTGATACAGTGTTCCCATTTGCGCAAGCTGAAGATGTTTGGTTGCCAGATGTGAAACGTGTCATTGAAGGAATCAATAAAGTTTTAGAATTTTAATCAACCTCAATTTACTTAAGCGCGATCTGGTGTCAATTGGGACCCGGAGCAAGCATGAAGTAGAATGCATGGCGGAAAGAGAGTACTTTCCGCCTTCTTTTGAGGAATTGTCGGTTTTGATTTGTTATCGCATTAATTGTTGACTAGGAGGGACTTGCGTGAGCCGTTTTGAATTTAAACTCCCGGATATTGGTGAAGGCATACATGAAGGTGAAATTGTCAAATGGCACGTTCAACCGGGTGATACCGTAGAAGAAGATCAAGTAATTCTTGAAGTGCAAAACGATAAAGCAGTTGTCGAAATTCCATCCCCTGTAAAGGGTAAAATATTGGAATTGAAAGTAGCGGAAGGAACCGTAGCCGTAGTAGGCGATACTTTGGTTGTCTTCGAGGCAGAGGGTGAAATTCCGAACCTGCCAACACACGGACATGAAGAAGCGCCGGCAGCTGCGCCTGTTCCACAAGCAGCCGCACCGGGTGTAGAGCCTGGATGCGACATTGGAGCGCAAATTAACCAGAACGCTACCAAACCGCTTGATACACCGGTTGCTACAACAACCGCACCAGCAGCGCCAATCGATCGCAAACACGTATTGGCGACTCCTTCTGTTCGGAAGTATGCGCGTGAAAAAGGCGTAGCTCTTGCGAATGTTCCAGGAACAGGCAAGCTTGGACGCATTACGCGTGAAGATGTGGATCGTTTCTTGGCTGGAGGAGCCCCTGTAGCACAACCGACTGCACAGGCTACAGCACCTCAAGCAGCAGCTCCACAAGCGGCTCCAACCGCACCAGCGGCAGCAGCGCCAACTGTTCACTATGCGGCACAAGCTGGCGAATTGGAAGAACGCGTTCCACTCAAAGGTATGCGTAAAGCAATTGCCAAGGCAATGGTCAAATCCGCTTATACCGCTCCACACGTAACTATCTTTGATGAAGTGGATGTAACGGCGTTGGTGGAACTGCGCAAACAAGGCAAGCCATTAGCTGAGCAAAAAGGACTCAAACTTACTTACTTGCCATTCATCGTGAAAGCAGTAGTTGCGGGCTTGAAGAAATTCCCTGAACTGAACGCTTCTATTGATGATGAAAAACAAGAGATTATCTATAAAAAATACTACAACATCGGTATCGCAACTTCCACCGAAGAGGGCTTGCTCGTACCGGTTGTAAAAGGCGCAGACCGCAAGTCGATCTTCGATATCTCGGGTGAGATCTCTGAGCTTGCATTGAAAGCGCGTGACCGTAAAGCAACGGCTGATGAATTGAAAGGCTCTACATTCAGCATCACCAATATCGGTTCCGCTGGCGGTATGTTCTTCACTCCAGTGATCAACCACCCAGAAGTAGCCATCCTTGGCGTTGGCCGCATTAGCGAGAAACCAGTCGTGAAAAATGGCGAAATCGTTGTAGCTCAAATGCTTCACCTCTCCTTAAGCTTCGACCACCGTCTGATCGATGGAGAACCTGCACAACGTTTTGTCAACTACCTCAAACAGATGCTGGAAAACCCAACACTGTTGATCATGGAGGGATAATGCAATGGTAGTAGGAGAATTTACCACAGAAGTCGACGTACTTGTCATCGGAGCTGGCCCAGGTGGATACGTTGCGGCGATTCGTGCGGCTCAAATGGGGAAAACCGTAACCGTAATTGAACGTGGAGCGGTAGGTGGAGTTTGCCTTAACGTAGGTTGCATTCCATCCAAAGCGATGATCCACGCATCACATACGTATCAGCATGCGCAGCACTCTTCCAATATGGGGATTACGGCTGAGAACGTAAAAGTCGATTTCACCAAAGTACAAGAGTGGAAATCAGGTATCGTGAAGCAATTGACTGGCGGTGTGAGCTCTCTTTTCAAAGGGAATAAAATCCAAGTGATTGATGGCGAAGCGCTGTTTGTTAGTCAAAATGAAGTGCGCGTATTCCACGGATATGATGTAAACCGATACAAATTCAATCACTGCATCATCGCGACAGGTTCCCGTCCGATTGAATTGCCAGCCTTCCCATTCGGCAAACGTGTGCTTTCTTCTACCGAAGCTCTCAGCTTGCCTGAGATTCCGAAGAGCATGGTCGTAATCGGTGGCGGCTACATCGGGATCGAGCTTGGGTCTGTGTACGCACGTTTTGGCACACAAGTAACCATCCTAGAAGGATCTGACCAAATCCTGCCAGGTTTCGAACCAGAAATGACTCGTCTTGTAGAACGCAAGCTCAAGAAAAACAATGTCGAGATCCACACCAAAGCTTTGGCGCAAGGCATGGAAGAAAAAGCAGACGGTGTAATCGTAAAAGCGGAAGTCAAAGGGGAAGCCAAATCCTTTGAAGCCGATTATGTACTCGTAACGGTTGGACGCAAACCGAACACCAATGAGCTAGGTCTTGCGGACATTGGAATGGAGCTTACTGATCGTGGTTTGGTGGTTGTTAATAAACAAGGTCAAACCAGCATTCCGAACGTCTACGCAATCGGGGATATCGTTGCTGGCCCAGCGCTTGCTCACAAGGCATCTTATGAAGGTAAGGTAGCGGCTGAAGCAATTGCCGGGCACCCAGCTGAAGTAGACTACAAAGCGATTCCAGCGGTTGTTTTCTCCGATCCGGAAATCGCAAGCGTTGGACTAAGCGAGAAGGAAGCCAAAGAGCAAGGCATCAATTACGTGGCGGGACGTTTCCCATTCGCAGCCAACGGACGCGCTCTTTCTGTCAACGAAGGAGAAGGATTCGTAAAGCTGATCGCGGAAAAAGAAACCAACCTTGTCCTCGGCGCTCAAATTGTTGGGCCAGACGCTTCCAACATTATCGCTGAGATCGCTCTGGCGATCGAAATGGGAGCGACTTTGGAAGACATCGAACTCACTATTCATGCTCACCCGACCCTTGCCGAAGTGACGATGGAAGCATCCGAGTTAGCTTTGGGACGACCTATTCATGTCATGAAATAAGAAAAATAAATAAGCAATCACAACAAAGAGAAGGAAGCATAACAGATTCCTTCTCTTTTCTCCATTATCCTTAAAGGGGGTTACCCAACGTGAAATTAATCTATTTGCACAGTCTTGTGGCAATACCGACAATTCTCTGTGTCTTTATCCCATTGTTCGCCTTGTCGTTGAAGAAGCAAACAGCGGATGGAGTAGCGAAGAAAGCCCAAAAAATGGTCAGCTATCTCCGGATCCCTAACTTCTTGTTATTCGTATCGTTGATTACAGGGCTATTGCAAGTCGGACTAACATTCAATTCATGGGTGTTAACCGTTCTAGTACTTTTTTTGGGAATTTCCGCGCTGCTTGGAATTACCAGCAAAACCTTAAAAAACATTAGTGAACTTGCAAGCCAAAACGAAAATTACCAAGCGCAAATTTCTAAATTGATGAAGGTTAGTATTCCACTTAGCGTACTTATTGTTGCGATGGTTTTATTCAAAACTTTACCTTGAGGTAGCGTTTGGTTCTATTGATTCAACCCCTTTCTTTATGTAAAATATTGGTATACGCCTTTTGGGGGGTCACAAGCAATGAAACCATCAAGTAAAGCTATCGAGGAATTGCGCTCCCATTTGCAATCAGCTGCCAAGAAAGAAAAATATAACTTTTTAGACCCGGATATTGTTAGGATCAGTCAACAGCTGGATCAACTCATCGTCGATCATATGACGCCTTCATCCAAACGACTGTGATCAGTCGTTTTTTTCATAATATCGGAATGTTTAATTGCTTTACATAGGTAAAGTGAATAAACATTCCTTCCTTTCGTATTGAGAGAGCGGACTTTTCAACATCATTGCGAGCTTTCACAGAGCGAAAGGGACGAAGTCTTTTCTCATTTTAAGCGGCGATTCCGTAAGTTACGCACAGCTTGTCGGCAATTATTTTAAAAGATGGTTCACCGATAAACCAACTTGGAGATAAAACCAAGGATGTGATTGGAAGCGATGTGTCATCTGGAGAATTTTTTGGCCGAGGAATTGAAATACATTCGGTTTCGACATCGTATTGAATGGTGGGAAACCAGCTTCTTAGCAATTGAACCAGGTCTGGGTGAGAGAGAAGTATGGAGGATTTGGATTCAATATCAAGGACAAGCTTTGGAGCGAGTTGCTCCCATTTGGATTCAAAAATGGACTGCATAAATGTGCAGAGGAACAAAGTAAAGCGAGCTTTCACTACCTTAGGTTTGTCTGCGAGATCCTGTTCAACGGGAGTAAGAGAAGGGTCCTCTTCGGTTCTTTGAGAGAAAACGTCAAGAATCGCTTGGACAAACACCTCATTGGGCAAATCCACCAAATAGTCGTATTGTTGTTCAATCCCGTTCGCCTGGTAAGATTCGTGTGAAGTCAGGAAAGCTGGAATATCATGAGCAAAAATGGGGGAGAGATACTCCCATTCGGCTAGCAAATCTTCTTCTTTAAAACGCTGAAGGGTCTCCTCAATCCAAGGGTAATGCAGGGAAGAAGTGTGTGATTGGCAAGCTCGTGATGACTGGGCGATCGCCTGAAGACTGGCAGCCATTTCAAATAAGGGAGAAACATTGTATTGAAGAGATTGCCGAACATTACCAATTAACGAAAGGTTCAATTGAATCATAATATCTCCTCCTTGCGTATTGCTTTCATCATACGCAAGAATCTGGGACAAATTCAAGAAATAAAGGCTAAGGAGACCCTTAGCCTTCACGAGTTTGAACTTGGCGTGAATGATTTGCCTGTTTTACTTTTTTTGTTCCTTCCAATGGTTCCCCTGTTTGCTTTTGTGGCTCAAATTCGTTATTGTAAGATTCATGTGGGTTACCACCAGTAAAATCATCATTTTTACGCATCAGCCCATCTCCTTTCACAGGTAGTATGTGAAGCGACCATGTTGTTTCATTCAGCATGGATTCGTCTTTTTTAAGTGATAAGGAGATGCTATGAACATCAAAAACAGATCAGCAATGCGTATCAAAGGAGAGTAGTCATAATGAAAAAACAGGCCTCTTGGCTCTTAGTGGCAGCAACAACCGTACTTTTATTGCAGGGATGCAGCTCATCTGCTCAGCCTAATACACAACCAGCACCAGCTCCTGCTGGACAAACGTCTCAAGCCGTTCCGCAAAGTGGCGCTAATCAGGGAACGCTTGATCTCACCCCTGAATTGGAACTTAATCCGTCGATGAAAATTGGAACGACCACTTATGACGAACTTGTTGCAAAATTTGGCAAAGCGGATGAAGTGAAGGACCACAAAACTCCATTTCGTACAGGCTTAAATAATCCGCAAAGCAAATATCCGCAAATTGTGAATACAGCGGCGAACTTTCATATCAATCCATTGACAGGAGAGAAAATGGACCAAGCCTTCCCGTATTTCTTCACGAAAGATGACAAGAAGGTGTTAGTGTCTTCACACATTTTCCTGAAGAGAGGGGATTTGTTGGAGAAGGAACGAGATCATACCATCACCCTTGACGATATCAAGAAGGTTTACGGCAAGCCGTTGCGTGAAAGTCCGGTGAGTATTGAATACTATGATTTTGACCACAAGATCGCTTTGGATATCATGGTTGCAGGAAAAGGTAAATTCGGTTGCATGCTCACGAAATACGATCTATTGTACGGCAGCGATACACAAGATATGCAAAAGCATGAGGAAAAGATCAAAGAATTGGCAGCTAAACTAAACCAATAGGACTTTAAAGACCGACTAAGTTTAATCCTTAGTCGGTTTTGTTCAATGGAGAGTGATAAGCATATGGCGTTTTTGGTTGCTCCCGTATTTAATTCCATCACAACGGAACCAGTATCTATTCCCATCAACGAAACTTTTCGCTTGCTGTCCGGTAATGATCAGTTATATACGTTGTGTTATCGATCTCTGCGCGATTACATGAATGAAAATAAGCATTTTTTCGAAGACAGGGTTTCTCCCGAAAGCTTATATATCTGCGCCGAATATCCCGACTTGAAGGTCACAGAGGATCGAGAGCTGTTTGAGGGGATTGAAAACAAGCTGAATCTCTCCAGTTCATCTGGTGTTTGCTCCATTCCGTATATCATTATTATCGAGGGTCAAAAATACGGAATTACCTACCTTAAACGCTCTGTGAAGGGTAAAAAGTTTACTTTTGAAGGGGAGACCCGAGCTATTTTTGAAAAGCTCCTATCAGGTGAGGGCAGCTTTCCTAAGCTGGCGTACCGCAGGTATTTGCTTTCACTCGAGAAGGGAAGCCCAGAAGATCAGCTGTTGGATATGTGGATTGCCCTAGAGTCTCTGTTTGTCCCAGATGGAAAAAAAGGCGAGATTACCTATAAAGTTCGTCTGCGGATGGCTTATTTCTTCACTTCCGACTATCAGGAACGCGAGTGGCTTTCCGAATTTATCAAAGCTTCGTACAATCACCGCTCTGAAATTGTCCATAGTGGGAAGGCGTTGGGAACTGAGCTGAAGGAAGAGGTACGCATCCTAAGGCGAATGGCGAGGGCTACACTGTTGAATATGTATGCCAATCAAATGACCATTCAGGAATTAAAGAATAGGCTGGATAAAGCTATTTTGTCAGGAAAAAGCTACAGCGAACTTTATCCAACCGACTATTTTACGAAATATTAG
The DNA here is from genome assembly GCF_050113715.1 of Brevibacillus ginsengisoli. Classification (NCBI taxonomy): domain Bacteria; kingdom Bacillati; phylum Bacillota; class Bacilli; order Caryophanales; family Paenibacillaceae; genus Brevibacillus; species Brevibacillus ginsengisoli. Next base: position 230,882 of record NZ_JBNJQR010000006.1, read on the forward strand.
GGGAAATGGGAGATTTTCGAGTTGCTTTTTTGTGCCTCTATCCACTACAATTAAAATATTGTGCAAAAAACAAGCGAGGAGGAGCGTCATGAGTGTATTAATCGTTGAAAATTTATCCCATGGGTTTGCTGACCGCACACTTTTTACGGATGTTTCCTTCCGCCTGCAACCGGGTGAGCGTGTAGGGCTTGTCGGGGCGAACGGAACAGGTAAGTCTACCATGATGAGCATTTTAACCGGACAACAAATGGCGGATTCTGGAACTGTAGAGTGGATGCCTAAAATCGAGTATGGCTATCTCGATCAACATACCAAACTGGAAGCGGGCAAGACCATCCGTGATGTGTTGAAGGATGCGTTTCTTCCATTGTTGGAGCTGGAAGCGGAAAATATGGCCATTGCTGAGAAAATGGCAGATGCAACGCCGGAAGAGCTGGAAGAATTACTGGAGCGTATGGGTGAAATCCAGGATCGTCTCGACCATAGCGGGTTCTATCTGATTGATGCCAAGGTGGATGAGATCGGGAATGCTTTAGGTCTTAGCGCCATCGGGATGGAACGGGATGTAGCCAGTCTCTCGGGGGGACAGCGAACCAAGGTGCTTTTGGCCAAGTTGTTGTTGCAACAACCAACTGTACTTCTTTTGGACGAGCCGACCAACTATCTGGATGAAGAACATATTTCCTGGTTGAAAAATTACCTGAGAGAATATCCGTACGCATTTATGTTGATCTCCCACGATACGGAATTTATGAATGCAGTCGTCAATGTGATCTATCATTTGGAGTTCACTAAAATGAACCGCTATACAGGAGATTATGAATCTTTCCTTTCTCAATCCGAGACGAAGCGTAATCAGCACATTGACGCCTATGAGAAGCAAAAAGAGGAGATTGCGAAGACGGAGGATTTCATCGCGCGTAATAAGGCTCGTTACTCCACTTCAGGACGCGCCAAGAGCCGTCAGAAGCAATTAGATCGTCTGGAGCGGATCGATAAGCCGGAAACTGCCGCGAAGCCAACCTTTACATTCAAAGAAGCCCGTGTAAGTGGTCGCTTCGTCTTTGAAGCGGAAGACATGGAAATCGGTTATACTCATCCGCTGATGCCGAAGCTCTCCATGGTGTTGGAGCGCGGCGACAAAGTGGCGATCGTTGGGATGAACGGTGTCGGTAAATCCACTCTCTTGAAAACGGTACTTGGATCGATCCAGCCGTTGAGCGGTAAAATTGATCGAGATAACTTCTTGTATCCCGCTTATTTTGAGCAAGAGGTTAAGCCGAAAAATATCACGGCCCTGCAGGAAGTGTGGAATGAATTCCCGTCCATGAACAACCATGAAGTTCGTGCGGCTTTGGCTCGCTGTGGATTGACCAACGAGCATATCAACCGCAATATGAGCGCGCTCTCCGGGGGAGAACAAGCGAAGGTTCGTTTATGCAAGCTGCTGCAGCGCGATAGCAACTTCATCCTGTTTGACGAGCCGACAAACCACTTGGACGTTGTGGCGAAGGAAGAATTAAAGCGTGCGTTAAAAGAATACAAAGGGACTGTACTGTTGGTATGCCATGAACCTGAATTCTATGAGGATTGGGTAACCAAGGTATGGAACGTGGAAGATTGGGCCGGAAAAGAGAAGAAGCAAACCATTCGTGCTTAGTTGAAACAATATCAAAAAAAAGCGTTGGGATATTCCCAACGCTTTTTTTCTTAACATGACGGACTGATTAATTACTTTACAGAGATAAAGTAATTAATCAGTCCTTCCATTCGCGTAAGCCCGTTGCAGAAAAGACTTCGTCCATTAAAGCTCATTTTAAGCGAAACAAAGCACAGTGAACGAAAGAAGGAAAAGAGTCGGCATTCTTTACATCAGACTGAGAAACGAAGTGATTTTCTTGTCGACTCCCTTCTGTAGTGAACGGAGCGGACAGAAGATACTTCATGCGAGCTTAAACAGAGCCTTAAAGGGACGAAGTCTTTTCCACTAATAAACCATCCAAGCATTCGGTATCCAGCGTCCGCGTGGATCTTCGATGCAGGATTTGGTGAGGATTTTATTATCTTGTATCATCATGGCGGATGTGCCGCCATCGAGCGCCATCGCGTTTACGGCCCCATACTCTTCAAACAAGTCGGCCATATCCTTCATGCTGGCGCCAGGGGAGTGCTGCTGGCGACCATCAATTACGATCATGATAATCGTTCCGTCAGCTGTCTGACCAATCGCGGAGCGGGGAGCGATTCCCCAGCTGGTCGCGTCTTTTCCGGCAAACAGGTTCTTGCCGTTGACAATCAGTTGAGGGCGAAAAGAGACGGCATCTCGAATGCCCATTTTAATCAGTTGTTGACTCGTGTAGTTTCCGGTCACGAGCTTGCCTGAATAATCAATCCCTACTGCCGTATCGCCATTTCGTGGATCATAATCCTGAATCAGTTTACCGTCTACGATCACAAGACCTGCCGCTTGACTGGCATAGCCCATGTAGTTAGGGTCATAGAAACCGGATGCGTTGATTCCGCCGAGTGCATGAGTTCGTTCGGAGAATTCGTCAATCCATTCTCCACGAGGTTTTCCTCTGTTCTTTTTCACGACCGTTTGCACCAGATGAACCCGGCTCGGATCCGATACCTTCATGACATAACCTTTGAAGTAATGATAGCTGCTGATGTTCTTCTCGATCGGTTCTACTTGAACAAGAGGTACATCACCCGCTGGCTTGACTTCCTGTGGCTTAGGCGTTTGAACAACGGTGGAGACAGGCTCAGAGTTGATCACCTCTGGCTGAGCGATCTCTTTCTTCAGTTTGTTGAGGGCATCTTCACCGACAAACGTATACTTCGCCCATTGAGAATGCTGTGTCACAAGCAACGAGCCAGCCAACCAGAGTCTTGCGTCATATGACAAGACGAATGCGGTCGTTAGCAGTAAGAACATGATTCCTGACATGATTACGGTTCGCTTGAATGATTTGCGTTTACGCTTTTTTTTTGTTTGGGGCGTTCGAGAGGCTCTTGGTTCCATCCAGTTTCTCTGCTCCTTTATCATTTCTAATCTGATGATTGTATCAAAATAAGTAATTATACGAATAGGAGAAAATGCTACCTGTATTAAGACGAATCAGAAAGCAAAAAGTTTCACTTTTTCAAGAGAACGTTCAGGGCAAGAAGCATGAGGGAGAAGGGCAAGGGAACAATAGCAACAGGAGGTGAGTGTCATGGAACGTGGTTACGATAAAGAGTTTCAGGATCAAGTGGAGGAGTATCGTACCAATCCGCGTGGAAGCCACAACCAGCTTTCCGAAAAAGACCGGCATGACAAGATGGAGAAACGCGAAACACGCCTTGATACGAACAATCGCTAACTTAAAGGAATAAGGGGCACTCTCATCTGGCTGTTTTTTTTGGCTATGCCGGGTGGGGGTACCCGATACAAGCGGAATATGGTAAGCTATCCCTTATGAATGTGTACGTAGGAGGATACTGAAGTTGACATCATTTCAATCATTGGAGTTATCAGACAAACTGATTCAAACACTGCAAACTTATCACATAACGGAACCGACACCGATTCAGGCCCAAACGATTCCTGCTATTCTTCAGGGGCGCAACGTCATTGCTGCGGCTCCGACGGGCTCAGGGAAGACGTTCGCCTACCTGCTGCCGGCTTGTCATGCGATTGATCCTGCCAAAAAGGAACTGCAAGTGCTCGTTCTTGCCCCAACTCACGAGCTTGTTATGCAAATCGCCAAAGAAGCGGAGAAATTGCTAACTCCACAGGGCTTGCAAGTGGTTCCGTTAATTGGCGGGGTGGATCCGAAACGTCAAATCGAAAAATTAAAGCAGCATCCGGTTCTGGTCGTAGCGACTCCCGGACGTTTAAGGGAACTGCTTGAGCAACGAAAAATAAAAGTACATACCGTTCAAACGATCATTGTCGATGAAGCGGATCGTTTAATGGATGAAGGCTTTAAAGGGACAGTTGCCGATATCCAGCGCCGCTTGCTTCGAGATACGCAGCGGTTATATTTCTCGGCTACACTTTCTTCACAAATTTTGACCTACCTTGAATCAATTGTTCAGGAACCGGTGATCATTAATGTGGACCGTGAGCAGAATAGTGAGCAAGTGCTTCATTTTTATATTCTCACGGAGATGCGCAAGAAAGTGGATACCTTGCGACGCCTGATTCGTTTGCTCGATGCGAAACGTACCATTGTCTTTATTAATCATCTGGATCGTGTTGACGAGATTCAAGAGCGGCTTACCTATCATCAGATTGAATGCCGATTAATTCACCGAGACACTCCAAAAGAAGAACGCGCCAAAACTATCGAGGATTTCCGTGAAGCTAAGTTTCCAGTGCTGCTCGCAACCGATGTAGCGGCTCGCGGGATTGATATTCCCGATATTGAAGCGGTCATTCATCAGGACCCGGCCATTGACGCGGATGCGTACATCCACCGAAGCGGACGCACGGGCAGGATGGGAGCAGCGGGTTTGGTGTTCTCGATTATTACACCGCAGCAAAAGTTCATTTTGGACAAATTCCAGAAACAGACCAAGATCCCTATCGTTGAGAAAGCAATGTCCCACGGGACTCTTGTACATCCGGGTTCCATACGTAAAAACTCCGGTGCTTCCAAACAAGCTTCATCCAAAGCTGGATCAACAAAAACAAAAGCAGCCAGATCCCCTAAAAGACCACGGCCCTAGCCGTAAGGAGACTCTTCGCCATTTCACCCGTACAGATACATAAGAATGCCTTGGGTTGAACAACTTAGGTACAGGGAGTTCATGATACAGACTTGAGGAGGGTATCTGATGCGCAGAGATCGATTGTACGAGGAGGATCTTCTCGTCAATGGGCGAGTAGGCGGAGAGGTTCTGTCCAAGCAGGAACGGCAAACATTGAAGCGTGAATCCGCTGAGTTGAAAACACTGATGGAAGAAGCCAAGAACCAAGAAATTGTCGAATAATAGTTGTATACGTCTTCTCAAACAAAAAGCAGTTCAATCCCGACTGCTTTTTGTTTGTTTTATTTTATAAGAAAATGTGCTAGCTATAAACGCAAGCGGACCGTTTTTTGGTATAATCATCTCTGAATTTCTAAACGGTCGGTAAGGAGCAACATACCATGAATTTTAATATTGATTGGCTCTCGTTTTATTTACTAGAACAATCTGACGGAGATACCAAGAGAGTCGCCTTGTCCAAAATGCTAACCCAGTACGATTATGAGCGAAGCGAGCTAAAGGAATTTCTGGATGGGGAATTCACCAAAATCGCCAAGCGAAAAGTAGAAATGAATCCGAAAAGCGATGGAACTCCAACCAAAATCGGACAATTTATCGTAGAGGCTGGACATCCCCTGGAATCGAATCCTACCTATGGAATGTTCCAACGTTTACTGCAGGCAGAGACAACAGAATCCATCCAAGCGGCTTCGCAAGAACTGCTTCATCTGTACATGCGGACTTCGCAGGTGAGGGGTGGTGTTCTTTTATTTGTGAAGGCGCGACTGGATAAATATGATGACCGTTTTTTGTTCATATTAAAGTGTGATTTTGAACAGAAGACAGCTGTCATCACCGATGATAAAAGCCTAATTGCCAATGTCAACATGGCGATCAATGCGAAGAACATGAAATCGATTCTCTATCCGCATCTCATCGAACCGGGAATGGTCGATTTTTATCATATTAAAATCCATCAATTTTCTCATGCGCGGTATTTCGAAGAATTCTTAAAATTTATTGAGTATCCGGAAACAGTCCATGACGTTATGTCTAGAGAGGTTCTCTCTCTTGCCAAGCAGCACGTGGAGATGAACTATCCAGAGCCAACGGAAGAGAGGCTTCGGGAAGAAGAAGAGTTGGAACGGATCGCCGCAAGCCCCAAACGAGAGCTGGCCGAAAAGTGGGATCACGAGACCGTATTGGAGGCAGCTAACTGGTTTACAGAGCAACAGCCTGAGCTGGAGCTGAAACTGAAGCTGGATCATATGCAAATTCGCGCGCTGTTGGCTGACTATGGAAATAAAGTACATATCGCTAAGGCAAACGGTCGTTATTTTGTTCTCCTAGAGGGCGATTCAATCCTATTTGAAAAAGGATGTTCACCGGTTGAGTTTTTAAAACCTCAGGAACTTCATGAAGTATTGGAAACAATTCAATCTCAGCCGGCTGGTTCCATGAATATTCCCATGACTCATAATGAACAGGAAGATACACCGCCGTGGTAAAGTAAGAATACGTATGAAAAAAGAAAGGAGCTTCGCATGTCAGCAAATGAGTTAAATCGTATTCGAGTGTCTCTACAACGTCGAGTAATTGAGCTGTTAGAGCGGGAGCTCTCGGCAGGCTGGGAGTGTCGAGCCGTTCAGCAGGAGATTCTTTTGGTGTCAAACGCAACCGAACAGCCCATGGAGATTCCGATCTCATTAGAGAACTTGTATCAACGAGTAGAAAGCTACCCAGAACAAAGAAGAGAAGCTTTATATTCGTTCGTTTCCCATATCGTAGCCAGATTGAATGGTTTGCTTGACGACAGGGATCTTAAAAACCAAGAGAATCATGTCTACCCAGTGCTTCGACACATCTCGTTCACGTCCAATCATCCACAGAACAAGTTGGTCACCTCTCGGCATACGTCTGAATCGGTTGTGCTGTATGCGGTTGATTACGAGAAGGGGTATCGGCTGATCGATCAGACAATGCTTGAAGATGCAGGCTGGTCCAAAGAACAGCTGCATGAATACGCGATGAGGAATCTGCGCAAGCTTCCCTTTACGGTTCGGACACAGGTGGTGGCTGGAAACACGATTCATTTTATCAGTCCCCGAGATGGATTTGCGGCGAGCCGTGTTTTAATGACCGAGTTATTAGATCAATATGATCGAGAGAAAAAAGGGAAAACTTTAGGTGTAGCAATTCCTCATCAAGATGTACTTATCGTGGTCGATATCCAGGACGAATCCGGGATGCAATTGCTTTCTCGTCTCACATATGATTTTGCGAGCAAAGGTGATGTTCCGATCACTCCATTTCCATTCTTCTACGAGAACCAATCTTTAGAATCCTATATTATTGTGCAACATGCCAAGAAAGAAGGACAAACATGAATCAATCCAACTACCCGAGAAAACAAGTCAAGACGACGAATCAAGCGAAAACAAATAACCCAGGTAAATCGGCTCAACCAGTCAAGCCCGCTAGACCCATCCAATCAAAGACAGCCGGACAGGCTTCAGGCGGGGCTTTGACCAAGCAAGAGAAGGAATTGCTTGAAGAGTGCTTGGATGAGCTATATGAAGATTACGGGACATATCGCAAATCACTCAAACCTGGCGAAGAAATGAACGTGACTTATCAAATGTTTGCCAGCATTGTCAAGAAACTGGGTTTGCGTCAACCCAAATAGAGAAACTTCCTATTTTGTCGAGAGAAGGAAAAAGGTTACTTCCTTTCAAACGAGCTGATCGAATCGTGAGCAAGGAGTGCAAGGGCTAACTGTATGTATCTTCCTGATTCATGGAGGAGCCAATACGGCTTCTTAGGTCCTTGTATGTATTGCTCCCAGGCTTGATTAAGCATCCGCCGAACGCGCTCCCAGTCATTCATCTGGGCGGCCGCAAGCCCGATAAACATCCACGGATAGGGGTCACCTGTCTCAAACTCGTCAAACCGTGGAAAATGAGTGGTTAACTGCTGATAGAGATACGTTGCTTCTTTGGAGTCCGGTGCAATTAAATGATAAACGATCGGGAACATTTGACTGGTTGCATCGGGATACCATTTGGACCAAACAGGATAGGTAGAGTCGTACATCGCGAACGTTCTTTTGGAAGGATTATACATACCCTGTATTCCTGTCTGGCTGGCCTTCGCTCGAGCTTGTGCCTCTTCGGCAATGTGGGTCTCTCCAAGAATGGCAAAAAGCTCGGAAGCATCTACCAAGCCCTGATACACTTCGCAATTATCCATCAAGTACTTCACTTTGTAGCTGTGTTTGGCCCAAGTTAAACCATCTTTTTGTTGAAGCTCAACCAATGCGTAATAAATCCGCAGAAGTGTATCACGGACGCTTTGTAGCCACTCTATTTCCTCGGTTAGTTGGATGTAGGCTAAGAGCAAGCTGAAGAACGTGGCATGATAGCTGTCTTCACTGTCAGCCGATTTTGTGTTTATCTCTTGTCCTTTAATCAGACGGTAGTCGTTCACATAGCCATCGGAGGAGAGATGATTCATGTACCAGTTGAGATGTTGTTTCACTGGCTCATAATCGCCCAATTCGATTAATGCCAATAAACCTAGGTTCGTAAAATAAGGATTGATTCGATCACTTGTAGGCGATAAGCGGAAGGTACCGCTTGGCAATTGGCATTGAAGGAGATAGACATGCTGATGGTCAATTCGTTCTTCCATTCCACAGACTCCCTTCATCATGAATAGAATCGCTTTCTTTGCAGTTGAAAAAAGACCCTTATGATCAAGGGTCTTTTTGTTTTTTAGCCGATCATTTCCAGTACCATCAGGGTTGTGAGTAAACGTTTTTCAGCTTCTTCTGCTGTTTTTCCTGTTTTCACGAAACGCTCAGACTGGTATTCGATTTCGGCAAAATAGATACCGTTTTCTTCATAGATGTGCATCGTCCTCAACCCCTTTACTCGATACACCATTTCCTCATTGTATGCAGCTTGGGGGAGGTTGATTCCATTTCATAAATAAATCGTTATTTAGGAAAGACCTGCAAGACGAGCGACAAAATTCCGGCTGCAATTAATGGCCCGACAGGTACGCCTCGAAAGAAGGTGACTCCCAGAATTGTACCTACCACTAGGCCCGAAATGATCAAGGGATTTTGTGTCATCAAAGCTGTACCTTTTCCGCCAAGATACGCAACGAATATTCCAATGGCGACAGCGAGAAGCGACTGCCAATGGGTAAAGGTTTTGAGTATGGCGTCTGGAGGAATTCTTCCACTTGCGACAGGGGTAATTACCCCGATGGTCAAAATTGTGATTCCAATCTCCAATCCGTGTTGTTCGAGAAAGGGAAACATCCGATCCACGTGTAACAAGCGAATGAGCAGCAAGAAGATCGTTGCGATCGAGATGGCCGAATTATGTCCGACTACACCGAGCGTAAGGAGGATGATCAAGATGAGATTGGTCATATCCATTGTAGTATGTAAGCTCCTTTATCTTCACGATTTCGGTTTGTGTTAGCTTAGCATGCCAACAGGGAAACCAACGCACTCATTGGTGCCATCCAAAGTTCCCCAAGCGAACACCCCATTAAAATATTCAATGGTAAATGGCTGGTCATGACCATGTACTTTATAGGATTTGCCGATGAAGAATTCATTCGTCCCGATATAATATGATTTGGCCATAAAGAATTTTTGCTCCAGAATGCCAAATCCCACAAGATCTCCTTTTACTTTTTTCTCCTCTGCCTCTTTGAGCAGTTTTTCCATTTCCATTTGTAATTCAGCTAACGTCATTTGACTAAGTAGACGCATAAGACAACCTCCTTTTTCCTCATGTTGCATTGTAACAAGAAATTGCCTTGGAGGCCAACTCTCCAGCACAGTCTTTCACACATTGTAGAAAACAGTGTTGGATAAAAGAAGTCAATGGCTTATAAGAAATGGAGAGAATGGTAAACATAAAGTGAAACAAGTAGAAAAGACTTATTAAATTGCCGAGTATTCAAAATAGAACAAAAAAATAAACGAAAATAAAAAGTGTGGTATGATGTCTTTGTGCTCAATAGGTGGACAAAAGTATCTTCGAGGTGAACAAAATGCAAACCGACAACAAGGCTCAACTGAAAAAGGATGTAGGATTAACGCTCGCCATTTCATTGGTTATTGGGACCGTGATTGGCTCCGGTGTATTCATGAAGCCAGGGAAAGTAATTGAATACACCGGTGATTCATCAATGGCATTATGGGCCTGGGTTCTCGGGGGGATTATTACGCTCGCTAGCGGCCTTACCATTGCGGAAGTTAGCACGCAGATTCCCAAAACCGGAGGACTGTATGTCTATCTTGAGGAAGTCTACGGCAAGATATGGGGTTATTTATGCGGCTGGGTGCAAACGGTTATCTACGGACCTTCGATTATCGGGGCACTGGGGCTTTATTTCGGCTCACTTTTAGCCAATTTGTTTAGTTGGGGAGATGAGTGGAAGCTGCCGCTTGGGATTGCCGCGGTTGTATTCCTCGCACTGATTAACGGCTTGGGAACGAAGTACGGTGGATATATTCAGACCGCAGCTACGATAGGTAAATTAATACCGATTGCGCTCATTATCGTATTTGGTATCTGGATGGGCAATTCACAGGTTCTGCATATGCCGAGTGGTTTACCTGCTACCCATATCAGTATGGGGGCCGCCATACTTGCTACCTTATGGGCTTATGACGGTTGGATGCTTGTGGGATTTGTAGCAGGTGAAATGAAGGATCCGGGCAAAATTCTTCCTCGGGCGATTATCGGAGGATTATCGATCGTAACCGCGGCGTATTTACTGGTTAATATAGCACTTATGCATATACTTCCTGCCGATCAGATTGCAGCCTTAAAAGAAAATGCTGCAAGTACAGCTGCGACGATGATTTTTGGGGATGTAGGCGGCAAGCTAATTGGAATAGGGATTCTCGTTTCCATCTTCGGTTGCTTGAACGGTAAAATTCTATCGTTCCCACGTGTCCCATATGCAATGGCCGAGCGTGGACAGCTACCGGCATCCGGCTTGTTATCACAGGTTCATCCGAGATTTAATACACCAGTCGCTTCGATTATCCTTCAGGTGATCATTGCGACCATCCTAATGGTAATGAGTAACCCGGATCACTTGTCGGATATCGCTATTTTCTCCGTCTATCTATTTAACATTCAAGCCTTTGCGGCAGTATTTATCCTGCGCAAACGGAACAAAGGGGCTAAACGGGTATTCAGTGTGCCGCTTTATCCGATTATCCCTGTTGTTGCGATCATAGGAGCCGCTTATATCATTGTTAGTGCGATCATGGATAATCCGGCGGACATGCTGTCGGCGATTGCGATTACGGTCATTGGTCTCCCAGTCTATTGGCTGATAAATCGTCGCAAACAACAGCAAGTCGGGTAATGTGAAGCGAAAAACCACCTTTCAACTGTTGAAAGGTGGTTTTCGTTTTAAAAAAATGCATTCCGTTCGAGTTATCGAAGGGAATGCCAAGTTTGGGGGTTTTGAGAAAAAGCCGAATCGTCCTGAATATCGTATCGCTCTCACCCGATTGGATATCCTCGAAAACTTCGCACGCGGTAGGCATAATCAAGTCCTTGGACATGAGCATGCTTACCGCGTAGGCATGCTTTACCTGGAACGATTCAAAGCCGAATCTCACTTACGTTGAAACGTTGCTTACAAAAAGAATGATAAACCACAAATATAAAATGCCAATTAATTAAAAATAAAATATCATGAAAATTACTTAGCAAAAATGTGATTTCCTATCTTGACAGTCTGTGGTCGACTCCATATCCAGCTCGACGTTGCTGTTTTGGGATTGAAAAAATAAAGGGAACCCCTAGTAGGATCTTGTCCACTGATTGCGGCAGCCACTGCTTTATGCGCATTGTCATCTGATTGGGATGTAAGTTTACCGCCATGAACAGAGCTAAAGGCATTCTTCTGGAAGATGACGCTATGCAATTCATTCGGAAACTGGGGATCTTTCATCCGATTAAGGACAACAGCCGCAATCGCAACCTGTCCTTCCATTCGTTCGCCGCGACCTTCCGCATAGACTAACCGAGCTAATTCATCCTGTTCAGCTTTTGACAATGGCACAGCTTGTTCGCTTTGTGATTGAACGTCTTCTTGTTGATTAGGTCCGTCTTCTTTTTCGGTGGACGGGGAAATCGTCGCTTTGTTGTGCGCGATAGGTTCAGGAGCAATCGCTTCCGTAGGGGGAACAAGCACTCCAAATTCACTGCACAACAGAAACATGACACAAAATAAAAAGCGCATGAGCGCCTTGAATTGACGAATCATTTATTACACTCCTTTTCGCTAACTTTTCTCTTGACAATCAAGCGAATTGGTCTCGTGCCAGTATACGAAAGGACACTTTATTGACTCAATAGGGGATGGTTGGGATGAAATGCAAGATTAACCAGAACAATTGTCGCAGAAAAGGAGTATTTGACTATTGACGTATGGGAGAAAGTGTAGATGTCCTGAGGGATGGTGCCGATTGCTAAGGAAATTGGTGACTGAAAAGTAGAGTAACAACGAATGGATAAAAACGGGTCAACTGGATTTAACTTTCACCAAGAAAAATAGGAATTATTGGAATTTAATGGCTTGTTTATGGTATTTTAAGGAAGGTTGTAAAAATTCAATAGGTTCTGGAGGAATTATGAAGAAAATTCTCTTTTCATTGCTCTCTACCTTTGTGGCTGCGGGCTCTTTAACAGGATTGGTCCATGCTGAAGCTGGCACACTACAGACTTCACAGAAGGAAAAAGTACTCAAACTCAACCTACGCTCTGACGTGCCGTCAACTGATCCAGCATTAGCGGAAGACAACACATCCATAGCCATTGTCCGTGCTACCTTCGATGGATTGACCCGTACCGGGGTGGATGGTAAACCGCACAATTCAATGGCGAGTAAGATAGACGTATCCGAAGACTTGCAAACCTACACGTTTACCTTGCGTGATGCCAAATGGAGCAACGGTGACCCAGTTACGGCTTATGATTTCGAGTATGCTTGGAAACACGTTATTGATCCACAGTCTAATGCCAACTATGCCTACATGATGTATTCTATTAAGAATGCGCAGAAAGCCAATAGGGGTCAGGTCAAGTTGGATGAGGTAGGGATCAAAGCCCTCGATGATAAAACATTAAAGGTAACTTTGGAGAAACCAACGCCTTACTTCTTAGAGTTAACGGCGTTTTCTACCTATTTTCCTGTGGATAAAAAAATTGCCGAGAAAGGTCCCCAGTGGGCATCGGAAGCCAAGACTCACATCGGCAACGGCCCATTCAAGATAGAGCAATGGGAGCATCGAAAAAAGCTGGTTCTCGTAAAAAACAAAGCCTATTGGGATGCAGCCAATGTCAATGTCGATCGAATACACTTTAATTTGGTGGAAGATGAAAAAACTGAACTTGCCATGTTCGAAAAAGGGGAGCTTGATTGGGCTGGAAGGCCACTAACTGATCTCCCGATAGATGCGATTCCAGGATTAAAAAAGAGCGGAAAACTAAAGACGCAAGCAATTGCTGGAACCTATTGGCTGAAGCTAAATACAGAGAAGGCGCCATTTACCAACCCGAAGATTCGCAGAGCATTCTCCTATGCGATCAATCGTCAGGCAATCATTGATCAAGTGACACAAGCCAACCAGCTTCCTGCTACAGGCATTGTCCCGCCTACTATGCAGTTAAAGTCAGAAGGATATTTTAAGGATAACGATGCGGCTACGGCAAAAAAATTATTACAAGAGGGTCTCAAAGAGATGGGTCTCAAACAATTGCCGCCAATTACCTATTCATTCAATACTTCGGAGGGGCATTTGCGTATTGCAGAAACCATCCAAAAACAATGGAAAGACACTTTAGGAGTAGAGGTTAAGTTAGAGAACAAAGAATGGAAAGTTTACATTGAAGACTTGCATAATGGTCAATTCCAGATAGGACGAATGGGGTGGTTAGGAGATTTTAACGATCCGATTAACTATCTGGAACTGTTTAAAGATAAACAGGGAGGTAACAACGATACACTCTGGGAAAACGCCAAATATAAAGAACTGTTGAACCAGTCTGATAAAGAAACGGATCCAGCAAAGCGAACGGAGATTTTAGAGCAAGCAGAACAAATTATCATGGATGAGTCACCGGTAATTCCGATCTACTTCTATACCGATTCATGGGTCCAAAACGATAAGGTAAAAGGTGTAGTCATTGACGGTTTAGGCAACATCGATTACAAATGGGCTACGGTCGAGTGATGAAGCAGTAACTAAATTTAGTCAGGTTAAACACAAAAGAGGGAACTCCAAGGAGCTCCCTCTTTTAATTATTTCTCTTCAATGGTGATGTTTTTAATGGAGACGGTTTCCGTCGGCTTGCTTGGTTCTCCTGAATTCGGGTCAGTGGTAACTGGTGTGGAAGCGATCTTCTCAACTACGTCCATACCTTCAACCACTTTTCCAAAAATCGTGTAGTACGGCATGTTATTCAAATTCTTCACATCGGCACCTGTTCCGATGAAGAATTGGCTGCCATTCGTGTTGGTATTAGGGCCGGAATTCGCCATGGCGACCACGCCTGGCTCATACTGGTGTCCGTTGTTTAACTCATCCTCGAATTTGTACCCCGGACCTCCTGCACCCGTACCTGTTGGATCCCCGGTCTGAATCATGAAGGTTTTAAGGATCCGGTGAAAAACGATATTGTCGTAGAATTTGTCTTTGGACAAGAAGACGAAGTTGTTCACGGTTTTGGGAGCGTCTTTGGCAAACAGTTCGATGGTAAAATCACCTTTTGTGGTCGAAACCTTTGCCCGATAGGTTTTGTTTGGATCAATCTGCATGTCAGGTGCTTTTGCATACTGCTTTTTGGGTTGGGCTGCCTGGTTTGTATCCGGTTGTGCAGCAGGATTTTGTGGTGCGGGATTTTTGCCGCAGCCGACCGTAACGAGTGCTACCAGGAGAAGAATTCCAAGACCTTGCCAGAGTTTCTTCATAGAATGACACCTTCCTAACTTTGATGTTCTTATGTAAGTGAATCTACCGAAGGATTATAGCATACAAGGCTACGTTTTTTCTAATTTAAACCATGTTTAGACACTTCATGATAAAATTATTTTTGCTAGTCAGTGACGTTTTTGTTCAATCTCTCGTCAGTACGGATAGTTAGATTGAGCATGGAGGAAGAGGGATGGGAATGCCATTGAAACAGGAGGAAAATAAGTTTTCTCCAGGAAAGAGCCATCCGACAGGACACTACGAGAGTAGAGATTTTTCTGAGCTCTATGACGAGTATTTTGATCGGGTCAATCGTTACTTGCGCTGTCGTGTTTTTAATTCATGGGATGCAGATGATTTAACTGCTGTCGTGTTTATCAAAGCATTGGAAAAATTCGATCAATACAGCCGCACCAGTCCATTTGCTTCGTGGATCTTTCGGATTGCTCACAATGCGTTTGTTGATTTTTTACGCAAGAATCGGGAAGTGCCAGTTGAGCACGAGGAAATCCTGGAAAGTAAGTCTGACGATACCTGGCAACCTGAGCTGCAAGCTTTGACCAATGAAGAGATTCGCCAGTTAAAAGATCGGCTGGATCAGTTGACAGCAGACCAGCGAGACGTACTGAGCTTGCGGTATTTTGCCGATCTGAAAATTCAACAGGTGGCTGAAGTGTTGGGCAAAACCGAATCGAGTATCAAAATGATATCCCACCGAGGAATTCAACAGCTACAAAGATTATACATGGAGGGAGACTGCCATGAGAGACGATGAACGCAGTTTAGACCAAGACTTGCAGGACAAGACGATATCACAACTCCTACGACACCTCAAGCAAATTCGTCAGGCAGTGCCCGTAAATTACCAATTGAAGGCGGATTTGAAACAAAAATTACTGGAACAGATGCGACAAATGGAAGCGACGAAGCATTTGGAACGCCAGTCGGAAATACAAGCTCAACCATCAAAGCAATCACGCTGGAAGCGCTGGGTGACGCTCAGTATCGGAGCAGTTGTCGTCGTGACCGCAGTCGTTACGATCACCATGTTTGGGAGCCATTCGATTCGTCTGGATCACATTCAACCTGTCTCAATTCCGAACGCCAAGTATTCAATAGAAGAAGCAGCGATTTCTCCAAGAGGGGATCAGCTAGCGTTCATTACGAACGAGGCTAAGGTTCGCACCTATTCAATAGAAGACAAGTCCATCGTAAGGGAATTTGCTTTGCCGCAAACTAATGGGAGCTATCAGGCGATTGCTTGGTCAGCAAACGGAGCACAGCTGGCGATGATCGAACAAACTTCTGATGTCGCACGGATATGGGTAGTCGATATGGATCAGCAGCCACGTCAGTATGGAAGCCGATTAATCTACGAAGAAAAGAATGTCACACTGAGACATCTCTCATGGAATCCGAATGGCAATCAGATTGCCTTCACCAAAGATCAGAATGGCGTGCAGGAAGTTGATCTGGTAAGTACTGCTACCCTTGCTGTGGAGCCTCTTTTGGAAGGAAGTCAGGCGGTTTGGTCACAAGACGGCAAATCACTTGCTTTTGTTCAGAATGGACAAGTGATGGTGTTGGATATTCCAACCAAGAAGACTGAAAAGATTGACAATGGCTCGAGTCCATCATGGCTATCGGATCATGAGCTTACCTACATAGGGAGCGATCAACAGCTAATGGGTGCCTCGGTTAATCTTGAGAAGTATGCCTTGGAATCCAAAGAGCCCGCGCATACCCAAAACCAGACAATGAAGCAAGCAAGCTGGTCTCAAGACGGCAAAACGGTTCTGTTCTTGGCGAATCAACAGAAGAACGAATGGTTTATCGCACAACGAGATCGATAAAGGAGAGAATTTCATGTGGAGATGGTTTCTGATCGTAGCAGTTTTCTTGATTGGAATGCAGACGCATCCAGTAGCTGCTGAAGAGAACATAGAGATGCAGGTTAACATGCCGCTTAGCGGGATCATGAAGTATGGAGAATGGTCAAAACTTGAAATTAACCTGAACAATAACGGTCCAGAATTTGATGGGATGGTAGTGCTGGGAAGGTCTGAGGGCTACCGTAAATCAGATAAAACATTCAAGCAGCTTGTCCATTTATCCGCTGGCGAGAACAAAAAGGTTTTCTTTGAGATTCCCAATGAGATTCTCCAGAGTGGTTATATGAAGGTTCAGCTGGTGAAAAACGATTCAGTAATCGACGCGAAACAAGTCTATCAGGAAAATAGTGATAGTTGGGGGGCAATTGTAGCTCCTAACCCCAATGCGTATTATTTCTTAAACATGAAAAATGAAGATCCATCCAAAAACCCGTGGCTGCCAAGTAATTGGAAATCATTATCTCCAAAAGCATTTCCGGAAGAATCTTGGGTTTTGCGTAACTTACAATTGTTGGCGGTAGGCAATGTCGATTCGTTTAATGACAATCAAATTCAAGCGATAAAAGATTGGGTTCGTCAAGGTGGACAATTGATCATCTCCGCTGGGCCCAACCAGGACGGAGTGCTCTCCAAGTATCAAGATGTGCTCCCAATTACAGCGGGGCACAGTGGTACCACAACGAAGCTTGACCTTTTGAAGCAGCTTTCCGGACATGATCAGCTGCCGATCTCGTCCCTTCCGGTTTATAACACGGATGAGCCACTTTTTGTAATGAAGCAAGTAGGCAATGGACGAATACTTTTTGCCAATTATGATGTAAATGCTGAACCGCTTGCATCTTGGCAATATAATCGGCAATTGTGGAAACAAATCCTTACGAAAAGCAGCATAGGAATCGACAAAACTCAGATGAATACAGTGAATTCGCTCGACTTTTCCCTGATGGATTTAAGCCGTGTGATTCCTGGAGTCTCTTTACCAGCGACGGAGTGGCTTGCCGTAATCTGGGGAGTGTATATCCTCCTTGTCGCACCTCTTCTTTATCTTGTATTAAAAAGAAGAGACCGCAGAGAGTGGGCGTGGGGATTAATTCCTTTATTCGCAATTTTGCTGTCTGTCGGGGTGTATACCATCGGACGTCTGCAAATCTCCAAACAAGATAGCAGTAATAGTGTATCTAACATCAATATAATTGACAATGATATGGCGAATGTAACAAATGTCACTTCATTCTTGGCCGTTTCGGGCGGTACCTATAACATTCAAGCAGCCAAAGGATTCCTTACCATGCCGCTTGATTTCAAATCACAGAGGTTAGAAAACAGTCAGATCGCTTATGATTCGGGCAAGGGCAATACCATTACGTTTGAACAGGTGCCATACTTATCTGAGAAAGTGGCGGTGGCATCCGGTATTCAACGGGGATTGGGCTCCTTCCAATCCAAACTCTCGGTTGAACAAAATAAGCTGGTGGGTTCGATTACCAACCAGACAACAATTGATATGCAAGAGGTTTACATTGATTTAGGGATCCAGCGAATACCGATTGGTTCATTGAAGAAAGGTGAAACCAAACAGGTGGAAAAGGAACTGAAAGAATTCTATTTGCCGAATCCAACTGAACAAGTGAATCCGCTCAAAGGGCCTAGTGTAGAGGAACTTTACGCGAATATGAAGTCGGCCGTTGTAAGGACAGTACCCAACACATTGCGGATTGTCGGTGTTTCTACCGAGCCATTATCCGTGATGAATATGGTTTCTCAAGATAAAAAAGAATTCTATTACAATGTGTTCAATCAAGGCTTCCGTCTGAGTCCAAGTCAGGATGGACGTATTCATTATCCGTCGGGCACACTCGAGGCGAATGCGGTACAGATAGATGGTAATGCGCCCAACAATGGCAATGGCTATTGGGAATTTGGACGTGGTTCGGTAACCTTTCATTTGCAACTGGATTCCTGCAATCTTGTTGTGAAGCGGGTTGTTATTCCGTTTGATCAGACGCCATATCGACCTTTATTAAAGGAAATTCATAATATCAAGGCCAATAAGTGGGAAAAACTAGATCGCTCACAACGAGTCGTCCTTGATGATCGGTTGACAGATTATCTGAACAGTGATGGCAATCTTGAAGTGCGTCTCACGAATGAATCTGCGCAGCGTCTCTCCGTGCCAACCCCTTACTTTGCTGTAGAAGGAGAGGAGAAATAAGATGATCCAGACAGAGAACTTATCCAAGCGGTATGGCAAGCTCCATGCGCTTACGGATTTGTCGTTGAAGATTGAACAAGGAAAAGTGTTTGGTTTTATCGGCCCTAACGGAGCGGGTAAGTCCACGACCATGATGATCCTGTCTACTTTACTGGCTCCTTCCTCAGGTAAGGCTTATGTGGCGGGATATGACGTCGAGAAAGATCCCAAAGCTGTCCGTCAGTCCTTGGGTTATATGCCTGACTTTTTCGGGGTGTACGACAATTTAAAAGCAACAGAGTATTTGGATTTCTACGCGGGAGCCTACAATATCCCGGAATCCAAACGCACGTCTTTAATTGCCGATTTGCTGGAGTTGGTGAACCTCTCCAATAAGGCGGATGCCTATGTCGATTCACTCTCTCGCGGGATGAAACAGCGCTTGGGATTGGCCCGCTGCCTTGTGCATAGTCCAGATGTGTTGATTCTGGATGAACCGGCTTCCGGCTTGGACCCGCGAGCAAGAATTGAGATGCGAGAAATCCTGAAGCAACTTCGATCGATGGGAAAAACGATCCTCATCAGCTCCCATATTCTCCCGGAACTATCCGAGCTGTGTGATGAGATTGGTGTCATTGAAAAAGGCAGACTCATCGCCTGTGGTTCCGTAGATGAAGTAAGCGTGGGAACGAGAGGAATCTCCGTCATGCTGCTCAAGGTCTTGGAAAAAGAGGAACTGGCGGCAAAAATCATGCAGGCGTCTCCCTATGTGCGTCGTTTGGACAACAAAAACAGTCACTTCCGGTTTCATTTTACTGGCTCCGAGCTGGATAAGGTCACGTTGCTTCAGCAATTAATGGCAGCGGATGTACCCGTCATTCACTTTGGAGAGTCCAAAGAAAATCTGGAAGATGTCTTCCTGGCAATTACGGAAGGAGTGGGGAATTAATGGGCTCCTTTTTTACGAACCCCTTAATCGTTAAAGAAATGCGGGAGAGATTCCGCACTAAAAAAACGGTCTGGATTCTCGGACTCTATTTGCTGGTGATGGGGGCGATCTTGCTCGGCTTCATGTATGTATCAAAGCTTGGCGGGATTCGCGTTCCAGGAGAAAGTCGAGAGGTGTTTTACCTCATCGCAATCATCCAATACGCCATGATCTGCTTTATCGCGCCAGCTCTTTCAGCCGGGGCAATCAGTGGAGAGCGGGAGAAACAAACCCTCAATATCCTGCTTACGACACAGCTGACGCCAGGTAGGATTATTGTGAGCAAACTTTTGACATCACTTGCTTTCATCTTCTTGCTGATTGTTTCTTCCTTGCCTTTGTACAGCTTTGTATTCTTGAGCGGTGGAATCTCCCCGACGCAGCTTTTGACTTTGTTCTGCTTTTTTGCGGTCAACATCCTTTTCTTCGGCTCACTCGGTTTGTTCTGTTCCACATGGATTAAACGGACCGGAGTCAGTACGATCACGGCCTATGGATTAGCGTTATTTGTTGTGGTGGGAACAGGGCTACTCTTCCTGTTCATCGGCATGTTGCTGCATGAGATGTATCCAGACGCCTTTATGGGGGATGAAGTGTTTGCGCTTCCGGCATTAAAGGTACTGGGTGCGTTGAATCCGGTAATGGTAATGTTCGATACGTTGGGAGAACCGCTTGGACCATCCATTAACTTTTTCATGCCGCAATGGTTGTTCTTCACCATCGTCTACAGCTTGATTAGCTTCCTGATTGTTGCCTGGAGCGCCTATCTGCTTCGTCCCATAAGAAGAACTTGGCTTCGTTGGAAGAAATAGCGGATTTCGTGTACAATAAGACGTGTAACAAGTAGAGGAGGCGAAATCATGGAGAATCCGAACAAACAAGAAGTCCAAATTGTCGATTTTGAAGAGTTGTTACAATACATTGAACAACGTCTGGAAAAGGCGCAAATGAAAGTTGGACGTGATGAAATCATTACGATCCTGCAAGCGGAAGAAGCCTTTTTGATGGAGAAGGGACTCATCGAAGAGATCGTGGAATAGTCATTCTCGTATATAGGTCTGTCCTTTTGGCGGTTGTGTCAACAGGATTGCATCTGTATACTGTAATGGAAGTACACCCTATCTATACTGAAGGACGTGAAACCAAATGACTGAGAACAAAGGGTTAGAAGTAGGAGACGTTATTACCCTCGACGACGAGAATGGCGAGCCGATTGGCGATTTTGAAGTACTTGCATTGTTTGATCTGGAAGGCAAGGAATATGTAGCTTTGACTCGTCCATTGGATGAAGAAGAGCTTGAAGAAGAAACAGATGAAGAGCTTGAGATTTTCGTTCTGGGCATTGAGGATGGCGAATTGGTGCCACTTGAAGAGGATGAAGAAACCAAAGCCTTCGCGAAGCTCGATGAAATTCTCGAAGATATTGAAATCGTTGGCGGCCATGACCACGATCACGATCACGAACATAAATAAGCATAAACGGATTACATAAGGGAGGGCACATTTTCGTGCTCTCTTTTCATTAGGTTTTGTGAACGGGGGATAGCATGATCATACAGCAGCAAGAATTATGTGTGAATGGGCTAACGTATACGATTCGATCTGCAATCGAGAAAGATGCGAAAGAATTGTCAGCGTTAAGATTACAGATTGATGGAGAGACCGAAAATTTAGACAGAGAAAAAGGAGAGGCGTTTATCGACCCATCAGGCTTTGAACACCTCATCCAAATAGATACATTAAATCAGCGGAATTTATTCTTGGTGGCGGTCGTTCAAGATCGGATCGTCGGGTTTTCCAGATGCGAAGGAAATCTTCTGAAAAGATTCTCTCATAAAGTCGAATTCGGCGTATGCGTCTTACAAGAGTATTGGGGCTACGGGATTGGGAAAAATCTTTTGAATGAGTCGATTGCGTGGGCTGACGCCAATGGCATTAAAAAAATGACGTTGAATGTTTTGGAAACCAACGAAAAAGCCATCCAACTGTATAAAAAGCTTGGATTTGAAATAGAAGGTGTATTAAAAAAGGACAAAATCCTCTCTGACGGACAATATTATAACACGGTTGTCATGGGAAGATTTCATGAATGAAGAAGGGGGCATTAAGGTGAACAACTTTCCTAGACTTGAAACGGATCGGTTTATTCTAAGACAATTGCGCTTAGAAGATGCAAAGGATTTATTCCAATATTTTTCTTTGGATGAAGTAACAGAATATTATGATTTAGCGTCGTTCGTCGAGGTGAGTCAAGCCGAAGAACTGATCCGTAGCTGGAATGAGCGATTTGAGAAGCAACAAGGGTTTCGTTGGGCCATTTGTACTTCCACAGACAATCGAGTAATGGGGACATGCGGCTTCCACAACTGGAGTAAGGAGCATTACAAGGCGGAGATCGGCTATGAACTAGCACCGGAATTCTGGCGGCAAGGCGTAATGACCGAAGTGGTTGGACAAGTCATAGCCTTTGGCTTCGAACAGCTAGGCCTAAATCGAATCGAAGCCTTTATTGATCCAGGGAATATAGCTTCGCGGAAGTTGTTGGAGAAGGTTGGTCTTCATGAAGAAGGTCACTTGAAGGAGTGTTTTTATGAAAAAGGACGCTTCGTGGATGCCGTTTTGTTTGCTGTCGTGAAAAATGATTGGATGTATTCAAAAGTCCCCTTGTAAAAAAGGGGACCTTTTTACCGTCTATTTCCATTAAACTGACATACTCGCCCCAGGAATAATATTATCCTTCAAATCATGAACGGCCAGGATACAGGTAAAATCTGTTTCTTGAAGCTCGCGTACAAGTGCGGAAGCTTCATCCTTGGTTAATCCCAAATGCTCCAATTTGGTCCGAAGTTCCTCGCCGCCGTTGGAGAACACATGGGCTTTGGATTCAATATTTCCCACCGCATCGTCTTTATGCTTACTGTACTTGTAATAGTTATCCCGTTGGTTGGAGTGATTGCGGGTTGGACTCCATTTCAGGACGTAAATATCGTCTTTGGCGTATCCGGAGGAATTGAGGGCAGCAATATCTGAAACAAGCTCCTGATCGAACTTATGGAACTTCACAAACGGTTTGGTCGCACTGATCATTCTGGACATCCTCCTTTGCTGCTAAGTGAAAGTCATGTCTTATTGTTACCGGAAAAGAAGTGGATTACCCGAGACGGAATCGATTTCTTTGTTCCCTTGAAAAGGGGGAACGAACCGCATACAATAAGAAAGGCTTTATGCGGGAAGAATCGATTTTTCACTTAGGCAAAAGCAGGTTCTTTAGCAAAAGAAGGAACTACATAAGGTCATGCCGAATAAAAACGGGTGCTACCACTTAATATGCAGATTGTGTATGCGAACGATTAAATCGACGAAGGCATAAAGTTAATGAGATAAGGATTAACTTGCCATCTTGCACGCGCAGGATGGCTGTTTTTTTCGTCTGTTGTTTTTTCTTTTGCTGATATGGTATAAAATAGCGATTAAGTGTTCGTATCGTGTTGATTCAAGTAGAGGGGAGAAGCGAATGACAGAACCTAATACACTTTCTTATACAGAAGATGATATTCAAGTCTTGGAAGGCTTGATTGCTGTACGCAAACGACCTGGCATGTATATTGGTTCAACGGGATCACGCGGGTTGCACCATTTACTTTGGGAAATTGTGGATAACGCGAAAGATGAAACCTTAGCGGGTTTTAACAATAAAATTATTGTGACGTTGTTTCCAGATGGCAGTGCGCGTGTAGAGGACTTTGGCCGAGGAATTCCAACAGGTATGCACAAAACTGGGCGACCGGTTCCAGAAGTTATCTTTACGACACTGCACGCAGGAGGAAAATTTGGCGGTGGAGGATATGCCAAGAGCGGCGGATTACACGGGGTAGGCTCCAGCGTGGTCGTAGCGCTTTCCAAATGGCTGGAGGTAGATATTCACCGCGAAGGCAAAATTCATAGGCAACGCTATGAATATGTCGTCGATGCCAACGGAGTGGAGCATGTAGGGAAACCTGTCACCGACTTAGAGATCGTTGGAGATACCAAGCGAACAGGGACGACCGTTACTTTTCTCCCGGATGAGAGTGTATTTACCTCCAATCGCTTCGATTTTGATCTCATTCGGGATCGCTTCCGGGAAACGGCTTTCCTGTTGAAAGGACTCAAAATGGTCCTGATCGACAAACGTGGCCCTCAGGAACGCAAAGAAGAGTTCTACTTCGAAGAGGGATTGAAATCATACGTCGAGTATCTTAACGAAGGCAAGCAAACTCTTCATCCAATCGTTTACTTCGATGGTGAGAAGGATAACATCTACGTTGAGCTCGCGTTTCAATACAATGATGGATACAGTGAAACACTTGTGTCCTACGTAAACTCTGTTCCAACTAATGACGGCGGTACACATGTGACCGGATTTCGAAACGGAACAACCCGTGTGTTTAATGAGTACGCTAGACGCAAAGGCTTCTTGAAGGAAAAGGATGCCAACCTGACAGGAAACGACCTGCGAGAAGGCTTCCTTGGGGTATTGTCGTTGCAGATGGGCGAAGTGCAATTTGAGTCCCAAACCAAAGACAAGCTGGGGAATGAAGAAGCGAGAACCATTGTCGAGCAAATCGTTTCCGAGAAGCTGGGCTTCTTCCTGGAAGAAAATCCGGAGATCGGTAAGCTCCTCGTGGAGAAAGCGGTTCGTTCAGCCGAGATTCGCGAAGAAATGCGTAAACAACGGGAAGCGCTTCGAGCGGATAAAAAGGGCAAAAATAATAAAAAACGCAAATCCATCTCCGAGAAGTTCGCGCCTCCGCAATACAAGGATCCGAAGCGTAATGAATTGTTCCTTGTGGAGGGAGATTCTGCGGGAGGTTCGGCTAAGCAAGCGCGGGACTCCGAATTTCAGGCAATTTTTGGCCTGAGAGGGAAGCCGCTTAACACAGAAAAAGCGAAGCTCTCCGAAGTCCTCTCCAATGAAGAATTCCGTACCATTCTGGAAGTCATTGACACCGATTTGGGAGAAGAATTTTCACTGGAAGATTGCGCCTTCGATAAAATTATCATCATGTCTGACGCCGACGTTGACGGTTCCCATATCCAGACGCTCCTTTTAACCTTCTTCTTCCGCTACATGCAGCCGTTAATCGCTTCGGGCAAGCTGTTCATCGCTCAGCCTCCGCTGTATCAGGTGTTAAAAGAAGGCAAAAATCCTCAAGCCATTTATTGCTGGGATGATTATGAGCTGGAACAGGCACTGAAGAAACTGGGCCGAGGAACAACGATTCAGCGTTATAAAGGTTTGGGGGAAATGAACCCTGATCAATTATGGGATACGACGATGAATCCAGAGACGCGCAAGTTGATTCAGGTCAACCTTGAAGATATGGCTCACAGCGAGAAGCTGGTTACTGTACTAATGGGCGATAAAGTTCCTCCTCGCCGTGAATGGATTGAAACCCATGTCACATTTGAAGTGGGAGAGGATGAATAAACATGCTATCCAATCGAATTATAGAACAAAGCTTCACCGAGATTATGGGGAAACGCTTCGGGGATTACGCCAATTTGGTCATTCTCTCCCGCGCGATCCCAGATGCTCGTGACGGCTTGAAGCCAGTTCAACGCCGAATTTTATATGCGATGTATCAAGAGGGCAACACAAACGACAAACCGTACCGCAAGTCTGCCAAGACAGTCGGTTATGTGATGGGTACCTTCCATCCACACGGCGATAGTGCCATCTATGAGACGATGGTACGGATGGCGCAATGGTGGAAGATGCGTCAGGTGTTGATTCAAGGACACGGGAACTTCGGTAGCTTGGACGCCGACCCGGCTGCGGCGATGCGTTATACGGAGTCACGGTTGTCCGCACTAGCGAACGAGATGTTGCGTGATATTGATAAAGATACCGTTACCTTTATTCCTAACTACGATAACTCGACCGAGCAGCCGGCCGTTCTGCCGTCGCGGTTTCCGAATCTATTAGTCAACGGAGCTTCCGGGATTGCCGTAGGTTTTGCCACCGATATTCCAACCCATAACCTGGAAGAAGTGATTGACGCGACCATCGCGCAGATGAAGAATCCGGCGATTACGCTAGATGAACTGATGGAGTTGGTGAAAGGCCCCGATTTCCCTACTGGAGGAATCGTGCAAGGGGTTTCGGGTATCCGCAAAGCCTTTGAAACGGGACGAGGTCAATTTATTATCCGCGGACGCACGGAATTGGAAGAGCCAAAGGGCGGCAAGGTGAAAAAAATCGTCATCACCGAAATCCCATACGAGGTGGTCAAATCTCGATTAGTGGCTCAGATTGATGAATTGGTGATGGAACGCAAGATTGAAGGAGCAATTGCGGTTCGTGACGAGACGGGGCGCAAGGAAGCGGAACAGAAAAAGGTTCGAATCGTGATTGATCTGAAAAAAGAGGCGGATCCAACGCCGATATTGCAGTATCTTTACAAAAACACGGATTTACAGATTTACTACAACTACAACATGAACGCGATCCATGAAGGTACGATTAAGCAGATGGGGCTAAAAGCGCTTCTTGACGCTTACATCGTGCACCAGAAGGAAGTCGTCACACGCCGCTGCCGATTCGATCTCGAGCGCAAGCAGAATCGTGAGCACATTGTAGAAGGGTTAATTCGCGCTAAGTCTATCCTGCGTGAGATCGTCGATACGATCATGGCTTCCAACGACCGTGCCGATGCTAAGCGTAACATCATGGAGCAGTACGGCTTCACAGATATCCAAGCAGACGCGATTCTGAATATCCAATTAGCTTCCTTAACTCGAATCGATATCGTCAAGCTGGAAAAGGAACTAGCTGCCTTGGCCAAGGAGATCAAGGAACTGCAAGCGATTCTTGACAGTGAGAAAAAGCTGATTCAAGTAATCGAATCCGAATTGACCGAAATTCGTAAGAAATACGCAGACCCTCGGAGAACGGAGATCCAGGGCGAGATTGAGGATATTAAGGTTAATATCGCGATGCAGATTAATGCTGAGGACTGTATCGTAACGTTTACCAACGATGGGTACATCAAGCGGACAAGTCCTCGTTCCTTCAAATCCATGGGGGGAACTATTGAGACCTGCGGGGTCAAGGAAGGCGACAAGGTGAAGAGCTTCATTGAAACTAACACCTCGCATACCGCCTTGTTCTTTACGCAGGACGGCAAATATTTTGTCATGCTGGTTAACGATATCCCGGATACCAAGTGGAAAGATATTGGAACGGCGCTGATCAACGTCATCCCGCTAGAGAAGCAGCAATCGATTATCGGCTTTACGATCATCGAGAACTTCCAGCAGCCGCTCTTCGTTTATCATCTGTCACGTTCCGGTTTAATCAAAAAAACGCCATTGACTGAGTATGAGACCAATCGTTCCAGTGCCATTGTGGCAGCCAAACGCAAATCGGATGAGGATTTGTTCGTCAAGTGCTTCGTGGCGGGGGAAGCAGAGAACATTCTAGTGATTACAAGAGAAGGCATGGGAATTCGCTTCCCAATTCTGGAGGTATCGGCTACTGGAAGAGCTTCCTCTGGTGTCAAAGCGATTGCTTTAGCGCCGCAAGATGAAGTAGTGACAGCCATCCTCTCTAATCCGGAAGATGATCGGGTGGTCAGTGTTCTTACCCAGGAAGGGGTACTGAAGCGTACCTACATCCGTGACTTCCCATTGCAAGGCCGTGCGGGAAAAGGGGTTATCCTTATTCGTAAGCGCAAAACCGCCCCGCACCAGATCATTGCCGCCATGCGGGAAGATGTGAATCGTGACAAACTAATCGTTTTGACTGAAACGCATGAGATGGTACTGATTGAACCGGATCATATCTCCATCAACGAACAAGGCGGAATCGGGCGAATGGCAGTCGAGCATAAGATCGTCGATGTTCTATTCGAAGCCACCTTGCCAACAGAGAATGGCCGAGGAGAACCAACCGTGTCAGAACCATCTAAAGCACCTGTCTCTCCTTTGGATGAATCGCCAGTGAAGCAGGCGAGTCTGTTTGATGATACGGATAAAAAGGAGTCGTAACCATGTCCCTTCCATTTGAGTCATTTACGACAGAATTAAATTATTTACAGGTGTCCTTGTTGTTAGATACCGTCTCCTATTTTGAGGAGTCACCTAAGCTGTTATCGATCCCTAGTCAACAGGGATCGGTAGCGGTACCTTTATTACCAGCTGCTTTGCAAGCCATGCTGGAGGTCCTTGAGAAGGATTCTCCCGCTCAAAAAAGCGAATTTTCCTTTGCTTTTGAATGGGTGGATGAGTCTTCTCAAAAAGGATTGGTTCGAATTGGGCTCCCCACTAAAGAGACGATCGAGCAAGAGACTGATTGGCAGGCGTTTTCGGCGGTCTAGAGATCAGACTTCTAAGTAAAGTTCCATGCGTCCACTTGACACCTAGGTATTTCCTGGGTAAGCGCAATTTTCGCTGTTTATTGACACATCTCGCGTAGGTTTTTATTTGGAGCTATTGGGAAAACTATGCTCGGAGGTGATCGGCATGGAACGAAATATGAAAGTCCGTGGACGTGAACTGAATTTTGCGTCCACGTATGATGGAGATGCGCAGTATAATGTCCAGGTGCGAAGTGGTGACAAGCTCATCACCATGTTCAAGGTGGCAGCTGAGGAAGAGGATGAGGTCTTCGATTCGGCTATTGCGCAGTTTACCGCAGAGGTTGACTTGGGCCACATTAAATTGTGAGATGACCTATTGGTTAAGAAGCTGTCGGGGGTTTCCCGGCAGCTTTTTTCGTGTGTAATATCGGAAGTAAAGAGGGACGAAGTCTTTTCTTAGATCTTTAACATTCGAAATATGCGGTATATAATGGAATAGTCTTAATTTACAGGTAGTATGAAGGGGTGCTCTAGTTGAACAAAACTGCAAAACGAGCAATATTCACAGCATTTGCCTTATCACTTACAGTTGGAAGTTTACCAGTATTCGCGAAACCCGACATGTCTACCAAAGAAGCAGGAAGCCTGTCAATTGAAGCCGAACAAGGGCTTTCCTTACGTTCCGCCGGACTTGTAAAAAAGTTATCCCAATTCGATTCATCTTCTAAATTAGTCATCATCCAACTGGAAGGACCGGTAGAAGAGGAATGGAAAGAGCAAATGGAAGATATGGGAGTAGAGCTGGGAGATTACATACCTGATTTTGCTTTTATCGCTAGGCTTCATAACCAAAACGACCGAAAGAAGCTGACAAAACTTTCTTTTGTCAAAAGAGTGACTCCTTTTCAGCCGGCGTACAAGCTGTCACCAGAACTCGCCAAAAATATAGGCAGTAAAAAACAGCAAAAGCTGGCGGTGATTGGGTTTGATTCTGATGAAGATGCAACCCGTTTGGTGAAGAGAATTGCTCCTAAAGCTGAGAATATTGAACGGACAAACGTGAAGCATATGGCGACCTTGTCCGCTTCGGGAAATGATGTTTCCAAACTGATTGAGTCCGATGATGTAATCGCAGTTGTTCCTGTTGGAGAGCGGCACTATTCTAATGATGTAGCAGCAGGTATTATTCACTCTGATACTTTGAAAAGTACGGGTTATACCGGAAAGAACCAAATTGTCGGAGTTGCAGATAGTGGTTTGGATACCGGGAATATTCACAATATACACCCTGATTTTGTAGGCCGAATTAAGAACTTGATTGCCGTTGGGCGAGAAGACAATAATGATTCCAGCGATCCTGATGGTCACGGGACACACGTAGCTGGATCCATTGTGGGAACTGGAAAAGCGTCGAACGGAAAAATTACAGGGATGGCTCCGGATGCAATGCTAGTGTTCCATGCGATGGATGATGAAAATCAGAATCTTCAAGGTGACTTGTACGAGATGTGGGATGAAGCGTATCAGCAAGGGGCGAGAATTCATTCAGATTCTTGGGGCGCTTCAGACTATGGGGCATATGACTATTCGTCCTACGAAGCGGATAAATTCCTCTGGGAGCACAAGGATATGACAGCGCTTATCGCTGCCGGCAACGATGGGAAATCTGGCGACGAAACGGTTGGTAGTCCAGCGACAGCGAAAAATGTCATCTCCGTTGGGGCCTCTGAGAATAATAGACCAGAGTGGAGTACTTTACCTGAGTGGAGTAAACTGCCTATGTGGAGAACAATTGCAGATAATCCCGACGAGATCGCTTGGTTCAGCAGTAGGGGTCCAACCATAGATGGCCGTATCAAACCAGACATCGTAGCACCTGGTACCGCTATTCTGTCGACCCGTTCTTCATTAGCACCTGATAAAAGTTTTGATTTAAATTTTAATTCCTATTATGCCTTTATGAGTGGAACCAGCATGGCAACTCCTGTACTAGCGGGAGGAACAGCACAGGTGCGTCAATATTTGCAGGAAAATGGCGTGAATGATCCAAGCAGCGCTCTGATTAAATCCATGCTTCTTACAGGAGCAGACGATTTAGGCTTGTACCTAAAAGATCAAGGCTTCGGACGAGCTAACTTAGTGAATGCGATCCATACCACATTCGTTGATGAAACCAAGGGACTGCAAACAAAAGGTACAGCCTCTTATTCAGTAGACGTGTCGGACTCCGGCAAACCATTTGCGCTAACGTTATCATGGACGGACTATCCATCCTCAGTCATTACCGGACGAGCATTGGTCAATGACTTGAATCTAGTGGTAACTGCACCGAATGGCAAAGTGTATAACGGCAACGATTTTATTGGCCCCTCAACAAGTGATCAGGTCGATAATCTGAACAATGTGGAACAAGTCTACGTCAAAAATCCGATCAAAGGCAAATGGACGGTAAAAGTAATCGGCTACAACGTTCCTAAGGGGCCGCAACCTTATGCTATTGCAACGAACGGAAAATTGGCGAACGCCGCATCTCCAGGCGTGAAAATGGAGACGAAGAAGGGAACAGTAACCGCAACGACTGAATCTGACAATCCATCATACATCGATTACACCATTTCCATTAAGAAAAAAGGACCATTCAAGGCGACTCTCAATTGGGAGGGCGATGGTGAATTAAGCGTCTCCTTAAAAAATCGAAGAGGGAAAGATTTAGTCAAATCAGTTCCTTCAGACAAGCCGGAAACGATTGAGTTTAATGTGACCACAATGGCCACGTATATCATTCGGGTGAGTGCCGATAAAGGAACGGGTAATTTTACCTTAACCTACAGTTATCCCAATAAATAACGTTCCGCTATAAAGAGATGCTTCCCCAAAGGAGCATCTCTTTATGTTTTTCGTTGTAACCAATCATATACTTGGATCGCTAATTCAAGGCACCGACGATGATTAGGCTCGAGATAGGTGCTTCCGATCAGCTCGCTGATTTTGCCCAGTCGGTGATAGAGTGTCTGACGGTGGATAAAGAGATGTTCGGCCGCTTCCTGTTTGGAGCCATGATGATCCAGTAAGGCGCGTAACGTTAGGAGCAGTTGGCTGTGGTAGGATCGATCCTGTTCAAGCAGAGGGCCTAAATAGTCCTCTACGAACGCCTCTAGCACGTACTGATCTGGAATGGCAAGAAGCACGCGATGGAGTCCTAGATCATCGTAATAGGGACTACTAAAGCAATCCTGATTCGTCAAGACTTCCTCGGCCTCCAGGAAATGTCGTTTTACCTCGAGATAGCGATTGGACGGACGGCTCACACCGAAAGACACCCCGACATCAGCGCCAAGCGAGCGTGATGTACTGTTTTTTAACTCTCTCACGACTTTTTCCATCGCTTGACGAATCTCAAGGGCTGGATTCAACTCCATCAGCAGCAAATACAAGCGATTCCCTTTACTGCGAATTAATGAGCGGAATCCATTGCGGCGCAAGATCGAGCGGTAGACATTCAATAGATCGTAAAACGGAACACCTAGCTCATCCTCGTACAAGGTTTTATCCTGATGTAACTGCATGATTAACACGGTATACCGTGGCGGTTTGGCAGTATGCTCAATCCCGAGCATCCCGAGAATTTGCCGTTCATTCTCCAACTGTCCCATCAGCAAATCATCGATGATTCGACTTTGCTCATCATGGGCGCGTTCCTCCACGAACATGCGACGAAGCAAAATCTGCGTCATGGCAGTCGCCGCATAATCCGTCGTCAGCTGCAACAGCTCATCCGCCTCTCGTTCGTATAAGACCACTCCCAAATACGCCAAAACATGCCCCATGGCAGAGATCGGCTGATAGAAAATCTGTTTTTTCTCGGCAATGGTAACGATCGCTTGTTGTTCTAAGGAGATTCCGTCTTTATCCTGAAGAAGTGTAAATCGCTCCGTTAATTCGTTTTGAACAGATTGTGGCATAGCAGGCGAGAAGAACGAAGGACCATCCAGACTCATGAAAAAAACCTGTGTCTGCACCTTTGCCTGCAACAGATTTAAGATTTTGGGGATACCTTGGCCTTCCAAGGTGATTTGCTGCAAACTCCGTGAGAATGCTTCTAGTTTACGCAACGAATACGTGTGATAGCTGACAATCGATTCGTGAAGCTCCATGGTGATGTCTACAAACCGAACAGGCACATGAAACACAATCAGCGGAAATTCTAGATGATCCGCAAGCTCTTTCATCTCAGGTGGAATACAAGGAAAATGATCTCCAAGCTCTATACATAAACCAACAGCTTTGCGAGCAATCAAATCCTGAAGGTAGCTGACACTGTGCGTTGGATCTCCACCGAGCCCAACGCCAGTAGACAAAATCAACTCTCCTCCATTAAGGAACGTGACAAAATCAGGACGTTCCAGGATATGTACCCAACGAATGGATTTGGTTAATCCACGGCTTCCAGCGACACACTCCGCCTGCTGAAATTGTGGGCGTTTGAGAATATCTCCAACTGTTAGTCCCCAATTCGAACGCATATGTTCATTCATCCTTTTCGTTAGACATTATGTATCAAATGTATCAGATAATTCTTTACGGTATGTATCATGAAATTTATTAAAATCTTCTGATAAAATAAAAGAAAAATCAAGAGGTATGAGGTAAGGAGATGATTTATCCGTTATGACAACGACTGGGAACAAGCTTAAAAACTACATTGGTGGTAATTGGATTGCTTCAGAAACTACTCATTATGAACCGATTCCGAATCCAGCAACAGGCGAAGTACTCTCTCATGTGCCTTTGTCCACAAAAGATGATGTTGATCAGGCTGTACAAGCCGCTAAGGAGGCATTTCCTGCTTGGAGCGCGACACCTGTTGTAGATCGGGCAAGAATCATGTTCAAATATCAGCAGCTCTTGATCGAGAATCAGGACGAACTGGCCAGAATGATCACCCTGGAGAATGGTAAAAACACAGCGGAAGCACAGGCAGAAGTCCTTAGAGGCATTGAGATGGTGGAGTTCGCTTGTGGAATGCCAACTCTTCTCATGGGGGATACGCTCCCAAATATCGCGAAAGGCATTGACTGTCAGGCAATCCGCTTGCCGCTTGGTGTTGTGGGCGGAATTGTACCATTCAACTTTCCGTTAATGGTCCCCATGTGGATGTTTCCAATTGCGATCGCAGCAGGTAATACATTCGTTCTAAAACCATCAGAGCGGACGCCATTATCGACTGTGCGCGCCATTGAATTGTTTAAACAAGCAGGTTTGCCAGACGGAGTAATCAATGTCGTCAACGGGGCGCATGACGTGGTAAATGGCCTTCTGGAGCATCCAGATGTGAAAGCGATTTCGTTTGTCGGCTCTCAACCTGTTGCCGAGTACATCTACAAAACGGCGTCAGCTCATGGCAAACGCGTGCAAGCACTCGCCGGCGCGAAAAACCATCATTTGGTGATGGCAGATACCGATCTTAAACGTGCGGCCAAAACAATCGCCAGCTCCGCTTTTGGATGTGCGGGAGAACGCTGTATGGCAGCCAGTGTTGCGGTTGTCGTAGAGGATGCTGCTGATGAATTTGTCGCCCATCTGATCGATGAGTCCAATTCCCTGCGCATGGGGAACGGATTGGAAGCAGGAATTGATTTGGGTCCAGTGATTCGGGCTTCTCATTTGGAGAAAGTCCACCAACTCATCGCCCAAGGTGTTGAGGAAGGCGCACAACTGGCTCGTGATGGAAGAGAAGATGCCAAAGCACATGACAACGGTTATTTCCTCGGCCCAACTGTTATCGACCATACCAATCCGGAGATGGTTGTGGTTCGTGAAGAGCTTTTTGCTCCAGTTCTGAGTGTCGTACGAGTGAAGAGCTTTGAAGAGGGTCTTCATGTCATCAGCCAATCTCGTTATGGCAATGGGGCCTGTATCTACACGAACAGCGGCAGATTGGGACGCGAATTCTCGCTTCGCGTAGAAGCCGGAATGGTCGGTGTCAATGTTGGGGTACCTGCACCAATGGGCTTCTTTGCCTTCAGCGGTTGGAAGCAGTCGTTCTATGGTGACCTGCACGCAAATGGCAAGGACGGTGTGGAGTTCTATACCAAAAAGAAAACCATTACCTCTCGCTGGCTTGATGATGGAGATTCCAGTATCGGCTCACAAAAAGTATTTGTTAAATAGAGGAATTACTGCGAGGTAGTGCAGGTAAGCCAATCGTAGGAGAGGACAGGTGAAACGAGGATGGAAAAAGAACAATTACTACAAGCAGACCGAGAACATATGTGGCATCACATGTCGCCTTACAATCCCAATCCAATGATCGTGACCCAGGCGGAAGGTTCTTGGATAACCGATATCGACGGGAATCGTTATCTGGATGGGATGTCCGGTTTGTGGTGTGTCAATGTCGGGTACGGACGACAAGAACTAGCGGAAGCGGCCTATGAGCAATTGAAGTCGCTCGCTTATTTTCCGCTTACCCAAAGCCATGTGCCAGCCATCAAACTATCGGAAAAAGTAAGTGAATGGCTGGGGGATGAATACCGTGTCTTCTTCTCCAATAGCGGATCGGAAGCCAATGAAGTAGCGTTTAAAATCGCACGTCAGTATCACCATCAGAATGGAGAACCTGGTCGATATAAGTTTATCTCTCGTCATCGCGCTTATCACGGCAATACGATGGGGTCGCTTGCGGCGACAGGCCAATCGATTCGCAAAACCAAATACGAACCGCTTGCCCCTGGATTCCTGCATGTCTCTCCGCCATACTGCTACCGCTGTCCATTCGGCAAGACCTATGGCACCTGTAATTTGGAGTGCGCTCAGGTATATGATGAAGTCATCAACTGGGAAGGCTCCCAGACCGTAGCAGCGGTAATCATGGAACCAACCATTACCGGTGGCGGAGTGATTGTCCCACCGCCTGAGTATATGCCAAAGGTAAGAGAAATCTGTGACAAATACGGCGTTCTGTTAATTGTGGATGAAGTCATTTGCGGATTCGGTCGTTCTGGACGCAAATTTGGTCATCAGAATTTTGGCGTTAAGCCTGATATTGTGACCATGGCTAAGGGAATTACGAGCGCTTATCTTCCGCTATCAGCAACGGCTGTACGCAAAGAGATTGCGGACAAATTCAATGAAAAAGGAAACGACATTCACTTCCGTCATGTAAATACGTTTGGAGGAAACCCTGCAGCCTGTGCGCTGGCACTCAAGAATCTGGAGATTATGGAAGAGGAAGATATGATCGAACGCTCTGAGCAGTTAGGAATAGAGCTGCGTCAGAAACTGTCCGTCATTGAAGATCACCCGAATGTGGGAGATATCCGAAGCTTTGGATTCTTGTGTGGCATTGAGATGGTAGAAAATCGCCAGACCAAAGAGCCGGCACTGCCCGATAAGTTGACCAAAGTGATTGTAGAATGCAAGAAGCGTGGGTTGATTATTGGACGTAACGGGGACACGGTTCCAGGCTTTAACAACATCTTGACGCTTTCCCCGCCGTTTTCCACAACCAGTGAGGATCTTGATTTTATTGTTCGAGTATTGAAGGAAGCGCTTGAAACATTGAATGAAGCGCTTGAAACATTGAATGAAGCGTAATCGATAGAAAAGGAAAAACCTCTTCATTGAGATCCCTTGTGGATTCCTAATGAAGAGGTTTTTGTTTATGCTTACTGAATGGAGCGGTGATTAAGCCGCTTTCTTTTCATAGGTAGACAGGTACTTCTGCGCTTTAGCGTTGTCGTATTGGCCTTCCCATTTGGAGATAACGATTGCCGCCAAAGAGTTACCAATTACGTTTACGACTGTACGCGCCATGTCAAGGATACGGTCGATACCAACGATGAAGGCAAGACCTTCAACCGGAATCCCTACTGATCCAAGTGTGGCAAGCAATACAACGAAGGATACTCCCGGAACACCGGCAATTCCCTTAGAGGTAACCATCAAAACAAGCATGAGCGTGATTTGAGTACTGATTGGCATGTCAATTCCGTACATTTGCGCGATAAAGATCGCAGCCAGCGCTTGATACAAGGTGGAACCATCTAGGTTAAACGAATATCCAGTAGGGATAACAAAAGAAGTGATGGCTTTTGGGCATCCGAATTTTTCCATTTTCTCAATTAATTTAGGAAGTACCGTCTCGGAGCTTGCTGTGGAGTACGCAAGAATCAATTCATCTTTCAAAATTTTGATGATGGAAAAAATGCTTGTCCCACTCAACTTAGCAACAATACCAAACACGACGATTACAAAGAAGAACATGGTTCCGTACACCAGCAATGCAAGTTTGCCGAGGTGAACAAGCGAACCTAAACCAAATTTGGACACCGTAACTCCGATCAATGCGAATACACCGAATGGAGCGAATCGCATGATCCTATCCGTTACCCAAAACATTGTGTCAGCTACACCTTGGAAGAAGGCTAGCACGGGTTTTCCGCGTTCGCCAATGGCAGCGACACCTAATCCGAACATAACAGAGAAGAAAATGATGGCGAGCATATCACCGTTTGCCAGTGATTCAAAAATATTTTTTGGAACGATGTTAACAAACGTATCGATAAAGCTGTGATGAGTCGCTTGCGTTGTAGTTTCTACATACTTGGAGATATCGGATTTGGTCAATGCATTCATATTGACCCCAACACCTGGTTTGAAAAGATTGGATGCGGTTAGTCCGATAAGAATCGCAACGGTAGTGATGATCTCAAAATAGATCAGTGTTTTACCACCGATTTTACCAAGCTTCTTCAGGTCTCCTACACCTGCAACCCCAACAACGAGGGAAGCGATAACAATTGGTGCTACGATCATTTTAATTAATCGCAGGAAAATATCTCCAATTGGTTTGAGGAAACTTTCGACTGCAGGATTCCCATAAAAAAGTGCACCTACGACAATACCGAGGAGTAAACCAATAAAGATTTGTAAAGCCAGACCATATTTTTTCATATTCCTCTCCTTCCTTTGCTTTTCAGTTGATTTGATGTTATGTTCACCATATGAAAGCGGATTCTAAATAAAGTGTAAAAGCTAATCTATGAAATCCTACAAAAAACTACAAATGACTAGATAAAAATTTTTAACGAAATCGTCAAATTTAGATGTTTATTCCGAATAAAATCACAGAAAGTGTGCTTAAATTGAAAGAAAGAGTTTATATTTTTTTATTAATGATCGTTGGGGTTCCGATTGCGGGTGAGCTTAATTTTCATCCGTTTGGTGACACTTTTCGGGTTAGCTTTGGTACGACGGCTTTTTTGTTCTTCTTGCTTTGGATAAAGAATATTCCCCCTTGGCTTTCTGGTTTTGCGGTGGGAATAAGCGTCTTCAGCTTTCGGATTCTCCTGGATTTATTGGGGCGGCAGCCGATTCACGTGGAACCGATCATTTACAATCACTTGCCAGCGCTCGTTTTTTATGTTTGCTATGCGGCTTTATTCTCATTGATGCGCATCAATCAACTCTATCAACGTCCGCTTTTAGTTGGTTTGCTCGGAGTGGTCATAGAGGTCATATCCAATCTCATGGAGTTGACTTTTCGCTGGGCACCGATTGAGAGTGTCATGAGCCTCGAGATTATCAGCAAAATTACGTTGTTTGCCGTCATCCGTACCTTCTTTGTCCTTGGATTTTTCAATATGATCCAGTTGAGACATGCCATCATCTTGGAAGAACAGCAGCGCAAACGCAACGAACGCACCATGCTTTTGATCTCTGACTTGTATGTGGAATCGATCCAGTTAAAAAAGACGCTGAATCAAGTGGAATCGATCACCCGAGATTGTTATGATGTATATCGGGGACTGCAAGCTTCCTCAAATGAACAGGCAGAAAGCTATGCCAAGCGAGTTTTGCATATCGCTGGACAAGTTCATGAGATAAAAAAAGATAATCAACGGATCTATGCGGGATTGTCCAAAATGATCTCTAGCGAAGATGTCCCGAACTATATGAGTATGGAAGCGTTGGGACGAATTGTCGTGCGTTCGAATCAGAAGTACGCGCAACTATTGGCGAAGGAGATATCATTCGAATTACAGGTTGTGGTGACACAAGGCAACTATCACATGTACACCTTGTTGTCGCTGATGAACAACCTGGTCGCGAATGCTGTAGAGGCGATTAAGGAAGCAGGAACCATTCGTATAACAATCAAGCAGCTGGAAGATTGGCTTGAGGTATCTGTACACGATGACGGACCAGGAGTGTTGGTAAAAGACAAAGAAATACTGTTCAAGCCGGGATTTACCACCAAGTACGATATTTCTGGCATGCCATCAACCGGAATCGGATTAAGCTACGTCAAAGAAATGGTTGAAAGCTTAGGGGGAACCATTACGGTTGAGAATGAAGCAATTCCCCGAGAAACCGTTTTTACCATCCGGCTACCCATCGAGAGCATTATTCATCAAGGAGGATAGTATGCGATTTTTCATTGTGGATGACGATCAGGCTGTGCGGTTTATGATCTCTCATATAATAGAAGATGAAGATTTGGGGACTGTTGTGGGTGAGGCTGAGGACGGTTCCTTTATTGATGCCGACATATTGTCTGTGAAAAAAGTGGACATCTTACTGATCGATCTTCTCATGCCCATTCGGGATGGGATCGAAACGGTTCGCCAGATCTCTTCGTCCTTTGAAGGGAAAATCATCATGATTTCCCAAATCGAATCCAAAGAAATGATTGCCGAAGCGTATACAAATGGAATTGAGTATTACATAACCAAACCGATCAATCGGCTGGAGGTAATCAGCGTCATTCAAAAGGTAAGTGAACGGGTGATGCTGGAGCGATCCATTCAGGATATCCAGAAGTCCTTAAGTTTACTAGGAATGGGGATGTCTAAAGACAGACGGGAGAATCCTTTTACCGAAAAAACGATTGTGACCACAGGCAGATATCTGTTAACGGAGTTGGGGATAATCGGGGAATCAGGCAGCAAGGATTTATTAGAAATCGTGGACTACCTGTACCAGAGCGAAAAGGAAGACTCCTATGAATACGATTTTCCTTCCTTGAAGGAGATTTTTCATAATGTCGCGCGCAAAAAACTGGGACAGCAAGCAACGGCAACGGAAGTGCAAAAAGAGGTGAAAGCAGCCGAACAGCGTATTCGCCGAGCATTGGCACAAGCGTTAACCCATTTGACGTCCATTGGATTAACCGATTACTCGAATGCCAAGTTTGAGAAATACGCTTCAACGTTTTTTGATTTTAAAGAGGTCAGAAAGCGTATGCTGGAGTTGGATAATGATGTCGAACTGTCCAATGCCAAAATCAACACCAAACGCTTTATACTGGTTCTCTATCTTGAGGCTAAGCGTTTATTAGGGTAAGAAGGGATTTGTATTCATTGTCTATTAGTCCACATGTCCATCCAGAGTGCGCCCAAGCCATGGGGCGTCTCATGCGGATGACGAATCCAAAGTTCCAAGATTTTATTGAACTGCGAACCTACGGAACCGACAAGTATTCAGCCATGGGCTGGGAAGAACTGAAGAGGTACGTAAACGAACAGACCGTTGTGATTGTTGAAGAATTTGAAGATGAAGCCAATATTTTATCGGCCTTGAGATGGGTGGCGAGGGGGCTGCCTGTCTATTTAGCGGTTCGGAAGGTGCGTTCTGATTACTCGATGTATCGATACAAGACGCCGAATCGAGAGTAGCTTTATTAAAACGGAGGAAGGTTCATGCCATTTACATTCTCTCACACGCTTTATGCGGCTCCCCTCAAGTGGATCAAACCCAAATGGTTTAGCCTTACCGGA
The DNA here is from genome assembly GCF_050113715.1 of Brevibacillus ginsengisoli. Classification (NCBI taxonomy): domain Bacteria; kingdom Bacillati; phylum Bacillota; class Bacilli; order Caryophanales; family Paenibacillaceae; genus Brevibacillus; species Brevibacillus ginsengisoli. The sequence goes on from NZ_JBNJQR010000006.1 coordinate 270,833, forward strand.
TTAGTGGTAGGGAGTATGTCTCCCGATTTTGAATACTTCATTGCTTTGGAACCATATCAATCGATTGGGCATACGATTCAAGGTTTGTTCTTTCAGGCAATACCGCTTAGTATCATCGTTTCGATTCTTTTTCATAAGATCATCAAGAAGCCACTCATCATGAACTTGCCTTTCTCATTTCACTTTCCTATCCTTCAGACAGATAGGTTGTGGAAGCAAGGCTCAGTCGCCCAATGGGTGGTTTTCTTGTGTTCGGTCATCATCGGCTTCTTTACGCATCTATTTGTTGATTCGTTTACACATGTCGGTGGTTTTTTCGTCATGCATAGCCAGATTCTTCGTACCAGTATGCTTGGATTGCCCGTTTATAAATGGCTCCAATACAGCTTGTCATTGTTCGGATTATTGTTTCCAGTTGCGTGGCTTATGTGGAAAAGATGGATATTATTAGATGTTCGACAATTCCGAGGCCTTCGCACGACCAATCGGAAGATCATTCAATATTGGTTTCTAGTCCTTCTCGTTTCGGTGGTGACACTGCTTCTTAAACTACTGCTTGGTTACCACGGGAATCTCATTGGGGTTTTGGTCGTTGCGCCAATTACGGGAGGATTGATTGGGATCTTAGCTGCATCCGTTGTTTATCGATGATGGAATGTAGGCATAGTGGGTAGTTCATGCAGATATTTAATAGGGTCGAATTGAATCAATATGAACCGTACCTAAGAATGAAACATATACAGTTTTTTTCTTATGGAATTGAGGTAAATTCAAAGCAGGCATACAAACATAATCAATTTCTACAGAACGACCAAAAGGAACTTTTACCGAACGAATGGCTGTATCTGAACCGCAACCATCGATCGCTCCAGTGTATTGATTATTGAAACCTGATACTGCTCTGGTTTTGGAAAAATCATCCGTTATCCAGGGGCACCAGAAACACAAAACAACACAAAGCACCACCATAGCAATTAATTTCAGTTTCAACCTGACCACCTCTAACCGGATATTCAATCAAATCAGGCTCACCGTTTAATCAACCAAACCATGACGAGGTAATAAATAAAGCAGTGTAATCAATTTTACTAACGTTACGAATGAAATCAACAATTGGTTTCGTTATGTTAAGAAAGCAATTATGATTGTAATTTATTTCACAAAGTCTTCAAACAGACCTCTAGCATATCACTCCATCTTCCCTCACAATGAAGGTAGAAGAGAAAATCTTCTAGTTCCACCACAGGAAGGAGTGTCTTGGTATGATTCTCAAAAAACGTTTAAAAGACACATGGGCCATGTATGTTCCTGCAACATTGTTTCTCAGTTTACTGATTACAGCGATCTTGACGAGCAATTAACGGATGACAAACTTTATACGGTACTGAATGGGAGAGCTGATCAAATTCGAAGCTCTCCTATTATTTTTGATGGTTATTGACACATCCAAGCAAGATATGATATTTAAAAAGAGATTAGCACTCTCTTGATTAGAGTGCTAAATATAACGGAAACATGATAATTTGAACTCGTCTGTGAGAGGGGAATTAAGGAATGGAAAAGAAGCAGTTCCAAGCAGAATCCAAGAGATTATTAGAAATGATGATTAACTCGATCTATTCACAAAAAGAGATCTTTTTGCGTGAGCTCATTTCCAATGCAAGTGACGCCATTGATAAAATCTATTACAAAGCGTTAACGGATGAGTCTTTGCGTTTTGAACCGGATCAATATTACATAAAGGTGATCCCTGACCAAGAAGCCAGAACGCTGAAGATCCTGGATACGGGAATTGGGATGACCAAGGAAGAGCTGGAGAATAACCTTGGAATCATAGCCAAGAGCGGATCTTTAGCCTTTAAATCTGAAAACGAAATCAAAGACGGTCATGATATTATTGGCCAATTCGGTGTCGGGTTCTATTCGGCTTTTATGGTCGCTGACGAAGTCACCGTTGTTAGTAATGCGCTTGGAAGTGATGTGGCCTATAAATGGGTTTCTTCGGGTGCTGATGGGTATACGATTGAGCCTTGCGAGAAGGAAACCGTCGGTACGGAAATCACCTTGCAAATCAAAGCGAACACGGAAGACGAGAATTACGATGATTATCTGAATGAATACCGACTCCGCAGCATTATTAAAAAATACTCTGACTTCATTCGTTACCCGATCAAAATGGAAGTGGCAACCAGCCAAAAAGTAGAGGGTAGCGAGGACGAGTATCAAAATGTCCAGGAAGAGCAAACCATCAACAGCATGGTTCCGATCTGGAGAAAGAATAAACAAGAACTGACGGAAGCGGACTACGAGAGCTTTTACCATGAGAAGCATTACGGCTTTGACAAACCGATTAAACATATTCACGTTAAGGCAGACGGTGCCGTACGCTACAATGCGATTCTCTTCATCCCGGAAAAAATGCCGTTCGACTACTACACTAAAGAGTTTGAAAAGGGCTTAGAGCTTTACTCCAATGGGGTTTTAATCATGAGCAAATGTGCCGATCTGCTTCCTGATCATTTTAGTTTTGTGAAGGGGATGGTAGATTCTGAGGACTTGTCGCTTAATATCTCGAGGGAGATTCTCCAACAGGATAAACAGCTGAAGCTAATCGCCAAAAACATTAAGAGCAAAATCAAGAGCCAGCTGCAAAGTCTCCTAAAGGATGAGCGAGAGAAGTATGAGGAATTCTATCGTTCGTTTGGCAGACAGCTGAAGTACGGAGTGTACAGTGATTACGGAATGAATAAGGAAGAGCTTCAAGACCTGATGTTGTTCTACTCTTCCAAAGAGAAGAAGCTGGTCAGTCTGGACGAGTACGTCTCCAGAATGCCTGAGGACCAAAAATACATCTATTATGCTTCCGGAGAATCAATTGAGCGGATTGAAAAGCTGCCACAGACAGAGTTGGTGTCGGAGAAAGGGTACGAAATCCTGTATTTCACCGACGATATTGATGAGTTCGCGATCAAAATGCTAATGGGATACAAAGAGAAGGAGTTCAAGTCCGTAGCAAGTGGAGATTTAGGAATTGAAGCGGGAGACACTAACAGCAGCGAAGAGGCAGAGACTGAAAACAAAGAACTATTTGAGTATATGAAGAACGTACTGGCCGATAAAGTGAAGGATATCAGAGCCTCTAAAATTCTAAAGAGCCATCCGGTTTGCTTCACGACCGATGGTGAAGTCACAATCGAAATGGAAAAGATCCTGAATGCGATGCCGAACAATCAAGGCATCAAGGCGGAAAAGGTTTTGGAAATTAATACGAACCATCCAGTATTTGAATCCTTAAAGAAATCGTTTGAAACAGATAAAGAGAAGGTAGACTTGTACACCAAATTATTGTACAACCAAGCACTTTTAATTGAAGGACTTCCAGTACAGGATCCTGTTGAGTTTACGAACGATATCTGCAAGATTATGGTGTAAATCAGAAAAAGCATGGGATAGCCCATGCTTTTTTATTTGGTCTATGTAATGGATAGTGGAGTATGTTATGTGGGTGGCGTTACGCTTAATGAAAACTTCCCATTACTGGAGCAATGCGTTTCCAAAGAAGGCCCAGATGTCCTTTTTCTTCTCATTTTCCGTGAGACGTCTGATTTCGATGGTCAGGGTTTTCACTCCAGTGAGATCTACATCGGCCATCTGGCTCATGCCGGCTTTTTGCTCCCCGCTTTCAAAAAGTACTTGGTCATCCCCTGTTATGCGCCAGAGAACTGTATCTTGTTTGGCCGACGACTTGTCATCAGTTGCCAGAATGCCTGACAGCTTGGAATACTTCCCATTTAACTGAAACGAGAATACTTGACAGGTCGAATTAGGTAGTTTGTCATCGGCGACCTCATGAACATAATCGTAACCGATGCCGTTCAGATATGTCTTTCCGCCTACGGAAAATTTCCCTGTCTTCCAATTATCCGTATATGAGTGAGAATACTTCAACCCGTAAGGCATCGAGTAGGGCAAGGAAGACAAGCGGATCGGCGCCTTCACTTTTGCTACGGCTCTCCCGATTGTGATCGTCGAGTTCTTGGCATCCCAGGTGACCTGTCTGCCTACCTTCTCTCCAACAAAGGAAGCCGGTACGTAGGGGACACCATTGTAGAGGAAAGATGCATTGCTTTCCTGTAGACGCCCATCCACCATGAATTTGATCGGTTGGGTATCGACGGTAATCTGTTGGGTTGCGGCAAACGCGATGCCAGAGAAGAACAGAGAGCCTGTCAAAAAACCAGCGAGGTAAGTACGGATATTTTTCAAAATAATCGCCTCCTTCAGAAATATCAAATTGTAGTATAATGGAAAATTCTAATCTTTTGATGAGAAGAAATACCTTTTTATACCATTCTTTACAGTAAATAAGTCCTAAGGAGGTGTGATCCGAATGATAACCCAAACTGGCCGAATCAGAGGAAGTTCTCCAAATTGTGTAGGGGAGATAAATGATAAGGCTTTTGAAACGGAAGAATGACAAAAACCCGATCTATTCAATCGGGCAAAAGTAAGCCTAAGAATTTACTAAGAGATCAACTGCAATTGTAAGGCACATTACAAAGACATAAATGTATTCCTGGATCTTTTTGGACAATGGATTACACCTCCAGAAAAACAATTTACCAAATGGTACCTTAAACATTTCGTTTTATAAAGTAGATATTCAAGGACTTGCCATAATAGTTAGGAAGTGACCAGTAACACAAAAACACTGGGAACTCCCCAATTGTCACATAACATTATGTAAAACTAAATTCCTTCTTGAGGCATGTATTTAGGATCCATGGCCATTCACCATGACCAGAAGCTGTATTCAAGTGTCCTGATTTTGGAAAAGCGATAGCAGGTAGCCCTAATTTTAAAAAGAGAGTAGATTCCTCAATACTACAAAACGGATCATCCGTTGACATAACTAACCATGTACTCTCTGCCGCATTTACTAGTTGCGCTTCGTCTAATGGTACCGGAAAAAAAGTCTGGGCATCAGAAAGTGTACGAACCGGTGAAGGAGGAGCGACAAGAATAACCTGACGTACCTTTGATTTTAGAGGAGTAGCTGCATAATGCATCCAGAGAATGGATCCGAGACTATGAGTAAGAACGATAATCTCATTTTCAGGGGGAATATTTTCAAGACAAACTGAGAGTTCTTCTAACCATATATCCTTTACAGGGCGGTCAAAGTCAGAAAAAGTTGGGAAGTGTACATCAAATTTTCGTTCCTCTAGTTGTGTGTACAACCACGATTGCCAATGTTGAGGGCCGCTACCGCCGAGGCCATGGATGAGAAGAAAACTTGTTTTTTTCATTGTTCCACACCTTTTTATAATTTTCTCAACTATATCAGTAAACCACACGCTCTTCCAATTTGTGAAATTATTATATTGTAACAAGACGGTAATTGAAAAAACCAATAGAGCCGAATGAAAAAATAACCCGAGCTCGACTACTGGTTATTCCCCATGTACATTTGAGATTTGATCCATTTAATGATTTCGTTGATTTCTTTTTCTCCTCCTCGGCAGAGATAAAACTGTTGGTTGTATATCAGAACAATATTTTTAGCTGGATCTTCGGGAATGAGGATAGTGAGATCAGAGTACGAAACAGCTATGTAATGTTCCAATTGATCATAGGAAATGGGATTTGCTTCTCTTATAAGTTCAAGCGTCGGAATCAAGTGATCCATTAAGCTTTGAATCTTATTCCAACCTTCTGGAGACCAATCCATTTGTTGAAAATCAAGTGGCCTTTTTCCAAGTTGGTTATTTAGTACGGCTGTGACTTCCGTTTTTGCTTTTTGATTGACTGGTTCTTGAAGATTCGTTGGCATTCCAGAAAACAAAAGCAATAAAAGGGCAATTAGGGAAAAACCAGCTTTCATCGAGATCACCTTTTAAATCAATTATGTAAGTGAGAAAACCGTGTAAGCAGACCGATTCTACCTTACACGGTTTAGATTCGATTCTATTCAAGTGAATAGTCGTAACGAATGAAGCCTTTGTGATGAGCAATTTTGTCATAGAGAGCACGAGCCGTGGAATTATCCTGGCGAGTTTGCCAGTAGAGCCCAGAAGCGTTTTGTTCGCGCGCAGCTTGAGCTACTCGCTCTATGAGTGCACGGGCCACCCCATGTCCACGAACAGCTTCATCGACGAAGAGGTCTTGTAAGTAACACACATCTTTATTCCAGATAGTAGGCTGAAAAACATAGTGGGTGATCCCAATCAAGTTTCCATGAAGGTGCGCGCCGAAGCCAAATATCCTATCACCAATTAGCAGACGGTGCCAGATCTCGTCGTATTTGGAGTCTGGGAGCTCTGTCTCATAAAAGGCCTTGTACGCTTCGAGCCAATACGTCCCAACGGATACGGTCTTCTGCACTCAATGGGGAGATGTCAATCTTGGTTTGTTTGTTCGATTTTTCTTCCAATTAAAATCAACCTCCAAATCGTCACAATGAAAGATTTACACATGTATGTTATCACGAATCTTTCTCTAATGAAGGGTGCAGAAAATCGTTTCTATACCGGGTCAGAGAAGGTCTCAGCGGATGGTTTAGTTAAGTTTTTAACAATACATTGCTTGTGTTAACTTAACTTTTTCCGCTAAAGGGCTAACAGCAGGAAAGGCGAGAGCCTAATAAGAATAAAGTGTAGTATCGTGAAAGATTGGTTGATAAAAAGGCAGAATGGTGCAACGGGCTATTAAAGGGAGGGGATATCATGAGTTCCTACAACGTAAAAGAATCGAGGGAGATCGAAGCTGAGCCAGAGTTCATTTACAATCTTCTAAGGAATTATGTAGATGGACACCCAAAAATTTTACCTGTTCAGTATTTCGATTCTTTAGAAATTGAACAGGGGGGATATGGAGAAGGTACAGTTGTCAAAGTTCAGACGAAAGCGATGGGCTTAAAACAACAAATGCGGCTGACGGTAAGTGAACCAGTACCAGGGGAAGTGTTGCAAGAAGAAGATGTTGATCTTGGGTTAGTTACTCACTTTCATATAGTCCCTCTCACCTCTCAAAAAAGTAAGGTTACCATTCAAACAACCTGGATACAAAAAAATGGACTTATGGGGATTATTGAAAAATGGTTCATTCGATTCATAGCTAAGAAAATGTACCAAGAAGAGTTAGAATTAATTAATACCTATTGTTTAGAAAATAAAAAGCAGACATAACATTTGGCCTCCCACAAAAAATGTTGACCTGAAAACCAAAGGTATTTTTGCTAATACTCAGAATTAAAATCAAATGATGCCGGATTCGAATATGAGGGGGTTCTTGAAATGATGGAACAAGAAAAACCATGGCACCAACATTATCAGGGGCACGTGAATGAGAATTTTGCAATTCCAGAGGTTTCGCTGACACAGGTCTTGCAGAATGCCGCGATTCAATTCGGAGATCAGATTTCCATCACCTTCTATCAGAAGACTTGGACGTTTAAACAGGTGTATGGTATGGCGGAGCACTTCGCAAGCTGCTTGGCCGAGTGGGGATTCACCAAAGGAGATCGACTCGCCTTGATGTTGCCAAATACCCCTCATTATATATTTTCTTTTTTTGGCGCGCTTCGCTTAGGCGGGATTGTCACACAAGTGAATCCGATGTACGTGGAACGTGAAATCGAGTATGTGTTAAATGACGCACAAGTGGAGCACATGGTGGTATTCGACGCGTTTTATCATCGGGTGAAAAGCGTCCAGCATCGCACATCGTTAAAGCGATTAATTGTAGTGAGTTTAGGAACTTCCTCCCTTGAACTCGAAGAAGATGATGTATTCTTTGATGATTTTATGAAAGCGCCTACAGAACCCGCACCGCAAGTGGAGATTCATCCCAAAGATGATCTGGCTGTCCTGCAATATACAGGTGGCACCACGGGAGTCTCTAAAGGCGTCATGTTGACACACTACAATATTGTGGCGAATATCGAGCAGCTTCATGAGATGATTTGGCGTCATTTGAAGAACGCGCCAGACAATGCCAAGGTCATGAACGTTACGCCAATGTTTCACATTTTGGGCTTGTCCTGCATTACGTTACTCAGTTTTCGAGCGGGAAGCAATCAGATTGTGCTGCCTCGTTTTGATCTGCCTGAGGTCATGGAGACCATTCGGAGGGAACAGCCGTTTAAATTCCCCGGAGTCCCAACGATGTTCATTGCTTTGAATAGTGTCCCGAACCTAGGGGAAGCAGGAATTGAGTCCATCCAGTATTATGCTTCGGGTGGTGCAGCCATGCCAATCGAGCAATTGCATTTACTAGAGCGACAAACAGGTAAACATTTATATGAGGGATATGGATTATCCGAGGCAGCGCCGGTTACACATTTCAACCCGCCATTTAGAGAGCGACAAGCGGGAAGCATCGGGATTCCTTTGCCATTGACAGATGCGCGGGTTGTAAGTTTGGCTGATGGACGTGAAGCGCCGTATGGAGAAGTTGGGGAGCTGGTAGTGAAGGGGCCGCAAGTGATGAAGGGCTATTGGAGGCGTCTGGAAGATACAGCAGCGGTATTGAAAGATGGATGGCTGTATACCGGAGATTTGGCAAGGATGACGGAGGATGGGATCTTCACGATTGTGGATCGGAAGAAAGATATGATTATCGCAAGCGGCTATAATGTCTATCCGCGTGAAATTGAAGAGGTTCTCTATCAGCATCCGGCTGTTCTGGAAGCGGTTGTAATTGGGATTCCGGACGAATATCGAGGCGAGACAGTGAAAGCCTATATTGCTCCGAAGCCAGGTGTATCGGTAACCGAAGAAGAGATTATCGAGTATTGCAGAATTGAACTTGCCGCTTACAAAGTACCTCGTCTGGTTGAATTCCGCCAGCAGTTGCCCAAATCGGCGGTGGGTAAACTTCTCAAGCGAACCTTCCGGGACGAAGAATTGAAAAAACGAAGTCAAACCGCAACGGAATAAGTTGCTTTACGTAAAAGATAGTAGATAGCCGCCAAGTGGCTGTCTACTATTTTTTTCATTGCAATTGCTATATGATTGGCGTATTGTATTTTCTTGTTAGCCTGAGATTGCTGGCTGAAGTGATTTCTAGTGTATCATTGAAAGGAGCTACTATAGATGATAGATATTGGTGGAGTCTCAGTGGATTGGAGAACCATGTTGTATCAAATGTCGATGTTCTTTATTCCGATCCTCGTTGTCATTGGTCTACTCATTATGATTTCCAAACGATCCAATCGAACACAGGAGTTGGAAGAGCGGATTAAAGAATTGGAAGCTGAAATCAAGCGTTTAAAGCAGGAATAGTCTTTCGAAAGGCTTACTCCTGCTCTCTACGATAAGCGCGCATGCCACGAATGAACATTTCGAGAATGACGTCGTGTTGGGTTTTGCTTTGGACATGCTGACGGATTTGTTCCAGTTCGGCGACCAATTCGGAATCGAGATGAAGGTTTATCGTTTTACTTTTGCTTCGGGGATGGATCTCGTAATGTGTAGTGGTTTTTTTTACCAGGCCATTAATTGTCGCATCCTTGGGCAACAGCTTTTTATCTGGAATATAGAGAATGGCCGCTTCCAATACAATCTCGGTTGCTTCATCACGAAACGTAATCAAGAGCGGTTGTTCCAACTTCTTGTGATAGCGGCGGATTTGACGGCAGATGTCCTGATTCTCCACTGTATTCTCAAAAGTAATCGATACACGGGTCATGGTTCCTCCTCAACCAAACGAAGTAAATGTTCTGCGATATTCGAGATGATCTCACGATTCTGTTCGAGCTGCACTGTATACACAAACTGATCCTCTACGAGCTGGTGGGAGATAATGACGCCTAGTTGTTCCTGACTCGTCATTTGATGTTGAACCATAATCTGATCGAGAATCTCAAACCGAGGGCGGATCAACATTTTCATTGCGAGAAACGGATAAACCGCCTCTTTGGGAAACAAGAAACGTTTGTTCCCTTGCTTGTGAACCAGTAATGAAAAGTACTCTTTTTCCTCGATTTTTTCTCCCAGTAATCCTTGGTCCGCCCATCGTTTAATGGTTGTCATATTTTTTTCTTGCCCGCTCTTTTCCCTGATCAGATCGAGGATTTCGATAGAAGACAGATACCGAGTGCGGTTTCTTAGTTGCTCCTGCAAGCTCCTCCATTCTTCTTCAAGCTGAATAAGCTCCTCACGATGCGCGTCGATTTTCTCGCGTAAACGTTGTATTCGCTCTTGCAACTCCTCCATGAGATATAACCTCACTTAAGCGGTCTATTCTTGATACAAAATATGTGAAAATGTAATCAAACATGAGCTTTTTTTCGATTGATTACCTAACTGGCTATTGAAAAGTGAAATGATGATACATAAAAACCTCCACTCACACATTTGTTAGTAATATCAGGTGAAAATGGATGTGAGAAACGGAGGAACGGCCATGACCAATCAGCAGTCAATGAGTGCTTCGGTTGAAGAGTTGCGCAAGAATTTTGTGGAAGTAGTTCCCGCGTTGAAACCCAAAGAAGCGATTGATGAGGCGAATCGATGCCTGTATTGCTACGATGCCCCCTGTATCAAAGCGTGTCCAACCGGGATTAATATTCCGTCATTTATTCAGAAAATTGCGACAAGAAATCTGATTGGGTCAGCCCGAACGATTATGGAGTCGAACCCGGTTGGCGCCAGCTGTTCCCGAGTATGTCCAACAGAAGAGTTGTGTGAAGGGGCTTGTGTACTTAACCATGCTTCCAAGCCGATCATGATTGGATTATTGCAGCGGCACGCAACCGATTGGGCGATGAGGTCCAACGTTCAGTTGTTCCAAGCGGCTCCATCCAATGGTCATAAAGTTGCCGTTGTGGGAGGTGGACCGGCCGGCTTGTCAGCAGCTCGGGAGTTAGCGCGGTTTGGTTACGAGGTGACCATCTATGAAGCCAGAGAAAAAGCAGGCGGGCTCAACACCTATGGCATCGTTCCATTTCGCTTGCCGCAGGAGATTGCCTTATGGGAAGTGTCTCAGGTGGAAGCGCTTGGGGTGAAGTTTCACTACGGTACACAGGTGGGTCTTGATGTGAAGGCAGAGGAGCTTTTAGCGGAGTATAACGCTGTCCTCTTGGCAGTGGGGATGGGCGAAGTGCCGCAACTCGGGATTGAGGGTGAAGAGCTGAATGGGGTACTCGATGCGATAACGCTAGTAGAGGAGGTTAAGACCAGAGAGCTCTCCACACAGTTCATCGGCAAAAAAGTAGCGGTAATCGGCGCGGGAAATACCGCGATTGACGGGGCTACCTGTTCCAAACGTCTGGGTGCCGAACAAGTGCAAATACTGTACAGACGGACTCGTCAGGAGATGACGGCCTACGAATTTGAATATGAATTCGCCAAACAAGATGGCATTGAGTTTCGATGGTTGGTAGCTCCGACCAGAATCCTTGGAAACGAGGGAAAAGTAACAGGTCTTGAATGTATCCGCATGGAACTTGGCGAGCCGGATGCCAAAGGGCGCAGGAAGCCAGTTCCTGTTGCGGGTAGTGAGCATGTCATCGAGGTGGACTACGTTGTTAAGGCGATTGGTCAGAAGCGCCATCTTGGATTGATTGATCTGTATGGCCTGGAACATGACAACGGGGTCGTCCGTGTAGAACAAGAAACTTTTGCGACATCAAGAGAGGAAGTATATGCGGCGGGGGACTTTGTGTTCGGTGGCGGTCAGACCGATGCGATGGTCGTCGATGCAGCTGAGCAAGGGAAGAAAGCCGCTTACGCAATCCATGCAAGCCTTCAAGCCAAATCAACAACCATATAGATACAGTTCAGGATTACAACCGAGTAGACAACACTGTGAATGATTCAAAATGAATCTCTCATTATCCAATACAAGGAGGTAAGAACATGGCTGATTTGCGTACACATATCGCTGGAATTGAGTCACCCAATCCATTCTGGTTGGCTTCTGCTCCTCCAACGAATTCTGGGTATCAGGTACAAAGGGCATTCGAGGCGGGCTGGGGAGGGGCGGTTTGGAAGACATTAGGTGAACCGATTATCAACGTGACCTCTCGTTTCGCTGCTTTTCATAGAGGGAATCAGAGAGTCCTTGGGTTTAACAACATTGAACTTATTACCGATCGTCCGCTGGAAGAAAACCTGAAGGAAATATATGAAACCAAGAAACTATTCCCCAAACACACGGTGATTGCTTCCTTAATGGTAGAACCAAAGCAGGAGAAATGGCACGAAATCGTCAAGCAGGTGGAAGCGGTCGGAGTGGATGGATTGGAATTGAATTTTGGATGTCCACACGGAATGGCAGAACGTGGTATGGGGTCTGCCGTTGGCCAACAGCCTGATTTGATCAGACAACAGACGGAATGGGTGAAAGAAGTCGCGCAGACACCCGTGATCGTAAAGCTGACACCGAACATTACCGACATTCGCTTTACCGCACGTGCGGCCTCACAGGGTGGAGCCGATGCCGTAAGCATGATTAACACGATCAACAGTTTAATGGGCGTGGACCTTGACAGGTGGCTGCCGATTCCGCATGTCGATGGGAAGGGCGCCCACGGTGGCTATTGCGGACCCGCCGTGAAGCCGATCGCTCTCAACATGGTAGCCGAGTGCGCGAGAGATTCGTTGGTAGGCATTCCGATCTCGGGCATTGGCGGCATCTCCACATGGAGTGATGCCGTTGAATTCCTCCTCATGGGGGCTTCCAACGTGCAGGTATGCACTGCGGCGATGCACCATGGCTTCCGAATCGTCGAAGACATGATTGATGGACTGAACAATTATTTGGATCAACGGGGAATTGCCTCGGTGATGGATCTAGTCGGCAAGGCGGTTCACACCTACTCCGACTGGGGCAATCTCAACCTGAATTATAAGATCGTGGCACGTATCCATGAGGAGACCTGTATCAACTGCAACAAGTGCCATATCGCTTGTGAAGACACCTCCCACCAATGTATTGACATTGTGAAGGATCAGGATTTAGGTAAAGAGCGCCTAGTGGTACGTGAGGAGGATTGTGTCGGGTGTAATTTGTGTTCCATCGTGTGTCCAGTTGAAGGAACGATCGAGATGGTCGAGATCCCTTCAGATCAACAGCCGCTAAGCTGGAACCAACGACAATCTGCTTTGGGAAGCTAGTCATGATAAACAGTCGAGAAGCATAGGTTGAAGCAGGAAGGCTCGTCTTAACATACCAAGGAAGCGGGGGGATTGAACATGCAGAAGGTGATCCGTGGAGGCACAGTGGTAACGGCAGCGGACACATTTATGGCGGATGTAGCCATTCAGGGCGAAACCGTTGTGGCGATTGGGCATGATTTGCCTACAGATGGGGCGGAAATCATTGACGCAAGCAGATGTTACGTTTTTCCGGGAGGGATTGATCCGCATACGCATTTGGATATGCCTTTTGGGGGAACGACAACGGCTGATAACTTCGAGACTGGGACAAGAGCAGCGGCCTTCGGTGGGACGACGTCGATCATTGACTTCTGCTTAACGACCAAAGGCAAACCCCTTCAGCAATCAATCGCAACCTGGCACGAGAAAGCAAGAGGCAACGCGGTGATTGATTACGGATTTCATTTGATGGTAGCCGAGGCGAATGAGCAGGTTCTTCAGGAGTTAGGCGACGTTGTGAAAGAAGAGGGAATTACCTCCCTTAAGGTTTTCATGGCTTATAAAAATGTGTTTCAGGCAGATGATGAGACATTATTCAAGACTTTGATCAAAGCCAAAGAACTGGGAGCGCTCGTTCAGGTGCACGCCGAGAATGGAGATGTCATTGACTATCTGACGAAGAGTGCCTTAGCGCAAGGTCATACAGAGCCGATTTATCATGCTCTGACAAGACCTCCGGAAGCGGAAGGGGAAGCAACAGGTAGAGCGGCCGCGCTTGCCGCCTTGGCCGATTCCCAGCTCTATGTGGTGCATGTCTCTTGTGCCGATGCAGTGTCACGGATCGCGGAAGCTCGGGAAAAAGGCTGGAATGTCTACGGTGAAACCTGTCCGCAATATCTCGCTTTGGATATCAGCTATCTTGAGAAGCCAGACTTCGAAGGCGCCAAATACGTGTGGTCACCACCCTTGCGTGAGAAGTGGAATCAAGAAGTCCTCTGGAACGCTCTGAAAAGTGGAATCTTGCAAACGGTCGGTTCCGATCAATGTTCCTTCAACTTCGAGGGGCAAAAAGAACTAGGTCGTGGAAACTTTACCAAAATTCCCAACGGAGGGCCAATCATTGAAGACCGATTCGGCATTCTTTATTCCGAGGGTGTCTATAAGGGCAGGATCAGTCTCAATCAATTCGTCGATCTCACGTCCACTAAAGTCGCCAAACTATTCGGTCTTTACCCGCGAAAAGGAACCATTGCCGTTGGAACCGATGCCGACCTGGTCATTTTTAACCCCAACGTAACTCGTACAATCTCCGCCATGACTCACCATATGAACGTGGACTATAACCCCTTCGAAGGTATGGAGGTTCACGGTGAGGTACGAGATGTCTTGTCTCGAGGAACATATGTCATCGCCAACAAGCAGTTTGTCGGCACCAAAGGAGCAGGGCAATACCTGAAGCGGGCTACTTTTTCTCGGCCATAACTTTTCCATTGGAGGGGATTATCCATGCCTAATAAAGTGAAAATCGGTTTGATTCAAGCTAGACATGAAGTGAACGGTGATGAACCTGTCCACGTTCACAAGGAGAAGGCAATCGAGAAGCATGTCAGAATGGTTCGTGACGCAGCTTCCCAAGGAGCACAAATCATTTGTTTGCAAGAGATCTTTTACGGGCCCTATTTCTGCGCGGAGCAAAAGACTAAATGGTATGAATCGGCAGAAGAGGTGCCCAACGGACCAACAACCAAACTGTTCCAGGAGCTGGCGCGTGAGCTGGGAACCGTGATTATTTTGCCAGTATATGAAGCTGCGGGAATCGGGATTTACTACAATACTGCCGCGGTGATTGATGCGGATGGCACGTATTTGGGCAAATACCGCAAACAGCATATCCCGCATGTGGCGGCAGGAGAACCAGAAAAAGGCTGCGGGTTCTGGGAGAAATATTACTTCAAGCCAGGCAATCTCGGCTATCCTGTGTTTGAGACGGCCTTTGCCAAGGTTGGTGTATACATTTGCTATGATCGCCATTTCCCAGAAGGAGCAAGATTGCTAGGTCTTAATGGAGCAGAGATCGTGTTTAATCCGTCAGCTACCGTAGCGGGGCTCTCTGAATATTTGTGGAAGCTGGAACAGCCAGCGCATGCCGTAGCGAATGGCTATTATGTCGCAGCGATCAATCGGGTAGGCTTTGAGGGGCCGTGGAATATGGGAGAATTCTACGGGCAATCCTATCTGGTCGACCCTCGTGGACAGTTTGTAGCTGTTGCCTCTAGAGATCAGGACGAGGTCATTGTGGCTGAGATGGATAAGAACCTCATCCACGAAGTGCGTGACCAGTGGCAATTTTATCGGGATCGTCGCCCCGAAACCTACGAGAATATGGTGAAACTTCTTCCGTGAACCCGATGAAAACCCCTATCGTTGTAACCGCCTACCGAGGAGTAGAGTATCAAGAGGCCTTGCATGCCATCAAGCGACAGCAATATTTACGAGATGAACGGCGCTGTTTTGCCGATGGTATCCAAGCCAAAGCAGTATTTGGCTCCGGAGTGTATCTCGTGAGCAACCAGCAAGTGGCGGCGGAGTACGCATACTGTCACGCCGAGTCCTCCTGGGATCAAGCGGCCATACTCGAACAGCGGCTTGAATTGCGTCGTCCCAAGGTACTGGATTCGAGGTATGGAGAAAATGAATTGCGAGATGAGGCCCTCTACTGGAAATACAGCAAAGAAGAGATGGATACCGTAGCTTCCATCCTTCAGCCTCAAGATTGGCTGCGATGGAGTGGGGAACAGATTCGCGAATATTTGATAGAACGAGGCTACGACAGTATACTGTTTCATTTACGTTCCGATCTTCTATACTATGTTAGTTATGAACCCGCTAACCAAATCAGCAATATTCGACTGCTGCATCGCTTTGCCATCTCCCGTCTTGAGAATACTCGCTAGCCAATACTCGAAAAAATGTTTGTATTTAAATAGATCACGAATCCCTGCAGAAGGAAGGGAGCGTGATCTTTTTTTGTAAATAAGAGGCCCCAAGGCTTAGGCATCGAGTTTTCAAAGGGGAAAGGTAACCGAGAAGAAATGTCGAATCTTTAGACAATCAGTAATTTTCGGAAAAATTATATACTGTCATAAAAAAGGTACTCTCTTGGGAACTGCATGTACATGATGATCAAATGAGGGAGTTGACGGATGATCAAAATTTTCAAATTTCCCAACCTCAAGTTTCTCGGCAGATTTAACTATTTTCAGATGCTCGCCCTGATTGGTGTTATTCTGTTTGTTCCCACTCTTATCGGAGGTTATTTATACTTGAATCAGCTTCAAACGGAACTGGTCGCTGTCAAAAAGCGTCAAATTGGAATTGAATTAAGTCGGTTACTCATCCGTTATGTGGAGGATTTGCAACTCTCACGGGGTCTGATGATCGGGGCCATGAATCATGATTCACTTTATGAAATGAAGTACAACGGGATTCATTGGGAAACCAAGAAAGACATTCGAGAGATAGAACAATTTATCCGAAAAAAAGAGGTAGAATCACAAACGGTTAGTAAATGGACGACCCTCAAAGCGCGCTCGCATGAAGTGAAATTATCGGATGGGGCTAACTCTATTGACAAGGAGATTGAGCTTCAAACAACATACATAAAAGATATCCTGGAATATGTTAATTATGTCAAAGAAACCTCTAATTTGGCGCTAGACTCAGAAAATACGAGCTTATATTGCATTGACCACATGTTGGAGACCATTCCAGATTTAACAGAGGTACTAGGGAAGTTCCGTGTAATAAGCCAGATGAGTTACTATCAGCCTTCCTACCAGGAGAGTCAGCGATTGCAGATGATCTCCTTACAATCACTTCTAGCCGCTAAGCTAAATGATTTACAACATCAAACTGAGATGATTGATCAATTGGTTTTGCCGAATAATATGAATGACGAAGCCATTGAGAAAGAGTTGAAGGAAAAAAGTCAAATGATTGTTCACCAAGTCAAGCAAGTCGATTTCCAAGCACCGAGTGGACAATTTGAACGGATCACAGACACAATCACCGACTGTTTTTCCTTCTATCAAACAGATTTAAATATTTTACAAGAGATCTATTTTGATAAAAAATATGCATTAATGAAAAAAAGAAATTCTATTTTCATCTTGTTTGTTGTTATGTTAATTGTAATGATCTATGGATTTTATCGGGTTTACTTTTCGTTGCAAAAAACGGTCCGCAATTTAAAAGACGCCTCGCAAGCGATCATAAGCGGTGATCTCCCTCCGTCATCTAAGGTGAGCATTTCAAACGATTTTCTGGATCTTGGGGATAGCTTTAATCAGATTACCCAGAATCTTCATCAGCAAAAGATTAGCGTTATGGGTCAGATGGCAGCAGGTATGGCCCATGAGATTCGGAATCCGTTGACTTCCATTCGAGGCTTTACACAATTCATGAAACATGGACTTCAGAAGGGGGAGATCGACTCCGCAACATTTTTGCAGTATATCGATATCTGTCAGGATGAGATCGAAGCGATTGAGGGTCTTGTGGCCAACTTTTTGATTTTGGCAAGAAGAAATGAAGTGGCTACCAGCGAGCTTGAGACGATTCATTTGCAGACCGTTTTACATCGGGTGCATGAATTATCCAAACATTTTGTGATTGAAAAAGATGTAAATCTTACCTTTCGCTATGACGACGAGTCATGCTGGGTGACGGGGGTCAGAACCCATATTGAACAGATTGCGCTTAACCTGGTGAAAAATGCGATTGATGCCGTATCCGTTGGAGGCAAGGTGTCGCTTAGAACGTCTGTTGACGAACGAAAAGGACAAGCGGTCATTACTGTGCAGGATAATGGAGTGGGAATATCCAAGGATCGGATGCAGCATTTATTTGAACCCTTCTACACGACAAAAGAAAAAGGAACAGGGATTGGCCTCTCTATTTGCAAGAAGCTTTTGGAAGAAATGTCCGGTAGCATTGATGTTGAATCGGAGGAGGGATTTGGAACGACGGTAAGTTTTCGCCTCCCGCTGTTTCTTGATTAAATTGAATGGTTGAAGAGGTGATCCAGAAGTGATAGACTTGCAGTCACAACGCCTGTGGAATGTGGTCGGTAAGATCATCCTCACTTTGTATGTTTTGTTTTGTGGATGTTTATATCTTGGTTATTGTTTTATTATCAATTTGTTGCATTCCTCCTTCAGCATCGTGAGCGTTCCTGCTGTCGTGCTGCCATTTGTCGTGTTACTGGCCTTGCTGTGGTTACGCTGGAGAAGGAAACCATCCGAGGAGAAACAGAAAGCTAGAACGATCTATCTCATCACAGCGCTCGCAGGTTTGTTTGCTGTTCTCCTCATGATCTTTATCTTGGGAGTGCACGAGTTTCAAAATTCGTTTCATCACGAGCGGTGGCGAACTGAGCAAGATAAACGAGTCTTTATGGTAGATGACTTGCTGCAAAGACACAACTTGAGCGGAATGAACCGGCAAGCGATTTATGAGCTACTGGGCAATCCAAGTGAAACGGAGTATTTTAAGGAGAAAGATAATATCGTCTATTGGCTCGGTCCAGGAAGAGGGCTTGTTGGAATAGATAATGAATGGCTTGTGATCTGGTTTGATGCGAATGATCGGGTTACTCGCTATGAGATTACCATTACATCCACATAAACATGCAAAATGCCCCCCTATACACAGGAGGGCACTTCATTTTTCTAAACGCTTCTTTTTACCTTGCCAAATGAAGTGATGTTATGGTAGTCAGAAAGCGTGAGGATGCTCTTGTCTTTCTTCATGAAGAGAGTGTAACAGATTAAGGAGATGAATAGCCCGAACGTCCAGGCATTATCCCACAGGAACGAGAGAGCAGGAATGAACTTGCCGAGCAAGGGGATGACGATTCCGATCAAAAGCGCCCAGATCGCCTTGGAGTTAAATCCAGACTGATAATTGTAGATTCCATTCGGCTTATACAGCTCTACAAGATTGATCCTTCGTTTACGAACCAGCCAGTAATCGGCAATGGCGATTCCTTCAATTGGGCCGAGAAGTGCTCCGTATGTGCCCAACCATCCGAAGATATAGTTACCGAAATTATCTAGCAGGTACCATGGCTGCATTAGCAAAGCGAAGAGTCCAGTGATGATGGCTCCCGCGCCAAAGGTAAACTTGCGAGGCCAGAGGTTTTCAACTGCACGTGCTGGTGCCACAATGTTCGCCGCTACGTTGGTCGTAATGGTAGCAAGCACAATTCCAAGCGTGCCTAAGAAAATGACGAACGGTGAGAATTTGGCTAGGATCGCCGCAGGATCCCAGATCGCTTCTCCATACAAAACAACCGTTGCGGATGCCACAGCTACCCCGATAAAAGAGAAGAAGCCCATTGTAGTCGGCAAGGAAAGTGTTTGCCCGACAGCTTGTGCCTTTTGACTTTTCGCATAGCGGCAGAAATCAGGAATGTTCAAGGCAAGTGTAGCCCAGAACGCGATAGCTCCAGTAAGAGAAGGGAAGAAAATTTTCAAGAAATCTCCGGTTGAAGTCAATTTGGAAGGAGCGGAGAGCATAGGCCCCCAACCCCCGGCAGCCGTCAGTGCCCAAGCGAGTAAGGCGAGAGACATGACAATCAGAGTAGGGGCTGCCCAGAACTCCATCCGGCGTATCGCTTCTGGACCTCGATAGGCAAGCCAGACATTCAATGCCCAGAACAGGATGAAAGCGATGCCTAAGTGCCCAGGCACATTCTCCCAGCCACTCATGGCAACAAGTAAGGTGTCGATAGATGCGCCACCAAACCAACAGTTAATCCCAAACCAGCCGGCACCAACAATCGCGCGAGCAATCGAAGGGATATGCGTCCCTTTTGCCCCAAACCAGAGCCTTGCATAAACGGGGTAGGGAATACCAAACTTGGTTCCTGCATGGGAATTCAATAAAATCGGGATAAGGACGATACAATTTCCCAATATGATCGTGAAAATCGCCTGCCACCAGTTCATTCCAAGCGATACCAAACCTGCTGCCATCGAGTAGGTGGGAAGACAGATCGCCATCCCGATCCACAGACTGGCAAAGTTATACGAAGTCCAGTGATGCTCTTGCTTCGTGGTTGGCCTCAAGCCTTCGTTAAAAAGTGGACTGTCCTTGATTTGATCCAGACCTTCTCGTGTCAGTGTAACAATACCGCCTTCTTCTGATTGAAGCTTCATTCTTGATCCCTCCTTTGAATCTTTTTGACAGAAACGTAAGTGGGGAGAGAAGTTGTCTTTCTGTCGAATTTGCTAAAGTATATTTGGCATAGGTCGAAATGAGTACTGAATTTTCAGTCTATTTTAGGTGTGATCAAGTAACAAACTCAATGTGAACATAAGAAAAGCACCCAGCAAATGAACCTGCTGAGTGCTGTCTTTTTACATATTGGGGAAATATTCCTTCCAACGACTGGTAACCAATTGATCGATGTCAGGGTGGGTAAGGACCTCACCCGGGTAGAACGGCTTCATGCGGGAATCGAACACGAGTGGCCCTTCGTATCGAATCTTGTTGCGCAGAATGGATGCTTTGGCGTACAGGTCGTGTGCTGGATCGAAGCGGGTGTAGACCGTCCATAAGAAGCTGCTCTCTCTCTCGGCGATAGTAGCGTCATCGACCAGACAAATCATTGGCCACTCCTGAAGGTGTTGATTCGCATAATCGACGAGGCGGTTGGCGATTTCAGGATCTTGCTCAAAGCTTGGGCCAGAGATCACCAGACAGCCCGGACAGAAGGATTCGATTTGGGTGATTCCAGGAATTCCTTCACCCTGGTAGCGATGTGGCAATTCGCGAACAGGCTCGCCAATCCCCAACATGACCCCTTTGCTTCCGTGATTGAACTTGCGACCAGTATAATCCAGCGTGTCGTTCGATGTGTCGTTAACGATTAACAGATCTCGCTCAGGCTGGAATCTGGCCAGGATAATCTCCAGGAACTGCTTGAAGTTGGACAAGTCGCAAGGAACATCGGAGACCATGAGGAACTTGGTCAGAGTCAATTGACCTTCGCCCAGAATGCGGAAGGCGTGGGCCATCGCTTCTTTATAGTAGCTTTCGCGGACGATGGCGCCTGCGAGAGCGTGGAATCCGGTTTCTCCATAAGTCCAAAGTGATTTTACACCTGGCATCACTACAGGGAAGAGCGGAGACAAGAGACTTTGCAAATAATCGCCGATGAAGTAGTCCTCTTGACGCGGTTTGCCCACTACGGTAGCAGGGTAGATTGCGTCTTTGCGTCTCCACATTTGATTCACTTGAAAAACAGGGAAATCATGAACCCAGGAGTAGTACCCAAAATGGTCGCCGAACGGCCCTTCTGGACGTCGAACATGTGGGGGAACAACGCCGCCAAACACAAACTCGGCTTCCGCTACAATTCGGTGAGCGTGGTTTGGCACTTCCACCATGTTGAGTTTATCCCCCATTAAAAGAGAAGCAAAGATCAATTCCGGTACCATCTCCGGCAATGGAGCTATGGCAGATACGATCATGGCAGGCGGGCCGCCAATCGTCAGGGTAACCGGCAGCGCTTGGTTGCGTTTCTCCGCTTCAAAGTGGTGGAAACCGCCGCCCTTGTGAATTTGCCAGTGCATACCAGTGGTATTTTTATCGTAAATTTGAATCCGGTACATTCCGAGATTATGTTCCTTGGTTTCTGGATGTTCGGTATAGACAAGCGGCAACGTCACGAACGGTCCGCCATCCTCATGCCAACTGGTCAATGCGGGAAGCTGGGTCAAATCGACATCCCTTGTTGAAACTTGGGTAACCGGTGCATGCGAAGATGAGATATTGCGAGTCCCGGTTTTCATCACGCTCATCAGAGGGTCTCGCAACTCCCATAAGGAAGAGAGCTTTGGTGGCAGAAGGCGATCCATTGCCCCGACCAGCTCTCGGACGATCCGTTCCGGTTTCGGTCCAAATGCCATATTGACGCGATCCACTGTACCAAACAAGTTGGTGACGACAGGAAAGGGCTTTCCTTTTACATTGGTGAACAAAAGGGCAGGGCCTTGTTCCTCAATGACACGACGATGGATTTCCGCCAATTCTAAATGAGGATCGACTAGAGCATCTATCTGGATTAATTGTCCTTCCTTGCGCAGCTGCTCAAGAAAAGAACGTAAATTGGTATGCATAACGAATAAGTCACCTCAACTAATTCACTCTTCTAAAGCCTTTTTCACTCCTTTCTACTCTACACGATGAGAACAGCTTGTTCTAGTCCTTCTTCAGGAATTTTGGCAAGAAATGTGTTAGATACGTGTATTTTGCCCAAGAATATGGATTAACTTCTCTTTCACACCAGCCCATTCTGATTGTACAATGCTAAAAAATACAGTGTCTCGCACATAGCCGTCCTGGATAATCATGTGATTGCGAAGAATGCCTTCCTGCACTCCGCCAATTCGAATGATCGCTCGTTGAGAATTGCGGTTACGCAGATCGGTTTTAAGCTGCACCCGAATACATCCCAAGGTTTCGAAGCAATGCTTGAGTAAAAGGTATTTACATTCCGTATTGGCGGCTGTTTTCCATACGGAAGGCGTCAACCAGGTAAAGCCAATCTCCAATCCGCTATCCTTTGGCGAAATATTAAGAAATCGGGTGCTGCCTATGACTTGATTATTCCGTTGATCAATGATGGTGAAGGGTAATTCCGTTCCTTTGGCCTGATTGTCAAGTGCGGTCTGGATAAACCTGAGCATATCTTCCTTTGTCCGGATGTTTGAAGTCATGTACGTCCAAATCCGTTCATCCTGTGCCGCATTCCACAAACCATCCCAATGTTCAAGCGTGAGTGGTTCAAGTCGAACATCCTTGCCAATTAATGTGACGGGTGCAACTCGCAGCATATCATGATCTCCTCTCAGCTGTTCTGGTTCAATGAAGAAACAGAACAGTTCCTTGTAATTTTGGCTAGATTACTGACAAGAGTCCCGATTGTCAAGACTCATTTTCAGATAAAAAAGACCACTCTCCGTAGAAAGTGGACATTCTAAGGCTTTCTGTTCATCGTTCCATTTTAAAAAATGGACGGCTTCACTACATAAAGCACCACGGAAAACATGAGAAGAGCAAGTCCGCATGCGGTCAGGCTAAGCTGTGGTTTCATGTTTTTGTGAGGACGAGGGAGCACACCGATGACCATCATAATGAAGGAAGACAGGAACATTACGAATAAGAGAAAATAAAGAATCACTGGGAACACCCTTTCGATAGAAAATCACGTAAACAACTTGTTAATATATGTATTAGTTTACTTGATATTACCAGTTAAATCTAGAGGGTTGTCTCATTTCAATGAACAGTGTAAACTACCTTTTGGTAAAACAATGGAATTGGCAAGATAGAACGGAGGAGCGCTTTTGTCTGACATGAACAATCCCACGGTTATCGTCCGTTTAGGAACACAGGCATTTCTCATTTTATGCCGGATGTTTGACGGATTTTATGATGATTTGAAGCAACAACAAGAGATGGATCAGGTGACAGAATCAATCGCCCAATCTCTACTCGGAGGGGTTTCCTATTTGCAGGAACAAGAATCTCCACCTAAAGAAATGAAGATCGAGTTCACATTTTCGGAAGTGTTTTTCTTGAAAAAGCTGACCAATGAAGTGCTGACGCGTTTACCAAAGACCCAAGATCAACGAAAAATGCATGAATGGCTGAACGAATGCTTGAATGCTTTTGATCTTGCCGTTAAATAAAGTATATGTAGTGGGTTTCTGACATATTTATATTTACAGCATTCCTGCCACGTGGTAGTGTGGGAATAGCCAAATTGCATACAAGTACCAAACGGGGGTCGAGCATCGTCGACTGAGAGTGTAACGAGTGTGTTACTTACCGTAGAACCTGATCTGGGTTATGCCAGCGGAGGGAGAGGTATCAGACGAAGCTATTATTTCGGTTTCATTTATGATGAAACTGATTGAGATATTCGTGCAGACAACCATCCGCCGTCGGATGGTTTTTTTGTTTACATATTGGAAAGTTTAATGGCTTTACAGTGGGAAAGTAATTAATCTTTCCTTCCATTCGCGTAAGCCCACTCAAGAAAAGACTTCGTCCGCTTGCAGCCTCCTTGGAAGTGAAGCCTAGCGAAAGAACGGAGAAAGGGATAAGAGTCGCCACTCAACCCCTTTAGGGGCGCGAAGCGTTTGGCGACTCCCTTTCGTAGTGAAAGAGCGGACTTTATTTCTTCCTTGCGAACTTCCACTGAGCGAAAAGGGACGAAGTCTTTTCTCATCCGGCAGAAAAAGAGGTGAAGAAGCTTGGCAGATAAGCTTACTTTTGAGCGAGTGAACTTTGGGTATGATCAAACCCCGATTGTTGAGAATTTATCTCTTGATGTGAAGAAAGGGGAATTCGTCAGCCTGGTGGGGCCGAGTGGAGTTGGGAAAAGCACTTTGTTTCAGCTTGCCAACGGATTGCTTCAACCCCAAACAGGCCAGATCCTGTTAAATGGTAAAGTCACCTGCGACCGCTTGGGCAAGGTGGCCTATATGCCGCAGCAGGACTTATTGATGCCGTGGCGGACGGTGGTGGAGAATGCTGCTCTTCCGCTGGAGATTCAAGGAATTCCTTCAAAAGCGGCGAGGGAACAGGTCCTAGAGCAGCTTCCCTTATTCGGCTTGATTGAATATGCCGATGCGTACCCTCGGCAGCTCTCTGGAGGGATGCGACAGCGTGTCTCCCTGTTGCGTACAACATTGACTGGCGCTGACTTGTTGCTATTGGATGAACCGTTTAGCGCGCTTGACGGAATCACGCGAATGGAGATGCAGGAGTGGTTGCTTCGTTTATGGAGCCAAATCGGCAGTACCGTGGTCATGATCACCCATGATCTGGAAGAGGCCATTCTCTTGTCTGATCGGGTTCTGGTGATCAAGGAAAAACCGATTCGAACGGTTACAGAGATACCAGTTCCAACTGAACGTTGTGTACGCGGTTCTTCACGTCACGAAGCCAGCACGCTGTTGCTTCGGGAAAGAATCTGGCGAGAGCTTCAAAGTCGAACGGACGAGAGCAGTCACCGGGGAGGAGTTGCCACATGAGCTCATCCAAAAAAGGTACGACGTTCATCTATTCCTTCTGTTCCGTCGTCGGAATGATTTTGTTATGGGAAGTCGTGTGCCGTGTCGGAAATGTCCCTCCGTTTATTTTGCCCAAACCTTCAGAAGTGATCGTTTCTTTATGGGAGTTACGCTCGTTGCTATTCGGCGAACACTTCCTCGCCACCTTGGAAGAAGTGCTGCTCGGTCTTGTAAGCTCCATCGCGCTTGGCGTATTGCTGGCCGTACTGATGAGGCTAAGTCCGATATGGGAGCGAATCATTTATCCGCACATTGTCATCTCGCAAACGATTCCGATGATTGCGCTCTCTCCCATTTTTATTATGTGGTTTGGCTATAGCTTGACTGGCAAAATTGCGATTGCCACGTTATTTACGTTTTTTCCGATTGTGGTGAGCACCTATGACGGTTTGGGCTCCTCTCCCAAAGAAATGGTTGATCTACTTCGCACGATGGGGGCCACGCGCGCTCAAATTTTTTGGAAGCTGCAAGTGCCAGCCTGTTTGCCACATTTTTTTAGCGGGGTGAAGGTAGCGGCTACATACAGTGTTGCGGGAGCCACGATCGGAGAATGGTTAGGAGCGAGCGAGGGTTTGGGGTACTTCGGCAGAAGAGCTTCCGGAAACTTTCAAGCATCCGCCTTGTTTGCCTCCATTCTGATCCTATCTGCGATGGGGATTCTGTTATTTTTACTCGCCACTGGTCTGGAACGCAGATGGACGGGTAAAACCAATCGATCATCTAAATGAGAAAAGGAGTAGTACTATGAAAAAAACAGCTTCACGCATCGGATACTTTTTGCTCGCTCTTACGCTGGCAGTTGCTTTGTCGGCTTGCGCCAATCACAGCGCGTCACAACCTGGAACACAAGATCAATCAGCGGCAAACCAAAAGGATCAGGAACTTACCATTGCCCTGGACTGGTATCCCAATGCTGTTCATTCCTTCTTATACGCAGCGGAGGAACAAGGATATTTTAAACAGGAGCATGTAAAAGTGAATCTTCAGATGCCTTCAGATGCCAACGATCCTTTGAAAATGGCTGCGGCTGGGCAAGTAGACGCCGCGATCAGTTATCAGTCCCAAATGATCCAGGCCCGTTCCGAAGGTGTTCCGGTTGTCTCAATTGCCGGTCTCGTGTACAGTCCGCTTAATGTGCTGATGGTACGTAAGGACAGCGGTATTCATTCTCCTAAAGATCTGGCAGGCAAGACAGTCGGTTATCCATCCGTTCCGTTGGATGAAGAAATTGTGAAGCAAATGGTCAAAGCGGACGGCGGAGACGATAGTCAGATTAAATTTGTGGATATTGGCTATGATATCATTCCTTCGTTGACAGCCAAAAAAGTGGATGCTGTGATCGGTGGGTTCATCAATCATGAGCAGCTGATTCTTGAGAAAAATGGGGTAGCAGTAACCGCTTTTGCTCCACATAAATATGGCGTGCCCAATTTTTCTGAGCTTGTGCTTGCTACAAGCGATCAGACGCTGTCCCAAAAACAGCAAGCTCTTCAAGCGTTTCTGCGCGCAGCCCAAAAAGGTCAAGAGTACGTAGCGAAGCACAAAGAGCAGTCAATCGATTTACTGTTGAACAAACAAGCCAAAGAATTCCCGCTTGATAAAACGATTGAAAACAAGAGTCTAGACATTCTGCTTCCACTGATGGACGCAGGCGGAAAACCATTTGGCACACAAGACCCGAATTCCTGGCAACAAGCTGCCGAGTGGATGAAACAAGTGGGATTAATCAAAACAGATGTTCCAGTCGATCAAGTCATGCATAACCTGACTCCATAATGTAATGGACAACAATAAACTTGGGCGCTCACTCGTGAGCGTCTTTTCATTGTCCTTCATATCATAAAGTAAAGGCTTGGCAATCGGCGTATTTTAGAATAAAGTGTACAGGGACATGCGATTTTTCTTGGCTTGGGTTGAATTTGAACAGAAAGCTAACACTTTAGATAGGAAGAATGAATGGAGGTGGTCAGATGAAAAACCGCACCTATCGCATTGGCTATGAACAGGTGAACCGAAGGGAGCTTCTGGAACGCCTGGAACTAAAGGAATGCCTGTTGGTCGAACATAAACGGTTGTCAACTGGTCCATCTGAGTGGGAACAGGATGTACCTCCCGAGGAGGAACGACATGCTGTGTTGGTTCGATACGAGTCAAAACCCGGTGAGTGGATTACTTTTACAGGACTTTATGAGATTCTAAATAGAGACCCCATCCCGTGGATTGAACTTCCCATCGAATATCACTTGTTTGGCTTTGAGCTCATCCCAGGAAATATTCGTCGTGAAAAAGCTCCCCAGGCCAGAGTCCCGGCGAGAACGAAGCTCCACGTTGCCGCGATTCGAGGAGATACCGTATTTGTAACGGTTCCAGGGCACCCTTCGCGCAAATACGAGATGTCCCTTCATCATGCCCGTTTCGCTAAGGACTTTCCAACCGAGCTGGAATTAAAAGTGCAAGTCTTTGCCTTTCCACCTCGTCCGGATATTTTTGTTGATTGGCTTCTTCAGGAAGGGCGCAAAAAAGGAATTGTTTCTTTAGAAAATGGAGACCGCGTGGAGAGAACCGCTTTTCAGGTGTGGGATCAGCTGCGTCAAGAGCTGGGAATGAGCGACAGTGCAGCGCTTATCTCCATCAAACAGGCCTTAATCGTACTGGACCGGGCTGGTTTAGAGACGGAATTTCCCAATCCGAAGCAGGATGTATCCGATCTTTCGGCGATGACCGATGAGGAGCGTGACGCCTTTTATTCGTATCATACGGTAAAAGCAGCCATGTCGGCTGTCGCTGCGCTTCTGACGACACAACCGCGAGATACGCTGCAGGATTTGTTGTTGATGGACATCATGTTAGAGCAACAGCTCAATCGTAGGCGGGAATAGACCGCCTTTTTTCTTTTTTTCACTAAATTGTAGAAAATATGGAAATTTAGATGAATACTGTCGATTCTGAATATGGTAGGGTAATAGGAGTTGTTACTTTTATTACATTGATAATGGAGGGAAACAGAATGATCCAGGAACTTACCTATGAGGATATAAAGCTGGGCGATCAAGCGACATTCTCCAAGACCATTGCCGAAATCGACATTTATCAGTTTGCAGGGATCACGGGAGACTTTAATCCGATGCACGTGGATGCCGAATACGCCAAGAAAACCATCTTTGGTGAACGCATTGCTCATGGCATGTTGACCGCCAGTTTCATTTCCACTGTGCTAGGGATGAAATTGCCTGGACCGAATACCATATATTTAAGTCAGAGTAGTCGATTTCTTGCTCCAGTGAAAATTGGCGACACCGTCAAGGTAATAGTTGAAGTAATAGAGAAAATAGATGCCAAGCGGCAAATTCGACTCCGTACGACCATTGTGAATCAGTCAGACACACTTGTCGTAGATGGAGAAGCACTCGTGATGAAGAAGGGATGACCTTAATTGTGATAACACAAATCGCCAATAAAAAACGAACCGCTGAAGAATTATTGGAATTCATTCAGAACGACGACGATGTGTTGATTCCTTTAGCAAATGGTGAACCACGAGTTCTTTTGGACACTTTGGAAGCGAACGCCGCCAGGTTTCGGAACGTGCGAATTCACCAAATGCACGCGTTAAAAGAACGACCGTATATTCAAGGCGCTTACCAAGGAAACCTGAGACATGTGGCATACTTCCTGAGCGGAGCGACTCGCAAAGCTTACTGGGAAGGGAATTGCGATCTCGTCCCCAATCATTTTCACGAAATGCCGAGGCTTCTCCGTGAAACAACCAAAGCCTCGCTGGTCATGGCAGTCGCTTCCCCAATGGATCAGCACGGATATTTCTCATTAGGTACTCAATCCGATTATATCGCAACATTTATTGGGCAAGTCCCATTCATTCTGGAAGTCAATCCTCAAATGCCCCGCACGTTTGGTAATAACCAAATTCACATCAGTCAAGTAGCCGGATACGTTGAAGTGGATTATCCACTGCACGAAGCCAGAGCACCAGAAATCAGTGAGCTCGATTACAAAATTGCCGATTTTGTAGCTGAGCGAATCGATAACGGCCGAACGCTTCAGGTAGGAATTGGAGCGATTCCGAATGCCATTCTTTCTCGTCTCAACAATCATCAGGATATTGGTATTCATACGGAGCTTTTAACCGATGGGGTTGTGGATCTGGTCGAAGCGGGTGTGGTTACAGGATTGAAGAAGTCAACCTATCGTGGCAAAATTGTTTGTACTTTTGCGTTGGGCACGAAACGTTTATATGATTTTATCCACCAGAACACGGGGGTTGAGTTCCTCACTGTTGATCTGGTCAACGATCCGCGTGAAATTGCCAAGGAAAAACGCATTGTTTCGATTAACGCGACAACCGAGATTGACTTTTTCGGACAGTGCGCATCCGAAACCATTGGGGGTCTCTACTACAGCTCCAGCGGTGGGCAAGCAGATTTTGCGAGAGGAGCGAGATTTGCTTCAGAGGGTAAAGGCTTTATCTGTATGCATTCTACAACCAGGAAAGATACCATCTCTCGCATTCGTCCCCAATTATCGATGGGCTCTGTTGTTACAACCTCCAAGAATGACGTGGACCACGTCGTAACAGAATATGGAGTGGCGTCACTGCGAGGTAAGAGCATTCGGGAACGGACGAAGGAATTAATCAAAATCGCTCACCCCAAATTCCAAGAAGAATTGTTGTTTGAAGCAAAAAAACATGGATTTTTAATCTAGTTTGATATAACATAATACTCACGAAATAGGAGCCGAGCAGACGGCTCTTTTTTCGTTCTTTTATACTAATACGCTTTACAGCGATTAAGCGTGTGAGCGTCTAAGTGCGAAAGAGCCTATCTTGGAGTGTGTCGTCTTTTCTTATCACTTTTTTCAGAGAGTTCATGATATGATGAATGTATCAAGAAAACGCTTACATTACCACGATAGGCAAAAATACCAAGGAGGCATTTTTTCATGAGTCGTGTAGAATCTAGCTTCACTCCCGTACGAGTCCCAGCTCATCTGAAGCAATTTGTGGTTGAGCAGGATTATGCTCGTTATACACCTATCGATCAAGCGGTCTGGCGTTATGTAATGCGTCAAAACAGCAGCTTCCTCGGCAAAAGGGCACATGAAACGTACTTGGAAGGATTGCGTACTTCAGGGATCAGTATTGAGCGCATACCTGATATTCAGGAGATGAATGAATCCCTGTCCCAAATCGGATGGGGAGCCGTTACGATTGACGGGTTCATACCGGCTGTTGCCTTTTTTGATTTTCAGGCACACGGAATCCTACCGATTGCCTGTGATATTCGTCAGTATGATCACATTGCCTATACACCGGCTCCTGACATTATTCACGAAGCGGCTGGACATTCGCCAATTATTTCAGATGAGAAATATCGCAGATACCTAAAGATTTTTGGCGATATCGGTTCCCGGGCACTTTCAACCCGTGAAGATTATGAATTGTACGAAGCGATTCGCTATTTGTCCATAGTAAAGGAAGATCCCGAAGCGACTATCGAACAGATGGAAGCAGCGGAACGAGATCTGGAAGAAAAGGTCAAGGCGGTAACAGAAATTTCGGAAGCCACTGAGCTTTCACGATTGTACTGGTGGACGGTGGAGTACGGACTGATCGGTGATGTAAAGAATCCGCAGATATATGGTGCGGGGTTGCTTTCTTCTGTAGGAGAGAGCATGAGTTGCTTGAAGCCGGAAGTAGCAAAAATTCCATTTTCATTGGAAGCGTGCATTCAAACGGACTTTGACATTACCAAACCGCAGCCGCAGTTGTTTGTTTGCCGAGATTTCGATCAGCTAATCGAAGCGGTACAAGAATACGCCAAAGGAATGGCATTGAATGTTGGGGGCACCGAAAATCTGCTAAAAGCCAAACAGATGGGACAGGTGGCCACAGCCGTATACAGCTCCGGTTTGCAAGTAAGCGGAGTGTTTCATGAAATTGTCCGCAATGAAGAGGGAGAGGCCATTTATCTGAAGACAGCGGGCGCTACAGCCTTGGCATATGGAGATAAACAATTGCCAGGCCACGGGAAAGAGTACCATCACGAGGGTTTTGGTTCCCCGATTGGCAAGCTGAAAAATGCGCAAAAGCCGCTTGAAGCCTATACAGACCACGATCTCTTGGATGCTGGTATTGTATTAGGTAAAGAGGCCGCTTTGACATATGAATCTGGCATTCACGTTACGGGTATTGTTCGTTACATTCATCGAGAGCAAGACAACGTTGTGCTCATTGGGTTTGACGAGTGCACCGTAACGTATGGAGAGCAAACACTCTTCCAAGCGGAGTGGGGGACATTCGATATGGCTATTGGTGAGCGAATTACCTCCGTATTTGCCGGTGCAGCTGACCGCGAAGAATTTGCCGTTGGAACTCATTCTCCGTCCGATGTCAAGACAAGAAGACCAGCCTACCCCGATGAAATCTTGCAATTACATCAAATCTTTCAAGAGATTCGGGCACTTCGTGAAAGTCAAGCGACAACAGATGAAGTTCAATCAGCGGTAACCAAGATCCTAGAACAACTGGATCAACAGTTTCCGCAAGACTGGTTGACAAGATTGGAAATGTTGGAGATATTGACAGAAGCGAAACGATTGCCCGAGATTCAGATTCTTTTGAGAGATAAACTGAATCAGCTTATGAGTGATAGCGAAGAACTAAGCCAGTTGATTCATAATGGTTTACACTTGCTTTCAATCGAATGATCTGGAGAAGAAACACATCACATTATAGGTGGTGTGTTTTTTTTTGCGAGACTTTCCTTTGCAGTAATTTTCGGTAAAAGGTAAAATAAGGGGGGACAAAATTATCGTCGAACCCATTAGGGAGGACCAATCTAATTATGAAGGAAATCGTTGGTTCTATCTTGCGAAGAAAAGCATTTGAGATTGCGGAACAAACAATCACTTCTCTCACGCATCAGAACAAAATGATGACAGCTTTCATAGGCAATTCGGAACATTCGTGTACATATTTAGTTTTTGTTGAAATCCTTCATCTGCTCCTTAACGCTATTCAGTCGGGTAACATGAAGGAATTCTCGATGAAGGCCAAAACTATGTCCCAGTCAACTGTCCAGTATAATATTCCGATCAGACATATCCTCGCTAATTTCAGACAGTTTCGGCAAACGGTTTTAAGAGAAACGCAGAAGCATGCAGAAACCTTCACAAGTCTGGAAGATTATCAGGAACTGTTGAGTGTCGAACGGTTGTTGCAGGAATATTTGGATCAATTTATCGAGATGTTCGTATGTGACTATGAGTATTTCATGCAAGCTGAACCCATGGCGAAGAAGTCTCTTCTGAAAGATGAAGAGTGGTTTGATGAGATGGTGAGTAACGAACTAGCTCAAGTGATTCGATTGTCTCAAGATATCGCTGTCCTCATTATTGATGAGAATCTGCGAATTAAAGAAGTGAATCATGCACTCGCGGAGTTTCTTAATGTAGATCGTGACAAATTGATTGGTGAAAATATTGATGATATTTTCAAGCCGCATGCCCATCAGCGATTCGTCCAATGGGTCGTTGAGCGAGGGGAGTCAGGACATTACATCACAGAAATTGTTGGCAAGTTGTGTACGGTTAGCACGAAACCTATTTATATGCAGGGTGAACTATGGGGAGCAATCGCCATCATTCGCGATTTGACACGTTTCAAGACACTGGAGGATGAGTTGAACAAACGTGAAGCGCTAGCTTCTGTTGGACAGTTAGCGGCTGGGATGGCTCATGAAATTCGGAATCCGCTAACCTCTATCAAAGGATTTATCCAATTGCTTCGAGAACAAACAGGTACCAATGAGGGAAATGCCTATTTTCCCGTAATACTCTCAGAGATCGAGCGAATTGATGGACTGATCAATGATGTATTGGTTTTGGCCCGGTATAGAGATGACCAAATGGTGTCAGAGGATTTTCAGATCATTGAAGAGGTTATTGGTGTCATCAGATTGCTAGAGCCTGAGTTAAATCGACACGGGATCAGCATCAATTTGAAGGTGGATACCAAAACAACCTGGATACACGGCTATCGAGCCAGAATTA
This sequence comes from Brevibacillus ginsengisoli, assembly GCF_050113715.1. Lineage (NCBI taxonomy): Bacteria > Bacillati > Bacillota > Bacilli > Caryophanales > Paenibacillaceae > Brevibacillus > Brevibacillus ginsengisoli. The sequence goes on from NZ_JBNJQR010000006.1 coordinate 304,155, forward strand.
AACAAGTGTTGCTTAATCTAATGAAAAACGCCCTGGAAGCACTTGCGGAACAAGGCACTATGATTAGTGTTCATGTTTTTTCTACGATTCATCAGGTCGTGGTTAGCGTGGAGGATGACGGTTTAGGAATCCCTGTTGAAGTCAGAGATCAATTATTTGTCCCCTTTTTCACAACAAAATCCGAGGGGAGCGGGCTTGGCTTATCCACTACAAAGCGTATTGTAGACGACCATGGAGGGGAAATTATCGCGGATAACTCAGAGGTATACGGGGGAGCTCGTTTCGAGGTGCGTCTACCTTTATTATCTGGTAAATAATTCGCCAATCTCTAAACCTTTTCAAGAAAAAGGAAGCAATATTTCTATGGAATTAATATTCTGGGAGGCGTTATGGGAGCAAATCTGACTATTTGGATCGCGTTTGGTGCGGGATTTTTATCTTTTATTTCACCCTGCTGTCTACCTCTTTATCCTTCCTTCTTATCGTATATCACAGGGGTAACGATGGATGAGGTTCGAAAAGGAAAAACGGTTTTTCGCAGGCAGGCCATAACCCACACACTTTTTTTCATTATTGGATTTTCGATCGTTTTTATAGCGCTTGGACTTTCTACTTCTTGGATCGGCAGCTTTTTTTCAGATTACAAAAATCTCATTAGACAACTCGGAGGAATCCTTCTCATTGTGATTGGTCTGGTGATGGTTGGCTTGTTCAAAATGGATTGGATGATGCGTAATTACCAAATTGAATTAAAGAATAAACCATTAGGGTATACTGGTTCTATCTTGGTGGGCATCACATATGCGGCTGGTTGGACTCCGTGTGTCGGGCCAATTCTATCGAGTATTTTGATCCTTGGGGTGACCGATCCGACGAGGGCTTTAACCTATACGATCTCCTATACGCTGGGTTTTGCCGTTCCGTTCTTTATCATGACGTTTTTTGTGAGCCGTATCAAATGGATCGTCAAATACTCCGAGATGTTCATGAAAATTGGCGGAGGACTCATGATTTTATTTGGTTTTTTGTTATATACTGACATGATGACCCGATTAACCTCCGTATTAATCCAGTTATTTGGAGGCTTCACGGGATTCTAGCAGGAGTTGATGAACCATGCGCAAAATCCTTATCTTTGTCGTTTTAGCGATCCTTTTTGGCTCTGCGATTTATAGTCAAATGAAGCATTCTCAATTGCAGACGCAGGCACAGCAACAACTTGGTCAGGCGCAGCAACAGCTTAGTCAAGTACAGCAACAGCAAACCCAGGAAGCTGGTCAATTGGGCAATGGAGCCTCACCATCCACAGATGCTGCTGTTCAATCGAAATCGACTGCCAAGCAACAAGCCAGTTCCTTCTCCTTGAAAGGAATAGATGGCAAAACCTATCGATTCGAAGGGCCAAGAGAAAAACCGATCGTCATTAATTTTTGGGCGTCCTGGTGCGGTCCATGCAGGGAAGAAGCCCCAGATTTAAAGAAGCTGTCTGATACATATAAGGAAAAAGTTGATATTTATGCCGTTAATTTGACTAGCCAAGACAATAGACAAGACGTGAATGAATTTATTAAGAAATATCAGTTTGATTTTCCAATCTTGCTGGATGAAAAGGGAGAAGTAGCCGACCGTTATAAAATCCAAGCGATTCCTACGACCTTTTTTATCGATAAACAAGGGATCGTTCAGCAAACGGTGATTGGGATGATCGATCCTTCCAAGTTGGATCAATATGTTTCCAAAATATTGCCTTAGTTTGAAGAAAAGTCTTCCTGATTTTTGCAGGAAGACTTTTTGCTTTAAATTTAATATGTTCTTGGCTCATTACTGGTAGGTTACAAGGCCATTGTTTGTTGAAAGAGTCAGGAATAAAGGCTACACTCCGTAGTGATGATCAAAATCCTTTTAAGAAGCATTTTTGGTCTGAACGATTTGGAAACTTTTTATTTTTCGATTTAGTGTTGACTTATCGTGACGCTTCGTGCTATATTTTCAAAGTCGCTTCTGACTCAACGAAATAAATGTTGACACGAAGATGAGGATTGATTATAATATTGAACTTGCGATGCTCTTTGAAAACTGAACAATAAACGTTTAGTGAATGAAACACTAGCCAAGCAAAACTGTTTTGAAGTTTAGAATCAACTCAACTTTATTGGAGAGTTTGATCCTGGCTCAGGACGAACGCTGGCGGCGTGCCTAA